>CAZXSV010000009.1:0-99874 GCA_964642735.1 uncultured Acidobacteriota bacterium
GCTTGCACGGGATCCGGCGGAAAAATCTGCGTATGCAGCCTTGCCGAAAGGACACTCTTTATGCAGTGCGGACCTATCAGGCATCGCGTGACTGTCAAGACGCAGCAAGCTTCTGATCAAATTGAGCGATTGGTTCTGGTTCGGAGAACCGGTTTTACACTGCCTGAAGCTTTAAAAGACCTTATGAGCCTGACCATTCATGATGTCTATGAAAGCTTGATTCATAATGAGCAAAGAAATCATAAAATCGTTTCTGATGCTCTTTCCTGCATAAGAGAAGGATTCAATCCGCTTGTCCTGACTGAGAGACGGGAGCATCTGGATCTGCTGACCAAACTTTTGGAGCCAGAGATACCTAATATTGTTGTGCTTACAGGTGGAATGAACCAGAAGCAACGCAAGGCGGCCGCATTGAGCCTGCGGCAAGAAGGGCAGCGATTAGTGTTGGCGACCGGCAGATATCTCGGCGAGGGTTTCGACGATGACCGGCTGGACACGCTTTTATTGGCTTTGCCTATTTCGTGGAAGGGAACGCTTGCCCAATATGCAGGCAGGCTGCATAGAATCAGGGAAGGGAAGCGTTTGGTTACAATCTATGATTACGCCGACCTGGAAGTCCCAATGTTGAAGCGGATTTTTCAGCGCCGATTGCGTGGATACAAACAGCTTGGATACAAGATGGATGAAGCTTTCACTGATTCGGGTGAATAATTCAATGACGGGAGCACGTTGATTCCGCCCGAAATTGAATCGAGATCCGCTGGCGGCTGTCTACCCTACGCAGCGTGTTGGAGATGCCGAATATCCGGTACAATATCCGGAATATCAGGCGGCGTTGTGCGCGGCTGGAAACCATGCGCTACGGCGTTGTGGAACTCCATAAGTCGGAGCAGCTTTTCATAGGTATTCGGGTTGACGCAACCGAGCCCATAAAGGTGCTTGAGAACGCGAGCTGAGCTCTGCCGTTCCATTTCCGGCGCGTCAGATTGAGCGCGCCTGCGCAAGATGGTCTCGGCTGCTGACCAGGCAAGCATTGCTGCCGCCTCCGGTTGTCCCTCTACGAAAAGCGTCTCCGCGCTCGAGAGCAAGCGACTGACCTGCTCTTCAGGCGCAAGATTCTCCTCAGCGGGAACGTCGGGAGCCACGACCCCCTGGAAGGCCTCGCGAACCTTTTCTCCCTGCGGCTCGCGGGCGGTCATGGCCACCGTCAATTTTTGGTTTAAAGCTTGCGCGATACGATCCAACATCGAAAGTGATCGCCCTTCGTAGTCTGAGTCCTCAAGCCTGCTAATGACGGACTGCGTAGTTCCGATAAGCTCTGCCAATTGCTGTTGCGAGAGCCCGGCATTGATCCTGATATCATAAATCAGCCGAGCTGCCTCGGCATTTACACGTTCCTCTTGGAGCGCTGCCTTTCGCTCTGGATCATCCTTCACATAGCGACCGTGAAGGATTGAAACTGCATCTCTCATTTTCTCCTTCTTGGCCATAACGTTTACTCCTCGTATGTATGCCGTGCTGGGTTGCTTATAAATAGGGTTTTGTCCTTGATCGCCCGGTCGATCTCTGAATCTGGCACAGAGCCCTCTTTTGTAAATCCGTGGCTCAATATTGCGCGCCCTTCGTGAAAGAAATAAAGGACTCTGTAATTGACGCTTCCGTAACGTATGCGCAACTCATGAATTCCATCCCGCAGCAAATCAGCTTCCGGTCGTCTTAGTTCGTACCCCAGTTCGGAAAGCCGCTCGATTCTAACGATACACTTGTCGCGCACCTTCACCTGGAGCTGATCCATCCACTCCATCAAGGGAGCTGATCCGTCGTCGGCACTGAAAATCAGAACTTCTGTTTCCGGCACAAGCTTCCTCATCTGTAGGACGGCAATAATATCGCATAATTGCGATATTATTGTCAACGCATTTTTGCGATATTTCCCGATTTGGATTGATGGCGGTTTAAAAGCGCCGCAGATAGCACGCCTGCGGTTTAGACAGGAGCGCTACCCCTTACTCCCGGGCAGACGTTTTTCACTCTTTTCCATAAATCTAAGCACATAAATAACATACGGATAGGACGCGAAATTGGAAAAAGCATAGGAACTATGATGTTCGATGCATAGATGTTCTACAAAACGTCTACAGTGGCGGATTTTTTGGGCAGGCAGGGGCGGCCGTAAGTGCTTGATTCTCAATGGTCGGGGCATCCAGATTTGAACTGGAGACCTCCTGCGCCCAAGGCAGGCGCGCTACCAGACTGCGCTATGCCCCGACTGAAACTTGGACCATCATTTTAGCTTAATTCAATCATGACTGCCAGCGCAACGATTGACGGTTGACGATTGACAGAAGAGCCGAAACCGCGCGGGCCCGGTGGCTGTGGAGATTCTTTTCGGCGTCGGTCAGCTCGGCATAGGTCTTGCCAAGCGACGGAAAGAAAAATACCGGGTCGTACCCAAAACCGTTCGTCCCGCGCGGCTCTTTGGCGATAATCCCCCGGCATTCCCCCTCCGTCTCCAGAATCAGGACGCCGTCGTGTGCAAGCGCCAGGGAGCAAACAAACCGCGCCTCGCGTTCCTTTCCTTGAAGCTCTATCAAGAGCTTATTGATTCGCTCCGCGTCCGAAGCTTCCGGTCCGGCATACCGGGCGGAATGAATCCCGGGCTTTCCTCCCAGCGCCGCCACCTCCAGGCCGGAATCGTCGGCAAGAACAGGAAACGGCGTGCAACGGGAATAGGCGAGCGCTTTCAACCGCGCATTTTCCGCGAATGTCAGTCCTGTTTCTTCGGGTTCCAAAGCTATCGATGCATCCATCAAGCTCAGGATGCCGCTTTTCAAAGACGCCAGCAGACTCCGGAATTCGCGCAGCTTGCCGTTGTTACGGGTCGCGATCACAATCGTTTTCAGCCGGCCGGAGTCCATCGCGTTGCTCGATTGGCTACTTAATCAGAGGGAAAAGGGCTTTGAGATCGGCGCGCGTTTCGAGCGTCGATTTCTGTATTTCGACCAGCCGACGGATTCCCGTCGCTCCCAGCGATTGCAGTTGCTGGAGCTGCTCCGCTGAAAAGGGAGTCTTTTCGGCCGTTCCCTGGACTTCGACGTAATTGCCGCAGCCGGTCATCACGAGGTTCATATCCACTTCCGCTTTGGAATCTTCGCGATAGTCGAGGTCCAGGCAGGCGGCGCCGTCCACGATTCCGACGCTGGTCGCTGCGACGAAATCAATAAGAGGAGAAAAGGGGAGGAGCTTCCGGCCCATAAGCTTGTGCACGGCCAGGGCTATGGCGAGGAATCCGCCCGTGATCGAGGCTGTCCTGGTGCCTCCATCGGCCTGGATGACATCGCAATCGATTAAAAGCGTTCGCGTGCCCAAAAGGGAAAGGTTTACAACAGAGCGCATCGATCGTCCGATCAGGCGCTGGATTTCGACGGTTCGCCCTGTCTGTTTGCCCCGGGCGGCTTCACGGGCGGATCGGGTTGAGGTGGCGCCCGGAAGCATGCCGTATTCGGCCGTGACCCATCCCTGGTTCATGTGGTTGAGAAAAGGCGGAATTCTGTCCTCGACGCAGCAGGTGCAAAGCACCCGAGTGTCGCCCACCGATATCAGGACCGATCCCTCTGCATTCTTTGTGTAGTCCGGATCGATCCGCACCTCGCGCATTGCATCATGGCCGCGCCCGCTTGGTCTCATCAAAACCCCCTTCAAACGATTCAAATAGGAGACGCCATTCTACCAGAAATCGGCCGGCCGCGTGCGAACAGAGCCAACGACCGCAATTTTCCCTTAAAAAATGCCGCTGTTTCCCGCCATCGTGATTGAAATCGTCGCTCATTTCTCCTAGCATACAAATATGAGATTCCCGAACTATTTCTTCGGCGGGCCGGCTACCAGAACAGTGAAAGCCCTGCTTGTCGCCAACATCGGCGTGTATGTCCTGCAAGTGATTTTCGGCCTTTTTGGAAGCAGGGATTTTGAAGTTTATCTGGGGCTTTTGCCTGCCCTGGTCACTCACGAATACATGCTGTGGCAGTTTGCAACCTATATGTTTTTGCATGGAGGAGTCTTCCATCTTTTCTTCAATATGCTGACGCTTTATATGTTCGGGAACGAGCTGGAGAGGCATTGGGGAACGAGCCGTTTCATTAAATACTATTTCATTACCGGCGTCGGCGCGGGCTTATGCTCCTGGCTGGTTGCAATGAACAGCGTGAACGTGATCGTCGGATCCTCCGGGGCCATCTACGGACTGCTTCTCGCTTATGGAGCGACCTATCCCAATCGCATCGTCTACCTTAACTTTCTGCTGCCGATTAAAGTCAAATGGCTGGTGCTGATTATGGGCGCCTTCGCATTTCTTTCCTCTCTGGGCGGCGCCGAATCCGAGGTGGCCAGCATCGCTCATCTCGGAGGCATGCTGATCGGCTATTTGCTCCTGAAGGGCGGAAGCTGGGTGGATCGCTACCGCCATTTTGACGAGCAGCGCCGGCGCGAGCAGCTGAAGAGACAGTTTGAAGTCTATTACGGAGACGTGCGGCGCAAAGTCGAACAGGACAACAAAAAGCCGCCCACCATCCATTGATGATTGAATAAATGCCGGTTCTGATGGCGTTTTTTCATTTTGAGCCGGCATTTATTCAATCATCCATCAGAAGCGCGGTCCTATGCTGACGTAAAAACGCAGTCTCCCGCCCTCGGCCATTCCAGCTATGGCGCGGACGGGGCCGAACAGGGTGCTTAAAGCAAGGCCGACGCCGGCGCCGTGCAGAAAATCGAATTGATAGGGAGGATCTTGTCGGCTGCTGTGCATCAGACCGTTGTAGGTCCCGATCAGGTATCCCCGGTTTACGAATCCGAGGCAGTCGGAGAAGATCTGTCTTCGATAGCTCATCTTCAGGAAAATGATCTGGTTCGCCCTTATTTCATCCCGTTCAAGCCCCAGGAATGGTTTTGAAGCCTGCTCGGCGAACGAATTTCCGCCGACATAAAAATTATTGTAGAAGGGCGGACGGCCGCGCGTGAAACCTGCTCCGGCGATGATTCCCAGCGTGGATTTTTCGGAAAGCGGGATATAGCCTTCATGATTGGCCTGCCATCGGGAGTAGTCGAAGTCGCTTCCCAAAGATGAGCTTTGCTTTTCGATCGAAATCTGCGCCTTTGCTCCTTTCCGGGGCAGTTCCGGGACGTCCAGGGAGTCCCGATATAGACTGAACGTCACTCCGGCCAGCATGGAAGGAGCGACTTCGGTCCTATCCAATCCGGATCCGCCCTGAATCTCGACGCGTTCTCTAAAATATCCTCCTTCCAGTTCAAACAGCCGCAAGAACGATCCCCCGGCGGTCAACCGCCCCCCTTTTCGGTTGACGCTGTATGTGTCGAACAGGTTTTTGTTGCGAATCTCCTGCCGCTGTTGTTTGTGAATCTCGATTTTCGGTTCAAGAAAAAACCCAGGCGCCGAAGCCGAGGCGAGATGCAGGGCGACAAAATGGTTTTCCAATCCTCCAAACCTGGTGGAAAGGACCGCGCCGGAAGGGCCGCCGAACAGTTGTCGGACGGTGAATTCAGCCAGCGCGACAAAATCGTAGTCATTGTCGTAGCGAAGGCCCAATCCGAGGATTTTGTTCGCGGACTCTTTGAAGAGATAAGTCAGACAATAGCGGTTGTCCTCGATGAGGTCCATACGATAATCGACATTATCAAACAGCCGGGTGGCATAAAGGCGTCCGACATCTCCCACCAGGGCGTCCAGATCCAGAACGTCGCCTTCGCGAACGTGAAGATGCGCCTGCTTCGTCAGCTGCGAAGGATTGATCTGCTTTAAGCCCGCAAATTTTATGGATTGGATGACTCGTCGGGCGTTTGCCGGCGCGGCCTTGTGGCTTGCGGGCGGGACGCCGGAAACCAAATTCTTGATTTCTCCAAGCCTGCGAATCGCTTCCTGTTCTCCTTTGGCGATGATTTCGGGAATTTTCAGGTAATCGCTGGCAGTGAAGTCTTCGAGTTCGGGTTTCAGCAGGATGTCGGCGAATTTGCGGCTGATTTCAACATTTTGCTGCATCTGCAGACTGATGGCCTGGTCGACGACATTGATAAAGGTATGGATCCGGTCTTTTTCCAGCAACGGGGATGTCGCATCGGACGCGATGACAATGTCGGCGCCGAGGGAACGAGCAACTTCCGTAGGCAGATTGGCGACCAGCCCCCCGTCCACCAGAAGCATTCCATCTTTTTCTACCGGCGTAAACACCAGCGGAATGGCCATGGAAGCCCGGAGAGCTTCCGCCATTCGCCCCTCTTTGAAGACATAGGGTTTGCCGTTCAGCAGATTCGTCGCCACGGCTCGAAACTGAATCGGGAGCTTGTCGAAGTCATTCTGTGCGTCCAGCAGACGGTCGGTCGTCAGAACGTTCAGCGATTCGGTCATGCGCTGGCCTTCCCAGAGGCCCGGAGGAAGGCCCGGACTCCAGTCCTTAAATGAAATCTGAAGCTGGTAGCGAAGGTTCCGTCTCTCCAGTATCGGCATCAAATGACGCTGTGGGGCGTCGCTGAATATAGCGCTCCAGTCCTGGCTGGACAGTATTTTTTCGATTTCACCCGCGGAATATCCTGAGGAATAAAGCCCCCCGGCAAGGGCGCCAAAACTTGTGCCGACGATGCAATCGATGGGGATGCGCTCCCGCTCCAGGATTTTCAGAACGCCGATATGGGAGCTGCCGCGCGCTCCGCCGCCGCTGAGCGTCAGGCAGACTTTAGGCTTCTGTTTCTGCTGTTCGGCGACGGCAAGCCCGAATGCCGCAAATAATTGAATTAAAATCATTAATGCAATTGCATTTTTTTTCACAGAGAACATTCTGAAAGCGGATTTTATAATTAACTGTGAATTTAATGAACAACTTCCCGAGTTTTACAGGGAATGGGAGTTTTGTAACACATTCCGGTGCGCATCGTAAGTATTATTCATAACCGTCCTTTAAAATGTTTTTTTTGAACGGGCAAACTGAATAAAGGAGAAAGGGCATCCGATGAAACAAAGAATTCTGTTGGTTTTGGCAGTGGTTTTAATGCTGGCAGCGGCATCCGCATGGGCAGCCGACGTCAGCGGCAAGTGGGTGGCGGAAACGCAGGGAAGAAGCGGACCGCAGCAGACTACTTTTGTATTTAAGGCGTCAGGAGCGGCCTTAACCGGCTCCGTTACTTCGCCGGGATTTGGCGGCGGGGAACCCAGCGTCACTGAAATATCCGAAGGCAAAATCGACGGCGACAACATTTCGTTTGTCGTCGTGCGCAAGTTCGGCGAAAACGAAATGAAGACGACCTGGAAAGGCAAAGTAGCGGGCGATGAGATCACCTTTACCCGTGAATTCGCAATGCCTCCCGGCGGATTTGGCGGCATGGGCGGACCCGGCGGCGGACCCGGCGGCGGAGCAGGCCCCGGTGGCGGAGCTGGCCCCGGCGCAGGTCCTGGAGCTGGCGGCGGACCCGGCGGCGGACCTGGCGGCGGCATGGGCGCACCGGCCCCGATTGTCGCCAAAAGGGTGAAATAATAGGGATCCGGTCATCGATGGATCGTGCAATCCCTTTTATAAAAGGATGAAAGGATATCCTATGAAAACAAGAATTCTGCTGATTCTGATAGCGGCTCTGACACTGCTGCTTGCGTCTGCATGGGCTGCCGATGTCAGCGGGAAATGGGTGGCGGAAACGCAAGGGAGGCAGGGGCCTCAGACAACCACTTTCGATTTTAAAGTGGATGGGGCCAAGCTGACCGGCGCCGTTATTACCGCAAGGGGCGAAAGCCCGATTTCGGAAGGCAAGATTGAAGGAAACAACATTTCATTCGTCCTCGTGCGCATGGGCGGTCCGAATCAGGATATGGAAATGAAGACGACCTACAAAGGCGTGGTGTCGGGCGATGAAATCAAATTCACTGTCGAAAGGCCGAGCATGGCCGGCATGGGCGCTCCCGGTGGCGGCCAAGGCGGTCCCGGCGGCGGCGCCGGCATGGGCGCTCCAGGTGGCGGCATGGGCGCTCCAGGTGGCGGCCAGGGCGGTCCCGGCGGCGGCCAGGGCGGTCCTCGTCCTCCGCAGGAATTGATTGCCAAGAGAGCGAAGTAACTTCTGCCTTATGATTTCCGGGGATTTGAGTTCTGGGACTTCTCAAGACTTGAATCCCCGGTTTTTTTGATCGCCCGACTTCCCGCCTTTTCTGTAACCCCCTTCTGCTGAATCCGTATCTAATGTTTTGAATGGAGTCGCGTGATGGCCAAGTTTGCATCGCTTTTTCTTCCTCTTTTGATTATCGGCATGACCGCTTTCTCAAGCGTGGATGACGCCGGGGCGCTAGATCGGCAGGTTCAAAAATTCCTGGACAGCCGTCGCGGGACTTGGCGCGATTTAAATGTTCCGGAGACGGATGGGAAAGCGCTTCATGACATCATAGTTCAACGCGGCTATAAAAGCGCTCTTGAAATCGGGACTTCCACCGGTTATTCGGGAGTTTGGATCGCCTGGGCGCTGGCGAAGACCGGGGGGAAGCTGGTGACGATCGAAATAGAAAAACACCGTTACGATGAAGCTTTGGCCAATTTTCGCGCAGCGGGCCTTTCGAAGCATATCGACGCCCGGTTAGGAGACGCCCACGAGATTGTTCCCGCGCTGCAAGGCCCGTTCGATTTTGTTTTTTGCGACGCCGATAAGGAATGGTATGTGAATTATTTGAAAGCCTCGCTGCCCAAGCTGTCGGAGGGAGGCTGTTTCGCCGCTCACAACGTTCGAGAGAGTTTTGGCGGCTGGGGCGGCCGCGGAGGGTTCCGGCGCGGCGGCTGGGGCGGGGAAGGGGGCGATTACCTCGAGTATGCTCGCAGCATCCCTTCGCTTGAGACCAAAGTCCTGGATCTGCCGGGATCGGGCGGTCTGGCGGTCAGCTACAAGAAAAAAGCGGAGAAATGAAGCGCCACGGATTTCACGGATTGAATAAGTATTTTTAAACCTGTGAAATCCGTGGCGCTTTTGTTATTCGAGGCGGCGGCGCTTATACGCGGGTTCGTCGAGATTTTCCTTGATGGAAGCAAGCTGGTAATCGATCGATTTGCCCGAGTCTGAAGGTCCGATAGGCACGACATTGCCCAAAGCCCGAATGTAATCGACCGCCCCTTTCCCTTTTTCACTTCCACTATGATTAAATCCGGTGGCGATTACGGTTATTTTGATGCGTTCGCCGATGCTGTCGTCGTAAACCGCGCCAAAAATCGTGTCTTCCGCGCCGGCGACTTCTTCGATGATCTTGGCTGCGGCGTCCACTTCGTGCAGCCGCAGGCTGTTGCGGGTAGCCGTGATATTGATCAGGACTCCTCGGGCGCCGCGGATGGAAGTCTCCTCAAGCAGCGGGCTGGAGATGGCTCTCTGGGCCGCTTCGACCGCCCGGTTTTCTCCTTCGGCGATTCCCGTACCCATCAAAGCCATGCCTTTTCCGGACATGATCGTTCGGACGTCTGCGAAATCAACATTCACGATGCCGGGCATGGTAATGATGTCGGAAATGCCCTGGACGGCCTGGCAAAGGACATCGTCGGCATAGCGGAAGGAATCCTCCAGCAAAGCGTCCGGACCCATGGCGGCAAGCAGCCTTTCGTTGGGGATGGTGATGAGAGTGTCGACAACTTCCTTCAATTCCTGCAAACCTTCTTCCGCGTGCTGCAGGCGCTTCTTCCCTTCGAAATTGAACGGCTTGGTGACTACTCCGACGGTTAGGGCCCCCAACTCGGTCGCCAGGCTGGCGATGATCGGCGCGGCGCCGGTGCCTGTGCCGCCGCCCATCCCCGCCGTGACGAAGACCATGTCCGCGCCATCGAGCAATTCAATGATGCGCTCGGTGTCTTCCAGTGCAGCCTGTTTCCCTTTTTCAGGAATGGCGCCGCATCCGAGGCCATTGGTGAGTTTTGCTCCGATCTGCAGTTTGATGGGGGCTACGGAATTGCGCAATGCCTGAATGTCGGTATTTGCGGCGATGAACTCCACTCCGCCGATTTTCGCCTGAATCATGCGATTCACAGCATTGCCGCCGGCGCCGCCGATTCCCACGACCTTTATTTTTGCGGGAGGCTGCCGGTCTTCCTCGAACCGGATCTTGATCGCCTCTTCCTCGAAATTCAGTTTCTCCGTTTGCATCCATCCTCCTAATAATCCGGGACTCTAATTGCCGGCCAATGAGAATATCCTGTTAATCAGCCAGGGCGCGGCGTTTGACTTGCTTCGCCCTTTTTTCCGAAAACCCGCTTCTTCCGCTCCGAACAAAGCCAATCCTATCGCCGTTGCGTACACCGGATGGGACAGTTCGTTCGTCAATCCCTGAATTCCCAGGGGCAGCCCCTGCCGGACAGGCATGCCGAGCGTTTCCTCCGCCAATTCCAGCATGCCGTCGAGCATGCTGCCGCCTCCGGTGAGGACTGTTCCCGCTATCAGGCGCTCGTTTTCAACCGCTTTTGAAAGCTGATCTTTTATGAGCTCCAGCGTCTCGACTGCGCGGGCCCGCAGAATTTCGCAAATCAGCTTTTTGGTCACGGAACGGCCGGCGCGCGTCCCCATCCCCGGCGCTTCCAACAGCTCCTCGTTTTGAATTCTCTCGGTCAGGACTGTCCCCGCATCCTTCTTGATGCGCTCCGCTTCCTCCATCGGCGTCTGCAGGCCGATCGCGAGATCGCGGGTGAAATTCGCGCCGCCGACCGGCAGGACGGATGAAAAATACACGGCGTTCCGGACAAGAACAGCGATATCGGTCGTGCCGCCGCCGATGTCGATGATAGCCGTGCCGAGTTCGCGTTCGTCTTTTGTGAGCACGGCTTCCGCACTCGCGAGTTGCTGCAGGACGACTTTTTTGACGCGCATCTGGGCATGGTTGACGGCGTTGATCATGTTCTGGTTCAGAGCGCTATGGCATGTGACGACATGAATATTCACATCCAGCCGGGAACCGTACAGTCCAACGGGATTCTGGATGCCGCCGTGATCGTCCAGGAAAAACTCCTGCGGCAGGACATGGATGACTTCACGGTCGGGAGGAATGGGGATGGACTGGGCGGCGCGTATCGCCTGAGCCATATGATCCGCGGTTATTTCCTGGTGGTTCCCTTCTATGCCAATCGCGCCGTGAGAGTTGAAGCTTTGGAAATGGTTTCCGGACGTTCCGATGGTCACCCAATCCACCGAGAGCCCTGATTTCAATTCCGCTTCATCCGCCGCTTTTCTTATTGACGCCGCGGCTTCTTCGAGATCGACGACGACTCCCTTTTTAAGTCCGCCGGAATTGGCATAGCCGGTGCTGATGACCTCCATCGCGCCGTCGGGATGCGCCTGCGCAATCATCATGCAAATCTTGGTTGTTCCTATGTCCAGGCCACAAACGATGCGATTTTTCTTGCTCAACTGCCACCCCGGTAATCATTGCGAATGACGAAAGATGAATTTAGCATACCTTGGATCCGGATGCTCGGCCGGATTCACCGAACATGCCTGAATTCGTCATTCGTAATTTTTTGTCTGGCCGCTCCGCCGGTGATAAACAATTTTGCCGGTGAAACGCAGATCCACCCACGTTATATCATTATTATTCTGATCCTTCACTTCCTGATAAACCGCCATGTTGTCTATCAGTTTGCGAAAACGTTTCAGGTAGTCCTTTTCTCCGAGAAGAACCTCCGCAGAGTCGTCCACCAGGAGAATTTTCAAATTATTGGGATCGGAAATGTCGATTTCCGATATTTGCCGGGTATACGAAGGCATCCCGGATTCTATTTCGGAGAGCATGGCCTGAGCCTGTCGAATCCGCGCCGCGTTTTCTTTGTTGTTCCGCCGGTAGCTTCCGGCGTCTTTGCCGAGAAAACCCTTGATGACGGGGGCGTCCAGCTTGCCGTAGATCGGATCGTAGGAGTCCAGGAGGACGCCGTCGCTGTCGGCAAGCATCAATTCGCCGCCCAGTTCCAGAATCGCCGACGGAGATCTTTCCTGCACATGAATGACGAGGTCGGACGGCAGGACGCGCCGGATTCCGGCTTTCTTTATCCAGGGATTTTTTTCCAGCCTGGATTGGAGGCGCTGCAGATCGATGCGCAGGATGTTCGCGGGGAAGTCCCGCCGGATTATCGCTTCCAGCTGTTTGGGCTTGGACTGTTTGCAGCCGTAAAAGACGACGTTCTGCAGGTTGAATTTTTCAGAATTCAAAGCATAATGAAAAACAGAAAGCATAATAAAAACAATCAGAGCGAAGGCGGCTGCTTGGACGAATATTTTAACCGCCGAAAAGAACCTGCGGCCTGCAATCGGTTTTTTCCCGACCCTCTGGATCGTTTTTTTTCTCGCGCGCAGGGGAGTTTCCGGAGCGCTTTTGGCGCTTTGAATTTCCCGCGGCTTGTTTATCCTGATTTCCATTATTTCCCTATAACCTATGAACGATGGACGACGGGCGATGGACCCTTTGAATCACACGTTCGAATGCAGTCGTGAAAGATTGGAGTTTCCCCCCAACTCCTTGCCGGCGACATTCGCCATCGCTTGTTCATCCCGATTCCCGGCATGTTCCTAATATATCTGCAATCCAAAGCTAGTGATCGTGATCACACCTGCAAGTTAAATTATCCGAACAGCCGCGCTTTGAATCCCTCTTCCTCGTCCATATTTGCGATGGATCAACATGCATGTGCGTTCAATCGTCAATAGTCAACGGTCAATTCTTTAAAAACTCCTCGCCCGCTTTCCACACGTCTCCGGCGCCCAATGTAATCAATAAATCGCCGTCCCGCAGCCTGTTTTTCAGTGTCGGTTGGATTGCGGATAGATCCGGGACATAGAGGACGTCCCGGTGCCCATGTTTTTTCACAAGGTCGACGAGCCGTTCGGCGGAAACGCCAGCGATAGGCGCCTCGCCGGCTGCATAAATCGGGAGCACCAGCAAAACGTCCGCGTCGTTGAAAGCGCGTGCGAAATCTTCTTCCAGAGCCTTTGTCCGCGTGTACCGGTGCGGCTGAAAAACGGCTACGATGCGGCGATCCGATGCGTTGCGGGCGGCGCTGATCGTCGCCGATATTTCGGTGGGGTGGTGCCCGTAGTCGTCCACGACAAGGACGCCTGCTTTTGTTCCTTTCATCTGAAATCTGCGGTCGGCGTTTTGGAAAGAGGCCAGCGCCGAGGCGATTTTCTCGAAGGGAATTTCCAGCTCCAGCCCCGTGGCGATTGCGGCAAGCGAATTCAGGACTCCGTGTTTTCCTGGGATGCAAAGGCTCAAAGCTCCAAGCCTTCGCCCCTTGTAACGCACCTGGCAGGAAGCCCCAAATCCATGGAACTCGATGTGGGAGCCTATCAGGTCGGCCTGGTTGCTGGTCCCGTAGGTCACGATCCTGCGCTCGATTTTTGGGATGATCGCTTGAACATTCGGATCGTCCAGACACAGAACGGCTGCGCCGTAGAAGGGAACTTTGTTCACAAATGCGGTGAACGCCTGTTGGATTTCGGCCAAATCGGCATAGTGGTCGAGGTGTTCCCTGTCGATATTGGTAACGACCGCGATGGCGGGGGTGAGCTTCAGAAACGAGCCGTCGCTTTCATCCGCTTCCGCCACAAGGAAGTCGCCTTTGCCCAATTTCGCGTTGCTGCCGAAAGCGTTCAGCCTGCCGCCGATGACGGCCGTGGGATCAAGCCCGCCGTGCACCAGGACCGTGGCGATCATGGAAGTGGTGGTCGTCTTGCCGTGCGATCCTGCCACCGCGACTCCATACTTAAGGCGCATGAGTTCGGCGAGCATTTCCGCTCTCGGGATGACCGGTATCTGCATCCTCTTGGCTTCGGCGACTTCGACATTGTCGGGACGGACGGCCGAAGATATGACGACAACGTTTGCGCCCTGGATATTTCCGGCGCTGTGTCCGAGGCTGATCGCCCCGCCGAGGGCCGCCAACCTCTCGGTTGCAGGGCTCAGCCGAATATCCGAACCTGAAACTTTGTAGCCAAGGTTGAGCAGAAGCTCGGCTATGCCGCTCATCCCGATGCCGCCGATTCCGACAAAATGAAGTTTCTGGATTTTCCTGAACATGGTTTATTCCGCCGCCCTCGCCAGTCTATTGTGATTCGACAGATTCAACAAGACTCCTGTTGCAATCAGGTTGAGCAACAGAGAGCTTCCGCCCTGACTGATAAAGGGAAGCGCAATCCCTTTCGTCGGTATCATGGCCAGCACCATGGATATGTTGATAAACGCCGGCAGCACAACCACGAGCGTGATGCCGAGTCCGAGATAAAATCCAAATCGGTCGGGAGCTCTCATGACGATTCCCAGCCCGCGGTAGAAAAAGAACAGGAACGCGAACGCCACGAGGCACGATCCCCACAGCCCGAGCTCCTCGCCGATGACTGAAAAAATGAAGTCGCTGCTCGCCTCCGGAAGATAAAAATGCTTTTGCTTGCTGGCCCCGAGGCCCAGGCCCGCGAAGCCGCCGCTTCCCACGGCGATTAAAGATTGGGTTATTTGCCAGCCGGAACCCAGAGGGTCGTGAAAAGGATTCAGAAAAGCTTTGATGCGTTCCCAACGGAACGGAACGTTCACGACAAAGAAATAAAACCCCGGGATGGCCAGCAGCGCAGCGCCCGCGAAATAGCGCCAGGAGAGGCCTGCGACAAACAAAAGGACGCCCGCGAGCATGCAAATGCACAGCGCCTGTCCCAGGTCGGGCTCGATTGCGATCAGCCCGGCAAAAAGGCCGACGACTGCGGCGAAAGGAAGCAGCCGCCGGATCGGCTGGTTGATTTCTTTTTCGTATTTGTGAAGAAAGTCGGCAATGAATATGAGAACGATTAATTTTGCGATTTCCGAGGGTTGAATGGAAATCAAGGGAAGGTGCAGCCAGCGGTGGGCTCCATTGAGCTTTGGCTGCGTCAGTACAAACGCCAGGACGATGACGCACGCCAGAAGCATCGTGTAGAGGATTTTGGGCTTCCGCCATATATGATAATCCACATTCATCAACACGATCAGGAGCGAGAATCCGGCGCCTGCAAAAAGCAATTGGCGCAAGAAGTAATAAGAAGACATGCCGTACTTGGATGACGCGACGACGAACGAAGCGCTGTAGACCATCACAAGTCCGAAAATCGTGAGAATCCCCGCCGTGAAAAAAAGAACTTTGTCGCTGCTTGGTTTATACGCCATACGAGTTCCCGGTTCCCGGTTCCCAGTTTCCAGTTAAAAACAATGACGATTTGTGAATGAATTCATAACTTTCTTTTTGGGGGGCGTCTTTCATTTTTCCTGACTCTTTTTATAATTCGCTTTCAGCTTCCGGTTCTCAGTCTATAGGGTTCGACTCTGAACCGGGAACGGCTGTCAAGGCGCGGACTGCTTCTTTAAAGACGCGGCCGCGATGTTCATAATTCCGAAACATGTCGAAACTTGCGCATGCGGGGGCGAGCAGCACCACATCGCCGGGCTGTGCGCTGCTTTTGCAAATCGAAACCGCCTCTTCCATGGTCCGGGCTTCGCAGATCTCCGTCTCGCCCGAGAGCGCTTCCCTGAGCTTGCCTGCTGCTTCGCCGATCAGGACCAGGCGTTTGACCCTTTCCCGGACCGGCTTTTTCAGAGCGGTAAAATCGCTTTCCTTGTCTCTCCCGCCGGCGATCAGAAGGATGGCGCCGGGAAAGGCTTCAATGGATTTAATGGTGGCGTCGACGTTCGTCGCTTTCGAGTCGTTGTAATACTGAACGCCGCCCGATTCGGCGACCCATTCGATCCGGTGTTCGACCCCCTTGAACTTCCTGACGCTTTCTTCGAGGCTTTCGGCCGGGGCGCCGGCCAGGATCGCCATGGCGCAAGCAGCCAGCGCATTTTCAAGATTATGCGTTCCCTTCAAACCCAAGGCGCTTGTCGGGAACAGGTCTTTCTCTCCCGTCGCGTCCCGGAAGACGACGCGGTTGTTTCGCACGAAAGCGCCGGTTTCCACGGTTTTTGTCCTGCTGAACAGAGCCGGAGCGGAAGGAACCGTCCTGGAAATGGCTTCTGTTCGGAAATCGTCGGCGTTCAGCACGGCGAAATCGGTTTTCATCTGATTCATGAAAATGCGCTGTTTTGCTCCACTGTACTGTTCGAAGCCGGCATAGCGATCCAGGTGATCGGGCGTAAGATTCAGGATCGAGCCGATAAACGGGCGGAATTCAATAACGCCCTCGAGCTGAAAGCTCGACAATTCCACGGCGTAGACATCCTCGGGAGAGGAGCTCTCAACGAAGTCGATGAGGGGGACGCCGATATTGCCGGCGACATGAGCTTTGAGGCCGGCGCCGGCCAGAAGCTCGAAAACCAGGGCGGTGGTTGTTGTTTTCCCATTCGATCCCGTGATTCCGATAATTCTCCCCTTCAGATGGCGATAGGCGAGCTCCACTTCCGCAAGGACCGGGATCCCTGCGCCCCTGCTTATCTCAAATTCCGGCATAGCCAAAGGGATGCCCGGGCTGACGACGACAAAGTCGCACTGCCGGAAACTGTCTTTGTTGTGGCCGCCCAACTGCAGCGTCAGATCTCCGCAGCGGCGGGCAGTTTCGATCAGAGGAGCGATCGCGCCCTCCAATTGCTCGCGGCTTTTTGTATCGGTCAGGACGACCCGGGCGCCGCAGTTCAGCAAAAAACGGGCTGCCGCCGTCCCGCTTTTTCCCGCGCCCGCCACCAATATTGTTTTTCCCTGATAACTTGTTTTCATGAATTTAAAATCTCGAAATCCGTTCGCAGCGCCTGAATGATTTTTTCGACGCGCACTCCGCGCGACCCTTTCACGAGCGCCAGATCGCCTTTGCGCATTTGAGTCTTTAAAAATTCCGCAGCTGCGTCTGCATGCGGGAAAAAATGCGCCCGGGACTCCGGCAGTCCCGCCCGCACGGCGGCGCGGACAATCTCCTGCGCCGCCCCTCGAATTCCAATGACGACGTCCAGCCCGCTTTCGGCTGCAAATGCGCCGCACTCGGCATGCAGAGCTTCCGAACCGGCCCCCAGTTCCAGCATCTCTCCCGCCACGAGGATCCGCCGGTTGAACGACGGCAATTGCGAAAGAGTTTTTATCATTTCCATCAAAGCCCGGGGATTGGAATTGTAAGAATCGTCGATGACCGCAAATCCTTCCTTGAAGCAGAGGATTTGACCCCGCATGGAGGCTTGTTTGAGGCTTTCAAGGCTCTCGGCTATTCTTTCCGGCGGAATGCCGCACATCGTTCCCAACGCGACTCCCGGAAGCGAATTCATGACGAAATGAGCGCCTGGAAAAGGAACGGCCGCTTCGCAAACGGCGCCGGCGCACGAGAGCGTGAATCGAGTCTCATTCAAGCTGACGATTTTCACCTCGTCCGCCCGGACGTCCGCGCCGCCGGAGAATCCATAGGAAATCTTGCGGCCTGCGAACCGGCCGGCTATTTCGCGCACCCGGGGATCGTCGGCGTTGTAGATAAGGGTTCCGTCGGCATGAAGCGCCTGGACCAGCTCTTCTTTCGCCGCCGCGATCTCTTCGAGAGAGTCAAAAAACTCGAGGTGAACGGGAGCTACATTGGTCAGAACTCCGATCTGCGGCGCGGCGATCCTGCACATTTCAGCAATTTCCCCCGGCGCGCTCATTCCCATTTCGAAAATTCCAAGGTCGTGACGGGGCGCCAGTTTTGTCAGTGCGAGGGGAAGGCCGAAGAGGTTGTTATAATTGCCCGGCGTCTGATACACGTTGAATCGGCTTTGCACGATCTGGGCCGCGAACTCCCGCGTGGTTGTTTTTCCCATGCTTCCGGTTATCGCCACGAGTTTTCCGGGCCAGCGGCGTCTTATCCAGCCGGCGAGATCTTTAAGCGCCTTGTGCGTGTCTTCCACCCTGATGAGAACGCGGCCCTTGGGGAATTCGCCGGGAAACGAATAATCCGCTTCCGCCACCGCGCCAAGGGCGCCCTTCGCCAGTGCATCCGGTATGAACCGGTGTCCGTCCAGGTTCGGTCCGCGTATGGCGAAGAAAATATCTCCGGTTTGCAGGCTGCGGGTGTCGATCGACACCGCTCGAAACGCCGCATTCTTCGGTCCGCCGGTCAAAATCCCGGCTGTTCCAGATTCCACATCCGCTGCGGACAGCATAATCACTTTTCCGTATTCCGTTTCCGGATCAATTCTCCCGCGACTTCCCGGTCGTCGAAGGGCAGAGTCCTGCTGCCGATGATCTGATAGTCTTCATGTCCTTTGCCCGCGATCACCACAACATCGTTTTCTTCCGCCATTGCGACCGCCGTATCGATCGCCTGTCTGCGGTCCGGTTCAATAACATAGGGAGCCCGACCCCGGAGCAGGCCCGATTCGATGTCTTTCAGTATCCCGTCCGGATTCTCCGATCTTGGATTGTCGGAAGTTGCAATGACGAAATCGCTCATAGCCGCTGCTATTTTGCCCATGATCGGGCGCTTGGTTTTGTCTCTGTCTCCGCCGCAGCCGAAGACCGTAATGATTCGGCGGTGCGGCAACCGGGAGACCGTGGCCAACAGGTTTTCCAAAGCGTCCGGAGAATGGGCGTAATCGACGATCGTGGAAAAGCTTTGTCCGGCCTGGACGAGTTCGAGCCTGCCGGGGACGCCCTTCAGAGCTTCAACGCCCTGCCGGATCTCATCCGGGCCGAGTCCAAGGCAGAGCGCCGCGCCGGCGGCCGCCATGATGTTGTAGGCATTGGGCCGCCCGATCAATTGAAGCCGGAATGCCATCTCTCCTGCAGGCGTTGCCAACAGGAGTTCGGATCCATCGGAGCGGCTGCGGAATTCAACGACGCGAATGTCCGCTTCTCTGCTGAAGCCGAAGCGCGCGACAGAGCCATGGAATTGTCGGGCCAGACGTTCCCCGTAGGAATCGTCGATATTGATCACGGCCGATTCAATGCCGTTGCCGTTTTCAGGGGAGAAGAGCAGCTTTTTGGCCTGAAAATAGCTTTCCATGTCCTTGTGAAAATCGAGGTGGTCCTGCGTGAGATTCATGAATACGCCGACAGCGAACTTGGCGCCGAAAACGCGCTTTAAAGCCAGGGAATGGGAAGACACCTCCATAGCTCCATGCGTGCAACCTTCTGAAACAGCCTGGCTCAGGAATCTCATCAGGTCCGAAGCTTCCGGAGTCGTGTGCTTGCTGGGGAGGCAGCGGCTCTCGATTTTCATTCCGATAGTGCCGACGAGGCAGGAAGAAAAGCCTGCCTGGCTGAAAAGCGAGTGCATCAGATAGGAGGTCGTGGTTTTCCCATTGGTGCCGGTAATGCCCACAAGCTTGATCTTTGCGCAGGGATCCTGGTAGAAAGCTTTCGAAGCTTGGGCCAGAAACCTTCGCGCATCGGGAACGCTCACGCATGCGGTCGCCGGCTTGGGGGGCGTCGGGCTCTCCGATGCCACGGCGGATGCGCCCCGGCTGATTGCCTGTTCGATGAAGCGGGCGCCGTCGGTTTTTTCCCCTTTGATGGCAATAAAGAGATCCCCTTCTTGAACTTGCCTGGAATCGTATGCAATCCCGGAAACTTCGATTTCAGGCGTTTCCCGCCTGTCCATTCCGGGAATCTGTTCAAGCAGCTTGCCTAGCAGCATGGGACGCTTTCTATGGCCTTTCGGGCGTTTTCAGTTGCGCAGTTTCGTTTCGAATCGCAACGATTGGTTTGATTTTTCCGCCGACTTTTGCGAATGTAACGGTGCAGGTCGCTCCGGGCGGGATTTTGGCGCCCGGTTCGGGCGCCTGAAAGATTGCAACACCCGAACCGCTCGATTGAAGTCGGATGCCAAGGTCCAGGCATCGGTTCAGAACGACCCTCTTCGACATCCCTCGAAAATCCGGCAGGGAGACGAGTTCTCTTTCCACCGGAATAGCGATCGCCTCCGGAGATTCTTCCGTTTCTTTCTTTTTATCCGTCGATGCGGCCTTTTCTAAACGGGCTTGCATTGTTGTCACGCTGTTGGCTGAATCTGCGATGGCCGGCGCCGGTTTCGTCAAGAGCAGGTCTTTATCCGGAGGGATGCCAAGCTGCAGCAGACTTTCCTGCGCTATCGTCTGGAATACGGGAGCGCAGATAACGCCGCCATAATGCGAGCCTCGAGGCTCGTCGATTTGGACCAGAACGGTAATGCGCGGCTTAGGCAAAGGCGCAAATCCGATAAAGGAAGCCATATACTTGCTTTTCGAATAGCGGCCGTCGACGATTTTTTGGGCGGTGCCGGTTTTGCCCGCCGCCCGGTAGCCTTCCAGGGCTGCGCGACGGGCGGTTCCGCGCAGGACGACGCCTTCAAATGCGCTTGAGACGGCTGCGGCCGTCTGAGGGCTCATCAGGCGAATACGTTCCGGCGTGCGAATGCTGACCAGGTCTCCTTTTTCATCGATCACCCGGTCCACGATCGAAGGACGAACGCGATAGCCTCCATTTGCGATGGAGTTGATGGCGCTCAGAATCTGCAACGAAGTGACGCCCACTTCCTGGCCGAAAGAAATTGCGCCGATTGAAAGACCGGACCACTGACGCCAGTCGCGAACCAGGCCCACGATCTCCCCGGGCAAATCCACTCCGGTTTTCGATCCGAATCCGAAATTCCGCAGCGCTTCATAAAGCCTCTGCTGCCCCAGGCGCAGGCCGAGCTTCGCCGCGCCCACATTGGACGACAACTCGAGAATCTGGCTGAAACTCAGCAGCCCATAGCTGTGATCATCGTGAAACGTGTGTCCGCCGATGGAGATCGAGCCCATCTGGCAGTCGATCATTTCGTCGGCCCGCGTGAGGCCGGCTTCCAGAGCGGCGGTGGCGACGACGACTTTGAAAGTCGAGCCGGGTTCAAAAATGTCCGAAACAGCCTTGTTGCGCCAAAATTCGGGATTGTATTCATTATAGGTGTTGCAGTTAAAGGACGGATAATTGGACAAGGCGAGAATCCGGCCGGTTTCCGATTCCATTACGATGGCGACGCCGCCGCGGGCCTTGGACTTTTCTACCCCCGCGGCAAGTTCTCTGTCGGCGATGTATTGGATGGATTTGTCAATGCTGAGCACGAGGGAGTGCCCCTGAACTGGAGGCTTTTCCACCTTAAGCCTGAATGAACGCCGCCGGGCATCCACATCAAAGGAGTATATCCCTTCCTTTCCCTTTAATTCCCGGTCATACTGCAGTTCAATTCCGGCGCCGCCGTCTCCGTTCATGTTCACAAATCCGAGCGCTTGCGAAGCCAGTTCGCGACTCGGATACACGCGCATGCTTTCATCCACAAAATAAATTCCATGGATTCCCATCGATTCGATGCGCTTTTCCGCGTCAGGGTCTATTCTGCGCTTGACGATCATGAACGCCTGGCGAGCCGGATCCTTCATTCTGCTCTCGAGTTCGCGGGGATTCATTCTCAGTATTTCCGCCAGGCGCCGGGCGACCGCCGTCTTGTTCGGGATTCTGCGCGGCTCGGCGACGGCGGTGCTCACCGGCACGCTTGTTGCGATTGCGTCCATGCGACTGTCGTAAATAACGCCGCGGGGAGGCAGAACGGAACGGGTGACCTGCTGTTTTTGAACGGCCAATTGCGCGAAGGAGCTATGTTCGAAAATCTGCAGCTGTACGAGGCGAACCACGATGCAGATGCTCCACAGGGATATCCCCAGGATCACTGCGATTATTCTGATTGATCTCAGCCCTCCTCCGCTGTCGGCCATATATTTAGCTGATTTGTGAATCGTGTTGGAAACCCGGCGCAGGATTTCATCGGAGTCGCCTGCCGCCCAACCGTTAGTTGGAGTAGTTGCCGAACCGCCTTGCAGCGGTCTTTTTCAATGCCGCCGGCTCGGAACCGGCCAACGCCAGCTTGTCCGAGGCGCTTGCCTCGATAGCCTGGATGGGCGGTACGATCAGCTGATTGGGATTCAGCGGATTCAGCCCCAGATGAACGCGCGCTATTCTGTCGATGCGTTTGGGATCCGTAAGGATTTTTTCCTCCGCGATCAGTCTCTTTTCAATGCGAAGCAGGGACTCTTCTTCGGAAAAGAGATTTTGGCTTTCGTACCCGACGCTGATGATCTGGCTGCGGACCCATGAATAAAACAAGAGAGCTCCGGCGACCGCCGCCAAACAGACGATAGTGCGCACGAGTTCGGACAGCACTCTGGCGTCAATGACGCATTTGATGCCGTAGTTTCGTGCCTCAATTCCATCCGCCCAGTCCGTCATTTCGATCTCCAGTTGCGTTCTCGGTTCATTGCTTCAAAATGCGACACATTCTTATCCAATCCGTTCCACTGAACGCAGTCGGGCGCTGCGGGCTCGCATATTTGAAGCCAGCTCCTCCGGGCCTGGCGTCAAGGGACGGGAGGTGATGAGTTTGGCTGCGTTGATTCTCGGACAAGTGCATAATTCCGGAGGCGCTTCGCAGATGCACTGCCCGGCCAGCTTTCGAAACGACCTTTTCACGATCCTGTCTTCAAGAGAATGGAATGCAATCACCGCAATCCTTCCTCCGGGTTTTAAAAAGTTGAACGCCTCGGTCAGCAATTCTTCCAAACCCTCCAGTTCTTCGTTCACCGCGATCCTCAGAGCCTGAAAAGTCCGGGTAGCAGGGTGAATCGTCTGGTGGCCGCGGACTTTGAACGCCCGGCTGATGATCGCCGCCAGCTGAGAGCAGCGGGTGACAGGCGTTTTCTGTCGTTCCTCGACTATTGCGGCGGCAATACGGCGCGAGAACCGTTCTTCTCCATAGCCGTAGATCAGGTCCGCCAACTCCTCTTCGGGCAGGTTGTTGACCAGATCGGCGGCTGTCCATTGCTGGTTTCTGTCCATCCTCATGTCCAGCAAAACGTTCGATTGAAAGCTGAAGCCGCGCTCCGGGGAAAGAAGCTGATAGGAAGAAACCCCCAGGTCCAGAAGAATGCCGTCGACCGATTGGACGCCCAGGTTGTTCAATATCAGCGGCAGGTTCTTGAAATTGTCGTGGAACAGGCGGCATTTGTCTGCGAAAGGCTTCAATCGTGCGATCGCTTTTTCCAGCGACTCCCGGTCCCGGTCGAGGCCGATCAGCATGCCGCCGGGCAGGATTTTTTCCAGAATGGCTTGGGTATGGCCTCCCAGACCGACGGTGCCATCCACATAAACGCCGCCGGGTTTGCATTGGAGCAAATCGAGCACTTCCTTCGCCATTACCGGAACATGCACGACTTCAAAGGGGATCGGGCGCTCTGTCATATTTTTTTGCGCTGTCGCTCTCATCGTGTTCCCGCTTTCGGCTGCCGCCCGGAGTCGCTTAGAATCCCTGTTCCGCCAGCCTCTCCCGCTCTTCCAGCGTGAGAGGGTCTTCCATCAAACTCTTTCTGAATGCTTCGTCATTCCATACTTCGAGGTGATCGCTTTTGCCGATAACCGTGACGTCTCCCATGATTTTTGCGTCCTCTCGAAGCGACTGAGGTATCAGGATTCTGCCCTGGGGATCCATTTGCGTCAGCAGCCCGTAATAGCTGGTGAATCGCTGCAATTTCAACTTGGCCGGATCCATCCGGGGAGATTCCTGAAATTTCTGAGCGATTTTGCTCCAAACAGGTATGGGATAGATTTGAGCGCATTTCCCGTCATCGCTCGTTACGTAGTAAGTGTTGTCCTCAGTTTCCGGCAAGTCGCGGCGAAACTTGGCAGGCAGTCGTAGACGAGATTTTTCATCAATTTTTGCTGAATACCTTCCCCAAAGCATATCAGACTCGCGCTCTGTTATTTGTCGACTTTATGAAATATCAATTCAGAGGATAACGCTTATTGTTGGCCCTTTTTAACCACCTCGGACCACTTTGACCCCCAAACAATAAGACTATCGGCATTGGGTGTCAAGAGAATAGTGGACGGATTAAATAAAGTTTTTCATTCAGCTCTTTTAAATGGAGGCAGGGCAAAAAAAAGCAGAAAAAAGACGATCGGAACGCTCGAATTTTCAGGGACGAAAAAGTCAGGCGGCGCAAAGATTTAAAAGCCGGTTTTAGCCATACGGTTCGATGCGGTTTTGGTTTTTTGCCCAAGGTGGACTCGTTGCCGCCGGTTGGAATGGATACAATCGAGACGGCAATCCTGTGGTAACATTACAGCCTTCAAAATTATTGAGGATGACGATGAAAATCGGGATTGTCGGGCTGCCGGGGGTTGGAAAAACAACAATTTTCAGTTTGTTGACGGAAGGACGGGTGGATGCTTCGTCCTGGGGCAAGAGCAGAGAAGCTCATGTCGGGGTCGCGCCGGTTCCCGATTCCCGGGTGGACCGGCTGGCCGAGGTTGTGCATCCTAAAAAGACAACCTACGCCACAGTCGAATACGTGGATTTGCCGGGACTTTCCCGCGGCGAAGGGAAAGCAGCGTTGGAAGGCCAGGCTAAAGACATGACTGGCTATCTCAGCAGCTTGAAAAACGTGGATGCGCTGCTTCACGTCGTTCGCGCGTTCGACGACCCCAACCTTCCCCATATTGAAGGAAGCGTCGATCCGGTTCGGGATATCGCTCTTTTTGAGCTGGAGATGATTTTTTCGGATCTGGCGATTGTGGAAAAGAGACTGGAGAGGCTGGCCAAGGATCTTAAAAAAACCAAATCCGCAGAGCTGGAAACGGAAAATCATGTCCTCCTGCGGTTCAAAGCGGCGCTGGAGGCGGAACAGCCTTTGCGGAATGTCGACTTGTCGTTGGAAGAGGAGAAACGAATCAGAGGATTTACTTTCCTGTCGGCAAAACCGGTTTTGCTGGCGATCAATGTTGGAGATCAGGACGCCCGAAAGATTGAGCGCGTCGTCGATGAATTCGGGCTTCATAAACAAGCCTCGATGCGCAATGTCGGAATAACGGCTGTCTGTGGAAAGATCGAGTCTGAAATCGCCGCTCTGCCGCCGGAAGACGCCAGGATGTTCATGGAAGATTTGGGATTGACGGGAAAAGCGATCGACCGCATCATCCAGAAATCTTACGACCTTTTGGGAGTTTTTTCTTTTTATACTGCAGGCGAACCGGAAGTGCGGGCCTGGACTATTCCGCGCAACACGACCGCAATGCAGGCGGCGGGCGCAATTCACACCGACATCGAAAAAGGCTTCATCAAAGCCGAAGTGGTTTCTTTCGATGATATGGTAGAGTTGGGCTCCTTTCAGGCGGCCAAAAGCAAGGGAGTTTTGCGACTCGAGGGGAAAGAGTACCGGGTTCAGGAGGGGGATGTCATATTGTTCCGGTTCAATGTGTAAAATTCATTCTTCGATGAATAAAAACCGGCGCCGGACCATCGGCCGTTTTTCATGACCTGTTCGCCATCTCAAGAATCCCGATTCCGACCTGGCGCATGCAGCAGCCGCTGCCCGGACGAGGCGAAAGAAAGTAACTGCCGGATTTCGATCCGAAATGAAAAGCGGCTGACGGCAAAGGGGAAACAGAAACAGACGGGGCGTTCGCCGCGACCAGGTTTGCAAACAGTAGCAAGGGTGAAGACGTCTGTCCGGGGCCTGCGCCCGCCGAAATGTCAGGAATCCATAAGCCGCATTTTCAGATCCATGGCTAAAATCTGTTTTTCGATCGCTTTTTTTTTGTCAGTCCTGCCGGCATGCGCTCAGGAGTCGTCGCATCAACAATCGACTCTCTATGGGAAGACTATTCAGAATATTGATTTTCTTGCAGACCTGCCCGTCGAAAGATCCCACCTTGCCCCCTTCCTGAGCACAAAGCCCGGGAGCATGCTCACCCGCACAGCGATCAAAGATGCCATTCAGTTTCTCTATGAAACCGGCCGCTTCGCGAGGATCGATGTGGAGGCTTTTCCCGACGCGCAAGGCGTGAATCTGCGATTCAATCTTGTTCATAATTATTACTTCAACAAATTTTCTATTGAAGGGGATTTGGATCTCAAAGGCCGATCCATAGGAGAATGGGTGTCATTGCCGATCGGCCAGCGGTTCACTGCCGGCAAATTGGAGGAGTCCGGCGCGGCTGTCCTTAAATGGCTCAAGGAAAGAGGCTTTTATCTTGCCCAGGTTAAAGTCCGGCCTGAGTTGGATGAGAGAAGCCGCCAGGTCGACACCGTCTTTGAAGTCAATTCGGGAAAGCTTGCCGTTATCCGCTCGATCGAAATCACGGGCGTCCCTTCCCTGCAAGCCAAAGAGGCGCTGGACGAATTCGGGTATAAAGAAGGGAAAAAATACGACCGCAGCCGCTTGGCCAGCCGCGTTGAGAAACTCAGGCGGCATTTTATAAATGAAGGCTTTCTTGCCGCCGTCCCGCAGATTTCAGAATCCTATGATCCGGAGAGCGGAACGGTGGCGATTGGAGTCGGAGTGGCCGATTTCGGCAGAGTGAGAGTCCTGGTCCAGGGCTATAAAATTGATCGGGCGCAGCTTCCCAGGCTGCTTCCCATTTTAAGCGGAGAAGGGATCAATCGGGACACTCTGGAAGAAGGATTGAACAATCTCAAGGATTTTCTGGACAACATGGGGTATCCCGAGGCGGAAGTGGCCGTTGACGACAAGGTCGACGATTCGGGAGTTCGAGTTTTTCGCTATAGGATCGTCCCCAATCACAAATTTACAGTGGCCCGGATAGGCTTCAAAGATAATGCCGCTTTTGCCGATCAGGAGCTGCTTGCAGTTGTGGCCATGCAGCCGGGCGCTTTCGCGCAAAGCAATGCGTACAGCGTAAAGCGACTGGAGGAGGATGCGGCTTCGCTTACAGCTCTTTATGAATCTCGCGGATATCTGGAGGCTAAAATAATTCCGCTTGTCGAATTTCTGGAGGATGGAAAGAAGCTCGCCATCACTTATCTGTGCAGGGAAGGGCGCGTTTCCATGGTCCGGTCGTTGAGCGTGCTCGGCAATTCGGCGTTGGCAGCAAAAGATCTGGCCGCAAAAATCAAAGTGAAGCCGGGCGAGCCCTATTCCCCGTCGCTGGCGGAACAGGACCGTCATACCCTGATTTCCGCTTACAACGATCTCGGTTATCTGCAAGCTCAGGCGACGGTTCGAACCGGAGCGCCAGACGATGCGGGAAGCTACCCTGTTGAATTCCAGATTGAGCAAGGATCTCAGACGATAGTCGATCGCATCCTTGTGCTAGGCGACGATCGGACCCGCCGTTCCATTATTGAAAAGAGAATCCTGTTGAAACCCAACGAACCTCTCAGCCTCGCGAAACTGCTGCAGACGCAGCAGTCTCTCTACAGCCTCGGGATTTTCGACCAGGTTAGGGTTGCGCCGCAGAATCCCGAAAGCGCCGCGCCCTACCAAAGCGTGGTCGTGCGAGTGCAGGAATCGAGGCGTTTCACGATCCGGTACGGATTGGGCTACCAGGAAAGGGAAAAGCTGCGTGGAACGCTTGAATTCTCCGATCTCAACATCCTGGGCTCGGCTCAACGCGCCGACATCCGGCTGCGGGGAAGCAGCATCGAGCAACAGGCGCTTTTCAATCTCCGGCAGCCGCAGTTCCGCGCTTTGCCGGTGGAGTCCTCCTTCACGTTTTCAATCCTGCAGCGGAGGGACGTCAGCTTCGACAGCAGGCGCTTCAACCTCTCCTATCAGTTCAGCCATCCCTTCAGCGATCACAGCTGGGGCATGGTCCGCTACAATTTTAGAAACGTGCGCCTGTCCAGATTGAGGGTTTCGTCATCCGAACTTGGGCGGGAGGACAGCCCGCGCAGCCTTTCCACATTCTCGGTCGCTTATGTCCGCGATTCGCGGGACAACTACCTGGATCCGACCCGGGGCTTTTTTTCTTCCACGGACGTGGGCGTCACGACGAAACTGCTGGGCAGTAACGATTATTTTTCTTTTTTTTCTCAGAACAGCTACTATCGCGTTCTGCCCAAATCCCTTTTAATGGCAGGCTCGATAAGGTTTGGAGCGGCGCATCCCTTCGGGGGTGACGTGGATCTGCCTATCAGCGAGCGTTATTTCGCGGGCGGCGGGTCCAGCTTGAGGGGATTTGACACGGATTACGCGGGCCCGCTGGATCCCGTGACCAGCAAACCGGTGGGAGGAAACGGGCTTTTTACGGGCTCCCTTGAAATCAGGATCCCGATTTTCCGATTGATTCATCTGGCGGCATTCTACGACGCCGGCAACGTTTTTCGCACGGTCGGCGACATCCGTCTCTCCGGATTCAGCCACACGCTCGGAAGCGGGCTCAGGATCAAAACTCCTTTCGGCCCCTTGCGGGCCGATTACGGATACAACCTGAATCTGCCTCAGGAGCTTCGAACGAAGGGTTTTGAGAGGGGGCGCTTCTTCATTACCATAGGGCCCCCATTTTAAGCTTATGAATGAATGCGCGAATGGAAACGTCCGGCGCCTGCGTCTTCCCAGGGCGCCGAAGAGTGCGAAACGCTTATCCCTGCTTCTGCTTTTCATCGGGCTTGCGTCCGCGCGCGCGACGCGCGCGGAAGACATCGATCGGCTGCTGGCTGCGGTCAACGGGAAAGTCATCACCGGAGGGGATCTCGGCCTTGCTCGCAGTTTGAATGCCATGCTCTTTCCCAAAAACGAGATTTCCCATTCCGAGGATTTATCGTTGAGCCGGCTTATCGATCTGGAGCTCTTGCGCCAGGAGCTGAAGAATTTCGGAATGGTCCAGGAAGATGAATCCGAAGTCGCGGCGCGTGTGCGCGCGCTGCGCGAGGCCTATGCGGGGGAAGGCGGCCTTAAAGCTTTCCTGGATCGCTTCGGACTGCAGGAAGAGGAGCTCGTCGCTTATTTGCGCATGGAGTCCGCGGTCCTGCGGTTCGTCCATTTTCGTTTCAGGCCTTTTGTGAACGTGACCCAGGAAGAAATAAATTCCTATTTCCGGGGCAGATTTGCGGCTCAGCTCGAGAAGGCTGGACTTGAAACGCCGCCGCTTGCGCAGGTCTCCGCCCGCATTGAAGAGATATTGCGGGAGGAGAAGATCAACGAAGTCCTCGATCAGTGGATCGCCGGCATCCGGCGCAATTCGCGCATCGAGATATTTGGCGACGATGCATTTCTCGCACCCGAGCCGAAAAAAACGATGACCCGGGAACAGGGAGCGAAGTTTTGAAGACGCGCTGGAAAGTTTTGATCGCCGCCGCATTGGTTTTCACTGCCGCCTCGGCGCTTGCATTCGGCTATCTCCGCAGCCGCAGCTTTCAGGCATTCGCGAGGGCGCGATTCCAATCCGCTCTGGAGAAAGCAACCGGACTGGAATGCAGAATTGCAAAGGCCGACATCGATGTTTTCGGCGGTTCAATCGAAGCCGCCGGACTGGAGCTTTATCCCCGAACCGAAACGGCAGGTCCGGTTCGCCTCCAAGTCGGCGGAATCAAGGCCAGGATGAGCCTTTCCTCCCTATGGCGTTTCAGGGTCCGGCTTGCTGAGTTGAACATCGTTCACCCCCGGATAGAAGTCATTGCCGCCGATTCCGGCCAATCCGAATCTCCCTGGGATCCGGGGCCATTCCTGAAAAACCTTAAATTGTCTCTCCGGCTCGAAGCTTCGAAAGCGACGGTCCGGAACGGGTGGTTGAAAGTCAACGAACGCGGCGCTCCCTTTAATCTGGCCTTTAACGATCTGGATTGCGAGGTCCGTTATTCGAAAGAGCTTCCAAGCTATAAGATCCGCCTGAAGTATTCCAACAGCCGCATTTTTTGGGAAAGACGCAACATGGAGCACGACCTGGAAGCGACCGCGGATCTGTCTCTCCAGGGTGTCGCCATCGATAGCTTCCGATTCAGAAAGGGAGGCACTTTTTTTACCGGCGCCGGCGCCATGACCGACTGGGGCTCTCCGACGTTTGCCATTCACGCGACAGGAGTGTTGGACGGCAGGGATTTGATCCTCACGACTCCGTCGTTGAATGAAGGCCGCGGCGAGATCCGGGTTTCGGCGGATGTACGCTACGACCGCGATGGAGTCTATTCGCTGGGCAAGTTTTCAGCCGAGTCCGGCGGCTATCGCAAGATGGCCTTTTCCAATCTCCAAGGCGGCTTCAGGATAGAGCGGGATGTTTTATATCTGCGCGATGTGTCCGGAGACATCGGGAGAGGCAATTTTCAGCTCACAGGCGACCTGCAGCTCACAAAGGCCAACCGGGAGCTGAACCAGTTGAAAATCCTGACAAAAAACGTCTCCCTGATCAACGTGGGCCGGCTTTTGGATTTGCCTTTGATCGATTTCGAAAACGCCGCGGATGCAACCTCCGTGCTGACCTGGTTTTCCGGCCGGGAATTAAAGGTGGATTGCGACGGCTGGCTGCATGGATTGCAGCCGGAGGATTCAAAGTCGGGAAAAAGCACGCTGCTGGAAGGGCCGCTGCATTTCACGTATTACGAATCGGGGACGGTTCAGATTTACTCCGCCAACCTGAAATCTCCCGACACGACCATCGTCGCATCCGGAGGACGGGATTCGTTGTTTAAAGTCCAGCTGTCTACAAGCCGGCTCTCCGAACCGCTCAGCCTCCTCGCAGGCTTCTCTCCGCCGATCGCAGGATTGATCCGCAAGAACGCCGACATGCTGCAAATGGAGGGCGGCTACAGCCTCCAGGGGAGCGTTCGGGTCAAGTCTTCGGCCGACATTGCGTTTGACGGAAGTGTGGAGATAAAGAACGGGCGTTGGCGGTCCTTCCGGGCGGAGCGTCTTTCCGCTCAGGCTTCTTTCTCTTCTCCTCGTTTGAAGCTTCAATCCCTGGAAGTTCGCGAGTCGGGCCAGACCCTGGAAGGGCAGGTCGATCTTGATTTCCCGGGCGGGGAGGAAGTTTCAAATTTCAAATTTCAGGGGAGCGCCCGGAACGTATCGCTCGCCTTTTTGAAAGAGTTTGGAGTCCGCCGCCAGGTTTCCGGCAGCCTAAGCGGCAGCGGCATGATTTATTTCAATCAGGGCGTCTGGGGCGGCGACGGGCAGATTCTGGTTGAGAAAGGAAATTTCGAAGGAGAGGCGTTTGATCGACTGCGGATTCGGGCCCAGCTGGAAAATCGGCTTCTCCGGCTGTTTCGGGCGGAAGCGTTTCGGGGGGCGGCGAACCTTAGCGCGGAAGGCCGGGTCGATCTGGAAACAAGGGCATTGGACATTGCCGCTCGTCTGGAGGGCCTTTCCCTGCAGGCCATCCCGACGATTCAGGAGAAGAATCTTCCGGTGCAAGGTTCGGTCGGCATTTCCGGCGCTATCGACGGAACGCTTGACGCCCCGCTCTTCCAGGGATCGTTCCGGTTGGAGGGCTTTCGCTACGGCGCCTGGAGTTTCAAGCCGGGAAAAGGAAATCTCAATTTCAAAAACGACCGATTGCAGGTCGACGCGGACATGCAATCGGACTTTGGAGTTTTTTCCGTCCAAGCCGAACTGTCAACCGAGGCGGGGCTTCCCGGAAAAGCCAAAGTCGATTTCGAGAACCTGGACATTCAGAAAATCATTCCCGGCAAAGTTCCGACTTATCTTCAGGATGTCAGCACGGCCCTGAAAGGAAAAGTCGATGTCGAAGGGCCATTTGAAAATACGGCTGCGCTGAAGATCCGCGGTGAACTGGACGGCGCTCATTTCAAAATTCAGGATTACGAAGTTCACAATTCCGGGCGGATTCATTTCACCGCAAGCGAAGAGAATGTCCTGCTGGAAAATGTCAAAATCGAGGGAGAAGGGACCAGCCTTGTCCTCAATGGCGCTATTCCGCTGGACGACAGCCGGAATCTTGAGATGGACCTGAAGGGCAGCCTCAATCTGGAATCTCTGAAGGGAATAGACAAGAAGCTGGCAGCTTCGGGCGAAGCGGCGCTGGATATCCGTGCGAGCGGCGCCAGGCGGAACCCCCAGATCATCGGGCGCGTGACCATTCAGAATGCAAAGCTGGATTACCCGGGTCTCCCCTTCCATTTTTCTTCCATCCAGGGGGATGTGGTTTTTTCGCGAAATCTTGTAAGGTTCGAAAACGTTCACGGGACGGCCTCTTCCGGAACCATCCGGGCATCCGGCATTGTCGAGCACCAGAATGCGGCCCTCCGATCCATCAGCATGGGGATAGCCATCCGAAACGCTCGGCTTCCCTATCCGAAGGACTTTCGATCGGTCATCAATTCGGATCTTGTTTTGAACGGAACCAAAGATGTGAAGATACTCGCCGGCGACATCGACGTAATCCGCGCCGAATATACCCGGAGCTTCAATCTTCTGGAACAATTGACCAGCCGCAGTTCGACCCAATCCGGGCCATTGACGACCTTTCCTTTTCTGCTCGGAATGCGCCTGAACGTCGACATTCATTCCGACGGAGGACTGCTTATCGACAACGAACTGACCAGGTTGCGCGGAAGCATGAGGCTGACATTAAGGGGAACTCCCGCTTATCCTTCCTTGACCGGCAGGGTGGAATCGAGCGAAGGCGCAATCTTTTTCCGGGGGAGTCGATTTGACATTTCGCGCGCTTCCGCCGATTTCATCGACCGCAATCGCATCAATCCCGTCCTGGAAATCCGGGCGGAAGCCAACGTAAAGACCTATCGCTTGATCCTTGACGCCGTCGGAGATCTGGATCATCTGACTCTGAATATAACTTCAGATCCGGCGATGTCCACTGTCGACATCCTGTCGCTTTTGACAACCGGCAAGGCGGACCCGGTTGCCGGGACGGTCGCCGAAACTGCGGCCGAGAGAACCAGGCGGCAATCGCAGATGGCGGGAATAAGCGCTGCGAGCGTGCTTTCCGAAAATTTGACGGGCGTTATCGGCAAGCGAGTTCAGCGGATTTTCGGCCTCGAAAGCTTCCGGGTGGACCCGTTTCTGGCCGGAGCGGAAAACGACCCGACCGCTCGCATCACCCTCAGCGAACGGCTGGCCAAAGACCTGGTCGTGACCTTTTCGCGCAACCTGACCACAAACCAGGAGCAGATCGTCATCATCGAATACGACGTCGGCGCCGATTTGTCCGTCGTCGCCACACGGGATGAGGATGGGAAATTTGGCTTGGACTTCCGTTTTCGCAAGCGTCTGAGATGACGCCGATGGCCGAGGACGTCCCAAGACCGCAGAAAGCGTCGTTGTCGACCCGGTTCGGCGGGCTGAAATCCGCTTCATTGTGCGCATATTTTCATGCACGCCGAGCCTAATCGTTGTAAGATTAGACGTTTTAATCCGGATTAAGTCTGCGGAGAGAAGTTCTCTATGAAAATCCTGGTGATAGAAGACGAAGCGAAAGTTGCGAGTTTTGTAGCAAAGGGATTGCAGCAATCGGGATTTGACATCGATGTGGCTGTCGATGGAGAACAAGGATTGCACAAAGCCCGGGAAGGCCGGTGCGATTTGATCCTGTTGGATTTAATGCTTCCCAAAATCAGCGGATGGGATCTGATTCCCCGGATTCGGGAATCCAAGCCGACTGTCCCAATCATCGCGCTGACCGCCAAGGCTTCGGTGGAAGACCGGGTGCAGGGTCTGAATCTGGGATGCGACGACTATCTGACGAAGCCTTTTTCATTTGCGGAATTGCTCGCCCGGATCCATGTGCAAATGCGCCGCGGCGAATCGGCGACAAATCTTGATTTGCGCGCAGCCGATCTTGTACTCAATCCTATCAAGCGAAAAGTGACCAGGAGCGGCAAGCCGATCGAGCTCTCCAATAAAGAATACCTGTTGTTGGAATACCTGTTGAGGAACAAAGGGCAGATCGTGACCCGTCACATGATTGTGGAGAATGTCTGGGACTCGAGTTTTGACAATGTGACCAATGTCGTGGACGTCTACATCAATTACCTGCGAAATAAAATCGACCGTGATTTCGAACCCAGATTGATTCATACAATCCGAGGCGTCGGCTACTCTCTCCGCGGTTGAATTCAGTGAACCTGCGAAGCCTTCGTTTTAAACTCATCTGGACTCACGGCGCGGCCATCGGGCTGGTGGTTGTCTGTTTCGGTCTGACCCGCTATCAGTTCACCAGCTATCGCGCGCGACAAGCCTTCGACAGCGATCTGCTCAATGACGCCAGGATTCTCGTCTTCCGCCTGAAACTCGGCCAGACCGGTTTTAACGGGTCGATGGACGGCATGGACGCTGGCGTAAACAGACCGGAACCGCTCTTTGTCATGACTGATGTCAAGGGAAACGTGCTCGGCCGCAACGCCTATGGCCGGTACGTGCAAACATTGCTTTCTCGGGGAGACCTGAAGGGTTTGCTGCACAAGAAGGAAGGTTTTTCAAAAATCACTGCCTCGGACGGGTCGTCCTACCGGTTTGTCAGCATTCGATCTCCGGCGGCCGGGGCTTTTCCGGAACCTGCAATCGTGCATGTAGGCCGGTCGCTGAGTTCCATGGAGAGTTTTCTTTCGGAGCACCGGCTTCTATATTTTTATTCCTTCCCGTTTATCCTGGCGGTTTCCTGTGCTGTAGGCTGGTTTCTGGCCGGCGCCGCGCTGAAGCCATTTGAAGAAATCACCAGAACCGCCGAGAAGATTACTTCGGAGAACCTGAACGCCCAGATAGTCTCGACCCGAGGAGAGGAGGAAATTCAGAGACTCGTCCATTCCTTTAATTCCATGGTCCGGCGCCTGGACGAGTCTTTCCAGAAGATGCGGAGGTTCAACGCGGATGTCGCCCATGAATTGAGGACTCCCCTGGCAATTCTCCAGGGAGAGAATGAAGTGGCTTTGAGGTCTCCGAATCTTCCGGAGGAGCTGCAGTCCGTTCTGGTCAGCAACCTGGAAGAGCTTGACCGGCTGACCTGTCTTGTCAATAACATGCTCACTCTCGCGGAAGCTGAAACCGGAAGCCACATCCTGGCGAAAGAGCCGGTCGATTTGAATGCGCTTCTCCAGGACCTGATCGAGCAAATGCGTTTGCTCGCCGTCGATCGCAACATCAGGATCGATTTTACGGGAAGCGGAGATCTCTGGATTGAAGCCGACCCGTTCTGGCTCCGCCGGGCTTTGGTCAACATGTTGGACAATGCCATCAAATACTCAAAAGTTGGAGGGTGGGTGGAAGTTACGACAGCGCTTGAGAATTCAGCGGCAAAACTGACAATAAGCGACAACGGGATCGGAATATCGGCCGAAGATATGCCCCATATTTTCGACCGGCTCTATCGGGCTGATCCCGCCCGAAGCCGGGTTGGCGGGGGGGCGGGGCTGGGTTTGTCGCTTGTAAAGTGGGTTGTCGAAGCCCACGGGGGAAGCATCAGAGCGACAAGCCGGCTGGACGCCGGCGCTGCATTTGAAATCTCCCTCCCTTCAAATTCCGGGACGATTCAAAAAGCCTAGACTGCCGAGAATCGAATCATTTTGATACAAGCTGTATTTGTTGTTGCCTTTTGGGCCGCTTCTTGGTTAAATCTATAATTTCGCCCAGGAGGTGGAATTGTGTATGCAGTAATTATGAGCGGCGGAAAGCAATACTGCGTTTCCGAAGGGGAATTAGTCCGGGTGGAGAAGCTGGAAGCCGATTCCGGATCCCCGGTCGAATTCAAAGACGTGCTTCTGGTAAAGACCGACGACAAAACTTATATCGGCAGTCCTTTGGTAAAAGGCGCATCGGTTCAGGGCGTGCTGGAATCCCAGGAGAAAGATGAGACCATCCTGGTATTTAAATATAAGAAAAAGAAGCAGTATCGCCGTACCCGCGGACACCGCCAGCAGCATTCGGAAGTCCGCATCGAAAAAATCAACGTAGCGGGTTAAGGGGTTCATCATGGCACATAAAAAAGGAGTGGGCAGCTCCAGGAACGGCCGCGACAGTCAGGCTCAGAGGCTTGGGGTCAAGCGTTTTGCCGGGCAGTTGGTGGACGGCGGCGCTATTCTCGTCCGGCAGCGGGGCACCAGAATCAAACCTGGCTTAAACGTAGGGATAGGACGAGATGATACTCTTTTTGCCAAAATTTCCGGGATCGTTGAGTTCCAGGATCGCGGACGCCTTGGCAAATTCGTGCATATTCGCACTCAAGACTGATAAGCAGCGGCCAGTCAGGCTCTATGGAGGACCCCGAACGGGGTCCTTTTTTTTTAAGATTCCCCGTTTAGGGCCGGCTACGTTCCGTTGAATTCAATCCAAAACGGGGAAATTCAGGAAACGGCGGGATGTTCATCGATCGAGCAAACATAAAGGTAATCGCCGGAGGCGGGGGGAACGGATGCCTCGCTTTTCGAAGAGAAAAATTCGTCCCTAAAGGGGGGCCCAGCGGCGGGGACGGCGGAGACGGCGGAGACGTTTACATTGAATGTTCCGAACGAGTCAACACGCTGCTTCATTTTCAGTATAAAAGAATCTTTAAAGCGCAACGAGGCCGCCATGGGGAGGGGGACAACAGGCATGGGAAGAACGGGGAAGATGTCACGGTTCTGGTCCCTCCCGGGACCCAGGCTTTCATAGAACCCGAACATGCCCTGCTGCATGATTTTGCCAGATCGGGCGAACGGCTGAAAGTGGCATCGGGGGGGCGGGGCGGAAAAGGAAACGCTCGATTCGCCACTTCCACCAACCAAGCGCCCAGGCGGGTGGAGCCGGGCTCGCCCGGCGAGGAACTGGATCTTTCGTTAAGCCTCAAGCTGATTGCGGATGTAGGCCTGGTGGGATTCCCGAATGTCGGGAAATCCACTCTGATCTCACGCATCAGTTCAGCCAAACCCAAAGTCGCCGACTACCCGTTCACCACCCTGATCCCTCACTTGGGCGTCGTGCGGGTTGAAGACTTCCGCAGCTTCGTCGTCGCCGACATTCCCGGTCTGATCGAAGGCGCGCATGAAGGCCACGGATTGGGCGATCAATTTTTAAAGCATGTCGAGCGAACCAGAGTCCTGGTGCACATGATCGACGTCTCAAACAACGGGAGAGATCCGGTTTTGGACTTTAAAACCATCGTTCGGGAGCTTGAACTGTTTGACAAGGGGATGCTGGAAAGAAAGCAGCTGGTGGCGGCCTCCAAGATGGATGCGCTGGAAGATCCTGATAAAATATTGCGATTGCGTTCCATGTGCAATCGCCGCAAGCTGCCGTTCCTCTGCATTTCGGCCGTGACCGGGCAGGGGATAAAGGAATTGATCGGCAAGTTGGACGGCATGTTACAATAAAGGTTCCCGGCCCGGAATGCGGGGGTTTTCATGCTTCGCAGCCGGAAACCTGGAACCGCCGGCCAAAGAAAAGCCGTTGTTGACGAGATTCGGCTTTCTTGCCGGCCTCCGGCATTTTGTGCTGGGAACCGGGAATTCATCAAAGGAGAAGCGGATTGGGGCGAGTTCGGATAGGCGTGCTCGGCGGGACTTTCAATCCCATCCATAACGGGCACCTGCATATAGCCCGGTCCTGCCAGCGGCTTTTTTCTCTGTCTCAGGTGCGTTTTGCCGTAGCCGCCGCTCCTCCTCACAAATCGCCCGAAGATCTGATCCCATTAATGCACCGGTATGCCATGGTCAGCGTGGCGACTTCGCGGAAGCTTTCATTCGTCCCATCTCTCATTGAGCTGGAGCCGCCGGCGAGTTCATTTTCAATCGATACGCTGCGCAAACTTGCCAGCCGCATCGATCCAAGCAGGACTTTCCTATATTTCATAGCGGGAGGCGACAGCCTGGCGGAAGTGAAATCATGGCGCGAAAGTGAAATGTTGCTGAATTCATGCAGTTTTATTTTTGTTCTGCGCCCCGGGACAGGGGATATCGATCCCGGAGAGGTCCTGCCGCAAACGGCGCTTTCCCGAGTGCGAAATCTTGCGGGACTGAGCCGGGTTCAAATGCGTCTCAGGATCGAGGAAACGCCCCCGGGTGAAAACCGCATCTTCATCGTGGGCCTCGACGCTCCCGACATTTCAGCGACGGGAATACGGCTTGCAGCCGCCGCCGGGAAATCAATCAAATCCTCGGTCCCGACCGCTGTTTGCGACTACATTCGAAAATTTCAACTCTATGGTGAAAGATGACCGACGCTCTGAAAATCGCAATTAATGCAGCCGACGATAAAAAAGCAAGCGATCTTGTCGCTTTGGACATTTCCGGGATTGCTTCTTTTGCCAGCTATTTCCTCATCTGCACGGGCGATTCATCCCGTCAGATGCAGGCTATTGCCGACGAAGTGCAGGAGCGTCTCAAGGCGAACGGCATCCGGCCTTCTCATGTGGAAGGCTACCAAAACGCCGAGTGGATTCTTATGGACTGCATGGATCTCGTCGTTCACATATTCTCAAAAAATGCGCGAATTTATTACGATCTGGAGCGCTTATGGAGGGATGGGAAGCGTCTGGACGTCCGTCGGATTTTCGAAGGATCCAAGCGGAAGCCGGCAAAAAGCAGGGTGAAAAAAACTCCATAGGTTCGCAGAAAAGCGATGGACATATTGTTGCGCCCTGTGCTGGGCGCAGGCTTTCGGAATTCGGCCAGCACTGAGTTGAATTGACGGCGCGGTTTCTATAATATTGGCGATTTGTTTGAAGCGGTCCGCCATGCGGATAAGGTTGCTCTGGGTTGGGAAGACAAAAAACAAAGAGATTAAATCTCTCCTGACGGACTATCGGGAAAGGATCGGCCGCCTGGTTTCTTTCGAGATTATCGAATCGCGCGACCTTTCGAAGAGCCGCTCTCTTCCGGCCTCTCAGTTGATCGCGAGTGAAGGGGAAGAGTTGCTGCGGCATCTTCCGGATGGCAGCCGGCTGGTCGCTCTGGATGAAAGAGGCGTCCAATTTACTTCCCCGGATTTCGCTCGATGGCTGCAGTCCGAACAGGACCGGGGCGCCCGATCGATCGCCTTTGTCATCGGCGGGCCTGAAGGCTTGAGCGCCGGCGTCACCGGCCGGGCGCATCTTGCGCTTTCCCTGGGCAAGATGACGTGGACCCACGAGATGTGCCGCGTCCTGGCGATGGAGCAGATATATCGCGCATTGTGCATCATGCGCAAGATACCGTATCACAAAGGCGGCAATTGACCTCCGATTGCGCCGTATTCGACGAGTTAGGAAAAAGAATAATGGATGGAAAAAAGCTGGCTTATTTTAAAGACAAGCTGATGCAGAAGCAACTCTCGCTGACGGACATGGTTCAGAGAACCGAGGGCTATGGCCGCGAAAAAGATCAGAATATTCAAGATGTCGCGGACATGGCTGTTGAATCTTATACCAAAGAATTCAATTTCGGAAAAAGCTCGGGCGACCGGCATATCCTGCAGCAGATCCGCGAGGCGCTCGGACGCATCGAGGACAAAACCTACGGGATTTGCAGCAATTGCGAGAATTCCATTCAACCTAAACGACTGGAAGCTGTGCCTTGGACGGGGCTTTGCGTTCAGTGCCAGGATCTTTTGGAGAAGGGGTTGCTCGAGCAATAGAAGAGATGCGCGGGAATCGAATTGCCCGCAAGCACTCGATCGCCGGATTGCAGCCTCCAATCGCCGTTCATCCGATCACAGTGGCGCATAAACTGTATTTTCCGACAATCAGGGACGTTCCTTCATCGCCTGGGCGGCAGGCGCTTGACTGCATTCTCAACCTGGTTTATCCGGAGACTTGTTTCATCTGTTCTGTCCCGGTGAGCCGCCGTCAGGATTGCGGCCTATGCGACAGTTGCTGGAACAAGGCGGCCGCTTTGAAGATCAATCCTCCCATTTGTTCCTGCTGCGGATTGCCGCTGAGCGGCTCCGACAGCGACGCGGCTCATCTGTGCGGCAAATGCCTCGCCCGGATGCCATGCTATTCCGGCGCTCGTTCTTTCGGTTACTACACCGCCGAACTGGCCCGAATGGTTCAAGGCTTGAAATTCCAGGGAAGAAAAAACCTGGCCGGGCTCCTGGCTTCGCTGATGGCCTCTGTTTTTTCCGAGTTCTGGAGCCGGCAGGAATTCGATCTGATCGTCGCCGTTCCGCTTCACCCGGGACGGAAACGAGATCGTGGCTACAACCAATCGGAGCTGCTGGCTCGAGAGCTGGCTTCCTATATCGCGAAACCCTGCAGCGGCCGGATTTTAGCCAGGACCAGGCCGACGCTTCCCCAGGTAGGGCTTTCGGATTCTCATCGCCTGGAAAATGTTCGAAACGCCTTTCGTTGCATCGACGCTCCGAAAGTCTGCAAAAAGCGCATTCTCCTGATCGACGACGTGATGACGACGGGGGCCACTGCGGACAGCGCCGCACAGGCTCTGATTGAGGCAGGGTGCTTGAGGGTCTCAGTTCTGACGGCGGCCCGCGCCGCCCTTGGGTTTTAATCGGAGGCGCCGGCCGGCTTGTTCTTGTTGGGCGGGGAGCCTTTGATCTGGAAAGGTTTGTAGGCCTTTTTCAAGAACTCTTCAAAGAGAACCTTCTGGTCCTTTTGAAGGATGCCCGCAATCTTTCGGTCGGATTCCTTGCGTATTTCATCCAGCAACGACCACAGCTCATTGTTGATGGCCTCATATTGAGGTTTGAATCGCGCGTATGCAGCCCTCACCTGCTCCCTGGTCTCATTGGTGATCGCTTTCAGCTTTTCTTTTTGACCGGCGTCGAGCTTCAATTCTCCGGCGAGGGTGTCGACAAAACTGACGGGCTTGGGAGATTTCTTGAAATAGCGCCAATAAAGATTATGGCCGGCCGCGCCGGCGACGCCTCCAAGGATGAAGATCAGGATTCCTAAAAGAATTACATTAATTTTGGATTTCATCTCACTTCCAAATCATCGGCGGCTGGTCATTCCAACTCGGAGCCCTTGTTCAAATCCAATGCATAGAGAGCTCTCATTATATTTTCGTCAGGAATGTCCCCTTTGATAAGCATTGGATTTGCCTGATCTTCCGATATAAAAACCCTTTCGTAGGCTTTGTAGAGATCCGTCTTGGGGCTGGATAGTTGAAAATAGACAAAAACGGAAAGAAACAGGAGAGTAATACACGCCAGAGCAGGCACAATACGCCGCGCAGGATTGAGAATCGCCAGCCAGAAGCTGTTGTTTTGGGCTTCGGTTGCGATGCTCGCGCTCAGTTTTCGACTGAAATATGCGGATGGTTCGAAAGCGGGAATTGTTGAAGCGATCCGTTGAGGGAGGGCAAGCAGATTGAATTCTCTGGCGCATGCGACGCATTGCGCCAGATGAGCGTTCAAATCCTCGTTCTCCTTTTCGGACAGCTCTCCGTCGATTTTTCGGAACAGCCAGTCTCGAATCTCATTGCATTCCATAATCAACCCTCGATGCCATGCTAAAAAGTATTACGCACAAGGCTCAGGAATATTTCGCTTTGGCTCTGTCTTGTTGGGTTCGTTCTTTAGCACAGAAGGGTTCGGGATTCAACAAAGAACTTAAAAAAACTAAATATTTAGGAAAATAATGCGCTTTTGGGGTATTTCATTGAAAACACTCATAAAATGAGCATGCAGTCCCCGTAGCTGTAAAAGCGGTAACCCATCGAGACTGCTTCCCTGTAGCAATCGAGCGCCAGTTCACGGCCGGCAAAAGCGCAAACAAGCATAAATAAAGAGGATCGGGGCAAATGGAAATTGGTGAGAAGGCCGTCGAGAAGCCGGAATTCGAATCCGGGGTAGATGAATAAATTGCAGAATCCTGAGGAGGCGCCGACCAGCGCATTCTCACGTCCGGCTAAAAATTCCAGGCATCGGGTTGTGGTCGTTCCGACCGCCACGAGGCGGCGCCCCTCGGATTTATACTCCCGTATCCGATTCGCCGTCGAATCTTCCACCTGGTAGTATTCCGGCTCCATTTTATGCTCTTCTATCGTTTCGGATCGAACAGGCTGAAACGTGCCATAGCCTACATGAAGAAGGATTTCGCAAATAGGAATTCCCCGGATTCGAAGCTTTTGAAGAACTTCTTCGGTAAAATGGAGCCCTGCAGTCGGGGCTGCCACCGAGCCGGCATGGCGTGCGTAAATGGTTTGATACCGCAACTTGTCCCGCGAAAGGTCTTGTCCCTTATCCCTGTGAATATAAGGGGGTAGCGGCGGCTCTCCCAGTTTTTCAAGAGCTTCGACGACATCAGCGCTGCCATCGAAACGGATCGTCCGGCTGCCGGACGCTTTTGCCTCCAGGACTACGGCGGACAATTCGCCGAAGTTCAGCCTCTGTCCAGGAGGGGCCTTTTTCGCAGGCTTGATTAAAGCCATCCAGGTCATCGGGCCAAGTTCATTAAGAAGAAGAATTTCTATTTCTTCCATTTTGCCGGGCCGGCATGCTCTCAGCCGGGCCGGCAATACCCGGGTGTTGTTGACGACTAAAAAATGGTCGCTTGCAAGAATTTCCGGAAGATCCCGAAAATGGAGGTGTCGCTTTTTTCCGCTTTTGCGCCACACAACCATCATTCTTGACTGGTCGCGTTCGTCGGACGGAGTTTGAGCGATGAGCGGCTCGGGAAGAAAAAAGTCAAAATCCTTAATATTCATCTTCTGCTTCGGGATGACGAGGGCCGGCTGATATTTTTGGAGAATCGTCGGTTTTCTGCATGCATTCCTTGCCCGGGCCGGCATGCAGTTGAGCTGAGAAATTTGCGCCGAAGAGCATCATCATGCTGGAAGTATAAATCCAAGCCAGCAGCACGATCGCGGCGCCCATCCTTCCATAAACCATTTGCGAATCGAAGGATGGCATGAGTTTCACGAATATCCAGCTGCCGATCTCCCACAGGGCGGTCGTGACTATGGCGCCGGCAAATGCTTCCTTCCATAAAACCTTGCAGTGCGGAGTTATTTTAAACAGCAGTGTAAACGCCAGGACTGCTATCAACAGCCCCGTTCCGATCAGGATGAGATACCAGAACCAGCCGATGAACAGGCTGGATTTTAAAGAAGCGGGCATATTGGCTGAAGCGCGGTTCTGCATTGCGCTGACGGTCATAGTCAAAATGGAAGAAACCAGCAGGCTTGCGCCGCCAAGAACCATGAAAAAAAAACTTCGCAGACGGTTTTCCCAAAAGCTCTTCTGGTGCGGCGTTCCCCAGGCCCGATTGACGGCGCCTTCTATGAAGGCAAAGATCAAGGAGCAGGACCAAAGAACGACAATGATGCACGACAGGACGACTGTCGTGGACGGATTGGTGATTTCGTTTAAATTGGCTTTGAGGAATTGGCTGGATGCGGGGAACAAAGCAATCGTGGTTTGAACGACGGTTCCATGGAGGCTCATCCAGCCGAGAAAAACGTCAGCCATCCCGATCAGAACGAGAATTGAGGGGAAAAGGGCGATCAGGCCGAAGTAGGAGATGCTGGCCGCATCTCTTGGCGTTTCGTAGCTGAGCATTTTGCGGCTTGCGGCGATAAACGCCTTGCCCAAATTGCGGCTCATCGTCATAGCCAAGGAGTGTAACGCATCTAAGGCCTTGATTGAAGCCCCTGGATGCTTTTAACCCGCGGCGTCCCGATTTTGCTCTTCGGCCGGCCGGTTCAGGCTGCCATCGGACTTTATCGCTCCTGGCGTCCTTTAATCCCACTCCGGACCGAACTCCGCCCGGGATTGTGATAAAATGGAAAGTCCATCGGCAGGATGAATGTGGACGACGCCTTTGGGCGCTGCGACAGGGATCGGGATGAATGTGCAAAAGGCTTCCGGAAGAGATCGACAGCTATCGCCCGAGCGTCAGAGCGATTCCGGCGCAGGCTTGATGGATGTTTCAAGACGCAAAACGCCCGGGGAACGGATCTCCAGGCGTTGCCGCCGGAAGCCGCAATCGACGGATCCTTGGCGTCGAATGGCATCCGGAAATAAATTTCCACGGAAGAATTTTCTCGCATGGTTTTAGAATTTTTCCAGGCCCATTGCAGGGCTGCATGAGGGGATGAATGCAGGATTATATACGGAAAATACTGGAGGAGCTCGGTGAAGATCCGGAACGTCAAGGACTCAAGGGAACGCCGCGTAGAGTGGAGCAAGCCTTGCGTTATCTCACCAGCGGCTATACAAAAAATGCGGACGAGCTTTTAAACAACGCGCTTTTCGATGTTCAATATGACGAGATGGTCATTGTCGCCAATATAGACTTCTTCAGCATGTGCGAACACCACCTGCTCCCTTTTTTCGGCAAATGCCACGTCGGCTACCTGCCCGATAAAAGAGTCATCGGGATAAGCAAAATCGTGCGTCTTGTGGAAATGTTCAGTCGCAGGTTTCAGGTGCAGGAGCGCCTTACAACTCAGATCGCAAAAACCATACAGGAAAAAATCAAGCCTTTGGGCGTCGGGGTTGTGGTTGAAGCCCAGCATATGTGCATGCAGATGCGGGGAGTTGAGAAACAGAATTCGCGGGCTGTGACGAGTTCCATGCTTGGGAATTTCCGCCGATCCGCCGAAACCCGGATGGAATTCCTGGATTTGATTTTCAAACAAAGCCAGAAATAAAAGCCAACCATGCCGACAGGTTTTCCGGCGTTCATTGGATCGGAAAGGGGGCGAGAGCCCGCCGCCGTCCGCTCGACTGCCCGTCGCCCTGTGCGGGGATGCGAAGCGGACCAGATCTGCCGCCACTCCGGACGGGGAGCCCTTGACGGGAAATGATCCCTGTGGTAGCTTGACCCGTTTTAGGAATGAGTCTCCCGGCAACTTTCGGAAACAGCGATGATCAATCTGGACGGATCCATAGTAGTAGCGATTCTGTTGTTTGTGCTGTTGATCGTGGCGCTCAATCAACTTCTGTTCAAGCCGCTCTCCCGGATCCAGGCGGAAAGGGAGGATCGAACCTCCGGATTGCTGGCCAGGTCGAAAGAAAAAATGGACCGCCATTCGGGCCTTTTCGATGAATATCGGGCTGCCATCAAAAACGCGAAAATGGAAGGATACCGGCGGCAGGATGAGCTCAGGGCGGAAGCTTTGGGAAAGAGGGCGGAAGCGCTGGCTCAAGCCCGGAAAGAGGCGGAGCGGATGATTGCGGATTCGCGCGATTCAATCTTTTCTCAAGTGGAATCGGCAAAACAGCAGCTTGCACCGGAAGCTCAAAAAATGGCGAGGAAAATCAGCTCGACTGTTCTCGAGAGATCGGTGGATTCCATCGGATAGGATCGACCGTTTGCGAGCTTTTAGCTTTCCTTCATAATTGAAAAATGGATCGAGCATTTTTGGCGGAGCGTCCCATGAACCCTCCCAAAATCCGGATTCTTGTTTTCGCCGCGCTGCTGATCGCCGGAATAGCCTCATTCCCGCAGGCTGCGTTCGCGGCGGAACAGGGAAACAAATGGGGCGTCTGGCTTTATGCGGGCCGATTTTTCAATCTTCTGCTCGTGGCCGGCGTTCTGGCCTGGGTTTTGAAAAAGCCGCTTTCCGAATTTTTCGCACAAAGATCCCGGGCTATTCGCGAGCAGTTGGTCGAAGCCCAGGAAGCGCGCAGGATGGCGGAAGCCAAGGCTGCGGAAATGGAAGCCCGGATGGGCCGGTTGGACGACGAGCTCAGGGAAATCAGGCAGGCTGCGGAGAAAGAGGCGCAGCAGGAGTACGTGCGCCTGAATGCGGCTTCCCGAGAGGCTGCGGACAAAATCAGCGAGCGCGCCAGGCAGGAAATTGACGGGCTGACGCGGGCGGCGCAGAAGGAGTTGAAGGCGCACGCCGCCGAGCTTTCCGTTCGGCTGGCTGAGGAAATTGTCCGCAACGAAATAAACGACTCCGACCGCGGGCGCATTTTTGCAAAATTCGTCGACAGGCTGGGGAGGGAACAGTGATATCGTCGGCAGTCCTCGGGCGCTACGCGAAGTCCCTGGCGGAGGTGGTTTTCGAGGAAAACATCGAATCGGAAGCGACCGGGGATCTTGAAACCTACCAGGAAATCTTCCGTGCGGTCCCCGATCTTCTTGACGCTTTTCACAGTCCTGCGATACCGCGGGAGGCGAAAGGAAAGCTGTTGACGGAATTGATGTCCCGATATCCGGTCCATCCCATAACATCCAATTTTCTGCGCGTTCTTCTGAAGCACAACCGAATGGTTTGTTTCTCGCAAATATTCCAAAGCTACCGCAAGGCGGTGAACGAGCGCAAAGGAATTGTCTCGGCCATTGTCTCCACGGCGTCTCCATTGTCGCCGCCGGAGGCAGAGAGCCTTGCCGGCAAGCTGGCCGCTCTCACCGGAAAACTTGTGAACATTGAAATGAGGACGGATGCAGGTCTTTTGGGCGGGGCGGTCGTTCAGATAGGGAGCACGGTATTCGACGGCTCCATTCGAGCCCAGCTGGATGCGGTAAAGCGGCGCCTTTCAGAGCCATAGAGAGAGGAAAACGGGCAATGCAGATCAGGGCGGATGAGATAAGCAAAATTCTGAAAGAACAGATCCGGGATTTTCAGACCCACGTGGAGGTCAGCGAGGTCGGGAGCGTCATCTCCGTGGGAGACGGCATCGCCCGCATTCATGGCCTGGACAATGTGATGGCCGGGGAGTTGCTGGATTTTCCGCACGGGGTCAAGGGAATCGCCCTGAATCTCGAAGAGGACAATGTCGGCGCGGTGCTGTTCGGCGAATACACGCGGATCGGGGAAGGAGACGTCGTTCATCGAACCCAAAGGATCATGTCGACGCCGGTCGGAGAGGCCATGGTCGGCCGCGTGGTCAATGCTTTGGGCGAGCCTATCGACGAGCGCGGACCGATCAACACGGCGGAATATGCCAATATTGAACGGCTGGCGCCCGGAGTCGTGGACAGGCAGATGGTTAAAGAGCCGCTGCAGACCGGGCTGAAAGCCATCGACTCCATGATTCCGATCGGCCGGGGCCAGCGCGAGCTGATCATCGGAGACCGGCAGACCGGCAAGACCGCTATCGCAATCGATGCAATAATTAATCAGAAAAACACGGATGTGATTTGCATCTATGTGGCGATCGGCCAGAAACGCTCGACAGTCGCCCAGGTCGTCAAGACTCTGACCGACTATGAAGTGATGGAAAAGACGATCGTCGTTTCAGCCTCAGCCTCCGATCCCGCAACCATGCAGTATATTGCGCCTTATTCCGGCTGCGCGATGGGGGAATATTTCCGCGACCGCGGCCGGCATGCCCTGGTTGTCTACGACGATCTCTCCAAGCACGCGGCCGCCTACCGGGAAATATCCCTGCTCCTGCGCCGTCCGCCCGGCCGCGAAGCTTATCCGGGCGACGTGTTCTATTTGCATTCGCGACTCCTGGAAAGAGCCGCCAAACTGAATCAGGACCTCGGCGGCGGATCGCTTACGGCGCTGCCGATCATTGAGACGCAGGCCGGAGACATTTCCGGCTACATCCCGACCAACGTCATTTCCATTACGGACGGCCAGATCTTCCTGGAATCGGATCTGTTTCACGCCGGCATCCGTCCTGCAATTCACGTCGGCAATTCCGTGAGCCGAGTTGGCGGGAACGCTCAGATCAAAGCCATGAAACAGATCGCCGGGACTCTCCGGCTCGAATTGGCTCAATACCGGGAATTGGCGGCTTTCGCGCAGTTCGGCTCGGATCTGGACAAGGCGACCCAGGCTCAGCTGGCGCGCGGGGAAAGGCTGACCGAGATATTGAAGCAGGCCCAATATCAACCGCTGGACGTCGTCAAGCAGGTCGTGTCGATTTTCGCCGGAACGCAGGGATTTGCCGACGACCTGAAAGCAGGCGAGATTCAGGATTTTCTGAAACAAATGCTCCAGTTCATGGATGCGGCCGAAAACGGAATGATGCAGAAGATATCGGCCGAGAAAGCCCTGACCGACTCTCTGCGCCAGGAGTTGCTGGAGGCATTGAAGGAATTCAAGGAAAAATATCTAGGCCAACGGGCCGCAGTGTAATTCTATGGCGAACGTTCGAGACATCCGGCGGCGCATCCGCAGCGCCAAAAACATCCAGCAGATAACCCGGGCCATGAAGTTTGTTTCGGCTGCGCGGCTTCGCAAGGCTCAGGAAAAGATCATCGCTGCCCGGCCCTATGCCAGGCAAATGATTGCGGTCATCAACAGCCTGGCGACGCGTGTGCCGGAACAGTGCCACCCCTTGCTTGCCAGGCGCGGAGAGGACAATATCGAGCTGCTGGTCGTCACCGCCGACAGGGGATTGTGCGGCGCATACAACACCAACATAATCCGGCACGCGCTCGAGTTTTTAGCCCGGCGCTCCGGCAGCCGTGTGGAATTGAACATCCTGGGCAAACGAGGCCGGGATTTCTTCAGGCGACGGTCTTTTGCGATAAGGCACGAGGCCGTCAACATCCTGCAGAAGCCGAGCTTTGCAGATGCGGCCGCTATCGCCAAAGATCTCATCGAGGAGTTTGTCAAGGGGGAAAAGGATCAGGTCTGGCTCGTCTACAATGAGTTCAAATCAGTCGTTTCCCAGAAGGTTGTCGTCGAGCTTCTGCTGCCGATCCCGAGGCTCGAGAATCCGGACGACGCCGGCCGCCTCGAATACCTTTATGATGAGCCGCCCGAAAAGATATTTTCGAACCTGCTTCCCCGGCATGTCGAGGCGCAGATCTACCGGGCGCTGCTCGAAGCGGCCGCATCCGAGCAGGGAGCGCGGATGGCGGCTATGGAGGCGGCGACGAACAACGCCGCAGAAATGATTGAGGGCCTTACACTCTACGCGAACAAAGTGCGGCAGGCGGGCATTACCAAGGAATTGATCGAAGTTGTGAGCGGCGCTTCTCATTGACAGTCGTGAATATTTCCTGCTGCGCTGCAGGAGGGAACGAAATCATGAAAACGGCTCATCGCTCTAGAGATTGGATTTCCCGGCGTCAATGGTCATTGGTTTAGGGGGGGGGGCAACTTAATGGAAAATGTTGGCAAGGTAGTCCAGATCATCGGTCCTGTGATTGACTGCGAGTTCGAAGAGAAGCATCTTCCCCCGATATACAATTGCGTGGTCGTCGAAGGGGAATCGGCGGGCCGGAGATGCCGCATCAGCACCGAGGTCCAGCAGCATCTCGGCGAAAGCCGCGTCCGCTGCGTCAGCATGCAGCCCACCGAGGGCATGGTCCGCGGCATGAGAGCCGTCGACACGGGCCAGCCTATCAGCGTGCCGGTAGGCCGGGAGACCTTAGGCAGGGTCCTGAATGTCATTGGCGAACCGGTCGACCAGATGGGCGAAGTGAAGACGGAAAAGCGCTACCCGATTCATCGGCCCGCGCCCAGCTTTGAGGACCAGAGCACCGAGACAAAAATGCTCGAGACCGGCATCAAGGTCATCGACCTGCTCGAACCCTACGTGCTGGGCGGAAAGATCGGGCTCTTCGGAGGCGCCGGCGTAGGCAAAACCGTGGTCATCATGGAAATGATCCACCGGATCGCCATGCACCATGGCGGTTTTTCCGTTTTCGCCGGAGTGGGAGAACGCACGCGCGAAGGAAACGATCTCTGGCTGGAAATGAAAGAATCGGGAGTTATTGAAAAGGCGGCTTTGATCTACGGGCAGATGACGGAACCTCCGGGAGCGCGCTTAAGAGTCGGGTTGACCGGTTTGACCGCGGCGGAATACTTCCGCGATGAAGAGCGCCAGGACGTGCTTCTTTTCATCGACAACATTTTCCGTTTCACCCAGGCCGGATCCGAAGTCTCGGCCTTGCTTGGGCGCATGCCTTCCGCCGTGGGCTACCAGCCGAACCTGGCCACCGAAATGGGAGAGCTGCAGGAAAGAATCACATCGACCAAGCATGGATCCATCACATCCATCCAGGCGATTTACGTGCCGGCCGACGATTACACCGATCCGGCGCCGGCGACGACCTTTGCCCACCTGGACGCAACGACAAACCTTGAACGGCGGATCGTGGAACTCGGGATTTATCCGGCTGTGGATCCCCTCGCATCCACGTCCCGCATCCTGGACCCGCGCATCATCGGCGAGGATCATTACAATGTCGCCCGTGAAGTGAAACGGATTCTTCAGCGCTACAAGGATCTGCAGGACATCATCGCCATTCTCGGAATCGATGAGCTTGGCGAAGACGACAAACTCACGGTCGGGCGCGCCAGGAAGATACAGAAGTTTCTCTCGCAGCCTTTCTTTGTGGCCGAGGCGTATACCGGTCTTCCGGGCAAATACATTCCCGTCAAAGAGAGCATTGAGGGCTTCCGGGACATTTGCGCGGGAAAATACGACCCTATACCCGAGCAGGCTTTTTACATGGTCGGCGGCATCGATGAAGTTTTGGAAAAAGCCAAGCAGATAGCGGCTGCATAATAGAAGGACGCCAGCCGCCCGGGTCCGGCGGCCGGCTTGCAGGAGTTTTGATCATGGCTTTGCCGGATCGCATCCATCTCGAAATTGTCACCCCTGAAAAACAGATTTTCAGCGGGGATGTCGATTCCGTGACTCTCCCGTCCACAACGGGATATCTTGGAATCCTTCCGGGACATGCGCCGCTTTTGACGGAGTTAGGCATCGGAGAGGTTCGTTACACATGCGGGGACAAGACGGAATACCTTTTTTGTTCCTGGGGATTCGCCGAAGTCCTGCCCGGCCGCGTGGTGCTGCTCGCTCAAACGGCGGAAATGGCTTCGGATATCGATATCAAGCGGGCGGAGGAGGCGAAGGCGCGAGCGGAAATGCTCCTGGCTTCCAAGGATCCCGGCGTGGATTATGCGGCCGTCGAACTGGCGCTCCTTCGATCCATCTCCCGAATCGATGCGTTCAAAAACCGGTCGCGCCGGAGATAAAAAAACCGCGGTTTGATTTAATCCGCGGTTTTTTTATCTCCGGCTTTCTTCCCGATCCGATTACATCCCCAGGGCTTCTTTTGCTTTTCTATAGACTTTGTCGATCCCGACCGTGTTGTTGTTGTGCTGGGACTTGTACAATATTTCCAGCTGTTCTTTTGCCTTGTCTTTGAAGATCTTGTCGTCGCCGACCAGATCGGCTGAAGCGAGAGAAATCTGCGCTTCATCGACGTCTTTCATGTTCCACTGGCACATTCCCAGATAGTAATAGGCGATGCTGGTTTTTTTATATTTAACCGCTTGCTGAAATTCTTTGCTTGCCTCTGCGAACTTGTCCGCCTGGTAGAGGGTGTCGCCGATAATTTGATGGCAGCCGGTCCGAAGGTCCACGACCTGTTTTTGCTGCTCTTCGTTTAATTGCTTGGCTGCATCGGCCGATTTTAGAGACAGTCTGCAGTATTTGACCGTTTCGGGGACGTTTTTGGAATCCGAATAGATTTTGACGAAGTAGGAGCGGAGCCAGAAATGGTCGTCGTATTCCGGCATTTGGAATATCTTTTCGGACCAATTGACGGTTTTGGCCAGATTGTTCACTCTCTTGTAGGTATCCAGAATGCTTAGGGCCAATTCACCGGACGGAGTCATGGCATAAATTTCTTCAAGGCACTCGGCGCATTTTTTATAATCCCCGAGCTTTTCGGAAGCTTTGGCAATAAGAGCCGTCAGGTCCCGCTTTTTGGCATGATTCGGCTTTAATTTCAGCCATTGCTCTGAAGTAGACCTGAGAAGCTCCCACTTTTCTTCTTTGTCGCAAAGGCCGATAAGATTTAAATATTCGTATTCAATGTGCGGCATAAGATCGGATTTCGGGTATTTGCCGATCCATTCCAGCAGCTTTGTCGCGCGCTTCTGATAGTCGGGCTCATTCTTTGCGGCTTCGTAAGCGTCATAAGCGGCTACGTCCTCGTCGGTGACTTCTTTCTGCGATTCCGCCTGAGCGTCTGCGGCCTGGCCCTGGGCATGCGCCAATCCGCTGTAGCCGCCTGCACTTAGGAGCAAAACTGGCGCCAAAGCCAGCAGGCTGATCATGAGCGTGTTAAAATAGCGTTTCATGAATGATTCACTCCCTTCCCATGTTCGCTTGCTAACCGCATATTATGATCAACAGCCATTGAAATCAACAATATAGTATCGGCGGGACGCCCGATGCTTTTAAGTGACGCCTACCGGCGCATGTCTTTTTCTCCCGTATTATAAGGAGGCCGCCGCCAGGCAAAAAGTTTCAAACCAATTGAGGAGCTTTGGCAGCGGACGGGAGGATTGCGGGCGTGGGATTATCTCAATCCGGTCCGGCAGCGGTTGTGTTTAGCCTTGAAACCCGGCAACGGTTTTTCTAAAATGAGCGAAGAGCTGGGAGATCGTCTAATGGTAAGACGGGTGGCTCTGGACCATCTGATCGGGGTTCGAATCCCTGTCTCCCAGCCAATTCCGTAATTTCTCCGCCATCAATTTTGCGTCGCCGGCATTTCTTGGCGTCCGTTATTTGCACGAAACAGAGTCGGTTTCCCCGACGGCCGGCTCCTCCGGCTCGGTTCGCGACGATTTCGCCGCCCGGATGGAAAGCCACAGTTTGGCGCCTTCCAAAATTTGACTCGAGAGATGCGGAATGCCTATTTCTTATTTTCTGAAAGAAAGGAATCTTTGGCAACGACCTCTGTCAGCCGGCAATAATGCCATCGAGGGTCTTTCGGCGTCCAGGCCCCTTGGGCATAGCCGGCGCAACTGTCTGGCTTGGCAAGCGGATATTCTTCCAGCGGATCGTCGGCCAGGTTGTAAAATACGCAATCGTCCGCATTCTCGGTGCAGACGACCTTGTAGACCGCATTCCGGGCGCCGACCATCTTGACGCCGCCTGTCATGAGGTTTTCCGTTTCGGTCAGTATATAGCCTTTATTGGCGTCGCGCACGGTTTTTGCCTTGTTGAAAAGAATAGGAGTGAGAGACACGGCGTCCAGCGGCGTCGCAACGACGCCCTCGCTGTCGGCGACCGTCTTCGGCGCGGAGAGCCCGGCCAGTCCAAGGATGGTCGAGAACAGGTCCGCGACGTGGACGAATTCATTGGTTTGAGCGTTGGCCGCAATTTTAGGCCCCCGGATGGCCATCCCGACCCGGGCGCCGCTTTCGTAAGCCGTCCCTTTTCCCCGGCTTTTCCTTGTGATGTACATGTTGTCGATGAAGTCCTGGTTGGGCCTGCCGTACATCGGCGTGCCGTTGTCTCCCACGATGATGACATAGGTATTGGGATCCGCGGCGTCGACCGCCTCCAGAAGTTTGCCGAAAATCGTATCCAGTGAATTGGTCATCGCCCGGTTGAGCGCTTCGCCGCTGCAGGCGCCGACTTTGTTCGATCCGAATTCGCCGCCGCATTCCTTCATTTCCTTGTAGCTCGCCGGATCCAGCGTGTCGGCGTTCGGCACGCACATGGCGCTCGGCTGCTGCCTGGCCGTGGCGTGCGACAGGTTGAAGGCCATCCAGACGAACCATGGCTTGTCTGGATTTTCGGCTTCCTTCGCTTTGATCCACTCGATGGTATCGGCGGCTTTGACTACCGGAGCGAAAGTCGTCGGGGCGATGCCGGGGAGGGATTTCTTGGGCAACGGCTCCGTGCGCCATTTGTCTGCGGGCGTGTTGGCGTCCTGCACCTGATATTCGTAATCCCAGTAGGTGTTGATGGCGGCATGCATGTTTCCCCTGAAGAGCTCGAATCCCGCCTGCTTCGGCTTCATGCCGGGGTAGTCCACCGGCTTGCCGGGCAGCCCGGCCATATGCCATTTGCCGAATATCGCGGCGCTGTAGCCGGCCTCGTCTTTCAGCTTTTGGACGAAGCTCGTATGTTTCGTGGAAAGCGGGTCTGCGTAAGTGGTCACCTTTGTTTTCGCCGCGAACAGCCCGGTAAGGATCGTTGCGCGCGTGGGGGAGCAGAACGGATGCGCCCAGACGTTGGCAAACCGCATGCCCTGCCTGGCGAATTTATCCATGACGGGCGTGGAGGCCGGCTTGCCGTCAATTTTGCGGTAGTCGGGGTGTTTGTGACCGGAAGGCCCATATTTTTTGACAAGGTCCTCGATCATGCCCGGAAACATGCCGGTGGTCGCATCGATGCCGACGTCGTCGGAAATGACGAGCAGAATGTTGGGGCGGCGGGACGCGCCGCTTTTTCCGCCTGTTTTTTGCGCCGCGGCTGAACCAACCCAGAAGAAAATCAACGTGAATGCCAAAGACGCCTTTGTCATGAATTTCATCGGATCCGTTCCTCCTGCCCTGCAGCGAAGGCTGAAAATCGAGGGCCGCCTATGTCCTGCAATTTGGAAACGCTTATTTTCTGCGATCTGTCGCGTGTTTGTTTTCCGTGACACTTGCAAACAAATCAATTCTATGCCGATTCCGGCTGGTTTATCCATCATTTCTTTGGTTTTATGCAAGACGATTCGGGTAATAATACTCTCGTGAATTAAAACATGCTCTAATCGTCGACAAGGGAAAGAGTCTTCCATGAAGAAAAGGCGATCGATTTTTCTGATCCTGACGGCCGTGCTGCTTATCGCCGCAGCCTTGGCTTTTTATCGGTTCAATCAGGCCGAGCGGCGCTTAGGGGATGAATCTTCGGATTCTTCCGGCTATTCCGGCACGCAGTCCTGCCGTGAATGCCATGAGAAGTTCTACCAGCTCTGGGCCTCATCGCATCATGGCCTCGCCATGCAGCCTTTCACTTCGGAATTGTTTCAGACAAGGCTTGCGGCCCAGGCGAAGGGATTGTCGATTGAAAGATCCGACTATCGGGTGGAATTTGACGGCAAACAGGGCTGGATAAGCGAGAGCGGCCCGAGGGGGGAAAAGAAGCATCCCATAGCTCATGCGATGGGGGGCAAGAACGTCTATTATTTCCTTACTCCCATGGATCGCGGCCGGCTGCAGGTTCTCCCGTTGGCGTATGATGTGCGGAGAAAAGCCTGGTTCGATACGGCCGCCAGCGGGATCCGCCATTTTCACGACATCGAGGAGGAGCCTGTCGGGTGGAGAGATCCGGAATACACCTTCAATACATCCTGCTATGGGTGCCATGTAAGCCAGTTTGCCCGCAATTACGACCCCAAGACCGACGCCTACAGCTCCGTCTGGCGGGAGCCGGGCATCAATTGTGAAGCCTGTCACGGTTCTGCGGTGGAGCATGTCCGCGTCTGCCGTCAGGCTGAAAAGGGCAAGCCTCCAAAGGATCTCAAAATCGACGTGATCAGCCCGCCGAAGTACAGCGGGAAAATTGCCTCCGACGCCTGCTCTGTATGCCACGCCAAAGCGTCTCCACTGACCGTTTCCTACCCCCCGGGGGAGGATTTCTTCGACCATTTTGACGCAGGCATTCTCGACTTGCCGGATTATTACCCTGACGGACGCGATCTGGGAGAAAATTACACCTATACACAGTGGCTGATGAGCCCATGCGCAAAGTCGGGGCAGATGGACTGCCTGCACTGCCACACGTCGAGCGGGAGGTTCCGGTTCGCGGACGATGAGAAAAACAACGCCTGCCTGCCCTGTCATGCCGCGCAGGTGAACCGGTCCTCCGATCATTCGCACCACGCGGAAGGGGCGGGAAATCAATGCATTTCCTGCCATATGCCGATGACCGAATTTGCGCGGATGCGCCGCAGCGATCATTCGATGTTGCCTCCGGCTCCCTCGGCGACGATCGCCTACAGTTCTCCCAATGCCTGCAACATCTGCCACACGGACCAAAGCGCCGCCTGGGCCGACCGATGGGTGCGTCAATGGAGAAATCGGGACTACCAGGCGCCGGTTCTTCACAAGGCTTCTCTTATTGATGCAGCGCGACGGCGAAACTGGAAAAAGCTTCCGGCCATGCTCGCTTATCTGGCGGACAAAAACCATGATGCTGTTTTCGCCGCCTCCCTGATCCGTTTGCTCCGGCCCTGCGACGACGACAGGAAATGGCCTGCCCTCATCGGGGCATTGGAAGATTCCTCTCCGCTGGTTCGCGCCAGCGCCGCCGAATCTCTGGGCGACCGGCTCGACGGCGAATCCCTCAAGGCTTTGAGCGCCGTTCTCCGTGACAAATCGCGGCTCGTGCGCATTCGCGCCGCCTCCGCCATGGCGGCGGTTCCCAAAGATTTGCTGGATGCCGGAACCGCCGCGGCTTTCGACAAAGCCGCCGCGGAATTCATCGCGACCCTCGACGCCCGCCCTGATCACTGGGCTTCCCACTACAACCTGGGCAGCTTTTTCTTTTCTCAGGGCGACAGCCGGCAAGCAGTGAAATTCTACGAAACAGCGATTCGCCTTCAGCCGCGCGCCATTCAACCGTATGTCAACATCTCGTTCGCCTACAATGGACTTGGCTTCAATGAGAAAGCCGTCGGGAGTCTTCGCAAGGCCTATGGGCTGGAACCCAAAAGCCTGGAGGCCAATTTAAACCTCGGTCTGCTGCTCGGAGAAATGGGCCGCCTCGAAGAAGCCGGGTCGCATCTGCAGAAAGCCGCGGAACTGGATCCCCAATCCGCCGTTGCTGTCTTTAACCTTGGCGTGATCAACGCAAAGCTCGGGCGGCTGGATCCGGCAATCGAGCATCTGCGTCGCGCCTGCAGACTGCAGCCGGACAATCCGCAATACGGCTACTCGCTGGCCTTTTACCTTCTGCAGCGCGGGAACGCCTCCGATGCGGTTTCGATGCTGCAGCGGATCGCTCGACAAGAAGAGCCTTACATGGACGCCATATCCCTGTTGGGGGAGATTTATTCTCAAGGGGGAAAGGCAGCGGAAGCTCGAACGCTGTATCAGCGCGCGTTACGGAACAGCCGGCTTTCCGCCGAAGAAAGAGAATTTCTGGAAAGCAGGATCGCAACGCTTCCGAAATAACGCCGCCTCCGGAGATATTTCCCAAGAAATTGCATCCGGTTCCATATGAATCGCATCTTTATAAAAGGCGGATGGGAAGCTGAATGAACCGGACTTTGCTTTCTATGCTTTTTCCCTCCTTGCCGGTCGCAGCATTGGCTCAATCCGGGGCGCCGCCCGATCGATCTGGATGCCGTTCGGATGGGCAAACAAAACAGGATTTCGACAAAAAAACAGCTCGCGCCTTCAGGGGACGAACTGGAAAATGCCGGCGGGAAACTGGGAGCCGGAAACGGGGAACGGGAAACCTCCTAAAGCAGGTTCCAGATCAGCGCGGCGGCGCCGAGCACGGCCGTGTCCCCCTCCACCTTGGAAGCCAGCAGTTTCACTTTGTTTCGATACGCCGGGAAGAGGTGTTCTTCCAAGGATTTTCTTGTGGGACGGAATATCAGCTCGCCGGCGGACGCGAGGCCGCCGCACAAAATGATGGCTTCCGGGCTGAGGTGCGCCACCGAATCTGCAAGTTTCATTCCCAGCGTGCGGCCGCAGGACTCGAAGGCTTCCAGCGCCAGCTTGTCTCCGCGCAGCGCCGCTTCGGAGACCCTCTGCGCGGTCAAATCCTCATGGCTGATTTTCCGGAGTTCGCTCTGAGTCAGGGCGTTGCAGATCAATTCCTGCACGGTGCGGCATAATCCCGTAGCGGAGCAGTAAGTTTCCAGGCACCCGCGTCTTCCGCACCCGCACCGGCGGCCTTCCGGATCCACAATCGTATGGCCGACTTCGCCCGCAAAGCCGTCGGCGCCATAAATCAACTGGCCGTTTGAAACGACGCCGCTTCCCAGCCCGGTGCCCAGGGTTATGACGATGAAATCCTTCATGCCTTTGGCGGCGCCGAAAAGCATTTCGCCGATGGCCGCAGCCTTTGCATCATTGGTTATTGCCATAGGAACGTCGAAGTATTCCGCCAACTCGGTCCGCACATCGACGATCCCCCAATCGAGATTGGGCGGATTTTCAATCGTCGCTTTATAGAAATTAGCGTTGGGCGCGCCGATCCCGATCCCGGCCAGTACACAATCTTCGGACAGGCTGCGGAGCAGTAATTTTGAATTCTCGCAAAGTCGTTTGAAAAACAAATCGGGAGGCTGCCGCCCCTCGGTAGGCATGGATGCGCTTGCCAGACAATTCCCATGCCTGTCGACATAGCCGTACCTGGCATTTGTCCCTCCGACATCCACTCCCAGCGCCACTCTCAATTCGGCCATGGAATCTCCCCGCTCGATCGTTTGGCGTGCGAGCAAAAAGGAAAGCGGACGGCTGCGTTCATCGCTTCCGGCCCTCGATCGGGACGAAGCGGACCGGGACGAGCGACCGGGTCCGCTCCTGTTCCTCGACGTTTTTGCGATACAAAAGCTCCTGGACCCGAAGGGGGTCGGAGCGCCCCGGCTGAACTCTTTCGTAGCCGCCGTCGGGCTTAAGAATGCGCGCTTTCCGGTTGTCCGCCATTTGCGCCCGGAGAACGTCGACGATTTTCTTCTTTAAATTTTCCTGCTGGACGGGGAACGTCAACTCGACTCTCTTGTCCAGGTTGCGCGGCATCCAGTCGGCGCTGGACAGAAACACTTCCAAATCCCCGCCGTTGAGAAAGGCAAAAGCGCGGCTGTGCTCCAGGTATCGGTCCACGATGGAAAACACTCGAATGTTGTCGCTCAACCCCGGAACGCCGGGAAGCAGGCAGCAGATGCCGCGCACATTCAAATGGATTTGGACTCCAGCCTTGCCGGCGGCGTACAGTTCCCGGATTATTTTGGGGTCGACCAGTGAATTCATCTTCGCCAGGATCTCCGACTGCTGGCCGGATCGGGCCCTTTCGGCTTCGCGGCGAATAAGCGAGACGATCTTCTCGCGCATTCCCATCGGCGCCATGGTCAGGCGATTGAAAGGCGGGATTTCGGAGTAGCCGGTGATGGCATTAAAGAATGCGGAGACATCGGCGCCGAAGTCTTCGGCGCAGGTGAAAAAGCCGAAATCGGTGTAGATGCGGGCCGTCCGTTCGTTGTAATTGCCGGTCCCCAGGTGAACGTACCTTCGAATGCCGGAAATCTCTCGTCGAACGACCAGGGCGGCTTTGGCGTGCACCTTCAAATTCGCCAGGCCGTACAGAACATGAGCGCCCGATTCCTCCAGGTCTCGAGCCCAGTTGATATTGCGTTCTTCGTCGAAGCGGGCGGTAAGCTCCACCAGCACGGTCACCTGTTTTCCGTTTTCGGCTGCGCGCGCCAGAGCGTTCACGACAGGCGAGTCCTTGCCGCTGGTCCGGTAGAGCGTTTGTTTGATGGCGAGGACGTCGGGATCTTCGGCGCTCGCCTCCAGGAAATGCACGACCGGGTCGAAGGAATCGTAGGGATGAAGCAGCAGGACGTCCCGCTCCTTTAAGACTTCAAAAATCGAGCGCTGTTGCCCGAAATCCGCCGGCAGAAGAGGCGGCTGCGGCGGATAGCGCAATCGTTCGAATCCGGGAATGTCGACGATGGACAAAAGCGGCCGGGGATCCAGCGGCCCCTGGACTGCTATCAGATCCGAATCCGGCGCCCCGACGAATTTCTGGATCCTTTTCAGAAGCTCCGGCGACATGGCTTCATGTTCCAGGCGAATAGGCTTGGCTCTGCGCCGCTTTTTCAGCTCGGATTCAATCGTCCCGATGTAATCGCACCGGGCGTCGTCGTCCAGATCCAGTTCCGAGTCGCGGGCGAGACGGAATCCGGCCGCTTCCAAAATCCGATAGCCCGGGAACAGGCTCGCCAGGCGATTCCGAACCGCGTCGCAGAGCCAAACCATCTCAATCGCATCGCTGTCGGAAAGCCTGAACAGACCCGGAAGGCTGCCCGGGATCTGGACCACCGCCATCCGGATTTCCGAATCTTGTTTCTTTTCCGGCTGAAGCAGAACCGCCAGGCTGGTCGAGAGGCCGGGAACTCCCGGGAAGGGACGGGATTCGTCCGCGGCGATCGGAGTCAAGACCGGGTAAATCTCCCGGTCAAAATAATCGTCGAGTTGTTTCTTCTGGGCCGGTTTGAGCTCGACCAGCTTGCGGATGAAGATGTTTTCTTTTGCCAGGGCCGGCGTCAATTCCAACGAATAAAGTGAATAACTCGCTTCATAAAACCGACGTGAGCGATCGAATATCGCTTCGATCTGCTGCTGCGGAGTCAGTCCGGACGGATCCGGGATGTTGTTGCCTTCCTCGACAAGGCTTCGAAGGGACGCCACCCGGACCATGAAGAATTCGTCGAGATTTGAATGGAAGATGCAGTAGAAACGCAGCCTTTCCAGCAAAGGGTTCCCGGGGTCCTGCGCCTCTTCGAGGACGCGGCTGTTGAACTCGAGCCAGCTTGTTTCGCGGTTCAGAAAAGCTTCGGATCGGTGCATAAATTATTGGGGCCTGGCGGCTTCCCTCAAAATGATTTTTTTCCCGTACACTTCCGTAAAAAAATCGCTCCGGCTCGCCAGCGCCAGCTTTCCCATGGTCAGGTCGGAGACGTTTTGGGCCGCCAGCACGATCTGGTCCCCTTCGCGGCTGATTTTCAGGTCGATAGCGTTTTGCAGATGATCTTTATCGAGCGCATTGGCCACTCTGAGAATCGCCGCCAGTTTCGAAACGATCATCCGCTCGTCGCGGTCCAGCGCAACGAATGGGATATGAGAACGTTGGGGCATCGCCCGCCGGTGATACCTGGCTATGTTGGCGATCAGCTCGATTTCGCGTTTTCGCAACCCGAACAGCTCCGAAGAGGAGATCAGGTAATAGCTGTGTTTATGATGGCTGCGCGCGCCGACGAAAAGCCCGATGTCGTGCAGCAAGGCGGCGGCCTCCAGGTACAATCGATGGGCATCGGTCATGCGCTGCTCGGCTTTAAGTTCGTCGAACAGGCGAACCGAAAGCTCGCGAACACGCTCGGCATGCGATTCATCGAAGCGATATTTGCGGCCGAGGTTGCGCGCCGCGGAAATGATCTGAGCGGTCAGCCTCTTGAGCCGGTTTCCGGGTTCGGCCGGCGCCAGGTCCCGCAATATTCCCGCCCGTATGCTGGCGTCGCTGACGACAATCCGATCGGCTTCCGTTTCCTTGAGGATCTGCAGATAGGCGAGCAGGGCTGGGGCCAGCGTTTCCGCATCCAGGTAGGGGATCGAATATTTCTGCACCAGGCCGTCCACTGTCAGCCGTGAAAGGGAATCGACGAATTCTGAAAAGTCTCCTTTCGAAATGAAAGCGAGTCTCGAGTCGGGTTCGGATCCATTCAAGATTCTGGCTGCAAAGCGGACGTCGCCTCCCATCGCGATAAAATGCGCGGCGTCTTTGAAATCGATCTCGCGCTTGATGCTCGACACGAAACTTGAAATCTGACGCTTCAGGACGCGAAGCTGCTGCTCGTATTTGACGGCGCCGGCGGTTATTCCCGCGCGAAGGCGAATCGAGCCCAGCGGGAAGGCGCCCGATTGCACCAGTTCGCTTCCGCTGATAAGCGCAACGTCCGTGCTTCCCCCGCCCACTTCCACCAATACGCTTTTAGCTTTGCTGATTTCCGGCTCTTCGCGAAGCGAATCCATGACGGCGGAGAGGGTGAGGCGATTTTCTTCGGAGCCGTCGATGATTTCGACGTCCAATCCGGAGCTCATCAGAAGGCGGTCGAGGAAAGTCTCGCTGTTGGCGGACTCCCGCACGGCGCTTGTGGCCACGGCCCGATAGCGCACCACTTCGTAAGTGTCCATCACTTTTTTGAAATCCCGCAAGGCGTCGCACGCGGCGCGAATGGTTTCCTGGCTGAGGTGCCCCTGGGTGAAGGCCTCGCGCCCCAACTGAACGCCTTTTTTGAGCGAGTCCAACATGCGAATGGCGCCGTCCGGGCGGACTTCCGCTATGTCCATCCGGATTGCGCTCGAACCTATATCGATAGCGGCCATCAAAAGACCGGCGGGCGAATTCATTGTTAAGCTCCTGGCTGCCTTTTGATAATATATCGTTTCAACAACGCAGTTACAGGAAAAACGATGAAGCTGTATATTGTCAGGCACGCGATTGCAATCCCCCGCGGGACTCCGGGAATCGAGGATGACGACAGGCCTCTGACCGAGGAGGGCGCCGAATGCATGGGTCGGGCGGCCGCCGCTATGGCGGCCCTGGGCTGGATTCCCGAAATCGTGCTGAGCAGCCCTCTGCCCCGGGCCAGAAAGACAGCCGAAATTCTGCTCGAAGCTTTAGGGAAAAGCGCCGAATTGGAGATAACGCCCGCGCTCGCCCCGTCCGGCGCCCGCGAGCATCTTTACCGCGCAATCCGATCCTATTATAAGAAATGCGATAGTCTGACGATTGTGGGCCACCAGCCGTCTTTGGGCGAAATAGCGGGAGAAATCTGCCGGGGCGCTCCCGCCGGTTTCATCGAAATCAAAAAAGGCGGCGCTTGCGCCATCGAGCTGGAGAGCGCGCGAAATCTTCCTCGAGGCCGCCTGACAGCGCTTCTCACCCCATCCATACTGCGCAGATTAAAGACATAGTCCGGATTTCGGGCGAAACGCCAAAGCCATTCTGGAATTCCGGGCTGAAGCGGTCCGGGATTCGGAGCGCCGGCGCCGTTTTCCCGACCGGCCTCCGGGCCGCGATGATAAATCGCTATTTCAAGGGATGTGCGCAAAAACCGCCTCCGACTCGCTGCCGCTTCAAAATGCAAAAGGGGAAATTGGAAACCGGCAGAAGTCTCAGGGCGACAATTTTCTGATTTTTTCGAATCCTCTGATTGCAGCCGGCAAATCCATTGTGGTAGACTCGTCTTATCTTGGGTGAATAAAAGGTGAATCCTATGTCGACGCATCCTGTTTGCCGGGATTCCGGATTGATGGAAGTCCCTGAAATTATTAGAGAAATGGCGCCAAACAACCAGGTTAATGAAGTTGTTACCGCCATCCGTCGCATGCCTGAACGGGCGGCCGAGTGGTCGCCGATGCCGGACTGGATCCGGCCTGAGCTGGCGGAAGCTTACAGGAAGAAAGGCATAATCCAGCTTTATTCTCATCAGGCGGAAGCTTCCGAGCGCATACGCCGCGGCAGAAACATCGTTATCGTGACGCCCACCGCCTCTGGGAAGACGCTTTGCTACAACCTGCCCGTTTTGAACGCAACGCTTGAAAATCCGGATGCGCGCGCCCTCTACATTTTCCCGACGAAAGCGTTGGCCCAGGATCAACTGGCCGAATTGCAGGACCTGGGCAGTCGATTGGGCGATCGATTCGGGGTTTTCACCTATGACGGCGACACGCCTTCGGATGCGCGACGATCGATTCGGGAGCGAGGGCATGTGGTTCTGACGAATCCGGACATGTTGCATAGCGGGATTCTGCCCCATCACACCAAATGGACGCGCCTCTTTGAGAACCTTCGCTATATTGTGATAGACGAGCTGCACATGTATCGCGGCGTCTTTGGCAGCCATCTGGCCAATATCCTGCGCAGGCTCCGACGCATCTGCCGCTTTTACGGCTGCAATCCCCAGTTCATTTTTTCATCCGCGACGATCGCGAATCCCGGAGAACTGGCTTCGCGCCTGATTGGCGCCGATGTCGAAGTTTTGGAAGGAAACGGCGCGCCTTCCTCGGAAAAATATTTTGTTTTTTACAATCCGCCGGTGGTGAACAAGTTCCTGGGGATTCGCCGCAGCTACATCAATGAAACATGGCGGATCGCTCGGCGATTCATGCAGCGCGATCTTCAGACGATTGTTTTTGCCAACAGCCGGCTGCACACCGAAATACTGCTGACCTATCTCAAACAGGACAACCCTCAGCCTCCCGGATCGCCGGATATCGTCAAAGGGTATCGGGGCGGCTACCTGCCGATCGAGAGGCGGGAGATAGAAAACGGGCTGCGAAGCGGAAGGATCCGGGCTGTCGTAGCCACCAACGCCCTTGAACTGGGAATCGACGTCGGCTCGCTCGACGCGGCCGTGCTGGCCGGATACCCCGGGACTATCGCATCGACATGGCAGCGCGCCGGACGCGCGGGGAGGCGCCAGGGCATTTCCTGCGCCGTCCTGGTGGCTTCTTCCCATCCCTTGGATCAGTTCATTGTCAGACACCCGGAGTATTTTTTTTCCGGGTCTCCCGAGTGCGCCTATATCCAGCCGGACAATCTTGAAATCCTTGTCAACCATTTGAAATGCGCTGCTTTTGAACTGCCGATCGAATCCGGAGAAGTTTTCGGAGACGTCGATCTTGCGCTCCTGTGCGCCCGTCTGGCTGAAGCGGGCTACCTTCACAGGAGCGGGAGTTGCTGGCACTGGATCCAGGAAGCCTATCCGGCCGACGCTGTCAGCCTGCGCTCCGTCAGCTCCGATAATTTCGTCATTATCGACGAAACCGGGCAGCCCGATGTTATTGGCGAGACCGATTTTTCGAGCGCGCTCGCCGCCGTGCACCCCAAAGCCATTTATATGCACGGAGCGCAGCAGTATCACGTCGACCGGTTGGATTTTGGCCAAAGAAAAGCGTACGTGCGGAAAGTGAATGTCGATTATTTCACCCAGGCCATACGCTACACGGAAATAAAAAAACTTGAAGCGGAAGAGCAGACCGTCGTTTCAGGCCCGGCAATCAAGGCGCATGGAGACGTCCTGGTCCGTTCTCAGGTGGTCGGATTTAAAAAAATCAAATTCTATACGCTTGAAAATGTGGGATCGGGAAAGCTGGAGTTGCCGGAAAATGAAATGCACACGACCGCTTACTGGATGACGCTCAGCCGCGATCTCGTGGATTCGCTTCCTTTCACGATTTCGGAAAGGCAGGACGGGCTGTCCGGGCTCCTCTTCGCTCTTGAATCCGTCGCCAGTTTGCTGGTTATGTGCGACCGCATGGATTTGGGCGCAGCCATTGGAGAAGGGAAGCCGGGTTGCGCGTCGCAGGAAGGCGAATATTTCGAACCGACGTTGTATCTTTACGACGCCTACCCCGGCGGAATCGGCTTGAGCGAGCCGTTGTTTCGGATGCATGATCCATTGATCGCCCGGACGAGAGAGCTGATCGCGGATTGCTGCTGCGATCAGGGGTGTCCTTCCTGCGTCGGGCCTGCGGGCGAAACCGGCGAGCGAGCAAAAGAGGCGGCTCTGGCCATTCTCGACCGGTTGATGGCGCAATCGCCAATGCTTTGACAAGAGCCGCGGATCAGAGCCACGGAGGTCATGGAAACATATTTTCCCCGCGTCCTCCGCGGCTTCTTTCGTGGCGGGATCGCTGATGAATTCCCTTGCCGACAGACTCTCCGCCGTTTCCGCTCTTCGCCCGGCCGGGCGCGTTCTGAAGCCCGGTCTTTTGCAAAGCGATCGATTGCTTCGAGAGTTGGGCGGCGAGATGCGGGTCAACAGTCTGGGCCGCCACATGGTCGTTCAGCGATTTTATCCCCAGCCTTCAGCCGGAGAGTTGCGCATTCAGGCGCTCCGATTCCTGGCGCCCGGAGCGACCGATCTGATCGCCGATCCCGGACGATGGCTCTTTCTTGACGCCGAGACGACAGGACTGGCCGGAGGGACGGGCACGTATGCATTCCTGGTGGGACTTGCCTGGTGGGAAGAGGGCCGCTTTGCGGTCGAGCAATATTTTATGAGCGATCACGGGGAGGAGCCGTCGCTTCTGCTGGGGCTTCTGGATCATCTTGCCCGGCGGCCGGTCCTGGTCACCTTTAACGGCAAGAGTTTCGATTGGCCGCTGCTCCAGACGAGATTTCAAATAACCCGGGTCGGGAAGGTCCGGCAGCCTCCGGTTCACCTTGACCTGCTTTATCCTGCGCGGCAGCTCTGGCGCTTGCGCCTGAAATCGGTGGCTTTGACTCAACTGGAGAGCCATGTGCTGGGATTGAATCGGGGACAGGACATTCCTTCCGAAGCGATTCCACAGTCCTATTTTGATTTTCTGCGGGGAGGGCCGCCGGAGGCCATGACGGAGGTTTTTCGCCACAACCGGCTGGATCTTTGCGGCCTCGCATTTCTGGCGCTGCGCATTTGCCGCATCCTCGCCGACCCGGAAAACAGCGATTGCTGCCCAGAGGAGCTCTTCGGCGTTTCACGGCTGCTGCAAAGCAGGGGGGAAGAGCATCTCGCCGAAAGAACATACCGGAAAGCGCTCGGCGGAGGGCTGCCCGAATCGGCGCGTCAAATTGCACAAAAGGAGCTGGCTTTCCTGGCTAAACGCAGGCGCGATTACGCGGCTTCCAATGCATTCTGGGAAGAACTTGCCGGCAGCACGGAATTGGGCCTTGCGGCTTACGAGCAGCTGGCTGTTTACTATGAGCATTATGCGCGCCTGCCGGGCAAGGCGGCAGTCCTTGCCCGGGAAGCTCTTGTGAAATTGCAGGAAGCTTTTCACGGCCGGCGGATCAATCCCCCAAAATACATGCAATTGCATGCGAAATTCCGGCATCGACTCGCGCGTCTGAACGCCAGGATTGCGGCGCAAGGCGGATCCCATCCGACCGGCCGGGTTCACCCGGAAAGCGATCCGTCCCCCGAGTGATCTTTCGCGTCGCCTCTCTTGAAACGCTCCGGTTCCAGTGTTGACATCGGCTGTTTTTGGTGGGATTGTAGTAGCCCGGCGACAGGGGGCGTTTCCCGTTTAGAATGTTGCAGGGCGGACAAATACAAAATTCGAAATGCCGGGGGCGAATTGAGAATGGCAAAACCGTATCGCGCAATTCTGGCTGACGATCACATACTGGTAAGGCGGGGATTAAAGAGGATTCTGGAGGAGAAGCCGGACTTGGAAATAGCCGCTGAAGCAGGCGACGGCCTCGAATTGTTGAGCGTTTTGAACAAGATTTCCCCCGATCTCGTCATCCTCGACGTTTCCATGCCGCACCTGCGCGGGATCGAGGCGATTCCCGAAATCCGCCGCGTCCGGCCTGAAGCAAAAGTGCTGATCCTGACGATGCACAACGAAGAAGAATACCTTTACCAGGCGATCTCGGCCGGCGCGGACGGATACCTGCTCAAAGAAGACGCGGAAAAAGAACTGTTTTCCGCCATCGAAAGCATTCAAAACGGCAAGATCTACATCTCGCCGGCGCTCGCCGACCGATCAATGCAGAATTGGGCGAAATTGCGTCGGGGCGAACAGGACGCTCATGCTGTCGAGACTCTGACGGTTCGCCAGAGAGAGATCTTGAAGCTGATCGCGGAAGGCAAATCGAACAAGGAAATAGGCGATCTGCTCTGCATCAGCGCCCGGACGGTGGAACGGCATCGCGCCAACATGATGAGCAAGCTGAATGTCAGAAAAACGGCTGAACTGGTCCAGTATGCGCTGCGAAAACACTACATTTAAGCCGGATTAAGCGCTTCCGGGCAATAGGTTCACTTCCGCGCGGGACTGGAAGGCGGTTGCTTTGAGGGCGCCGTCCGAAGCGCCAGTTCCTCCTCGATCATCGGGACTATCATCTCGGCAGGAACGCTGCCGTTGATGTATCTGCCGTTTACAAATGTGGAGGGGGCGCCGTCCGCTCCGGCGCCAAAAGCGGCGGCCAGGTCAGCACGGACGAGCGGGGCGGATCGTCCGCCGTCGAGACAGGCGTTGAAGGCAACGACGTTCAGGCCGAGCTTCTTCGCGCTGCTTTTCAGGTCTTCGACGCCCAGCAGAGATTGATCTTCAAACAGCAGGTCGTGCATCTCCCAAAATTTGTTCTGATTGGCGGCGCAGAGAGACGCTTCAGCCGCTTTCTGTGCGTTCGGATGGATGCTCGTCAACGGGAACTGGCGAAAGACCAGCCGCACCTTGTCTCCATATTTTTCTTTGAGGCCCTTGATCGTGGAACTGTATTCTTTGCAGTACGGGCATTCGAAATCCGAAAAAACGACGACGACGACCGGGGCGGAAGCCGGCCCCCAGGAGGGGCGGCCCGCGGCTGCGACTTCGAATCGAAGCGGTTTCACCGAACGGCGGACCGGATGTTCGCTCTCCAGCCGTTTAAGGAGCGCGTTGCGCAGATAGGAAGCTTCCCTCCGTTTCAGATAATTTCTTATCTGAACCTCCACCTGCTCTTTGGGCTGGTTGATGCGTTCCGCGTTCGTCTGATAGAAAGAGTCGATATCCTCGGCCGTCGGTTCTTGGACTTTGGACTGAACTTCCGATGCAAGCAGATCTTGCTTCGTGACGCCGCGCCTGGCCGACTCAGCTTCCAGCAGCTTCTCTTCTATCAGGAGGGAGAGGTGCTTTTCCAGAATTTCCTGTTCCGTTCGTGCAGAAACGGCTTTTGCCTTCAGGGTCTGCAATTCAAACATTTCCAGGTCCTCGGCTCCGTTTTCCCGGACCTGGGCCTCGGTGATGGCGACGCCGCCGACCGTCGCCAGAATCTGCTGGCTGGCTTTCTTGCTCTGCCCGGGGATCGACGGGCTGAGGGCGCAAACCAAAACCAGAAAAAAGACGCCGGCCGGGATAGGGCGCATTTTGCCTCGTTTTACCGCCTGGAAACGTCAGGCTCCTGACGGGATTTACTGTTGATCCACGGCCGTCGCTTCCGGCTGCCGGAAGCGTTTGAGCAGGTGGTCGTTTTGCGTCGGTTTGCGTTTCATCTTATCGAGGCATCTCGGCGCCGTTTCCACGTAGAACATCGAGATGATCGCGATGAATATTCCGGCGAGGGCGGCCATCCACATAGGGGCGAAATTGCTGACGTGGTCGCTTAAAAATCCCGCGATGGAAGGCATGAGCGCCGCGCCCAGAGTTTCGCCGATGGCTGTGGGTATTGCAACGGCCGTCCCCGAAATCCTTGGAGGAACGGATTCCGCGGGCAGCGTCGACAGGTACATGGGGTACATGCCGCCGCCGAACAGGCCGAAGAAAAAGAAGAACGCGCCGAATATAAAGGACGAAGTCCCAACGGGCGACATTGCGACTGCAATGCCGGCGGCCGAACACAAAAGGGCGTCGATGATGAGAGCTTTTTTCCGTCCGATGATGTCGGATATGGCGCCCATGGCAAATTCGCCGAGGAATCCCCCCAGGCCGGAAGCGGAAATGATCAGGCCGATCTGCATCATGTCGAATTTATGAATTCTTTCGAGAAAGGAAGATGAAAACGCGGTGAATATATAAAGCCACCCCATGACCGGGATGCTGTTGATTGAAGAGAGCAACACGTTTTTATATCGGAACGCTTCGCGGATGCTTCCCCTGCTTTCATCCCTGGAGTTTTCAATCCGCCGGCCCGCTTTTCGATTCCGAATCGCTTCGGCGACCGACGGCGGTTCGTGCATCATGAACCACAAGAGAACGCCGATCACGATGGCCGGCGCAGACACCCAATAAAATACCGGACGCCAGGACCCGAACTTTTCCACGAGCAAGCCCGCGACCTGCGATCCGATGCAAATGCCGATGAGCATGAAGGACCCGGTGACCAATCCGGCGTTCATCGCTCTTCGGTGCGGCGGAGCTTCTTCCGATAGGGTGCCCATGGACAAAGGATACGGCCCCCCTTCGAACAGACCCAGAAACCCCCGGACCGCCATCAGGTGGGCCACGCTTTGGGCAAAGGCGGTCACCCATGAAAAGACGCCCGACAGGATCGTGCAGATCGCAATGACCGGACGGCGGCCGTATCGATCCCCGATCGCCGCAAAGACAATCGTGCCGCAGGCCCATGTCAATCCCGTGATGGCCACGATCAAGCCCAGCTGGAAATCGCTGAATTTCAAATCTTCCTGAATCCTCGGCATGATAACGCCGATGACAACACGCTGAATTCCGATGAAGCCGAACATCAAACAGAATAGGAATGTGAGTTTCTGATAATACTTCATGGCTTTTCCCGTTTTTTGCATGGAAGGAGGTTTGTCATAGCCGATCCAAGACCCTGCCGCAACGACGGCTAGCCTTACTCAACAGCATGAAGGTGTCAAGGAGAATGTGCGGTTTTGAAGGAAAGCGACGGCGCCGCCCCGCCGGCGGATCGGGTTGGCTTGCGGCTAATTATTTGTTGCCAAGACCGGGCGGTGCGGGTAGATTAGAGCTTGCCGTGCAGCTTGATTGAACGATGATTGAGACCATCCGCTCTTGCAATGCGGTCGGAGACGGCGCCGCGAGACATCGCCTCCGATTGGATCTCAAACGCTTGCGGTTCAATTGCTTTCAGTCTTGAACAAGCTTCGCGCATTCCAAAGTCTTCATCGACGATTTTTCTCTGTTAAGTTTTAGCTGAACGAGTTTCGCGACGAAACTGGATTGATTTTATGCAAAAGGATGCCTATGCCGGAAGCGAAGAATCCCCGAGCCCCCAAAGGACTGGTGACCATTAATATGGAATTGTGCAAAGGCTGCGGTTTTTGTATTGAATTCTGCCCGAACGACGTTCTCGAGGTTTCGGTGGAATTCAATCTCAAGGGCTACCACCCGCCGCAGGCCGCCAGACCTGAAGCCTGCACCGGTTGCGACCTCTGCGGAATTTACTGTCCTGATTTTGCTATCTATGGACTCCTGAACAAGGCGGTCGCCTGAAAGGAGGCCATTTGAAAGCCGATCCCAGAGGCGTATTAACGGGCGCCCATTTCCTGGATGGCGATCATGCCTGCTGCGAAGGCGCCCTTTCGGCGGGGTGCCGATTCGTTGCAGGGTATCCCATTACGCCGTCTACGGAAGTCGTGGAAAGAATTGCGCTGCGAATCCCGTCCATCGGCGGCATTTTCATCCAAATGGAAGACGAAATCGCCTCCTCGATCGCAATCCAGGGCGCCGTATGGGCGGGCGCCAAGGCGATGACCGTGACTTCCGGGCCGGGATTTTCTCTTATGATGGAGCATATCGGCTTCGCAGCCATGACCGAAACTCCATGCGTTTTCGTGAATGTCCAGCGGAGCGGTCCCTCAACCGGACTGCCGACTTTGCCCGCGCAGGCGGACATGATGCAAGCGCGCTGGGGGAGCCACGGAGACTATGAAGTCATCGCCCTATCCCCCAATTCCCCTCAAGAATGCTACGACCTTGCCATCAAAGCGTTCAATTTTGCTGAAGAGTATCGTGCGCCTGTGATGCTTATGATGGACGAATGCGTCGGACACATGACTGAAAAGGTCGTCATCCCGCGGCCGGAAGACATCGAAGTGACGGAGCGCAGGTATACAAAGGCGAAAACCGGGGAATATCTGCCTTATCTGACCGACGGCGCTTTTGCCCCGCCGATGGCAAAGGCCGGGGACGGCCATCGATTCCATGTCACCGGGTTGACGCACGATGAGAGGGGCTATCCGGCCATGAACGCCGAGGCGCAGGAAAAATGCGTACACAGGCTCGTGGACAAGATCCGGAAAAACTCTGAAAAGATCATCATGCTGGATGAATCCGAAACGGAAAACGCCGATGTGATTCTTGTTTCCTACGGCATTACCTCCCGAGTCGCAATCAAAGCGATCCAAAAGGCTAGAGCGAAAGGCGTTAAGGTCGGCCATCTGCGGCTTATTACTGTTTGGCCGTTTCCGGAAAAGCGCATTCGCGAGCTCGCGAAACGCGTCAAAGCTTTTATCATGCCGGAACTCAATTACGGTCAGATGTTTTTTGAAATGCAGCGCGTCATAGAAGGGAAGGCGGATTCCTTTCTCGTTCCGCACGGCGGAGGAACGGTGCACGATCCCGAGATCATCTATCGGCGGATAGCGGATGCGGCGAAAGGCCGGAAGCCCAAGGAGGAATTGTGAACAAGAATCCGGTTAACAAATATCTGCGAACGGATCGAATGCCGCACATATGGTGCTCCGGATGCGGGTTGGGCACGACGGTGAATTGTTTTGTGCGCGCCGTCGACGCATGCGGCATCCCGGCGGATCAGATCATCGTGGTTTCCGGAATCGGTTGCACCGGCCGGGTGGCCGGGTATCTGAAAATGGACAGCTTCCACACAACGCATGGCCGGCCCATCCCTTTTGCCACCGGCCTTAAGCTCGCCAATCCAAAATTGAAGGTGGTCGTATACAGCGGCGATGGGGATCTTTTCGCCATCGGCGGCAATCATTTCATCCACGCCGCGCGCAGAAACATGGATATGACGGTGATATGCGTCAACAATTTCACCTACGGAATGACTGGAGGCCAGGTCACGCCCACGACTCCGGTCGACGCCTTGGCGTCGACCGCGCCCTACGGGAATATTGAAGAGCCTTTCAACCTTCCTTACCTGGCCGATTCAGCCGGCGCGGTTTATGTCGCCCGGTGGACCGCCTTTCATGTAAGGCAGGCGACCAAAGCAATGAAGGAAGCCATCCAGAAAAAAGGATTCAGCTTTATAGAAATCATCAGCCCCTGCCCGACGCTTTACGGGAGGAGGAACCGGCTCGGCGACGGTCTGGCGACCATGCAGTATTATAAGGAAAACAGCATTGTCAAAAATGAAGCGGATACGCGAGAAGTCGGACTTGACTTTAAAGGGCCAATCGCGTGCGGCAAGTTCGTTGATCGCGAAAAGCCCACTTACCTTGATTTGTACAATACGAAAATGGCCGCAAGACTTCGTTCTTCCTTCCCTAAATATGAAGGTGTGGCATGAGCGCAACCGAGATTAAATTTGGAGGGTTCGGCGGCCAGGGCGTCATCCTCGCAGGGATTATCATCGGCCGCGCTGCGAGCATTTACAGCAATAAGTTCGCCACTCTCACCCAGAGTTTTGGCCCGGAAGCCCGAGGCAGCGCCTGCAGCGCTCAAGTCATTATTTCAGATTCCAAAATTCTCTATCCTTATGTGGTTAAACCGGAAATCCTCATGGTCATGTCCCAGGAATCCTGCAATAAATTCCTGTCCCAATCGACGGACGAGGCGACGATTATCATTGAGGAGGATCTCGTCAGGCCTAAAAGGATGAAGCCGGGAATGAAGCTTTTCGGCGTACCGGCCACACGATTGGCCGAAGAGCTTGGCCGCAGGATGATCATGAACATCGTCATGGTGGGTTTTTTCACTGCAGCAACCAAACTTGTCGATTATGAAGCCGTCCGGGAAGCGGTGAGAGCGTCGGTCCCGCAAGGGACGGAGGACATGAATCTGTCGGCGTTCGACCGGGGCTACCGGTACGGAATAAAATGATTCTGCCAGAGCCCTGTCGATAGGGCGCATGCTGGAAAATACCGCAACAGACCGGCGGGTCTGCAAAATATATATGCTATTGACCGGGGGGCGTTCAGTCCCTACAATTTCACCTTTCAGCGTTCCGGCGCTTAAAACATAAGGAGATGTATAATAATGGCGGAGAAAATTTCAAAAACGGCTCGTGCAAGCTTGGGCGATAAAGGCGCCAAGCACGAACATCCCTGCCCGCAATGCGGCGCCTCGATGGTGGCCACAAAGATCATTAAATATCGGGATCAGCCTGGCGGGATGTACTGGATCTGTCCGAAAGACGATCTCCGCATCAAGATATAGCCGCTGGCGCACGGAACGAGGCGTCCGCCGGGGGATTGACAGGTACGGGCTCGTTTCGGGGGGGGGCGCCGCCGGGCGAGCTCCCGCGGTCCAAAGCGACCACCCATTCGCCTCCCATGCCCTTCTCAAAGGATCGCGCATTTTATTGCGACGTCGCCGAAGCATGGGCCGCACAAAGCCTGCTGTTGAAGGAAATGCGGGAAACGGGGGAAAATCCTTTCTTCGCTCTCCGGCAATGGCCTTAAAATATTGTATCATCCAGTCATGCGGACTCAACGTTACCGCTCGTATGGACAATTCCTGAAAGAGAAATTCGGGCGCCGCGTCTACAAAGTCAGCGTCGACGGCGGACTGAGCTGTCCCAACCGGGATGGAACCGTAGGGACGGGCGGCTGCACATACTGCAACAACGACTCCTTCCGTCCCGCATCTGCAAGCCGCCTGAAATCGATAGCGGAGCAGGCAAGCGGGGGGATCGACTATTTGAAAAAAAGGTACGGCGCTGAAAAATTCATCATTTATTTTCAGGCCTTCAGCAATACCCACGCGCCTCTCCAGAAGTTGATCCCTCTTTATGAATCGGCCGTCAATCATCCCGATGTGATCGGCCTCTCCGTCGGAACCCGGCCGGACTGCATCGACGGAGACAAAATCGCCTGGTTTGAAAAACTGGCGCGAACTTATTTTGTCACATTGGAATACGGCCTGCAGTCCATGCACGACAGCACGCTTGCGCGCGTCAATCGAGGGCACGATTTTAGGTCCTGGCTGGACGCAATGAGAAACACACGCAACCGGGGCATCCGGCTTTGCGCTCATCTGATATTGGGCTTTCCTTGGGAAAGCCGCAAGGAGATGCTCGCCGCCGCGGGGGTATTGAACGATAGCGGAGTTGATTTTCTGAAGCTGCACCATTTCCACATCGTACGGAACACGAAGCTGGCGGACGAGCATCGGGAGCAGCCGTTTCGGCTGCTTGGAGCGGAAGAATACGCAGACCTGGCAGTCGATTTTCTCGAGCTTCTGAACCCGGCAATCTTCATTGAACGCTTGTTCGGATTCGCTCCGGCCGATCAGTTGATAGCGCCGTTATGGGGCAAGAGCAAAAGCGAGATCCGGCGTCTGATTGAAGAGCGGCTCATAGCGCGAAACACGTTCCAAGGACGCTATTTCCGTTCCTGATAGATTATTCGTATCCATTGATCGAGCGCTGCCCTGGGGTTTTTTATCACTTCCGGAGTTATTTCGAATTTCCGGACCTCCCCCGCTGCGCGTATGAGATTAAGGCCATGTTCGCAATCCTTGAAAAGACTCGCGAACACATCCTCCAATTTGTCTCCGCTGTCCAAAGATTTTTGGCTTAAAAGGCGCGCAGCATCCGGCAGAAGAAGGATCTGAATCCCGTTATTTTTTGACCAGTCTTCCGCGATTGATTTGAGATCGAGATCCATGGTTTCGAGTTGATTGGCAGTTGCAACCTGCAGGATTTCGTTGAGAGTTTGTTCGGGTTCGTCCACCAGCCGGGCTGTAAGTTTAAGGTTTTTAACAGAAGAGTGCGGAAGATTGTATTTATATTCCCGAAAAGTGCGTTCACAGACTCCCACCAGGCTGCGGGCGCCGGTACGCTCCTGATAAGCTTTTTGCGCAATGCGATAGAGCCCTTCATCCGTGGGGCAGAGATCGATTCCATAGGCTTCAAATGCGTTGACGTATTGCCTCATGATGGATCCTTCGGAATTCTTGAGAATTTCAAAAAGATCGTCCACTTCCAGTTCCTGGCAGCTGACTACTACGGGCAGCCTGCCCACAAATTCCGATTCAAATCCATATTCGATGAAATCGTTGCTTTTGGCATATTGCAGGAAATCTTGATCTTTTGGCGCCCTCCGGCTGGAGGCGCTAAATCCAATCGCCTTGGCGCCGAGGCGTTTTCGGATGATCTCCGCCAATCCATTAAAAGCGCCGCTCACTATGAACAGGATGTGGCGGGTGTTGATCACCGAGCGGGATACTTTGCCCTTGCTTTGAAATTCCATGGCCGCTTGAAGCTGGGAAGTCAGGTCGAAAGGCGTGCGGAGGCTGACTTCTGTTTCTTCCATCAACTTCAGGAGGCCGCGTTGAACGCCGCCTCCGCTTACATCCCGTCCCAAAATATTGGATGGTGTGGAAATCTTGTCTATTTCATCCAGATAGATGATTCCGTATTCAGCCAACCGAACGTTGCCATCCGCTTTATGGACCAGCTCCCTGACTAAATCCTCGACATCTCCTCCAACATAGCCGGTTTCCGAAAACTTCGTTGCATCCGCTTTTACAAAAGGGACTCCAATGAGATCCGCGATCGTCCGGACGAGATAAGTCTTCCCAACGCCGGTCGGGCCAAGCATGATGACATTCTGCTTTGAATATTCCCGGCAGGGGCCTTTGGCCGAGCAGCGCTTTATGTGATTGTAATGGTCGCAAATTGTTGTGGCCAGTACTTTTTTAGCGTTATCCTGTTTGACCACAAAACGGTCCAAATACTTTTTGATGTCTCGCGGAAGGTAGTCGAAGTGTATTTCCAGAGGCGCTTCCTTAGTCTCCGTACCTTCGTCGGCTGTACGCGCCTGGTCCGGCTCCGCATTCAGCATCCCGAGTTTTACCCGGTCGCCGTACTTGCTGGAGAAAAACTCTTCCATGTCTTTGCGCAATTCATCCGGATTCGGCCATTTGGAACATGATTTTTTTGACAACTTTTAGACCTCCTGTTCTGCAACGCACAATCTTCTTCTTATCGTGCGCTTTTAGAAGTATGAGTATAGAAGAAGCTAAAATCAACTGATGTCCACAATTGCTGCGCGGCATTTGTTGAAGTCGTGCAAAGAGCCCTGAGAATCGACCGGGATATCTTGCGCAACCGGCTGCGGGATCGCTTTGGGTTTGGATTCAAATGGCCTTCGATAAAACGCGCGGATTTAACGTTTCTGGGGCTTCAGATTTTTATCTGCGCACCCGGCGGCGCCGGATTTCGACTTTTTCGACCAGAGGTTTGGTGCGCCTTGATCGACCCAAAGGCCGTTTGGCTAACGGGCGTGAAATGCGTTTCGAAACTTTTCGGAGCGGCTTCGGCAAGCGTTTGGTTTTTGACGCGGACCCGGAAACACGCGCCGCAACCGGCGGGGGTTGTTGCTCCTGGACTTCCTTTTCGAAGTTCTGAAGCAACAAATTCGAACGCTGAATGACGAGAGGATTTCCTGAATAAGATTGCGTAACCCGATTGATGCGAGCAAGATGCGATTTTACCATGATATAAAATTCAAGGGATTGGTTTGCCTGGTTGTCTCGCAAACTGCGGATCAAGGGAACATAGACTTTCAGTATAACCGGCTCCTCGATTTTAAGAGAAAGCTCGATGCAGCCGCTGAGCGAAAGATCCGGAATGCTTTCAGATGCGTGAGCATTTGCACTGGAACTGACCGCTTTGGCCAGCCCGTCCCGTTCATTTTTCAAGCGGCTCCAAAAAGATGCAGGAAAATCTTTCAGACTGCTCGTCTGGCGGGATACATCATTCGCCATTGCGCTCCAGAGATCGCTGATAACCCGATTCTCGACAAATCTTTGCTGCATTCTATTGTATATCTGGACCACCGCATTTTGGAGTTCGGCAATGGAACCGTGTAGGTTCATATTTCGCTCTCATTTCAACAAAATGAGTCTTGACCGCCTATCTACGGGGAGGAAAACACAATGTACCAAATTGACGCCACAACTGTAAAGCTTCTTTTACTGCAATTATAAGTTATTTATTATGAATGACTTATTGCTGCATGTCCCATATTTCATTGAATAATCGGCGGGTTGACGTCGTCTGTTTGTCGTTTTGGGGGCGCATGCAATAATGCAGCAGAGAAATTTAATTTGTTTCCAGGACAGAGATAAGAGAAATCTCTAATGGCAAATGGAAGATAATTTCATGCGTGTCCCGAAAAATATCCCGCTGGATGCATAGATTTAGCAGACTGCCGGTTCCAGGAACTTAATCGAGCGGTTTGTCGCATCCATCCGGATTTTAACTCCGAACGGGATTGCCCAATTATTGACGCCATGACCTGCAGGGAATCCCGCCAGGATTGGGACGCGCAGGCCGTCGAGCACGTCGCGCAGCACTTCTTTGGCTGTATAGCCGCCCTGAGAAGGTTCGCAATCGAGGAAGTCTCCCAGCAGGAGCCCGGCGATTCCGTCCAGCTTGCCGGCGAGCCGAAGATGGGTCAGCATCCTGTCCAGCCTGTAGGGGGGTTCGCCCAAGTCTTCCAAAAAGAGGATTTTGCCTTTGGCGTTGATTTCGTAAGATGTCCCAAGGCTTGTCGTCACAATCGAAAGACAGCCTCCCGTCAAAATTCCTTCAGCTGCGCCCGGCTTCCATGTTTCGAGCTGTTCGAAGCCAAGCGTCGGGAGATAATCGGGATTTGTCAGAAGAGAAAAGAGATGGGCTTTTTGTTCCAACGTCAGACCGCTGATGGATGCGGCCATAGGGCCGTGGATCGTAATCCAGCCGAAACGCCGGCGAAAAAACATATGGAGCGTGGTTAGATCGCTGAATCCCATGAACAGTTTGGGGAAATTGCGAAGATGCCTGCCCTTCAGCAGGGGTATCAGTCTCGAACAGCCGTATCCTCCGCGAAGTGCAATGACGGCTTGAGTTTCGGGATCCTCGAAAGCGCGGATGAGCTCTTCGGCGCGATCAGCGTCGCCGCCGGCAAGATAGCGGGAGGACTGGAAAATACGTTCGGAAAAACGAACGCGAAATCCCATCCTTTCGAGCGTCGCGACGCCCGATTCAAGCGGTGAAGCAAGCTTGCCTGCCTCCATGTGGCTTTCGACCGTACTGGCAGGGGCTATGATTGCGACCGCGTCGCCGATTCTTAATCTTTTCGGATGAATGGTGGGAATATCCATGTCAGATGTTAAGATAGTCCATCAAGCTACAGACTCGACTGTTACGGAGCGAAACATGTTGAATTACATTTGGCTTGGCATGGTTATTCTTGCCGTAATCCTGGGTGGAATCAACGGCAAAATCGAAAATGTTACAAAATCCGCTTTCGATGCGGCGGGCGGCGCCGTGACACTGGCAATCAATCTGATCGGAGTCATGGCTTTGTTGCTGGGGATTGTGAAAATTGCGGAGGATTCGGGTCTTATGTCCGTTTTCGCCAGAATAATCGCCCCCATACTGAAGTGGCTTTTCCCGGATGTTCCCCGCAATCATCCGGCTATCGGAAGCATGACGATGAATATCGCCGCCAACATGCTGGGCTTAAGCAATGCCGCAACGCCTCTTGGTTTGAAGGCCATGGAGGATCTTGAAACGCTCAATAAGCATCCCGGCGTCGCCACCAATGCCATGTGCACATTTCTTGCGATTAATACGGCAGGCATCCAGATCATACCTGCCACGATGATCGGCATTATGGCTTCAGCGGGTTCGAAGGACCCGGCCGCAATCATAGGCACGACCGTTGCAGCCAGTTGCGCCGCGCTTTTCACCGGTGTCGCCACCGTCAAGCTTCTGGAAAAACTGCCCATATTCTCCCCTGAACGAGGTCAGAACAGGAGGGCGGCGTCATGATTCAACAAATCATCGGAACCCTGTCTATTTGGGCTATTCCCGCTTTTCTGGTTGGAATCCCGGTTTACGGCGCTCTCAAAGGGGTGAAGGTTTATGAGAGCTTCGTGGAAGGGGCGAAAGGCGGCTTCCAGATGGCGATTCGCATCATCCCTTATCTTGTGGCTATTCTTGTCGCGGTAGGCATGTTGCGTGGAGCGGGCGCGATTGAAATGCTGGCCGACTGGCTGGATCCGGCGCTCCGCAAACTGAGTTTTCCCACCGAAATACTTCCGCTAGCGATCATGCGTCCGTTGTCGGGAAGCGGCTCCATGGGGATTGTGTCGGAACTGATTCAAACGCACGGTCCGGATTCGTTTATCGGACGGGTGGCTGCATCCGCTTATGGAAGCACCGAAACGACTTTTTACGTCCTGGCGGTCTATTTTGGATCCGTGGGCGTCAAAAAAGCGCGCCATGCGGTCGTCGCCGGACTGGCGGCTGATATTGTCGGACTCATTGCCGCTATTGCGGTTTGCCGCCTTATGTTCTTATAATCGAGAGAATTAGGCGTCTGCTGCAGGAGCCCAGCTGCCCGGAAGGCGCCCGACTTAGCCCGGATTATTCATGAAGCTTCTACTGCGGCTGCGTATCCGGGCATGTCTACTGTGTTGCGCTCGCAGGATTTCTCGACGTACTGTTGAGTACGCCTGCGGAATCCTCCCGTCGCGCGCCTTGTATCCATGCCCGTCTACGCCGCCTTGCTACGAACCTTCATGAATAATCCGGGCTGGGGAATGCAGGTTCCAGGAGATCTGCAATTATTTCGTCGCAATTTGGGATTATGATTTGATATATATAAACCCTTTTTTTAAAAGCATTGGTAATGGATGAGATTAGATTGCGCGCCCCGATCACAATTCAGGAGAATCTAATGATTATGAGGTTTCCGTGTCATTCAATGCAATCTGTGATCCGAAAATGGGTCATGGTCTCGATTGTTTTGCTCGGCGTTCTGGCTCTGCCCTTTGTTTATGCTCAAGCCCCGCAACAAGTGCAACCCGAGGTGGCGCATCATGGCGGCGGCGAAGCGTCGCTTGTGCTGCCTGATTTGAGCCAGGTGGATTTCCACGGATACAATGCGCGTTCTCTCTTGATGGCAGGGCTTGGAGTCTGCATTCTTGGGCTCATCTTCGGCCTGGTCATTTTTACAAAGCTTAAAAATTTGCCCGTGCATCGAGCGATGCTGGAAATATCCGAACTGATTTACGAAACCTGCAAGACCTATTTGATTACGCAGGGGAAATTCATTCTGATTCTCGAAATCTTCATCGGAATCATTATGCTGGTCTATTTCGGATTCCTCCAGCATTTCACTCCCGCGAAGGTGGCGACCATTTTGATTTTCAGCCTTATCGGAATAGGCGGGAGCTACGGCGTCGCCTGGTTTGGGATCCGGATCAACACCTTTGCCAATTCACGCACTGCGTTCGCCAGCCTCGAAGGCAAACCGTTCCCCTGCTATGCCATTCCTCTCAAAGCAGGAATGAGCATCGGGATGGCGCTGATCAGCGTCGAGCTTTTCATGATGCTTTGCATCCTTCTTTTCATTCCGGGCGATTACGCAGGCTCCTGTTTTATCGGTTTCGCGATCGGCGAATCTCTCGGCGCCGCCGCCCTGCGCATCGCCGGCGGGATTTTTACCAAGATCGCCGATATCGGGTCGGATCTGATGAAAATAGTTTTTAAAATTAAGGAAGACGACGCACGGAATCCGGGAGTTATTGCGGATTGCACCGGCGACAACGCAGGCGACTCTGTCGGGCCGACAGCGGACGGTTTTGAAACTTACGGAGTGACGGGCGTGGCGCTCATCTCCTTTATCCTGCTCGCGGTTCCGCAGGAAGCCGTCCAGGTGCAGTTGCTCGTGTGGATCTTCGTGATGCGCATCATGATGATTGTCGCCAGCGGTTTATCCTACCTAATCAATGATGCGCTAGCCAAATCGCGTTATGAAAACGCCGAAAAGATGAATTTTGAAGCTCCCCTCACTTCGCTGGTATGGCTCACTTCGTTTATATCGGTGGCGATCACCTACCTTGTCTCCTATTTTCTGATCGGAAGTCTTGGCGACGGAACTCTTTGGTGGAAGCTTTCTACCGTGATCACCTGCGGCACTTTGGCCGGCGCCATCATCCCTGAGCTGGTTAAAGTGTTTACTTCCACCGAATCGCGCCATGTGCAGGAAGTTGTGCACTCGGGACGCGAGGGCGGCGCATCTCTCGGCATCCTTTCCGGCTTTGTCTCCGGGAATTTCAGTTCCTATTGGCTTGGCATGGCGATTGTCGGCCTCATGACTGCGGCATTTGTCGTCAGCACCATGGGATTGGACGCCTTGATGCTGGCGCCTGCCGTTTTTGCTTTCGGGCTGGTGGCCTTCGGTTTTCTCGGAATGGGGCCGGTCACGATTGCAGTCGACTCCTACGGGCCCGTCACCGACAACGCCCAATCGGTATTTGAATTGTCGCTGATCGAGCAGATTCCCGGATTGAAAGAACAGGTCCAAAAGGATTACGGGATTGACGTCAACTTCGACCGGGCGAAAGATTTGCTCGAACAGAACGATGGCGCCGGGAACACCTTCAAAGCAACCGCTAAGCCCGTTCTGATCGGCACGGCGGTTGTCGGGGCGACGACGATGATCTTTTCCATCATTTTTCTGCTCACCGACGGCCTCAGATCCAATACGGAAAATTTGTCGCTGTTGCACCCGCCCTTCCTGCTTGGCCTGATTTGCGGCGGCGCCATGATCTACTGGTTCACCGGTGCATCGACTCAGGCTGTTACAACGGGCGCCTATCGCGCCGTCGAGTTTATTAAGGCAAATATTAAACTCGAAGGAGTGGAAAAAGCCTCTGTAAAAGACAGCAAGCGTGTCGTCGAGATTTGCACAAAATATGCGCAGAAAGGCATGTTCAATATATTCCTTACCATTTTCTTCGCCACCCTCGGTTTTGCTTTCGTCGAACCCTTCTTTTTCATCGGCTACCTCATTTCCATCGCACTGTTCGGCTTGTTCCAGGCCATTTTCATGGCCAACGCCGGCGCCGCCTGGGACAATGCGAAAAAGATCGTCGAAGTGGAGTTGAAAGAAAAAGGAACGGCGCTTCACGCCGCCACAGTGGTCGGCGACACGGTCGGCGATCCGTTCAAAGACACTTCTTCCGTGGCGATGAATCCGGTGATCAAGTTCACGACTTTGTTCGGGTTGCTGGCAGTGGAGCTGGCCGTAACGATGGCGAAAACCGCCGCCAGCAGCACCCTGGTCCTGGCAGGGGTTTTTCTTCTGATTTCTATGGTATTTGTTTACCGCTCGTTTTATGGCATGCGCATTCATTCGGAGGTAAAAGGGAAATCCGCATAGGTCAAACGATGCTCTCAGTCCATGCCTGATCGAAGGTCTGCGACGGATGATGGAACAGGATTCAACAGCGAATCGTCTTTCAGGTTTCCCGGTTTCGCCTGCATGCCGGGCTGTTCACCCGTAACTACAGATATTGCAAAGGCTCAAAGACATTATGTTCCTGGACGATATAATGGGCTGATGAGGGAATTCGCTCCATCGATCTTGTTGTATCCGGAACGGAATGCTTTAATTGTACGTATGTAAGGGCGTTGCTCATGTTTGAGTTTGTAAATAATGGGTTTGGGTCGCAACTTTTATTGAAACCAATGCAATTCATGCGTATCTAATTAGTACGGATTTTGGAGGAATACCCTGCCGGGAAGGCTGGAGATAATCTGGTATGACGGAAAAAGGCAATAAAATCCGCAAAAAGTTCAGGATCTTCCCCAAGCCCGACGTTCAGCCGTCTCTTTTCCACCCTGTCAGAGAAGAACCGGAGTCGAGTGTATGGGAGGGACAAGATTGGAGTTTCTTAAGACATCCGATCCAATCCTTCAAGGAAGCGTTAAGAACCCCGCACATTCAGACTTCGCTGTTTCAAAAAATTGAGGAAGAGCAGAAGCCTCCATTCAACTTCAAGGAATTTATACGGGACTTATTTACCTCGGCCAAAGGCCCTCAATTCATTCCGTCAGTGTTTGCCGACCAGGAAGAATTGATCCTGGAAGGCGCTCAGAGGCGCACACGCTGGTGGGAATCGGGCATGCTCTCCGTTTTTGCGCATATTGCGGTTATAGGCGTGGCGATCTTCTGGGCTGTGGAGGCGGAAAAAGCAGCGCTGAAAGAGGACGATGTCGTTTATGTTTCCAATCCCATGATATCCCCCTTTGAGGGAGATGGACGGGACGGCGGCGGCGGCGGCGGCGGCGGCAAGAATGAACCGGCGCCGGCGGCAATCGGCCGGATGCCTGAAACGACGCGAGTCCAGATGATGCCTCCCGATCCTGAAAACCCGACCCCGCTTATGCCTGCCGAGGATCTTCTGGCGCAGGTTGCCAGCGTTCAGATGCCTATCGACATTCCCCAGGACCTTTCGCTTCCCATCGGAGACATTGCCGGACCTCCGAACCGATCTCTTTCTTCAGGCCCCGGATCCGGGGGGGGCATCGGCACCGGGCAAGGCACCGGAGTCGGCCCGGGCAAGGGCGCCGGAGTCGGTCCGGGAGAGGGCGGCGGGATGGGCGGCGGCAGAGGCGGCGGCATAGGATCCGGAGTCGGACCCTATGTGGTTGGAAACGGCGTTAAACCGCCGGAGATCCTGCTGAAGCCTTTGCCGGCTTATACAGAAGAAGCTCGCAAGGCGCGCGCCGAGGGAATCGTTATGATTCAGGCGATCGTCAGAAAAGATGGAACGGTCGACAGTTTCAGAGTGGTGAGGTCTTTGGGCTATGGCTTGGATGAGTCGGCGATCAATACGATCGCTACCAAATGGCGATTCAAACCCGGCACCAAGAATGGCCAGGCGGTCGATGTGCTGGCCAACATTGAAGTTTCTTTCCGGCTTTATTGAGCGGTGGAGTTTATCTAATGTCCATGTCTATGGGGAGAAAAAAGGGAGTCACTTCGGATATCAATATAACTCCCTATATTGATATTCTCCTTGTCCTTCTGATCATCTTTATGGTGGTCGCTCCATTGAGGCAGTACGAACACCCGGTGCAAGCTCCGAAACCTGCTCCGCAAGTGCAGCCGCCGCCGCAAGTCAAACCCGACACTATCATCGTTGAAATGGACTCGGATCGGACGATCCGACTCAACAACCAGTTGATTGAAATGGATAAGCTGGAAACAACTCTCACCCAGGTTTTCAGCCGCCGCGCCGTCAAGAGTCTTTTCATCCGCGGCGATTCCTCACTTCCGTACGGGGCGGTATTTCCGCTACTGGATCTGGCGAAACGGGCCGGGGCGACCGACATCGCTTTGCTGCAGAAATCCGACGGCAAAAACAACCCGGCGGTAGCCTCCACCTTCATCAAGTAGAGATTGGCGCAAAAATCCGGCCGCGACGATTCCATTGCATCCATTTGGAATTCCCGCGGTAGAATAGCGGGCGATATGAAGATGCCCCTTTTGCCCAACCTGGTTATTTTTATTGCGATCACAATCATCGTAATTTCCACTGCCGCAATGGGTTTTTTCAGCTATCGCTATACGGTGGGCGGGGATAACCTTGTGGAGTTTACGCTGCTTCAAAGCAACGTAAAGCTGGCGAAACAATACGTGGACCGCATCGAGCAAAAAATCGTCGACAACGATAAGCTGCTATCCGAGATGATCGACGTCGATCAGCCGGCAAAGTGGCCGGAAATGGTGGAGGCAATAAAGAACGCTGATTACAATGTGGCCCAGGTGTACTTGCTTAACACCGACAGCAGCGACCCGATATACCCGCAGTATTCGAACGATATCCGGAGACAATGGAGGGCGTTTCAGTCCAGTTTCAAATTAAAGGAACTGAATCTGAATTCCATGAACCTGAACCAGGTCCATCATTTGCACATGGATCGGCCCAATAATTATTTTTTCGCGTCATTCGTTTTGAAGGAGAACGGCAAGGGGGTTCGAATTCTCGTCTGCTACCAGATGGACTTTGACAGGATAATCTCCTTTATTGACAGAAATTTGCGGGATCTGCAAAACAGCTACTATGTCAGCGTCGTCGATTATGACAACAGCGGAGTCTATGGCCAGCCAATTTCGCGAGTTTCAAAATATTTTCATGAAGAAAGGTTCCAAAGCACGTTTTACAAGTGGATCCTGCAGATAGTCCCCCGCAATTATACCGAGCTCGAACGAACAGCCAAAAACGGGCGAAGAGCGAGCATGTTTTTTATCATTGCGAGCACCTGCCTTATTTTCTTCAGCCTCGCGATCATTTACGTGGCTTGGCGGCGAGACCGCCAGTTAAGGCAGCTGAAAGAAGACTTCATCGGCAACGTCAGCCACGAATTGAAAACCCCGATTTCGCTGATTAAAATGTTCAGCGAAATCCTGGTCCTGGGCAGAGTGAAAGGCGATGATAAAAAGCATGAATACTATCGCATTATTCACAATGAAAGCGATCGAATGGGCCGGTTGATCAACAACCTGCTTGACTTCGCCCACCTGACAAGAGGAATAGAACACAAGCATTTTGAAAAAGCCAATATCGCGCTCGTGGCTGCGGAAGCGCTGGAAGCCTACCGCTATGAAATGCAAAAGTCGGGTTTTCAGCTGAACTTTGAAGCGCCGGCGAACGTCCCTGATTCCTACGCGGATCCTAACGCCATCACCATGGCGCTTTTCAACCTTCTGGACAATTCTGTAAAATATTCCGGCGATCAGAAGCAAATCGACGTTCGGATCTGGCACGAGGACGGCCAAATATATCTTTCGGTCCGCGACAAAGGCGTGGGGATTCCGGCGTCGGAACGGCATAAAATATTCGATCAGTTTTATCGTGGAAACGACCCGGCGGTTCGCCGGGTGAGAGGGAGCGGCATCGGCCTGGCGATAACCAAACATGTCGCGGAAATTCACGGAGGGGAGGTTTTGGTGGAAAGCGAACCTGGAAAGGGCAGCGCTTTTACGCTGAGGATCCCAATCGGAATGAAGCCCGAAGGAGGGAGTTCTGAAGACGTACCGGCTTCCTAGGCCCGCACTATTCATGAACCTTCATCAATAGTGCGGGCCAGGGGGCGTCTGGAGCCAAAATCATGCCGAAAATCTTGATCGTTGAGGATGAAAAAGAAATGGCTCGTGGGCTCAAGGATATTCTTGAGTTTGAGGGCTACGAAGTCGAAACGGCGGAAACCGGCGCCGAAGGCCTGAGAACCGCAGCCAGAATGGAGCCCGATTGCATCATCCTGGACTTGATGCTTCCGGATATCAGCGGCTATCAGGTCTGCGAGAGGATTCGCGAGAAGCTGAACACCCCGATTCTCATGCTGACTGCGAAATCCCAGGATTACGACAAAATCCTGGGCCTCAAACTCGGCGCCGACGATTATCTGACAAAGCCATTCAATCTAGGAGAATTGCAGGCGCGGGTCATGGCCCTTCTCCGCCGGCGCACCCAATACGCCCCAAACAGCGAGCTCATCCGGATCGGGTCCAGTGTGATCGATGTTAAGCACTTCACCGTGCGCAAGGGAAGCCAGGAGCGCTCCATGTCCCATTATGAAGTGGAGCTTCTCAAACTGCTTCACTCTCGAGTGGATCAGCCGGTCACCCGCGATGAGATTCTGGACAAGGTGTGGGGCGCCGACAAGTTCCCGACCAACCGCACTGTCGATAATTTCATCGTGAAGCTCCGGAAAAAAATCGAACAGGATTACAAAAATCCCCGGCACATTCTGACGATCTACGGCGTCGGATACAAGCTCAGCCCATGAAATATTTTGCGAATATCACGGGCATGCTTGCCTTTCGCGAGCAGGCTCTCCGAATGCAAGCCGAACGGCGCGCGACGATCGCCGGGATAATAATGTTTTGCGCCGGCTTCCTGGCTTACTCGATTGTGCGAAGCTCGGCGTACGAGGCTCTGCCTGAAATGGCGCGACAGCTCGACCCGGATGCGTCTTTTCTGGATTCCAATCTTTTCCAGGCCGGCTGCAGGCTGATTCAATGGCTTCTTTTTCTTCTTATTGTGTACATTCCTGTTTTGATGTTTTGGAGCGATTTTTTCGGAGGCGACCGGCTTGATTTGTCAAACCCCAAGCACAAATATCAATCGCATTTGTCGGCGTTGTTTCCGCTCTGGGGCGTCTTATTCATTATTGCAGCCCCGCTGCAATGGCTGATCCCTTTTGTTCCGATAAGACTGAATGCCGGGATCTCCATCAAGGTCGACATTTCCTTCGGCATGCTCGTGCTTCTGATTCTTTTGTCGTCCTACACGTTGTGGGCGCTCAAGCAATTGAGCCGCTTGTCCCTGGCGCAATCTTTCGGCTTTATTGTTTTATCCTGGTTCGCACTTGCAGTATTTTTCCTTTTCAAATAAAGTCGGATTGAATCCTATGAGAGACTACACGGAAGCACACGCAAAATCAGGGATCGCGGCGCCGCTGCCGCCGATCGAGTGCTGGGAGAACCAGTTCCCCGGATACAGCATTGAAATCGTCATTCCGGAATATACGGCGATCTGTCCCAAAACCGGCCTTCCGGATTTCGGAACTATTTCAATCGACTACGTTCCGGATCAATGGTGTCTGGAACTGAAATCGCTGAAGGAATACATCCACGCCTATCGGAACCTGGGCATCTTTTACGAAAACGCTGTGAATCGAATCCTGCGGGACCTTGTGGAAGCCTGCAAGCCCGTTTCCATGAGAGTGCGCGGCGAATTCACCCCCCGCGGAGGCCTTCAAAGCCGCATTGAAGCCCGTTACTCCCGTCCACCAGGCAATTAGGTTTTTGAGGGATTGACGGAAGGATGACCGGGCTTTAATCTGGATTTATGGCGCAACACAAATATACAAACGCACTTGCCGGCGAAACAAGCCCTTACCTCCTTCAACATGCGCACAATCCCGTCCAGTGGCATCCCTGGTGCGAAGCGGCGCTTGCCAAGGCTAAGTCTGAAAATAAGCCGATCCTGCTGAGCATCGGATATTCGGCTTGTCACTGGTGCCACGTCATGGAAAGAGAGTCGTTTGAAGACGAGGATATCGCCAGGTTGATGAACGAGCATTTTGTCAACATCAAGGTCGACCGGGAAGAGCGGCCGGATCTTGACTCCATTTACATGACGGCAGTGCAGAGGATGACCGGGCGCGGAGGCTGGCCCATGACGGTGTTCCTCACCCCGGACCAGGAGCCGTTTTTCTGCGGAACGTATTTCCCGCCCGAGGATCTTCACGGCATTCCAGGCTTCCGGCGGGTGCTTTCCGGCATCGCTCAAGCTTTCAAAGAGCAGAGGCAGAATGTCGATAGAGACGCCAAAGCGATTATCGATGAACTTCGGGAATCGGATTGGCGCCATGCCGCCGCCGGAGAGTTGAAATCCGAGATTCTTGACACGGCGCTGCCGGGCATTATCTCCAATTTCGATTCCCAAAACGGCGGTTTCGGGACTGCGCCAAAATTTCCGCCCTCGATGACGCTGGATTTTTTAATGCGATCCTACCGGCGGACTGGCGACGGTGAAATTCTGAAAGTCATTAACCTGACGCTCGAAAAGATGGCGAATGGCGGCATTTACGACCAGCTCGGAGGGGGATTCCATCGATATTCGGTCGACGCCGAGTGGCTTGTCCCGCATTTCGAGAAGATGCTTTACGACAACGCGCTCCTGAGCCGCGCCTATCTGGACGCCTACCTGCTGACGGGAAATGATCTTTTTAAAAGGATTGCCCAAGAGACGCTCGATTATGTCGCCCGTGAAATGACTTCGCCGGAAGGAGGCTTTTATTCGTCTCAGGACGCCGACAGCGAAGGAAAAGAAGGCGCGTTTTTTCTCTGGACGGTAAAGGAAACGGAATCGGTTTTGGGCGGCGAGGACGCCCGAATTTTCTGCGGCTATTTCGGCATGTCGCCGGAAGGGAACTTTGAGGGGAAAAATATTCTCTTTGCGCCCCGGAGCTCCGTCGCCATTGCGCGGCGCCTTGGCGTGGACGAAGAGCGGCTGAACGAAATCATCCGGCGCGGCAGAATAATGTTATTCCAGGCCAGAGAAAAAAGGGCGAGGCCGGGACGCGACGAAAAGGCGCTGACCGCTTGGAACGGGCTTATGCTGCGCAGTTTCGCTGAAGCCGCAAGCGCGCTGGATCGAGACGACTACCGCGGCGTTGCGGTCCGGAATGCGGATTTTCTGCTTTCGCGCCTTAATAGCGGCGGACGGCTGCTTCGAAGCTTCAAGGACGGCCGGGCCAGGTTGAATGCTTATCTGGAAGACTATGCTTGCCTCATCGAAGGCTTGATTTCGGTTTACGAAGCTACATTTGACCTTCGCTGGATCAAGGAAGCGGAATCGTTGGCCCAATCCATGGTTTCAAAATTCTGGGACCCGCAGGGCAAAGGATTTTATTTTACTTCACAGGATCACGAGGCTTTGATTCACCGCCCGAAGGAGTTTTATGACAATGCGACGCCTTCCGGGAATTCCGCCGCGGCCTATGCATTGCTGCGACTGTCGGGGTTGACAGGAGAAAATCGGTGGACGGACTATTCTCTGTCGGTTATGCAAAACGCAGCGGATCTCATGCAGCGGCATCCTTCAGCATTTCCGAACATGCTCTGCGCCCTCGATTTCTACCGGACGCGCATCGAGATTGCCGTTGTCGGCGACCCCGGAAACTCCGCCGCCAGGGCTCTGCTGAACGAAATCTTTCACGTCTATAGCCCCCATAAGGTCGTTGCGTGCGGAACCGGCGGCGACTTGCTTCTGCTGAAAGACAAGCCTCAGATAAACGGCGCGGCTACGGCCTATGTCTGCCGAAGTTATACATGCGGAATGCCGGTGGCTTCCGCTGCTGAACTCCGCAAAGCTATAGATAAGGCGGATTGAATCCCAAACAGGAGAAACGCATTGGCCAGAATTTATGAAGACAACTCACTTTCCATCGGCAACACGCCGCTCGTAAAGCTGAACCGCATAACGGCAGGACTCCCGGGAACCGTCCTGGCGAAGATCGAAGGCCGAAACCCGGCCTACTCGGTCAAATGCCGGATCGGCGCGTCCATGATCTGGGCGGCTGAAAAAGAGGGAATCCTCAAGCGCGGCGAGAACAAGGTCGTCATCGTAGAGCCAACCAGCGGCAATACAGGCATTGCGCTTGCGTTTGTAGCCGCCTCCCGCGGCTATCCGTTGATCCTCACGATGCCCGAGACAATGTCGTTGGAGAGGCGGCGCATGCTGAAAGCTTTCGGGGCCGAACTTATCTTGACCGAAGGTTCAAAAGGAATGCCCGGAGCGATTGCCAGAGCCGAAGAAACCGTCGCAAAAGATCCTCAAAAATACTGGATGCCTCAACAGTTTAACAATCCTGCAAATCCGGAAATCCACTTCAAGACCACAGGCCCCGAAATCTGGAACGACACGGGCGGCAAGGTCGACATCCTCGTTGCGGGCGTAGGAACGGGAGGCACGATTTCGGGGATCAGTCGCTACCTTAAACTGGATAGGATGAAGCCTTTGTGGAGCGTCGCCGTGGAGCCGATGGAGTCTCCGGTAATCTCACAGTTCAAAAAAGGAGAGATTTTGAAACCCGGCTCTCACAAAATTCAGGGGATAGGGGCCGGTTTCATTCCGGGAAACCTGGACTTGGATCTTGTGGACGAAGCGGTCGCAGTCGGCAGCGAAGAAGCCGTTGAGATGGCTCGCCGGCTTCACAAAGAAGAAGGCATTACCGCCGGCATCTCCTGCGGCGCAGCGACCGCGGCTGCAGTCAAAGTAGCCGCAAGGCCCGAAAACAAAGGAAAGGTTGTCGTCGTCATTCTGCCGGACGCAGGCGATCGCTATCATTCCTCCGTTCTATTCCAGGGCATCGAAGTCTAGTCCGTGGCGAAAGCGCAATGGGCTGCGTTCGGGGCGGCGCGGCGGGAGCGATGCGGGGACATCATTGCAATAGGTTAATAGTCGAAGGTGCGGTTTTATGCACCGGCTGCGGGAAAAAACACGGAGAACAGGAAAAGAACAGTTTCGGCAATAGCAAACGTTCCATCTCCGGCGCCTGCAACCCGACATGATTCAATCGAACCGTCAATCAGGATTGCCGCCGCCCTTTGAACGGGATCGGCTTTCGATGTTTACCATCTCTCAGCATCGACTGGGCCGCCGGATCTATTTCTCCTTGGCGTAGTAGCCCTTCTTGGTTCGGACCGAAAGCCCCGACCTTTTCACTTTCACCGTTACTTTGCGGAATTTACCGTCATGCCTGTCGTTTGTGGAGTAATAACCGATGCTGTACTGGTTGGACAGTTCTTTGGCCACCTCGGAAAAGGCCCAGCGAAGGTCTGCATTTCCGTCAAAAACAGAGCCACCGCTATTTTCTGCCAGTTCTCTGAGATATTCACGCCCCCATTGGTATTGTTCCTCGGGCGATTCGCCTCCGCCGGCGGGAGGATATGTTCGAGGATCAGGATCGGGGTAGCGCGCGCCGGGGCCGGAGATTGGAGGCAGCGTCAGGATCGGGGGCAATGGATTGAGGATGCTGGGCAGCGGATTCCCGGACCGCTTCTTTGCATCGCTTTTTCGATCTCTTTCGGTATTGTAATAAACCCCGTAGATAGTAGCCCGAGTCTCCTTGGACAGCTCCCAGGTTTCTTTCATGCCTGCGTTGCGGCTGCAGGTGTCCACGCCGTCCGTGTACAAGACAAGCGCTTTTCGTTCCCGAACAGGCTTCAGGATTTCTTCCAGTCCGAGCCAGACCGCTTCATACAATGCGGTGTTGCCGCCGGACTGAATCTTCATGATGCCGTATTCAATTTTGTCCCGATCCAGGCTGAAGTCCTGCTGGAGCCGGACGTCTTCCGCAAAAGAGACCACAGCCACTTCGTCATCCGGATGAAGCATTTTTACGAAATCTTTGGCCGCTTTTTTTATTTTCGCCAGCCTTGCTTCGGTGCTTGAGCTTGCGTCCACGAGGAAGGCGATTTTTAAAGGCTCATCTGTCGCCGCAAAGCCTTCTATTTTCTGTTCTACGCCGTCCTCGAACACCCGGAAGTCCTCTTCCCTAAGGCCGGCGATCCGTTTCCCTTCCCGCGTGGAAACCACGACCGGCAGGGACACCATTTCCACATTCACCCGAATCGTCCGGTTTTCATCCGGATCGCTTTTTGATTGAGGGGCTTCGGATGCCCGCAGAAAAATGACCAGGATCCAAAATAACAATAGGATCGGCCGCATTGCATTCCTCCCAGGCGATAGCCGCTGTAGTCTCGGATGCGGACTTCTCTTCAAGGGGTCATTTTTGCAGACTTATTAATTGCCTGGTCTGATAAATAGAGGGAATTTTCCTTGAGCGGGAATCAGGCCAATGGTACTTTGAAGTTTTGTTTTGAATCCTGATCTCGATAATGGGTGCCGCTATGGATAAAGAACAAGAACAACAGTCTTTCAGGGTGACGGACAAGCGCGGTTTCAACGAGGATGGAGACGTGCGTGCGCCGGATGCTCCGCCGGAAAATGACGGGGCAAAAACCGCAGACTCCGGGCCGGAGGAAAAAGCAGGGAAAGGCGCGCAAGGGCAGCCGATCGACTTTCCCTCCTACATCCTTTCCTACTACACGCAAGGTTTGGTGCTTTTGGGCGAAGTGCCGAATCCATATACTCAAAAGAAAGAAGAGGATGTGGAAGCGGCCAGGCACACTGTCGATATTCTGACGATGCTTCAACAGAAAACAAAAGGGAACCTCAGCAAAGACGAAGAGCAGTTGCTGGATTCGGTTCTCTATGAGCTTCGGATCAAATTTATGGCGAAGACCAACCGGATCAAGGTCTAGTAGGGAACATGAAAGTAGTCTACAGCCTGGAGGATCTCGCTCCGGAATACCCTGACCCTATCGCCACCATTGGAAATTTCGACGGGGTCCACCTCGGGCATCAGAGTCTGATCCGCGATCTGGCGGCCAGGGCTGCGAAATTTCGCGGGACTCCCGTTGTTTTGACGTTTCATCCGCATCCTCTTCAAGTCCTCGCTCCGAATAATGCTCCGCTCCAAATCCAAACGCTTGACCAGAGGATAGCGGCGATCGGATCGCTTGGAATCCCACTGGTGGTGGCGATTCCATTCGACATAGGGCTCGCACAAATGAGTGCGCGCGATTTTGCCGTTGAAGTTTTATGGAAAAAGCTCCGCCCCAAGGAGGTTTATGTCGGGCCGAACTTCGCCTTCGGGCACCGGCGCCAGGGCAGCTTCAACCTGCTGAAAGAAATCGGGGAGGAAAAAGGATTTTTCGCCGGAAAGATACATCAGGTCCAATTCCGGGGGAGCCGCGTGTCGAGCACTGCCATACGTCAGGCGCTGGTTTCCGGCCAGGTCGGATTGGCACGGCGGATGCTGTTCCGCCCTTTCGAGCTGGACGGCGAAATCGTTCACGGGACCGGCTTGGGCGCCAGGTTTGGCGTGCCTACGGCCAATCTCCGCACTCTCAATGAGCTTATCCCGCGGCGCGGGGTTTATGCGACGTTCCTCGCCGTCGAAGGACGAAAATGCCGGGGCGTAACGAACGTCGGGGTCCGTCCCACGCTGGACACGAGCGGGAATCTGAGCATCGAAACCCACCTGCTAAACTTCGACGGGGATTTATACGGGAAAAAATCAAAACTCGAATTCCTCATACGCCTGCGCGATGAAAGGCGCTTTCCCGGCGAGTCGGCTCTCATCGACCAGATCCAAAAGGATATTCACAAAGCCCGGCGATACTTTAGGTGGGCGGAACGAATTGCTCCGGGCTGTTCTGAAGGCCGGGCCGGAGTTTTGCCCGAATTGTCAGGAATGCAAAGAGCCATTCCGTTTTAGGGAGATAGGGTTGTGCCGATCGATCGCTCTGAAGTGCTCAAAATAGCAGACCTTGCAAAACTCCATTTCAGCGAGAACGAGTTGGAATCGTTCATCGGTCAGTTCCAGCGAATACTCGACTATGTCGAGCAGCTCAAACAGGTGAACGTGGAAGATGTCGAGCCTACGAGTCATGTGTCGCTGAGCGCCGGTTATGAAAAGCGCATTTTCCGGGAAGACGCCGTCCGGCCTTCCCTGCCGGTCGAGGAAAGCCTGGCCAACGCTCCGGATCCCGGCTCCGGGCATTTCCGTGTTCCCAAAGTGCTTTGATCGGCCTTGATTGAAGAGAAATAGATATGGATCTGAAAGACGCCCGGAAGATTCGAGACGCGGTGAATTCAAGACAGCTCTCTGCAAGAGAAGCGACTGTGGCTGCGTTGAAACGCATTGAAGAAGTGGATTCGCGTCTCGGGATTTTTCTGACCGTAGAGCCGGAAACGGTTATGGCGCGTGCGGATGAAGTCGACCGGATTTGCAGGGAACGCCCGCTCCCTTTGGCCGGAGTCCCGATTGCGGTGAAGGACAATATCTGCACCCGGCGGTTGCGAACCACTTGCGGTTCGAAGATTCTGGGCGACTACGTCCCTCCATACAGCGCTACAGTGATCGAGCGCCTGGAGCGGGCCGGCGCAGTCGTGATCGGAAAAACCAATTGCGACGAGTTTGCCATGGGGTCGTCCACGGAAAACTCCGCGTTCAAAACGACGCGCAATCCTTATGATCTGGAACGTGTTTCAGGCGGGAGCAGCGGCGGCAGCGCCGTCGCGGTGGCCGCGGGCGTTGCGCCCCTCGCGCTTGGATCGGAGACGGGCGGATCCGTCCGCCAGCCGGCGTCTTTCTGCAATGTCTTTGGGCTGAAACCGACCTACGGCAGAGTCTCCCGATATGGACTTGTCGCCTACGCTTCGTCGCTGGATTGCATCGCTCCTATTGCCAACAGTCCGGGCGATCTCGGGCTGGCGCTGTCGCACATGGCTGGCCGTGACGAGCGGGACGCTACTTCGGCGGCGGCGGAAATTTCCGACTGTTCGGCGGAACTGAGCCGCCCTGTTCGAGGCATGCGCCTTGGAATTCCCAGGGAGTTTTTTGGCGAGGGGCTGGATCCCGAGGTGAAATCCGCTATCGAGTCGGCAATCAAGAATGCGGCGTCTCTGGGTTGCGAACTGATGGACGTTTCGCTGCCCCACACAAAATACGCCATTGCCGATTACTACATCATCGCCCCGGCTGAGGCGAGCTCCAATCTTGCGCGATACGACGGCGTAAAATACGGCTTCCGGATTGATGGTCCCGAGGATTTGGCCGACATGTACAAGCGAACGCGAAGCATGGGTTTCGGAGCGGAAGTGAAGCGGCGGATCATGATCGGAACCTATGCCCTGTCGTCCGGGTACTATGAAGCCTACTACGGTCGTGCCATGAGGGTGCGAACATTGATCAAGCGGGATTATGACAGGGCGTTTGAAAAAGTCGACGCCCTTCTCAGCCCCGTGAGTCCGACCCCCGCATTCAAGATAGGCGAGAAAATATCCGATCCTCTTTCCATGTACCTCTCGGACATCTACACGGTTACGGCAAATCTCGCCGGAATCCCTTCGATCTCCGTCCCTTGCGGATTCACTCAGGGCGGATTGCCGATAGGCTTGCAGATGCTCGCCGATCAGTTCCGGGAAGCTGCATTGCTTCGGCTGGCCGAAGCTTTTTTCCGCGCGTTCCCCGTATCCTCCCCGCCCATCAAAGTCTGATTCACCGTCCAACGCCCCTCGCATCTTCCGATAGACAGGAAATCAAACGTTTGTTTTCACAGAAAAAGATCAAGTCTGTGAAAAACGTGGCGTTTTCTTTTGCTCAAACGCGAGAATGTCCATTAGAAGATTTATGAGAAAAGAAAAATTCAAGTCGTGCTGCCTGACAGTGATCTTCTTATTTGGAATGCAATCTCTGGCGGATTTGGCTCAAAAGGAATCCGAACGAAGAAAACAGGTGGAAATGCAGGGGTTGAAAGTGAAAGTGATTGAAGGCAACGGAGAGTCGGCCGCTTCCAACGGCAGCCTGACCACATCGACACTGCCCGTATCTTCGACTCGCACGGAGGCGCCTCCCGGTCCACAGAATAATCGCGCTTCAATCCGCCATTATCGCAATGCGTTGCAGAAGCTGGATAAGGTTATCCGGCAGGATGAAATGCGTTTGGAATCCTTGCGCGCGCGTTTGCAGGCCGAGAGACGGGCGCTTCCGAAAATCGGACGTCTTTCCCCAAAGAACGCCTCGGTCGAAACCGAGGCCGGGCTGCAGGAGCAAATAGAAGAGCTGCTGGCGAAACTTAAACAGGCTCGTGAAGAACGCAGTGAGATTTATCAGGCGGGGAAAAAAGACGGCTACCTTCCCGGAGAACTCGACGGCAAGGGCATCATTCCGTAAGGGCCTGGCAATGAATTATGGATGCATTTTGGCGCGAGCGTCAACCGGGCAGATGCGAGGCGCCGCGACGGGGGCGATGCGGCGTCATGGCTCGCAATTCGCCATTGCGTTTTCGTTCGTCGCTCGCAATTCGTCATTCAAGTCGTTATACGCTTGCCTGCGGCTGACGCCTCTTTGCCTTGCGACGGATTTGAGAGCTTCGTTGCGGGAGAGGCCGGTCTTTTGGATTTCTTCTTCCAGATGCTTCCTGATGGAAGAAGGGAAAATTGACGGGGCCGCGGCGGCTTTTCCGCGCTCGACGAGCAGCACGATTTCCCCCTGGATTTTAGGCCGCGATCGAAACAGGTCTGAGAGTTCCGAAAGATTTCCGGCGGCAAATTCTTCGTGAATTTTTGTGAGCTCCCGCGCGATGACGGCTTCTCTGGCGCCGAGAATGGCGGACATATCTTCCAGGCAGGCGAGGAGCCGGTGCGGCGCTTCGTAAAATATCAGGGTGGCCGGAATATTGGCCAGTTCCTCAATCCTGCGTTTTCGCATGGAGCTTCGCGCCGGCAGGAATCCTTCGAAGAAGAACCGGTCGGAAGGAAGTCCGGAACCGGCCAAGGCTGTGATTGCTGCGGAAGGTCCGGGGATTGAAATCACCGGAATTCCCTCTTCCCGACAGCCGCAGACAAGGCGGTAGCCCGGATCCGAGATCAGCGGCGTGCCGGAGTCGCTTGTGAGCGCGATGTTTTTGCCCCCGCGGAGCTGCGCAATGAATTGCGGCGTTTTGCTTTCTTCGTTGAACTCGTGGCAGCTTTCCCTGGGCGTGTGGATCCCGTAATGCATTAAAAGCTTCGCGGAGTGGCGTGTGTCTTCGCACGCGATCAGGTCGACTTCTTTCAGAATGCGCACGGCTCGGAAGGAAATATCCTCAAGATTTCCGATCGGCGTTGCAACGATGTAGAGTTTCCCTGGCATAAATATATTTCCGATTGACGATTGGGATCCAACGGCATGGTTGAATCGTCAATCTCTCATAGCCTGGATCATTTCGCGCACGGCCCGGTCCAATCCGACAAGACATGCCCGGGCGATGATGTTGTGGCCGATATTCAACTCCTCAATCTCGGGGATGTCGGAAACAAGGCGAACATTACGGTAGGTCAGTCCGTGGCCAGCCAGGATTTTGAGACCTTTCTTTTTCCCGCGCTCGGAGGCCTGGACAATTTTGGTCAATTCACGCTCCAAATCGGGCCCGGCCAAGTCCGGGCTTTTGGGAGACGCTTCCGAGTACGCCCGCGTGTTCAGCTCGATCATCAGCGCACCCAGTTCCGCGGAAGCGTCCACCTGCTCGGGATCCGGATCGACGAACAGGCTGACCTCGATGCCTCCCATGATCAGTTCGCGAATGGCGGATGAGATCGGTTTCGGACTCGCCGCGACGTTCAGTCCTCCCTCGGTGGTGATTTCATTTTCTCTTTCCGGAACCAGCGTCGCTTGATCGGGGCGAAGTTTTAGCGCCAACCTTACCATTTCGGGAGTTGCGGCCATTTCCAGATTCAGCCGGGTTGCAACCGTTTCCCGCAGCCGGCGCACATCGTTGTCTTTGATGTGCCTCCGGTCTCCGCGCAGGTGAACGGTTATTCCATCCGCACCCGCGAGTTCGCCCATAATGGCTGCGGCGACCGGATCCGGCTCGAGAGCCTTTCGCGCCTCGCGAATGGTTGCGATGTGATCGATATTCAATCCCAATTTGGTCATGTCCCCCCCCGCGTCGATGGACGGATTATAATGGACGATTTGCAATCAGACTGAGAATTTTAACATGGGTTCGCAGGTTGGTTAAGGGCGTCTGTCCGCAATCGTCAATTGTAAATAAGATATCAGTTTTTCCATTCTGGAAAGAGTGCGATCTTTCCCCAGCGCCTGCATGATTTCAAACAAGCCGGGCGCCACTCCCTGGCCTGTCAATCCGACTCGAAGCGCGTTAATAAAAAGTGCGGCTTTGACTCCTTTTTCTTCGGCCAAACCGCGCAGAGCCGTTTCCGTCGAGTTCAGCGAGAAAGCGTCCAGACGGCGGCAGCGGCGGAGCAGCTCAGGTATCAGTTCTTTGAGTTTGGGATCGGAAAGGTATTTGTCCGCAGCGGCTTTTTCATATTCAAATTCGTCGCTGAAGAAGGATTTCCACACGCCCGTCAGATCGCTGATTTTTCGCAGCCTGTTTCTAAGAAGCTCCAATATTGGATCCAACGATTCGGATGAAAGATCCATGGCGGATATTCCGCCGTTTTTCAGCTCATCGACCGCCATTTGCCGGAGCGCTTCCGGAGAAGCGTTCCGAAGGCGCTGGCTGTTGTACCAATCCAGTTTATCGAGTCCGAAAACCGCGTTGGCTTTTCCAACTCCTTCCAGCGAAAAATGATCGATGAGCTCCTGGCGAGAGAACAGCTCGCGATCGTCGCCGGGAGACCATCCCAGAAGCGCGAGGAAATTGAAGAAAGCATCGGGCAGGTATCCCAACTCGGCGTAGGCCATTACCGAAGTCGCCCCGTGGCGTTTCGAGAGCCTTTGTTTGTCAGGGCCGAGGATAAGCGGAAGATGGGCGAACTCGGGCGGCTTCCGGCCGGAAGCGCGGTAGAGCAGGACCTGTTTCGGGGTGTTGGGTATGTGGTCGGCGCCCCGGATGACATGCGTGATTTCCATGTCAAGGTCGTCGACAACCACGCTCAGGTGATAAGTCGGAAAGCCGTCGGATCTCAGCAGAACGAAATCTTCGAGAACGGCATTGTCGACTTCGATTTTTCCAAAGACACGGTCGGAAAAGGATGTCTTGTCCGGAGGGATCCGGAACCGGACGGCGAAGGGTTCGCCGGAGGCGGCGCGGCGGGCGGATTCTCCGCTAGTGAGGGCCGCGCAAATGTGTTTGGGGGAGGCCGCCGTCGGTTCGCGGGCGTCCTCGCCTGCGGCTTTGCAAAAGCACCGGTAAGCGCTTCCGGCCTCCAGCAGCGCGGCGGCGAATTCCCTGTAGCGGGCGAGGCGCTGCGACTGAAAAAACGGGCCTTCATCCCAGTCCAGGCCGAGCCAGCGAAGCCCCTGGAGAATGCCTTCCACCATTTCTTCCGAAGATCTGGCAGAATCGGTGTCTTCGATGCGCAGGATGAATTTGCCTCCCGAGTGGCGGGCGAAAAGCCAGTTGAACAAGGCGGTGCGCGCGCCTCCCACGTGAAGGTAGCCGGTGGGGCTTGGCGCAAAACGAACCCGAACTTCTCCCTTGGCGAGCATTGAAGAACCTTTCAAAAATTACTAGATTATCATCAAGGGCTTGAGGGCGCAAAGGCGGGCTGCAAGTTTTTATGGATCCGTGCAATCCGCGGCAGGCTTTTCCCAGGAGCCTCGCCGCAGTGTCGCGCTTTTTTGCGTGTGGATTTTAAAGCGCAAATTGGTTACTATTGCCTCTCGACCTGCCGATGATTCAGAGACTGCGGAGAGGTGCTGGAGTGGCCGAACAGGGCTGCCTGCTAAGCAGTTACACTGGCAAAACCGGTGTCGGGGGTTCGAATCCCCCCCTCTCCGCCACCTGATTTTATAAACTGTTGATAATAAATATTTTATAAAATCGTTTGGCATTTATCCTTTGTTCCCCAGGCATTATCCAAAAAATATAGGGCGAGAAATTCCTCCCCTCATCGCCAACGATTTTCTCCTTTTTGCCGCAAAAGCTTTCTGAATTCTGCTGTACGATGAATCCGGGCATTTAAGAACGCCGTTATGCCTGGGAAGACCTCTAGAAATGCGTATTTGAAATGCGAACGATGTGGCGCAAAAATGCGGATTCTATGCGCCATTGACCCGAAGCGATCGAAAAGATCCTGGATTGTCTCGGCGTCTCGTCCAAACTGCCGCCAATTTTCTCTGCAGCATTGGAAAGCGATAGGGAAGATTGCATCCATGAATATATTCCGCCGGTGGAGACTAAGGCGAAGCGCTGCCTGTTTCTGTTTCCTTTCCAGCTCTTGACTCTGATATCCAAGGCCGGCGCCAGAAAGCGTGCCGCCGGCCGACTCGATGATTGTGATGCGCCAGGGCCCGGGCAAGGGCATAAGC
>CAZXSV010000010.1:0-90741 GCA_964642735.1 uncultured Acidobacteriota bacterium
ATAAATAATCTGTTTATCCATGATCGCGGGCGCGTTCCCAGTAAACTCCCGCTAGTCCGAGGAGGCTGGCCTGAAAGCAAAAAAACCGCCGTCAATTTGTTCGATAATTGCCGAATTTCAGCTCGACTCCGAAATCTTTCTCTTTGATGTGGTGGATGGCGGTTTGCAGGTCGTCTCGGGACGGCGAGGAAACGCGCACCTGTTCTCCCTGGATTTCGGCCTGAACTTTCTTCATCTTCAATTCTTTGATGAGCTTGACGATGGCCCGGGCCGTTTCAATCGGAATTCCCTGCTGCAGGTTCACCTCCTGAACAACTGAGCCGCCGGCGGCCGGCGCAGCTTTTCCCTGCTGCAGGTTTTTAACGGGGACCTGACGCCGGACCATTTTTTCCTGAACGACCTCCCACATCGAGCGCAGTTTGAATTCATCCGGAGCGCGCAGAACGATTTTATTTTCAGCCCGCTTGAAGTCGATGGCTACGTTCAAGCCTTTGAAATCGTAGCGTTGCCGGATTTCCTTCAATGCCTGGTTGACGGCGTTGTCGACTTCCTGCAGGTCGCAACCCGTAGTGATGTCAAACGACTGTGAGGCAGCCATATCCGTCCTCTCATGGGTTTGGCGATTTAGCCGAACGGTTCAGTTCCTCCAGAATGCTTCCAAGTTTTTTGATCTCTTCCCCGTATTTCGCCCAGTCCCCCTGCCGCTGCGCATTGACGGCCCTTTCATAAGCCTGCTTCGCCAGCTCAACAAGGCCGGCGCGGCTGGGCGCATCGGCCTCCTTGGCCGGCGCCGCATCAGTCGCCGACGGCGGAGTCCCGACCGCCAGAGCGGCTTCGGTCAACGCGCCCTGGAATATTCTGGCAATCGAAGCTTCCAGGGTCGGCTCCATGGCGATCTGATTTTCATATGCGACAATGACGCGTTTCAGTTCCGGGATCTTTCCATTCGCGGCGCGCAGGTAAAGCGGCCGGACATAAAGCAAGCCTTCTTCAATCGGGATAACCAGGAGGTTGCCTTGAATGACCTGCGACCCTCTCTGGTCCCAGAGTGAGATTTGCCTGGAAATCTCCGCGTCCTGGTTGATGCGGGCGACGATTTGCTTTGGCCCATAGATGAGTTTCTGTTTTGGGAAGCGATAGACAACCAGATTGCCGTAGTTTTCGCCGTCGCTTCGAGCGACCATCCACGCGGAAAGGTTGTCCTTTCGGTTCGGAGTGAACGGTAGCATTTGGATGAATTCTTCGTCCTTTTCCTGTGGAAGTCGCATGATCGTATAATAGGGCAGCATGGGATTTTCTGACCCGGCGGCGTCCAGAATTGGAATTTCCCACAGATCTTCCTTATTATAAAAAATTTGAGTCGACGTCATGTGGTAGGTGGCATAGATGTCGGTCTGGACCTTGAAGATATCCTCGGGATATCTCAGGTGGCTCCGCAGATCGGGCGGAAGCGCGGAAAGAGGGCGGAAAATGCCGGGAAAAATCCTTTGATACACCTGAATCAAAGGATCCTCCTCGTCCGAAAGGTACATGTCGACATTTCCGTTGTATGCGTCCATCACCATCTTCACGGAATTCCGAATATAGTTGCCGACTCCGCGGGTCCTTTTGGAATAGGGGTACCGGTCCGACCTCGTGTATCCATCCTGGATCCAAAACAGCTTTCCTTCGGATATGACCATGTAGGGGTCTCTGTCCAGAACCAGGAAGGGCGCCAGCCGGCTCATCCTCTGTTTGAGTTCGCGAAAATACAGGAAACGGCTTTCCGCCGTGATTTGAGGAGAAAAGAGAATTTTGGAATCCTTGAAATAAAGAGCAAAAAGCAGTTTCCGGAACAAGGACTTGACCGGAACGCCGCCGGCGCCCTGATATTCCGCGTAGACATTCGACTCCCCGGACGGATAGTCGAATTCCTTCTGCTTGCTTTTTACGACCACATACCCTTGAGTCAGCTCGCCGAAATAAATTTCCGGACGCTGTATTTTGAAATCCTGAATGGCGGCTGCGGGCGGAAGGTCCTGGACAAAAAGCACCGGAAGCCCTTCGGCAGTCACCCGATTGACGGGACCCAGAGTCAATCCATAACCGTGCGTGTAGCTGAGCCGCTCGTTGATCCACGTCCGCTCCGGCAGGCTCGAGGAATTCAGTTCGCGCGGCGACAGCATGATCTGCTGCAGATCATCGTTTATCCTATAGCGATCGTTGTCGACGCTTATGAAATCATAATAAGTCCTGATCTCCTGAATCTGCTTCAGCGTGTCGAGCAGCGGCTCATGGTCCCAGAGCCGGATGTTGCGAATCGTGGCTTTGTTGTTCTCGACATCCTGCGGGGTCAAAGCCTTGTCCCCCGACAGATCCCGCTCTTGCATTTTCGACAGGCCGTAAGCGTCCAGCGTCGCCTTGATATTATGCGCAATCTGCGGGCTTTCCTTGTCAAACTCATTGGGATTGACGATGAACTTCTGAACGAAAGCCGGATAGAGATTGCCCAGGAACAGAACGCCGAAATAAAGAATGACGGCGAGAATCGCGCCGCGGTTGCTCTTTGAGAATGCGTTGAAAACAAACAGCAGCGCGCCCGCCAGGGCTGCCGCGGACAAAACGATCAACATGGGAACGCGCGAATGCAGATCGGTGTAGGACGCTCCGGAAAACACATCATGATTGCCGAACAGCACTTCATAACGGTTCATAAAAGCGCTCGCCGACAGCAGCAGGAAGATAAAGGAAGCGAGAAGGGAAATGTGAATCCCGACCCGGCTTCGCCCTGCTTCGACCGCCGCCTTCTTCAAAACTCCCTTAAAATAATAGAGCGCCATCGATCCCGCCAGAGACAAAAAGCTCAGGATCAAGCAGACTTTCACGGCTTCCTGCATCAGAGGCAACGAAAAGAAATAAAAAGATATATCCCGGGAAAAAACCGGATCGCTGACATTGAAAGGGACTCGGTGAAGCCAGCGCCATACCGTTTCCCAATTATTCCCTTCGTTCAGGGCCAACAGAAGTCCAATGACGAGCGCCACCAGTCCTGAAACCCGCCGCACCGTTTCCGGCGCCACCCGGTAAGCGGTGATCTGTCCGGCCGGCGTGGGAATCCCAATCTCGATGAGCCCGGGCCCGCGGTTGGCGAAAGACAGATTGAGGTAGATAAAAAGAAAGCTGAACAGGAGAATGACAGACCCGATAAGGCTTTTGGCATAAAGAACAGTCGTGAAAATGACGGCTTTCCCAAGTTCCAGGAACCACAGATAGTCGAAGTACATCTCGACGGCGAAAGTCATGCCGCCCAGCACAACAAACAAGGCAATCAAAACAGCCATTAAAGTGATTCGTTTTTTCATAATTGACCTTTTGGGTGAAGGACAGCGGTTGATCGCCCGGAAATCCCTTTTATGCCGTCGTGCAACGTCCCGGCCTCATCAAAACCCAACGACCCTGGTATCATACACCAAAAAAAAGAAAAGCCGCCAAAAAGGCGGCTTTTCTTTCAGAGAAAATTTATAGACTTTCGGGCTTAACGCGAGCTGGTGGATTTCGTGGCCTCGTATATGCCGATGCCCAACCCGGCCGCGCCGGCGACGCCGGCGACCATGGCGGCGGTGGTCATGTTGATGCCCGAACCTCCAGTCGCAGCGCCCGAAGAGGCGGCATTGGCGGCTTCCTCCGAAGCGCCGGCTTTCATCAAGGCCTCTTTGGTGCATTCCTCAATCTTATAGCTGTAATTTCCGGAATTCATCTTCCAGGACCCTTGGATGGTGATGACGTTGGAAGCGTTCCCTTCAACTCTATAGGCCTCAGCGCCTCCGACGATGCATTTGCCTTTAAGCTCATTCTGCTGATAGGACTTTGAAGAGTCCGTCAGACTGTTGCCGCCCTTCAAAATGGTTCCCTGCCCGCCTTGGGCTGTCGCAACCAGAGGGCTGTTGGGAACTACTGCAGTGGCCGCCCCGGTCGCGGCGTTTACGGCGGCAAAGGCGCCCTGAGTCACGCTCATTACAACCTGTCCGCTGCGGTTCAGACCCAATTCACCGATGTGGCCGGAATTCCCGGTCGACGTGAATTTGTAATCTCCGGCGCTCAGCTGAACCTGCTCGCCCGCCGGAAAATTGAAACGCAGCAAACCTTGATTTGCCGCAACTACGAGCGTTTGACCTTGCCTTGAAAAGTTGGCGGCCGCTTTGGTCATTTCAATGCGGCTTCCGGTAGAGAAATTAATCAGCGCAGGTTCGGTGGAAGCCACCGTATCGCCGGCGAAAATTGTCGTGCCCGTAGGCGCCGAGGCATTGCCGACCATCACTTTCGCTGCCGTAACAACCGTGCCCAGCGGGCGCGCCGCCAATGTTTCGGCAAGAGAAAATGGCGCCGTCGCCGCTGCAATCAATAGAGATAATGAAATCGCCAATGCTTTCGTCCGTGCTGATTTTGGAAACATCCTGGATCCCCCTTTTCAACCGAGAAAAGCCCTGCCGGAAAAATGCGCTCCGGGCTTGACGAAGACCTAATCGTCACGTTTTTCATCGCCCATAAGAAATTTTTAGGAGAAATATTTTTATCGCCGGAAGTCTTTTTATTTCAATAGAAACAGCGATGTTTTCCGGCGGCCGCATCCCCAATTTTTTAACAACGAAGACAGCCGCGACTTCTGATTTCGGCGCAGTGGCGCGACTCCCCGATTTGCGCCCGTGAAAGGCCTTGAGTCTCTGAACGAGGAGCCTTTCAGCGCCGCATCTGTTATAATTGGGAACTTATCAGGCGCCCTGCGCTCTATGCAGGATGAATATTGAGGATTGAGAATATGGTTGAGTTTTCCTCCGAGCCCCAGAAGTCCTTCAATCCAATCATGTTATTCATTACGCTGGGATTGCTGGCAGCCTTTGCGGGAGGCGTTTTGCTTTACAATCGCTTCAAGGAAAAAACGCCGCCTAAATCGGCCACAGGATCGGTTTACGTTCCCGGATTGCTCCAGGCCGGGAACACCGATTTCGAGTATTACAAAACTCGAATCCGTATTGAAAACGTCAAAGCGTCCTTGGGAATCAATTACAGCCACACCCGCATCGCCACGATTTCGGGAACGATTGTCAATGACGGCGATCGCACGCTCGAGGCTCTACAACTTCATATCACTCTTTACGATGTCTGGGGCAAGCTGTCGAAGGAGCGCACGGCCTTTGCGCTGAGGCCGGGCGCCGGCATTGTCAACAAACCGATGAAGCCTCTGGAAAAGCGTTCTTTCAGCATTGGAGTCGAATCCGTCGAGTATTATTGGGATCCCAAGAACATTTCCTACGAAATTGTCGGTCTGAAGTTCCGATAAATCCTTTTCGAGATCTCGCGTGCCATGAAATTTGAAGCGACAAGCGGCCAAACGCCGGCGCGTCCAGACGGCGAATCCTGCATCCTCGAACGCCGCCGTATCGCCGCGCTCCTGATGCTTTTCCTTTTGCCGTCCTGTTCCTGCGGACGCCGCTCCCTGCTCCCGGGGCAACTCAATCAAAACCGGTTTTTCGCGGAAATCATCCGACGGGAATCGAGCCGAGATTTGGGTGACGACCAATTTTTCGAGCGCAACCTTTTCACCAATCCTCACGCCGAAGTGAGGCGTTCGTGCGCCATTTCTCTCGGCCGGATTGGGGATCGCCGCGCGCTCCCTTTGCTTTATGCGGCGCTTCATAAAGGCGACGCGACGATCCGCGCAGCTTCTGCGTTTTCCATCGGCGAAATTGAAGATCGAAAGCTGCTGGAGGAGCGCAATCTGACCTTGGATCCAAGAACCCTGCCCCAATTGACGCGTCTGCTGGAAGATCCTTCGCTGCTTGTCCGGATGCGGGCCGTCGAAGCGTTGGGGAAGACGGGCTCGCACGGCGAGGCGATAATGCTGGCAGACCGGCTGCATCATTTATTCCACGGCAAAACGAAGGAAGAGCGCGTTCTTCTGGGCTTTTATATTGACGCCCTGTCCAGGCTGAACGATCCGGCCGCCTGTCCCATCCTTGAAAAGCTTTCCGCTCTCGGGGACCCGGAAATCCTGACGCGCTCCCTCAATGCGCTCGCCCGCCTTCGGAACGCGACTCGCGAAGTTCAAGGGGGCTCCGCCGGGGAGCCGATTGCGCCCCCCTCCCCTTTGAGCGAAGCCGTTTGCATCGATCTGGCCGCCGAAAGATTTTATCCGGCTACGGCGATCATTGCGACCACTCGCGGGAACATTGAGATCGAACTGTTTCAGCAAGACGCTCCCGTCACGACCCAAGCATTTCTGTCCATGGCGCTGCTGGGATCCTTCGAAGGGCTGCATTTCGCAAAAACGACTTTCTCTCCGGCAATCGAAATTGAAAAACCGTCCATCCGGACAGGCCCCGGCCTGAGCGTCCGCACCGAAATCAACATGCACCCCTTTGAAAAGGGAAGCATTGGAATGGCTCTCGAGTCGAGGGATTTTCAATCGAGCCGGTTTTTCATCGCGCTGGCGGCTCAACCGGAAAGGGATGGGGAAGAAACCTGTTTTGGACGCGTAATCAGCGGCATGCAGATTGCAGAAAAAATCGACGCCAAAGATTCCATAAAAAAAGTGACTGTTAAAAAAAACGTCGGATTTCTCAATATCCAGAAATTCTGAGCCGCCGGCGATTCTCGGCGCCGTGCCGCAGGATTTTGCATGGAACCCGGGCGGGCGGCTTCGTTTCATCTCCGCAAAACCAGCGGCCCTTTTCCATGGACGCCGCTCAGGGAAAGGCGGCGTGAAAAACGCCGGGGAGAAATCGACAATCTATCTATAGGCTGCCGACCTGGATTCTGATACATTCTTGCCGTTATGTTGATATCGGGAATCAAGAGAATTCATTTCATTGGGATATGCGGGACTGGCATGGCCTCCCTGGCGGCTATGCTCAAAGACATCGGCTACGACGTATCCGGCTCGGACGAAGGCGTCTATCCGCCGATGAGCGATTTCCTCGCCGGAAAAAACATCAAGGCGGCGAACGGCTATTCCGTCGACAACTTAAAACCTGAGCCGGACCTTGTGGTTGTCGGGAACGCCCTGTCCAGAGGAAATCCCGAGATAGAGCATGTATTGAACGCAAGACTGCCTTTCCTGTCTTTTCCGGAAACGCTCAAAAACTTCTTCCTCCGGGACAAAACGCCCATTGTCGTCGCCGGCACTCACGGAAAAACAACAACGACCTCGATGATCGCGTGGGCTCTTCACTCCGCCGGCCTTCGGCCGAACTTTTTTATTGGCGGGATTGCGGAGAACTTCCAATCGAGCTATGGACTCGAAGGAGGCCGGCATTGCGTGGTCGAAGGAGATGAATACGATTCGGCTTTTTTCGACAAAGGCCCGAAATTTCTCCACTACCTTCCCTACATTGCGGCGATCGGCAATGTGGAATACGATCACGCGGATATTTATCCGAATCTGGATTCGATCAAAATCCAATTCCGGCGATTCGTCAACCTCCTGCCTCAGGACGGATTTCTGGTTGTGGGAGCGGACAGCCCGGCGGCCATGGAGTCAAGCGAGAACAGCTGTTGCAGAAAAGAAACGTTCGGATTGCACGCGAACGGCGACTGGAGCGCCCGCGCCGTCGAAATGCGCCAGGAACGGCTTTGTTTTGAGGCCGTTTACAAAGGATCTTTTTTCCAGCGCTACAATCTGAAAGCTCTGGGCGAATATAATATTCGGAACGCTTTGGCCGCCACTGCCGTCTTAAATCATATGGGAATTTCAGGCCATGCCATTCGGGATGCGCTGGAATCGTTTTCCGGAGTGCGGCGCCGGCTGCAGTTGCGCGCCCATGTCCGGGGAATCCGAATCTATGAGGATTTCGCCCACCATCCCACCGCCGTCAGGGAAACGCTGCAGTCTGTTCGCGCGGCTTTTCATCCAGACCGCATCTGGGCGATTTACGAACCCCGCTCGGCGACCAGCCGCCGCAATGTCTTTCAAAAAGAGATCGCCGGCGCGCTAAGCCTCGCGGACTGCATCGCCTTGCCCGCGATGTACAAGCCGGAGAGAGTTCCCGAAGGCGAGCGGCTTGATGAAGAGCGCCTGATTGAGGATTTGCGCCGAATGGGCCGGGCGGCATGGAACCTGGGAGATGTGGACGGCATCGTCCGGAAAGTGTCCCAGGAAGCCCGGTCCGGCGATCTCGTTGTCATTTTGTCCAATGGCGGTTTTGGCGGAATCTATGAGAAGCTTCCCGCCGCGCTGGAGAGACAATGATTGGGAATTGCAGAAAGGCCTCGATCGTAGGATTTTCACTTCTGGCCGGCGCCCTCCTATGGGGGCAGGAGAATCCGCCGGCGCAGCAGGATGGATTCAAGATCGGCGTCGAAGTCAACATGATCACCGTTCCGGTCACGGTGCGCCAACAGGAGGGCGGATTTGTCAAAGGATTGAAAGAAAGCGCTTTCCATGTCTACGAAAACGGGGAGCTTCAGCAAATCGACCTTTTTGCACAGGAAGGCGTGCCCGTCCGTATTGCCGTTGTCCTGGACAGCAGCGGGAGCGTGCGCACCGAATGGGGGGCCATCAAATACGCCACAAAGAAGTTCCTGGAACGTCTGGCCCCGGACGACAAGTTTTCCCTTGTCAGCTTCAGCTCCGACATCAGGCTGAAAATGAACTGGGGCAGAAAAATCGACCGCATCGACGACGTTTTGACGTCGATTTACTGCAAAGGCAACACCAAGCTATGGGATGCAATTTATCTGGTGTGCACCGACGTGTTCAAGGGAATCAGGGAAAAAAGAGTCATGATCATCATGAGCGACGGGCTCGACAATGAAAGCGACAAGTCCTATGAAGAAGCCGTCCAGGCCGCTGTCCGCTCGGAAGCCGCAATCTATGTGGTGAGCAAGACGGATTCGATCCGGCAATTGCTGGAATCCGACAGGGAATTGCTGGCCTATTACGGAAGCATCCCCCATGCAATGTTCGTCCAAGCTGACGCTGGGCTGCGCAAACTGGCGCAGGATACCGGAGGACGGGTGCTCTATCCGAAGAATTTCGGGCAGCTGGACGCTGTGTATGCCCAGGTCGACGAAGAATTGAGAAGCCAATACACTCTCGGCTATATTTCCACCAACCCCCTAAAGGACGGATCGTATCGACGGATTGACGTCAAGGTGGACGCTCCGGGAGCGCAGGTTTCGTTCCGGCCCGGCTACTACGCTCCGGATGAACTCAGCTTGATCAGGAATCGCAAGAAGTAAAACGGCGCCCGCGTCCTGCATCCGGATAGCCGACAGGCGTTTCCGCACGGCGACGGATTGCGCCTCGGACGCGTGAAGGACTTTTCAAAAACGCCCGCGTTTTTCAGCCGGCCGCCCGACTGTTCCGCAAGCCCTTTTATAGAGCGACCTCGTTTTGAGACACAGCCCGGCGCCGCGCCGCCGCCTTTTTTTCTGTCCGTTCCAGTTTATGGCGCCTCTCCGAAACGCTTGCTGCAAATCCCGGCTATTTCAGCCGCTTGCCTCCAGCCTGCTTCATGACTGTCGCCGGACCGGGGCCATATCCATATTTCGCCAGCTCCCTGGCCAATTTTTTCTTCCCGCGGTACAGCCTGTTTATGACGTTCTGGTATCGTTCGGGTTGAAGTTTCGAAACAATTTCGCCGGATTCCATTCCGGACACAAGGAGTTCCATGACCTCGCGCTGGGAAGGGGGCAGTTCCGCCACTTTCTTGAGCAATATTTCTCTCAATTCCCTATCGGAGGCGTTCGCTTCCGGAGAGAACGAAAAAACGAGCTGCTGCGTCCGTTTTCCCGTATCCGATTCGATCTGGTCAAGCGGAATATTGCGGTTGGCCTTGCGATAGTAATTGCCCACCTTGTTTCTCAAAATTCCCAAGGACCATACCAGGAGACCTTTTTCCAGCGCGTTTGCAGGGGGCTTCGCCACCAGAGTCAAAAGCGTTTCCTGCACGAGATCTTCAACATCTTCGGCATTGCATATCCGAAGGATTGCGAGTTTTTTAAGCGCTTTGCGAATCGCGTCAATTTCTTCTTCCCTCCAATCCAATTGTCCCGGTTTTCCATATTTTTCCAGCGGAGATTGTTCCGCTACAGAGAAAGGCTCGTATTCCTGCGGGATGCTAGGGGGATTGCACACCGGTTTGTCCCTCCAATTCAAATTGACCGCGCCGGACCGGATGAATTGCAAAGCAATGTCCTAAGTCCGGTTTGAATTTGAATTCGAGGGATTGTTGGGGCGGGGAAAAGGTAATGCCGAATCCGCCGGCAAGTCAAGAATTTTTTTGATCCGGACAGGATTCGTTGACTGACGGGCGCTTCGGCCCGGCGGCATGTTGTTGAAAATCGGGCAGGGTTTGGGAAAGGCGCCGCCGGGACCTCTATTCACTAATGTTTCTCGAGGATCGGATTTATTTCACATTATTTTAAACAAGAGTAGTATTTTGATGATGAGAATATTTTTCGAACGCACCGGAGGCTTTGCCGGAAGAAAGATTCAAGGGACTCTGGATTCCTCCGATCTTCCTCCGACCCAAGTCCATCGAATCAATCGACTTCTGCAAAAATCGCGTTTTTTTGAGCTGCCGTCGACTTTGGAGTTGCCGGGTCCATGCGCCGACCAGTTCAATTACAAGATCACGGTTGAGAACGAAAACAGGCGCCACACGGTGGAAACCGGCGACATTGCGATACCGGCCGGAATGCGGCCTCTGCTGGATTTTCTCACGCGGTCTTTTAGCGGAACCTGACGCCCGGAATCAGGATTGAAGAATTACATTCGCGCCGCAATGCGCCAGGACTTGTTCCGTCGTGCTGCCGAACAACACCTCCCGAATGGGACTGTGTCCGTAGGCGCCCATAATGACAAGATCGGCTTTCCCGCTGGCTACCATTTCGCAAATGACATCGGAAGGCTTGGATCCGACCACTACCTTTTTTCTCGGCGATATGCCGTGATGAATAAGAAAAGCTTCCGCAGGAGCGAGCGCTTCATGCCCGGCATCCTCGGATTGCGCCACGGCGGCCAACAGGCAATCCACTCCCGGACGGGCGGCGATTTCAGCGGCCGCCAACAGGGCTCGAGATGAATGAGCGCTCCCGTCATAGGCGACCAGGACTTTTTGAATGTCGCTGTCTTCGCGAAATTCCAACCCCGCGACCAGGACGGGGCGAACAGAATTCCGGATCACCGGCGCCACAAGCGAATCGATCGTTTCTTGCGAGGTTGCAAACCGGTTGTAGCCGGTTCTTGAAACAACCACAATGTCATGCGCAGCCGACATCCGGCCTATGATTTCCCCCGGAATGCCGGTTTTGATTTCTGTGGAGCACGGGATTTCCCTGGAAGCGCATTGATCGGCGAAGCGCTCCAGACGATCTTTCGCGGCTTCCGTGAGTTCGGTCAGCAGGATCCGGCTCTCCTTCATCGGAGGGGTCGCCACGGAAGGCATGAAGCCGTCGGGAGTTCCAATCACCGGGACTTCGAAGGCGGCGATGTCAATCAGGGCGACGGCATGGATCCGGCTTCCCTTTTTCTTCGCCAGCCAGAAGGCATAGTTCCTTGCATTCGCATTGCCCGGCATGTCGGCCAAAGCTATCAAAATTGAGCGGATCATGGCGCCTCCTTCTGTTTCCGATCTCCAGCCGGAGACCGGTTTGAATCGACAATTACGCAGCGTCCAAATCCGATTTTATCTTGAAGAGGTTCATAATGTCGCGCCGAGTGACAATGCCGACAAGCCTTTCGTCTTCAACCACGGGCATGCGGCCGATATCGCCGGACGCCATCCTGGCCCACGCCGCCGCCACATCCTCGTTCGGATTCAGACATTGGACAAACTCCACCGGGGTCATGATATCGCGAACCTGCTTAAAAGCCCAAAGATCCTTGGCGACAGTCTTCACTCCTTCCAGCGAGACCATCCCCACGAATTCATCCCGGTTGAACGCCGGGAAAGAGGTGAACTGATGTTTGTAGATATAATCTTGGACCAGCTCGTTCAGCGGGAGGAGCCAACTCACGGTCACAGGATTCTCCGTCATGATTTGCCGCACTTTGACGCCCGACAAGGCCCGCTGCAGCATGACCGCCTGATAGCTCCCGATCGCGGACTGCTTCATAAACAATCCTAAAAAAACAAACCACAGGCCCGCAATCATGTTCCCGCTCGCGAGAAATTGCAGGATTCCGAAAATGATCATGAAAAGCGCAAACGCGTTTCCGAGTTGGCTGACGACCTTTGTCGCGCGTCCGGCGTCATTCCAGCGGTCCCAAAGAATGGCCTTTAGGATTCGGCCGCCGTCCAGCGGAAATCCTGGGACAAGATTAAAAAGCGCCAGGCCTATGTTCAAAAAGCCCAGAGACCCCGCAGCGGCGGCGACGAAAGTTTGTTTTCCTGCCGCATAGGCGGAAGCCCAGATCATTAAAAAAACTGTCCCCAAAGCCATGCTCGCCGCAGGCCCGGTGAGCGCGACCATGAACTCATGACGGCCTGTTTTGGGCTCCGAAAAGATTTCCGGCAGCCCTCCAAAAAAAAGCAGCCTGGCGCTTTTCACTCTGCTCCCCAGCTTCATCGCAACGAAGCAATGGGCGAGTTCATGAGCCAGCACCGAAACGAAATAGAGAGCCGCAACGGCCGCTCCGATCATCCAGCGCTGCTGCCCGGAAAGTTCCCGGTGGACCTGCGGGAGATAGCCCTCCGCCACGGTGTACATCAGCAGAATGAAAATGACGAACCATGAGTAGTCCAGGATAATTTCGGTTTTTCCGATGCGAAACAGGCTCAACCCGCGAAGATTCATTTTATTATTTTATATCATTTGATGGACGAAGGCTGGAAATTTCGAAGCGGGAGACGTCCTGGCGGCGCCGCCCTATCCCATGTTCCGGATCTAATGGCTGGATTCCGGCGAATTCAAAACACTATGTTCGTCAAATACTTCCGCTTCGAATATTTCGATGACGCTGCCCTGTTCGCGCCAGGCCGATTCGCCGAGCCCGGCCTTGCGGCATGTCTGCCGAAGAAACGTAAGCCTGTCCCAGCCGTAGCTGGAAGCCACTTGCGGCAACAGAAGACCCCGGAAATTCCCTTGGACAATGTAAATCCCATGCTTGCCGATTTGGATTTCCTCAATGTCCCGGATGCGGCGGAAAGGGGAGAGCACGGAAATTTCAATATTCAAGCCCGGCAATTCCTCCGGCCTTACCGGTGCGAATCGATCGTCTTCCAGCGCCGCGCTCAAAACACAGTGCTGGACTATTTTGTAGAGTTCCTGGTGGGGAAACAGCTGGCCGATGCAGCCCCGAAGGTCTTCGCTATTGTGCAGGGAAACGAAGGCTCCTTTTTTTTCAAACAGCGAAGTTCGGGAGGATTGGAAAGCAGGTTTTTTGCCGTCGGCGAAATAAGACTGAAGCGTAGACCTGGCCAGCTTCAGAAGTTCGATCTTATCGTTTTCATCGAGCATGTTCGCGCTCCTGTAAAATCGGCTGCCGGACATGGACCGGATTTATTTTTCTATGGATCGGCAGAGGGGGGCTCCGGCTCCGGCGGCTGCTTTCTCGCGCGCTCGAGCTTGCGCAATCGCCGCAGTTCCTTGCGTTCGGCCGCCCATTGCCTGCGACGCTCCCTAATCTTCAATAGTCGCCTCTCCCGGTGCTTGATGTTGCTGTCGAGCTTGGACCAGAATTCTCTGAAGTATTGAATCATCGAAACGAGAGCAAAAACGACCACCGCCCACAGCAGCAGGGTTGCGGTGGATTGAACCCATCCGCCATACTTTTGCCCCAAGATGATGCCGACCACGGCGGCAACCTGGGTGACCATCTTGCCTTTGCCAAGCTTGGACACTTCAATAGAGAATCCTTCGTGGGCGGCAATGCTGCGAAGTCCGCTGACGGCGAATTCCCGTCCGATGATGATAACGACCATCCAGGCGGGCGCCATTCCCCGCTGGACCAAGGAAATCAGCGCCGCCGATATCAAAAGCTTGTCCGCAATAGGATCCAGGAGCCGACCCAGAGTGGTCACCTGTTGTCGCCTTCGAGCCAAATAGCCATCCAGCAGATCTGTCAACGCCGCGGCCAGAAACAAGCTGGCGCCCCAAAATGCCCAGTGGCCAATTTCCTTGGTCAGCAACACCGCCACGACAACGGGGACCAGAAAAATTCGCATCAGCGTCAAGGCGTTCGGCAGATTCATAGGCTAGAGGTTAACACAGTCGGCATCCAACAGTCGACAGTTGGGATGCTGAGGGGGCGCGGTATTCAGTTCACGGAAGAAACGGCGCGACAGGGGGTCTCGATCCTCTATTTGCAAAAATCCATCCAATTTTATGCTAAATCGCGGCCTCCGGGCGGCCGATCTGATGAGCATGTTGACGCTGATATTGTTTTTTGCCATGCAGGTAGCCACTCCCGGTGAAATGGCCTGTGGCGGCGCCATTCTGGATTTTTCAATGCCTGCCGATCTCTATGTAGCCGGCTCGGCGGATGAGGGAGCGGTTTTAAGCATCACCCAGGGTCAAATCCTGTACCTGAACGGGCCCAGGATCCCTTTTCTGAAGACCGGAGACGTTAATAAAGTCGTTCGTCGCATGAACCGAGTCCGCAATCCGCTGACGGGACAGATTTCCGGCGTATATTACAAAGACCTCGGCTCGATTCGAATCGAGGCCGTCGACAAAAACCATGCCGTGGCGCGCGCGCTATTCTCCTGCGAAGCTTTCGCCAAAGGGGATCTGGTTTTCCCCAATACGCCCAAGGCTCTGGTCTATTTTAGCGGCGCATTGTCCAATCCGAGCGCCCCGATCCCCGAAAGCGGCGTGGTTGGCCCCATTTTGCAGGGAATGAGCAACAATCGGATCCTGTCGGCCGGACAGCTATGCTTTTTCGGGCGCGGCTGGCGCGATGGCGTCAAGGCGGGAGACCGCTTCACCGTGTTCCGCGCCGATGCCGCTCCGGATAAAATAGACTCCGGCGCGACAGAAGAAGCTTCGGGCGTCTTGCGCCAAAAACGCAGGCTCCCGCCAAGAATTTTGGGGGATATTGTGATCATTGACGCGGGAGACACCACGTCGACCGCCAAGATAATCAATAGTCTATCGGAAATATTTCCGGGAGATTTGGCGATCAAACGATAGGCGCCCGTTAAATAATGCTGAAATCGGACACAGTGGATTTATCGCCGAGGACCGTGCCCGGCCGCAATCGAGCTCCTTCGCCGATGTGACACTGCCGCCCAACGACGGCTCGCTCAATGCGGGCGTTCGCCATAATTCTGGTCCCGCTCCAAATCACCGAATCCTTGATCATAGCGCCTTCTTCAATGCGGCACGCCTCGCCTAAAACAGAATTCTCGATGGAAACCCCGTCCTTGATGACACATTTCCCGTCCAGAATGGATACGGAATCGATGGAGACTTCGCGCTTCCGCCAATTGTTCGGCGGACAGTATTTCTGGGGGTAGCCGGGCATCTTGGTCCTTCCGGAAATGATGCCATAGGTCGCCTCGAGATACTTCTGGGGGCTGCCCACATCCTGCCAATAACCGTGGGTCAAATAGGCATAGACTCGGGCCCCTTCCTGCACCATGTCCGGAAAAAGCTCGCGTTCGAAACTTTGGGTTCCCTCGGCCGGGATGCGGTCCAGAATGGATCGTTCCAGAATGTAGATGCCGGCGTTGATAGTGTCGCCGGTGACATCGTCTTCGGGTGGCTTTTCGGTGAATCTCAGCACCCGCCCCTCCGAATCGGCTTCCACCAGACCGTACCCGACCGGGTTCATCACCCGAGCGATCACGATGGTGGCATCGGCCTTTTTTTCCCTGTGATATTGCAAAACATCGAGCAGATTAGTGTCGGTGAGAACGTCTCCATTGAGAACAATCGTGGTGTCGTCAATCAGATTCTCGGCGGCTTTGAAAGCGCCGGCTGTTCCCCGCGGCAGGTCCTCATGGGTGTAGCGCATCGTGACGCCGTAATTCATACCGTCTCCGAAAATATCAATAATTTTTCGGGGCTGGTAGGAAAGGCTCAGAATGATTTCGGTGATTCCGGCTTTTTTGATATGGTCGATCTGAAAAAAAAGAAATGGAATATTGGCCAGCGGCACGATGGGTTTTGGCACGTGGAGCACCAACGGGCGCAGTCGCGCTCCTTTTCCTCCTGCAAGAACAAGAGCCTTGATCACAAAACCAACCTCCGTGCAAATTTCATCCTATCATAATCGGCGGTTTGGGTCGACACCCGGCAGTCTGGGATTCGAAATAATGTGCGCTATCCGGATGGATCGGGAGCTGAAGGGGCGCCGTTATTCTATTTCCTGATTATTCTTCGAGGGCGCCGGGTTTGAAGTGCTGGAGAATCTGCGCCGCGGCCTTGGGCCCGACGTAAGGGGCAAGCTCATCGAAGGCTGCATGTTTGACCCGTTCAAGGCTTCCGAAAGCGCGCAGCAGCACCTTCTTCCGCACTTCGCCGATTCCCGGGACGTCCATCAGCTCTGAATCAAAATCGCGCAATTCCCGACGCTTCCGATGGTAGCTGACGGCGAACCGGTGCGCCTCGTCCCTCATCCTCTGGATCAGATGCAGGACCGGGGATTCTTTTGGCAGTTTCACAGGTCGGTCTTCCTTTCCCTTTACAAACAAAACTTCTTCTTTCTTGGCGATGGCGGCGACTTCCTGCGCCTCCAGGCCGAGATCTCCCAGAGCGGAAACCGCCGCCGAAAGCTGCCCCTTCCCGCCGTCGATCAGCACCAGATCCGGCAAATTTCCTTCATCCTCTTCCAGCGCATTCTCGTAATGCCGGTGCACGACCTCGCGCATGGCGGCGAAATCGTCGGGGCTTTTGACGCTCTCGATTTTGAATTTCCGGTAGCCGCTTCGCTTCATTTCACCGTTCAGGCAAAGGACCATGCTGGCGACGGTATCGGCCCCCTGGACGTGGGAAATATCGAAGGTCTCGATGCGCCTGGGCAACGAGGCCAGACCGAGAGCTTCCTGAAGGGGTCTCAGCAGTTCCTCGCCCTTGGCCTTCAGGATGCGAAAACGCGTATCGAACGAGAGGCGCGCGTTGCGCATCACAAGGTCCAGCATTTCGGATTTCAATCCCCTTTTCGGCGATCGAATATGCACCCGGCTCTCCTTCCGCTTCGACAGCCAATCCTCCAGCACTTCCGCATCTTCAATATCCGCAGGGATGTAGATTTCTTTCGGAATGAATGTGTCCTGCAAATAATACTGGTTGAGCGCCTGGGAAAAAAATTCGGCGGGATCGAAAGAAATCAGGTCCTCCCAATAAAATTCGCGCCTGCCGACTACGCGTCCGCCGCGCATGGCGAAAACTTCGAGCGCAAGCCGGGAGTCTTCCTGACAATAGCCGAAAAGATCGCAGTCGTCTTGCCCTTCCAAAGCCATTTTCTGGCGCTCGGAGATGTCCCGAACCATAAGGATCCAGTCCCGGTAAACAGCAGCCGTTTCGTAAAGCATTTCCCGGGCGGCCGCTTCCATCCGGCTTTCAAGCTGCCGGATCAATTCGTCCGTCCTGCCCGACAGAAGAAGCTTCACATCGTCCACCGCGCGATCGTAGTCCTGTTTTGTGCAAAGCCCGGCGACGCAGGGCCCAAGGCAGCGCTTCATCTGGTAGTCGAGACACGGGCGCGGCATGTTCCCGTCAATTTCAAGATTGCAGGTGCGCAATTTGAAATATTTGTTCACCAGCTTTATCGTCCGCCGAGCATAGCTCGCCGGCAGGAAAGGCCCGTAGTATAGTGCGCCGTCTTTTTTGATGCGCCGGGTAATGAAAATTCGCGGGTAAGCCTCGTGGATCGTGAGCTTGAGATAAGGGAAGCTCTTGTCGTCTTTGAGGTTTACGTTGTACCGCGGCTGATTTTTCTTTACGAGAGTCGATTCCAGGATAAGGGCTTCAACTTCACTGTCCGTCACAATGTATTCAAGATCGGCGATTTCAGCAACCAGACGCTGGGTTTTGGGATCCAGCGGCCGGCTTTCCTGGAAATAAGAACGCACTCTTTGGCGCAGCGAACGCGCTTTGCCTATGTAGATGATTTTTCCCTGGGCGTTTTTATAGAGATAGACGCCGGGCTCAACCGGCAAAAGGTCGATTTTTTGCTGCAGCACAATTGAAATGTATTCCATCTTCGCCGACAAAGCAAAGCGTCGCGAAGCCCAGGGATTTCACGCATTAAAAATTCATGGGAAAATGAGGTGAAATCCGGCGTTATTTTCCTTCCGCCGCCAGTTTTTCCTTCACGATCGAGCTGACTTTCGATCCGTCCACCGGCCGGCCGGCGAAGCGCGCCATGCAGGCTTTCATGACTTTGCCCATATCTTTCGCCGAAGCCGCGCCGGTCTCCCGGATGACTGCTTCGACGGTTTCGCCGATCTCCTGATCGGGAACGGACGCGGGAAGGTACTGCTCAATCACCTTTATTTCGGCTGCCTCTTTGTCCGCAAGGTCCATGCGCCCGCCCTTCGTGAACTGCTCGACGGAGTCCTTGCGCTGTTTGATAAGGCTTAGAAGCACCAGCAGGACTCCGGCGTCATCCAATTCCTGCCGGGCGTCAATTTCCTTGTTCCTCACCGCAGCCTTCATCATGCGCAGCACGCTCAAACGCGCTGCGTCCTGCGATTTCATGGCTGAAGTCAGATCTTTGCTGATTTGGTCGCGCAGTTTCATATCCCACCATGGACGATTGACAATTTACGATTGACGATTGGAAGCCACACTGTTCAGAACATTGATCATTTCCTGATGAATACGGCCGTTGGAGGCGATGAACTCGCCGCCAAAGATGGAAGCCGGCTCGCCTTGAAAATTGGTCACCGTCCCGCCGGCTTCCCTCACGATCAGGTAGCCTGCAGCGCAATCCCAAGGATTCAGCTTGAGCTCCCAGAAACCGTCCAAACGGCCCGAGGCGACCGAACAGAAATCCAGCGCCGCAGAGCCGCATCTTCGGACTCCTTGCGACCGCAGGGCGAAAGCGCAATAGTTTTCCAGGTTGGTGACCTCGCTGGTCCGGATGTCGTATGGGAAGCCGGTGACGAGAAGGCTGTCGCTGAGCGATTCCACGGCTGAGACGCGAATCGGCGCTCCATTGCAAAACGCTCCAGCTCCGCGGCGCGCGGTGTACAATTCCTTCACAAAGGGATTGTACACCGCTCCCCACGCCAGTTCGCCTGCGATTTGAAGTCCAATCGAGATGGAAAAAACCGGGAATCCGTGGGCGTAATTGGTGGTGCCGTCGAGAGGGTCGATGATCCAGCAGATTTCCCCGGGCGAAGCTTCGCTGTGCTTCTCTTCCGCCATTATGGCGTGGGTTGGGAAAGCGCGCCGGATGAGAGAAACAATCAACTGCTCCGATTCCAGGTCCGCCTCTGTCACAAGATTGATGATCCCTTTGTGAGAAATGCGGAGGCGGGTGTTCAACCTCTTGAGCAGCAGTTCGCCGGCTTTCCGGGAGGCTTCAATTCCAACTGCTTCAAAATCGTTGATATCCGGCTTCATGAGCTCCATCCGAAATCGTTTATTGTCCTTCGCCGGCGAACCGCACCACTTCGACTCCCTTGGGGGCCTTAAATTGAAAATCACCGGGTTTCATTTTCCCATTGACCGCCAGATTCGTGAATGCGAAACGGGATGTATTGCCGCCGGGTTCACGCACAACCATGCCGCGAATTTCAAAACTTTTCCGGTCCAATTCAAGGACCAGAAACGAGTATTCCGGTTGAATTTTGCGGGGCGTCAGCCGGATCATCGCCGAGCCTCCGGATTTTGGTTTGAACTCCGCGTCCCAGGAAGGGATGAAGCTCGCAGAAAAATCTGCGGCGCCGAAAAAGAATTCCAGGGGCGTATGGCGCATGTCGGACAAGCTGAATGGCTGCACCGTAACCTGCCGGTCTCCCGGGACGTAAAGAAAAAATTCTTTCCCATCGGCGACAAACAGTTTTTCTTCCGGCTTCCGGTATTCCCATCGCATCAAACCCGGCTTCTTAAGGGCGAACGATCCCGACTCGATCTGTTCAACGCCCGGCGCTCTGTATGTCTGCTCGAAATCCCCCCGGATTGTCGAGACGGATTCGTATCGCCGCTGCATATTTTCGACAAATGCGCCAGGCTCTTGCGCCCATCCGGCGCGAAATAACATCAAGAAAAACACAACCGCCGGCTTTTGGAAAAATCGCGAACCAGGCTTTCTTCTCATCATTATTATTTCCGCCGCCTATTGCCGGGCCTCTTCTTCACTCTCCGGATGAATCAGGGCATCAAGAAGGAGCAGAGCGATCCCTGCCGTAATAGACGAATCCGCGACATTGAAATTGGGCCAGTAGAAACTTTCATGGATATGAAACTCTATGAAATCGACGACGTATCCGCGGATAATGCGGTCGAAGAAATTCCCCAAGATCCCGCCCGCCGTGAAAGCCAGGGCAGTGTGAAGGAGGCTGCGGTTTCGCGGCATCCGCACGCTGTAGGCGATAATGACCGCGAGAGCGACGACGGCCATTCCGGCTAAAATGTAAGGCTTCCAGAATGACTGGAGGCCATCGAACAGCCCGAAGGCAACGCCGGAATTTTCCACATAGGAAAAACGAAGATACCCGGGAATAATCTCAACGCTCTGTCCGCTTCTTAATCTCCCTTGAGCGATCCACTTGGCAACGTGATCGAGAGCGACGATCGATAGTGCAATCAAACAGTATTTGAATCTCATGGATCGGTTCCGTTCTATCCGCTGAAAGAACGGATATTGCTGCCCGCCATCTCCCTTACCGCAGGCGAACACCTTTCGCAAAGAGTAGGATATTCTTTATCGATGCCTATTTTCACTGAATAGTTCCAGCATCGCTCGCACTTTTTCCCATCCGCCTTCGACACGTCGATTTGCAGCGTTGTCCGGGCGGGATCGTTCGTCAAAACGACTTGTGAAACAATGAAAACATACCTTAGGTCGGCTTGATGGCGTTGCAGCAGATCCGCGGTTTCGCCGGAGGCGCCAATCCCGACTTTCGCCTCCAGAGAGTTGCCGATCATTCCGCGCTGTCGGGCTTCTTCCAAAGATTTCAGGACAGTTTCTCTCACCTCCCTGAGCTTTTCCCATTCATTCAAAAGGCGTTCGTCGATATGAGATTCCTGCTGCACCGGAAACAACAACAAGTGCACCGATTCTTCTTTACCGACGGATCCTTCGTGCATCGCGTCATACACTTCCTCGCTTGTGAAGGGCAGAATCGGCGCAATCAGGCGCGTCAATGCGTCGAGGATCTCCCAGATGGCGGTCTGCGCCGAACGGCGGGAAAGCGAATGGGTTGCGTGCGTGTAGAGCCGGTCTTTTAATATATCCAGATAAAAAGAGGACATGTCGACGGTGCAGAAATTATAGAGTGCGCTGTAGACCTGATGGAATCCGTACTCCCGGTAGTGCTTAAGGCACTTTCGCACCAGCAGTTCCTTTCTTGCCAGGGCCCATCGATCGATCTCGAGCATTTCCTCGTGCTGAACCCGATCGGATTCCGGACTAAAGCGGGGTTTCCGGGCATCCTGCTGGTTGCTCAGATTGCCGAGCATAAACCGGCAGGTGTTGCGGATTTTCCGGTAAGCTTCGCCCAATCGGTCGAGCAGTTCGTCGAAAATCCGGATGTCTTCGACATAGCTCACTGAACTGACCAGAAGGCGGGCAATTTCGGCGCCGCGAGCTTTGACCAAATCATTGGGATCGATTCCGATCCCTTTGGATTTGGACATCGTCCGCCCTTCAGCATCGAGCGTCCAGCCGTGCGTGATCGCGGCGCGATAGGGCGCTTCGCCTCGCAGGGCCACAGCGATCAGCAGCGAGCTTTGAAACCAGCCGCGATACTGATCGCCGCCTTCGAGATAAAGGTCGGAAGGCCAGGGGAGATCCGGCCTCGACCCAAGAGTCGCCAAATGGCTGCTTCCGGAATCAAACCAGACATCCAGGATGTCGAACTCCTGTCGAAAATCCCCGCCGCCGCATTTTTCGCAAGCGGTCCCTTCGGGAAGCAGCTCCCGGGGCGGATGCGCGTACCACGCGTCGGCGCCTTCCCGGTCAAAAATGGAAGCGACGTGGTCGATGATTTCTTTCTTCAGCAGCGTATGGCCGCAGCCGCTGCAATAAAAAGCGACAATCGGCACTCCCCAGGCTCGCTGCCGGGAAATGCACCAATCGGGCCTTTCCCGCACCATGTTGCGGATCCTTTCCTCGCCCCAACCGGGAATCCAGCGGACCTTGCAAATGGATTCCAGGGCTTTCTCACGCAAATTTCCATGGTCCAGAGCAATAAACCACTGGGGCGTGGCTCGGAAAATGATCGGATTATGGCATCGCCAGCAGTGCGGGTAGGAATGGCCGAAATTTTCGGCGTGAAGCAGCACGCCTGAATCCCGCATAAAATCAACTATCCTGGAATTCGCCTCGAATACCTCCATGCCTGCAAAATGGTTCACATTCTTGAGGAAGCGTCCGTCGTCTCCGACAGGGCAAAGAATATCGAGACCATAGTTGATCCCGGTCACGTAGTCGTCGTGTCCATGGCCGGGCGCAGTGTGAACGCAACCGGCGCCGGCGTCCAACGTGACATAATTGCCGAGCACCAGCAGAGATTCGCGATCGATGAAAGGATGGCGCGCCTTCCGGTTTTCCAGGCATTTTCCGGGGAAACGGGCCGTTTCTTTAGGATCGGTCCATCCGCATTTTTCCGAAACAGCTCCGAGCAGCTCTGTGGCGACGATATAGCCTTTGTCTCCTGCCCGAACAGCAGAATACTGATAATCGGGGTGGAACGCGATCGCCAGGTTGGCAGGAAGCGTCCATGGCGTCGTCGTCCAAATCACCACAGACCAATCTTTCCCTGCAAGCGCGGGATCTATGTCGGAAAGATCCGACATCATCGGGAAAGCGACATAGACGGACGGGCTGGTGTGGTCCTCATACTCCACCTCTGCTTCGGCCAGCGCCGTCCTGCAGAAAAAGCACCAGTGCACCGGTTTGAGCCCTTTATAGACCAGCCCTTTGCCGACAAAATCGCCCAGTGCGCGAGCAGTATCCGCCTCGTATTTGTAGCTCATCGTCAGATAAGGGTTGTCCCACTCGCCGAACACCTCCAAGCGCTTGAAACCCTGTTTCTGCACCTCGATGTACTTCTCCGCGTATTTCCGGCATGCCTTGCGGATCGCAATCTTGCTCATTCCGGCCTTTTTTCCCTCAAGCTGTTCTTCAACCTTGATTTCAATGGGCAAGCCATGACAATCCCAGCCGGGAACATAGGGAGCGTCAAATCCGAGCATCGTATGGGATTTGACGATAATGTCCTTGATGATCTTGTTGATGGCATGTCCCATATGTATGGCGCCGTTTGCGTAGGGAGGACCGTCATGAAGCACGTAAACGGGATTTCCGGCGCGGGCTTTCCGGATCTTTCCGTAAATATCCATTTTCTCCCAGCGCCGCAGCATTTCCGGTTCGCGCTGAGGCAGGTTGGCTTTCATGTTGAACGACGTTTTCGGCAGATTGATCGTATCCTTTATCTCGATGGTCACTGCGTGCTATCTCCTGAAAAACTGACAGTATACCATGTTCCCGGTTTCGCGTTTCCCGTTTCCGTTTGAAAATCCTCTTCAAGCGCATTCGCCGGCTGTCGACGGTCCGCTTGATGCCGCGGATAGGGCCCGCAGCTGAATCTTTGGAAGCCCGGAGTTGACGCAAATTCTACGCAATAGTAAGATCGCAGCCCTCTGTAATGATCGGGATCTGACATCAAACCATGGGGTGATCGCATGCCCAAGAACTCCGGCGCTCATGTTTCCGACGGAAAACTGTCTTTTTTCGAAAATTTCGGTTTTGCGCTCGGCGACACCGCCTCCAATTTTTTCTTTCAAACCTTTAACATTTTTCTGCTTTATTACTACACGGACGTCTTTGGAATAGACGCGGCCATCGCCGGGACGATGTTTCTGCTGACCCGCCTTTGGGATGCGGTCAACGATCCTATAATGGGCATGATTGCCGATCGGACAAAGACCCGGTGGGGCAAATACCGGCCTTATCTGCTCTGGATGGCGATCCCTTACGGGCTGTTCGGATATCTGATGTTTGCAAATCCGGATCTCGGACAGACGGGCAAAATCGTCTACGCTTATTTCACCTATTCCATGATGATGATGGCCTACACCGCCATCAACGTCCCTTATTCTTCGTTGATGGGGGTCTTAAGCTCTTCTTCCCATGCGCGAACCATCGCGTCGAATTTTCGCTTTGTTGGCGCCTACGGCGGCGGATTGCTGATATCGATGTACGTTCGAACCCTGGTGGAAAAGCTTGGCGGCGGAAACGAATTGCGGGGGTTTCAATACACTATGGGGTTGTTCGCCGTGGCGTCCGTCATTCTGTTCTGGATTGCTTTTTTCGCCACAAAAGAACGGGTTCAGCCTCCGGAAGGCCAGAAGCAGAATGTCAAAGAAGAATTGAAAGAACTGCTCCGCAATCGCCCCTGGAGGATCCTGTTTTTTGCGGCGCTGTTTTCCACCACATTTATCGCCATACGCGATTCGGTCACGATTCACTTTTTCAAATACGTCGTAAAAGCCGGCCCCGAATCCATTTTCCTGGGAATGGATAAAACCTCGCTATTTTTAAGCCTGGGCCGCCTCATGATGATGCTCGGAGTGGTTTGCGTGGGATTCCTCGTAAAGCGCATCGACAAAAAACCTCTGTCGGCGTTCCTCACTTTCGGCACTGCGGGCTGTTGGCTGCTGTTTTTTTTCATACCGCGCGATATGTATGGACTGATGCTGGCGCTCAATGCCGCCGGGTCCTTCATGATGGGCCCGACTTCCGCTCTCGTTTGGTCCATGTACGGCGACGTCGCGGATTACGGCCAGGTCAAGTTCGGCCGCCGGTCGACGGGACTGATTCATTCCGCTTCGCTGTTCGCTCTTAAAACCGGCACCATGGTCGCCGGATTTCTTGGAGGCTGGCTTCTGAGCCTTGCCGGATTTGTCGCCAATCAAGCCCAATCGGAGCGATCTCTTTGGGGAATACTCCTGATGTTCTCGATCATCCCGGCGTTTTTCGCGGTCTGCAAGGGAACCTTTATTGTCTTCTATCCTCTGAATCGGGCGAGAGTGATGGAAAACGAACGAGAATTGGCCCGCCGGGAAAAAGCGCAGGCGATGAAAGGATAAAAGAGTTTTTCAGTCGCCCGCTTGCGGTTTCCCGTTGAAACGCTTCACACCGGCGAGATTTTTATGACTTGCGATATCGATAAAAAAGCCGACGAGCTATTGAGAAGCATGACGCTGACGGAGAAAATCGGCCAGATGGTCCAGTTGGCTCATTCCGGCGACACGCTTCCGGAGAGCCTCAAACAGCGGATTCGGGAAGGCCGAATCGGCTCGATGCTCAACACAGTCGTTCCGGAAATCAACATGGAAATCCAGCGGATCGCCGTCGAGGAAAGCCGTCTGGGGATTCCGTTGATCATGGGGCGCGACGTCCTTCACGGATACCGCACGATCTTCCCGATCCCGCTTGCGCAAGCGGCGACGTGGGATCCCGGGTTGGCGCAAGCTTGCGCGCGCACGGCGGCAAAGGAATCCTCCGCCGCCGGCTTCCAGTGGACTTTCGCCCCGATGATGGACATTGCCCGCGATCCCCGATGGGGCCGCATCGCCGAAGGGTTCGGGGAAGACCCCTGTCTTGCCTCTCATTTTGCGGCGGCGATGGTTCGGGGCTTTCAGGGCGACGACCTGTCGTCGCCGGATTCAATTGCCGCGTGCGCCAAACATTTCGCCGGCTACGGCGCGGCCGAAGGCGGGCGAGATTACGACACGGCCAATATACCGGAAAATCTATTGCGCGATGTTTACCTGCCGCCTTTCAAGGCGGCGGTCAAGGCGGGCGTCGCCACGGTGATGACGGCCTTCAACGAAATCAATGGCGTTCCAGCGTCAGGAAGCGCACGGATCCTCCGGGAAATTCTAAAAGACGAGTGGGGATTCGAAGGATTTGTCGTCAGCGACTGGAGAGCCACGGAGCAAATGATCCCGCACGGATTCTGCGCAGACATGAAAGACGTCGCCGCAGCAGCCCTCCGGGCCGGGGTCGACATGGAAATGCAGAGCTCAGCATACGCCGATCATCTTGAAAGCCTGCTGGCGAAAGGAATCATTCCGGAGAAATTGGCGAACGATGCGGTTCATCGCATTTTAAGAATAAAATTTCAGCTCGGTCTCTTTGAAACAAAAAAGATATTTTCAGCCCGATTGCCCGACAGACCGGATGGAGAGAAATTGGCTCTGGCGAAAACCGCCGCCATGAAAAGCGTTGTTCTGTTGAAGAATAAAAATAAGATATTGCCGCTTTCGAAAAACATCCGGTCCATTGCGGTCCTTGGGCCGCTGGCCGACGATCCCTACGAAGTTCTTGGGACCTGGAATCGCGACGGCCGCATCGAAGATACCGTGACGCCTCTCGCCGCGATTCGCAATTTCCTGGGCGAAAACAGAATTCATTACATTTCGGGGCTGGACTGCTCCCGTAGCAGGGACTCCAGTCAATTTGCCGCAGCCCTTGAAAAAGCGCGGCAATCGGAAGCCGTCCTGTTTTTCGCCGGAGAAGAGGCAATTCTTTCCGGCGAGGGGCACTGCCGCGCCCTTTTGAATTTGCCGGGAGCGCAGGAGGAACTGGTCGCCGAAATCGCCAAAGCAGGAAAACCGGTCATCCTGATCATTCTCGCCGGCCGGCCGCTGGTTATTGAAAACGTCTCGAAAAAAGCTGAAGCAGTGCTTTACGCCTGGCACCCGGGGACAATGTGCGGGCCGGCTCTGCTCGATTTGATTTTTGGAATGGAATCCCCTTCAGGAAAACTGCCGGTCGCCTTTCCCAGGACCGAAGGGCAGATCCCCGTCTACTACGCCCGGAAAAACACAGGCCGCCCCCCGGACAAAATCCCGCTTGTCATGATAGATGACATACCGCGCCGCGCCTATCAAAGCTCTCTCGGCGACGCCGCCAGGTATCTGGACATTGGATACCTGCCTCTCTATCCCTTCGGCTTCGGCCTGTCGTACGCGGAATTCGTCTATGCAAATCTGACCATCTCTCCCGACAAAATACGGACCGGCGAAAAGCTCCATGTTTCGGTGGAAGCGACCAACATCGGCCAAATGGAAGCCGAGGAAGTCGTGCAGCTTTACATTCGCGATTGGACGGCGAGCTTGACCCGGCCGGTCAGGGAGTTGAAGGCGTTTGAACGGATTCGTCTGAAGCCGAAAGAAACCAGGAGGGTTCTATTCGATTTGCCCTCAGAAGCTCTTGGATTCCACAACAGCTCGATGAAATACGTCGTGGAGCCCGGCAAATTCCAATTGTGGGCTGGAGGCGACTCCCGGGCGGACTTGACGGCTGAATTCGAAATTGCCGAATAGCCGCAGAAAGAAACAGCCACTATGAAGCGCAGATTGCTTGCTTTTAGTTTCATTTTCCTGATCTTCGGCGGAGAGCGGCCCGCTTTCGTCGACTCGAAGTCCATCGTCCGATTCCCCGCCCACAGAGCCAGGAATGTGAATCCGGACACGCACCTTCAACTCACATTCCCCAGCGCTCCCGTCCTGGGCCGTTCCGGTCAGATCCGGATCTATGACGCCCGCGACAACCGTCTGGTCGATCTTCTGGACCTCGGCGTCCCGCCGGGCCCCACCGCCACGACATCGTCTCCTGACGCTACATACACTCCGGTCCCTTACGAATACGCGCCTGAACGCTTCACCAACGCCAACCGGAAGCCGGGGACTCCGTCCGGAGTCGCGCTTCCCACGCCGGACGAATACCAACGAACCATTATCGGAGGTTTTACCGACGCGTTTCATTTTTACCCTGTCATCATCCACGACAATACGGCGACCCTATACCCGCACCACAACCTTCTGGAATATGGAAAAACCTATTACGTCGCCATCGATCCGGGAGTCCTGACGCTGAAAGACGGCGGATTCACCGGCCTATCGGGGAAAGACGGCTGGACATTCACAACCAAAAAACGGCCGCCTTCCGTTGGCGCCGCAAGACTCGTGGTAAGCGCCGACGGGAATGGCGATTTTAATACGGTGCAAGGAGCTCTTGATTTTATTCCCGACTCGAATCCGAAACGCGTCACGGTTTTGGTCAGGAACGGCTTGTACGAAGAAATCGTTTATTTTCGAAACAAAACCAATATAACGATTCTGGGAGAAGACCGGGAAAAAGTCGTCGTCTTCTACGCCAACAACGAAATATTCAATCCTCATCCGCTCAACATCAAGACCAATGAGGTTCCCGGCACTTTCCCGTCGCGCCGGGCGGCGTTTGCGGCGGACCGTTGTCGCGGGGTGCATCTTGTAAACCTCACGATAAAGAACACGGCGTACGGCCAGGCTGAAGGGCTGCTTCTCAACGGAGAGGAGAACATCGTCAGCCATGTCGATATCGTGGGATCAGGCGACGCCCTGCAATCCAACGGCTCGGCATATTACGCCGACTGCCGCATCCAGGGGGACGGGGACACCATCCTCGGGCGGGGTCCCGCTTTCTTCCACAATTGCGATTTGAGCTCGCAAGGTCCGTTCATGTGGATCCGGAACACGGACGCCAATCACGGAAATGTTTTCGTCGGTTGCAGATTCCGGACAAGGGGGAGCCGTGAAACGGTCCTGGCGCGGGCGCCGACCAACGGCGGCAAGAATTATCCCTATTCCGAAGCTGTTTTGATTGATTGCGCTCTGGACGGAATCGAACCGGCCGGATGGGGGCCGGTCGGGGGCGACGCTTCGAACGTCCGTTTCTGGGAATATAACAGCGTCGATATGGCGACCGGCAAGCCAATCGACGCCAGCCGCCGCCATCGCGCCTCGCGTCAGCTGACCATGGAGAAGGACGCCGATAGGATCGCCAAATACCGGGACCCCGATTTTGTGCTTGGAGGCTGGACGCCCCGAATGGCGCCCCTGATCCTGTCGCAGCCGGAATCCATAGCGGCGAATCCGGGACAAACCGCAGTTTTTCGCGTCCGGGCCGCCGCGATTCCGGAGGCAAACTTCCAATGGTTTAAAAACGGCAAACCTTTGGCCGGCGCCCTGAATTCGACGCTGACCGTCGAGAACATTCAAGCGTCGGATGCAGGCTTTTATAGCGTCATTGCGAGGAACGGATCGGGAGAGCTGCCGAGCGGCAAGGCGCTATTGACGGTGCGGCCGCCCAGCCGCTGATTGGGTCCTGTTCGCTCTTTCAATTTTGTGGGACGCTTCCGGTGCGCCGCAATTGCCCGTTGACCGTTACGTCATCGAAGACAAGCCCTTCAACGTTTTCAATGACATCCGGTTGGGCGGCGTTGTCGAATGAACATCGCTCGAGTCGTATATCCCGCAGCGGCGCGTTGGGGTAGCCGCGGAGGTAGAGTCCGAACTTGCTTTTTCTGCTTGAAACATTCGTCATCCGGATATTGCGAACGACGGGAGGAAACTGTCCCGCATTTCCTTCTTCGTAGAACAGGTTGATGCTGAGCACCGCATCGGCCACTTGCCCGACAGTCACGTTGCGCATAAATATGTTTTCGATAAAGCCTCCGCGGACTGAATTTGTCTTCAGTCGCAGGGCCCTGTCGAGATTCGGACTGTCCATACGGCAGTTTTCCGCAAAGACATTGCGAACGCCCCCGGACGCTTCGCTTCCGATCGTGACGCCGCCATGGCCGTCCTTCATCTGGCAGTTTCGGACAATGATGTTTTCCGAAGGCGCGCCGACGCGGCGGCCGTCGCGATTGCGCCCCGACTTAATCGCGATGCAGTCGTCGCCCGTGTCGAAAAGGCAGTCCTCGATCAGCACGTTGCGGCACGACTCCGGATTGCATCCGTCATTGTTGGGGCCGTGGCTTGCAGCCGTCACGCCGCGCACCGTTACATTGGAGCAAAGAACCGGGTGTATCTGCCACATCGGGGAGTTGTGGACGGAAACGCCTTCAATCAAAACATTCCGACACCGGTAAAACTGCAGGAAATTCGGTCTCAGATAGCTGCCTTCGCCGAACAAACGCTCGCGCACCGGGACGTCGTCGTCCCCCATTTTGAAAAGCCGTCTTCGCGCCGCCGTCTGATTGGGCTGATTCGGTCCGCCGCCATAAAACGGGCTGCCGTTCCAGGGCCACCAGCGCTCGCGGTCCGCTTGGCCGTCCAAAATCCCGGATCCTGTCACTGCGATGTCCTCCTGCTCGAATGCATAGATTAAGGCGGAATAGCTCATGCACTCGACGCCTTCCCAACGCGTGTACACCGCCGGAAGATAGAGGCCGGGATCCGGAATGAATCGCAGAGACGCGCCCGCCGAAACGTGAAGATTGACTTTGCTGCGAAGATGAATGGGGCCGGTCCGGAAGATGCCGGCGGACGCAATCACTCGGCCGCCGCCGGCCCGGCTGCAGGCTTCGATCGCGTTATGAAAAGCGACGCTGCAATCCTTGGCGCCGTCCCCCACGGCGCCGTACTTCGTTATTTCGAAATCCCGGTCGGGGAAAACAGGCGGCCGTATGCGTGCAAGCGCCGCCGGCATTTCGTCCCAACCGGAGGAAGAAGCGCGCAAAAGAGACGAGGCGGCCCATGCGGCGCATCCCAAGCTCGCGGTCTGCATAAAACGCCTTCGGCTGATTTCCTTCATGCTTGACTTCATGGTTTCATCTCCCGGCTGTGGAAAATCGAGTCAGCGATGCGAGAAGCCGCAGACAGCTCGAATTGATTTCTATCACGCGCCCCGACGTTTCGGCAAAACAAAAGATCGGCTGAGCGCAAAGGCCTGGAAATTATTAAACAACCGGATTTGTTTCATAGTAAGATTCCGGCAGGTCGCGTTTCGTCAAATTCTTGAACCGATGGAGATGAATTGCGGGCTGCTCGCCCATGCACAACGACGCCAACGGAGGGTTATCGTGATGACAAAAAACAATGCCGGCGCCCGGAGCGGACTGCCTCAGCCCTACATCGCCGCCGGCGTGCAGATGCCTGAGTTCACATTGCGGGCGGCGCTGGTTGGAACAATTCTGGGCATGGTCTTCGGCGCTTCTTCCCTTTACCTTGTGCTCAAGGTGGGCCTCACGGTCAGCGCCTCCATTCCGGTTGCGGTCATTTCCATCACTTTGTTCCGCCTGGCCTCAAAATTCGGCGTCAAAGACGCCACAATTCTTGAAAACAACATCGTCCAGACGGCGGGCTCGGCCGGCGAGTCCATAGCTTTCGGCATCGGCGTCACGATGCCGGCGATCATGATCCTCGGCTTCGATCTCGAACTGACTCGCGTCATGCTGGTCGCGACGCTCGGCGCCCTGCTCGGGATTCTGATGATGATCCCGCTCCGCAGGGCGCTGATAGTCCGGCAGCACGGCGTGCTGAAATATCCTGAAGGCACGGCATGCGCCGAAGTTTTGAAGGCCGGCGCCTCGGAGGAGTCGCGGGCTTTGGCTTCCGATGAAGCCAAAGCCGAAGAGCGCGCGGCCGCCGAGGCGGGGCTGAAATCCGGCGCCAGCGGGCGCACTATTTTCACCGGTTTCGGAATCGGTCTTCTGTATAAAACGGCGATGGTCGCGTTCAAGGGATGGAAAGACGTGCCCGAACGCATTTTCGGAGCGCCGTTCAAAGCGGGTTCCATATCAGCCGAAATTTCTCCGGAACTGCTCGGCGTGGGCTACATCATCGGCCCGAAGATTGCAGCCGTGATGTGCGGAGGCGGCGTCATGGCCTATCTTCTGCTTATCCCGCTCATCAAATTTTTCGGCGAAGCCATTCCGGGCCCGCTCGCCCCGGGATCCATCCCGATCTCTGAGATGAGCCCGAACGCCATCCGCGGCGCCTACGTTCTATATATCGGCGCCGGCGCCGTTGCGGCCGGCGGCATCATCAGCCTCGGCCGCTCGCTGCCCATCATCTGGAGCGGGATCAAAGAAGGGCTGAGAGACGTGGGAATAGGCGGGCAAAACGGCGTCGACGCTCACCGCACCGAACATGACTTGTCGATGAAATTCGTATTGGCCGGAGTTCTGGCCATCATCGTGGCCATCGTCCTTGCCCGGCCGCTGCACATGAACCTGCTCGGCGCTCTGCTGATCGTCGTCTTCGGCTTTCTTTTCGTAACGGTCTCCTCGCGCCTCACCGGCGAGATCGGCTCTTCTTCGAATCCGATCTCCGGGATGACGGTGGCGACCTTGCTGCTCACCTGCATGATTTTCCTCGCCATAGGCTGGACAGGCGGCAATCACTACGTCACGGCGTTGTCGGTGGGCGCCATTGTCTGCATCGCCGCATCGAATGCAGGCGCAACATCCCAGGATCTAAAAACCGGCTTCCTGGTCGGCGCCACGCCGCGTCTGCAACAAAGCTCGATCCTGATCGGCGCGCTCATTTCGGCGCTGGCGCTGGGGCCGATCCTGCTGAAACTGAACGACACCGCCACGGTCTACGTTCCGGCGGCGCAGGCGGCGCCGGGCCTGGCCACCGATCCCGGACCGCTCGCCCGTCGAGAGTCCCTGCGCGGACCGCAGGCCAGGCAGGACTCGGGCAGCTATCGGGTATGGCAGAAACGCGGAAACGCCGGCGGCCCCGAGGGCAAGTATCTGGTGGACGACTCGGGAAAAGCCGTCTACCTGGTCGATCCCGGCATCAACGGCGCCTTCACTCAGCGGCCGGACGGCACGAGCGTGCGCAAATTCGACGCGCCCAAAGCCACCCTCATGAGTTACATCATTCGGGGGATCCTGGATCGTCAGCTGCCCTGGGCGCTGGTCATTTTCGGCGTCGTGATTGCCGTCATCCTTGAAATGGCAGGGATCCCGTCCCTCGCCTTTGCAGTGGGCGTTTACCTGCCTCTTTCTTCTTCAACCCCGATCTTTGTCGGCGGCATGATCCGCTGGACGGCGGACTGGCAGCGGCGGCGCGAGCTGCGCAAGAACGAAGCGGCTCTCCGGGCAAGCGACGAGCAGCTCGCCGCTGAAAGCGACAAGAGCCCGGGCGTGCTGATGGCTTCGGGCTATATCGCCGGCGGCGCGATCGCCGGCATCGTCATCGCATTTATGGCGGGCCTACTGATGAATCTGGACGAGCGACTGATCCGTTGGGCTTCCGCTCACAATCCCTTCTACGGCGGCCCCTCCGCCGATCTGCTGGCCTTGATCCCGTTCGCGCTGCTTAGCCTGCTGCTCTATGGAGTGGCGCGCGAAAGACTTCTCCGGGCCCGCGCCCGCAAACAATAAGCCGTGAATCCGCCGTCCGGCCTTGACGGTTTTTCGCAAAACGCCAGGGCTGGCGGTGTTTGACAACAGCGCGCAGAGATTGCCGGCGTCAACCGACCGGGACAAGATCAAAGCAGATTTCAAAAACGGCGTCTTGACCATAACGGCTTCTCAAAGGCCTGAAGACAAATCCTGAACCATCAAAGTCAGTGCCTGGCAGACCGGAGTTTTTTCTCCGGCGAAGCAATCACAAAACAATACAAACTTTTGTTTCATAAATTTGACAATGAAAAGCTCAGATTTTATTAAGTAATTGCACTAAGAAACGAAGGAGGGATAAGAAAATGAGATTGCTGCCATTGATCCGAAAGACTGAAAACCCGATTGTCAGTCAGTTGTTTGAGGATTTTTTCAACGACTTTCCTATTGCCGGCTACTCGGCTGAAACTGGGGGAAAATGGATCCCTGCGGTCGACATATTGGAGAAGGAAGGCAATTTAGTTCTCAGGGCTGAGCTTCCTGGCATGACCGAAAAACAAATCGAGCTGAAACTGGAAGGCGACACCCTGACGCTGAAGGGGGAAAGAAAATTGGACAAGGAAGACAAAAAGAACAATTATCAAAGGGTTGAGAGCTATTATGGCTCATTCACCCGTTCTTTCCGGCTTCCTGAAACAGTTGATTTGGACAAAATCAGCGCCGATTATAAGAATGGCGTTCTGACCGTGACAATTCCTCGGAGGCCCGAGGTTCGGCCCCGTGAGATTCCGGTCAGCGTCCAGTAAAATCCGATTGCATCAAGGAATGCGTGAGGTCTCTTAATGCGCCTGGAAAAATTCACAATCAAGGGTCAAGAAGCTTTGCAGACTGCCCAAAGCCGTGCAGAGGCTTTGGGCAGTCCGCAACTCGATCCCGAACACCTGTTGGACGCTTTAATTCTGCAGGAGGACGGACTCGTGCATCCTCTCCTAAAAAAGCTGGGCGTCTCTCCCGAGGCGTTGCGCACGGAACTGGAAAAGCACTTCTCATCGCAGCCGCGCGTCCAGGGAGCCCAGCCGGCTCTGTCTCCAAAATTGGACGCCGTTTTTCGCGATGCAGCCAAGGAAGCGGACCAGTTCAAAGACGATTATATATCGACAGAGCATCTTTTGCTTGCGCTGGCGGCTTCGGAGAACTTCGCAGGAAAGCTGTTGCGCCAATACGGAGCGGATCGCGGCGACATTCTGAAGACTCTGGCTTCGATTCGAGGAGGCCAGAGGGCGACCGACCCAAACGCCGAGGAGAAATATCAGGCTCTGAAGCGCTACGCCCGGGATCTGACTGATCTTGCTCGCCGGGGCAAGCTCGATCCCGTGATCGGCCGGGACGATGAAATCCGCCGGGTCGTCCAGGTCCTCTCACGCAGGACCAAAAACAACCCTGTTCTTATCGGCGAGCCTGGAGTCGGCAAGACCGCAATCGTCGAAGGATTGGCCCAGCGCATTGTCGCCGGAGACGTCCCGGAAACGTTGAAGAAAAAACAGATGGTCGCGCTGGATCTCGGCGGGATGCTGGCCGGCGCCAAATACCGGGGAGAATTTGAAGACCGGCTCAAGGCGGTCCTTCGAGAAATCGAGGAGTCGGCCGGAGCAATCGTGCTCTTCATCGACGAACTGCACACGCTGGTGGGCGCAGGTTCTGCGGAGGGCGCCATCGATGCTTCCAACATGCTCAAGCCGGCCCTCGCCAGGGGGGAACTGCGCTGCATAGGCGCGACAACTTTAAACGAGTATAAAAAGTATATTGAAAAAGACGCCGCGCTCGAAAGGCGTTTCCAGCCCGTCTATGTCGGGGAGCCCTCGGTTGAAGACACGATTGCGATCCTGCGCGGCTTGAAGGAAAAATACGAGGTTCACCACGGCGTCCGCATCATGGATTCCGCCCTTGTCGCCGCTGCCGTGTTGTCGCACCGCTATATAGCCGACCGGTTTCTGCCCGACAAGGCTGTGGATCTCATGGACGAGTCCGCTTCGCGATTGCGCATCGAAATAGACAGCATGCCGGTGGAAATAGATGAAGTGGAGCGGCGTGTGACGCAGCTTGAAATAGAGCGCCAGGCGCTTTCCAAAGAGACCGACAAATCCTCTCTGGAAAGGCTTAATGCCTTGAACGCCGAGCTCGCGGAGCTGAAAAGCAAAAGCGAGGAAATGAAAGCGCATTGGCAGCAGGAGCGGGACATCATCGGCTCCATCCGAAAGGTCAAAGAGCGGATCGAAAGCGTCAAGGCTGAAGAGCAAGCGGCGGAACGGGCAGGCGACCTCGGGAAAGCCGCCGAGCTTCGATACGGAACTCTCGTGCAGCTGGAGAAGGTTCTTGCGGAGCAGAACTCCCGGTTAAACCAACTGCAGGCCAACAAGAAGTTTTTAAAAGAGGAAGTGGACGAAGAGGACATCGCCGAAGTGGTGGCGAAGTGGACCGGGATTCCCGTTTCGAAAATGCTGGAGGGGGAAGTACAGAAGCTTATTCACATGGAGGATCGCCTGCGCGAACGCGTTCTCGGACAGGACGCCGCGCTTTCGGCCGTTTCAAACGCCATCCGCCGAGCCAGAGCCGGGCTGCAGGACGCCAAGAGGCCGATGGGATCTTTCATATTTCTCGGCCCCACAGGCGTCGGGAAAACGGAACTTGCCCGCGCCTTGGCGGAATTTCTTTTTGACGACGAACGGGCGATGGTGCGGATCGACATGTCCGAGTATATGGAAAAGCATTCGGTGGCGCGGCTGATCGGCGCTCCTCCGGGATATGTCGGCTATGAAGAAGGGGGCTTCTTGACCGAAGCCGTAAGACGCAGGCCTTACGCGGTAATCCTGTTCGACGAGATCGAAAAGGCTCATCCGGATGTTTTCAATGTGCTTCTTCAGATATTGGACGACGGGAGGCTCACCGACGGCAAGGGCCGGACGGTCGATTTCAAGAACGCCGTCATCATCATGACATCCAATATCGGGAGCCATGCACTCAGCCAGTCGTCGGGAGAGCTGGACTCGGCGGTTCCCAAAATCATGGAAGCCTTGAGGAGCACTTTCCGGGTCCAGGCGATATTGCGGGAGCATTTCCGGCCCGAATTCCTGAACCGGATCGACGATGTCATCGTGTTCCAGCGCCTGACCAGGGATTTGATCCGGGGCATTGTTCAGCTTCAGATCAAAATGCTGGAAAAGCTGTTGTCGCAGCGAAACCTCACACTGGAAGTCAGTCCGGACGCCCTCGACGAACTGGCGAAGGAAGGCTTCGATCCCGTATACGGCGCGAGGCCGCTTAAACGGCTGATCCAGAAAAAAATCCAGGATCGCCTTGCAATGATGCTTTTAAGCGGCGAGGTCAAGCCGGGAGACGCCTTGCAGCTGGATGCGGATATAAAAACCGGAGATCTGCTGTTTAGAAACCCCAAGCAGAAAGCATGAAACAAAAAAATGGTATAATGAATCCTATGGCAAACAACATCAAAACAGCAATGCTTCTTGGGTTGTTAACGGGAATTATTCTCGTCATCGGCGGCAGCCTGGGAGGCCGGCAGGGGATGACGGTCGCGCTGCTCTTTTCCATAGCGATGAATTTCGCAAGCTACTTTTTTTCGGACAAAATTGCCTTGAGCATGTATCGCGCCAAGCTTGCGACCAGGGAAGAAGCGCCCAGGCTTCATGCGATAGTGGAGCTGCTTTGCGCCAGCAGCGGAATTCCGACGCCCAAGATCTACATCATCCCGGACGAATCTCCGAACGCATTTGCAACCGGACGGAATCCCGGCCACGCGTCCGTGGCTGTAACCCAAGGCGCATTAAGGCTTCTGAACGAGAATGAGCTGACCGGGGTGCTCGCCCATGAAATATCCCACGTGAAAAATCGCGATATCCTGATCAGCAGCGTCGCCGCAACCCTTGCGGGCGTCATCATGTGGGTCGCGAATATGGCTCGCTACGCGGCCATATTCGGCGGAAGGGACCGGGACGACGACGGCGGAGGCGCGATCGGATCCCTGGCGACGATCCTGGTGGCGCCCATCGCAGCCCTCCTGATCCAGATGTGGATCTCCAGGACGCGCGAGTATCAGGCGGACGCAAGCGGAGCGGAAGCGGCGGGCAGCCCGCATGGACTCGCTTCGGCCCTGCAAAAATTGGAAAATTATTCAAAAAGAATTCCCATGCAGGCTTCTCCAGGCTCGGCGCACATGCTTATCATGCATCCCTTTTCGGGCAAATCCCTGATGAATCTTTTCAGCACGCACCCGCCCACTCAGGAACGAATCCGTCGGCTCCTGGGCGGAAGCAACTGACAGCCCGCTCTCATTTTTCACAATCAGATCGTTTGGCATACGGGACGACAAAATGGACATTGAAGACAAATCCTCCGGATCAAAACCGGAGCCGCCGGAGTTCCAGGTTATTGACAAAAGACATTTTTTGGAAATCGACAACATAGACGCCGCCGACAGGGCTGCCGTCGAAGAAAAGCCTCGCTATCCCAGTTACGTCGAGGAACTGATGGGGAAAATGGCTGAAATGGAGCGCAGATTCGCGGAGAAAAAAGATCAGATCGACCAGGAGATCGCCCGCGCCAAATGCCGGCTGGAAACCGATTTCGAGCGGCGTCTCGATCTGGAAAAGCAAAAAATCCTCCTGCCGTTTCTGGAAGTGCTCGACAACCTTCAGCGGGCGATTGCCTCCGGTCGGGCGGCAGCAGCCGAGAGTCTGCTTGAAGGCGTGCAAATGACGGCCAACCTGTTCCTGTCCAAGCTCCAGTCCCTCGGCGTGGAGCCGATTGCCGCGCAGGACCTGCCCTTCGATCCTAATTTGGAGCAGGCCGTCGGGACAGTCCCGGTCGAGGATGCAGGCAAGGATGGAATTGTTGTGGAGGAAGTCCAGCCGGGCTATTGCATGAACGGCCGGCTGCTTCGACCTGCACGGGTTCGTGTCGGGAAAACCGGCGGATAAAGCAGACCACAGGAATTCAGCTTCGAAACACACAAACAACACGAGAATATGTATCCTCCAGTCCCATGAAGCTCGAGCGTTTCGCAGCTCAAGATTATTCTTTGGCGCATTCACTTCGCCTGTGCCCTGGCTTGCGTCGAGTCCCAGCGCCTTTTTCATCCTCCACAAATTCAAACCCGGCGTCCGCCCCTCGAAGGGAATTCCTGTCGCCAAAAGCTCCGGGGAACGATTGGCCGCTTTCAGAAATCGCGGTTGCCAATGAACGCCAATGAACAGAGCGGCTTCAATGAAGGTTTTCAATCGTGAATCGTAAATGTGATAATATGGATAGAAATGCGGCCGAAAGGAACGACTATCCCTATGCCGACCAGGATCCTGACAAAAAATATTGGGGTTGCTGATCTTCAAAGCATCGAGGTTTACGAATCGCTGGGAGGGTATCAAAGCCTGGCGAAGGCTCTTCGCGAATACAAACCGGCTGAAATCATCGAAATAGTCAAAAAGTCCGGATTGAGGGGACGCGGCGGCGCAGGCTTCCCTACGGGGATGAAATGGGGATTCGTGCCCAAAAACACCGGGAAGCCAATCTATCTCTGCGTCAACGCCGATGAAAGCGAGCCGGGGACATTTAAAGACCGGCTTATCATCGAAAAGGATCCCCACCAGCTGCTTGAAGGCGCCATCATTTCAGCCTATGCGCTCGACTGCCATCAGGCTTTTATTTACATCCGCGGAGAATTCGCCTTTGGCGCCGAAATTCTAAGAACGGCGGCTCAGGAAGCGTATGCGAAAGGCCGGCTGGGTCGAAACATCCTGGATTCCGGCTTTGATCTGGATCTGACCGTGCACCGCGGCGCCGGCGCCTACATTTGCGGAGAAGAAACCGCCTTGCTGGAATCGCTGGAGGGGAAGCGCGGCCATCCGCGCCTGAAACCTCCCTTCCCGGCCGCGGTCGGCCTTTACGGTTCGCCCACCGTCATCAACAACGTTGAGACGTTGAGCAACATCCCGCATATCATTCAAAACGGCCCGGAATGGTACGCTTCCATCGGAACGGAGCGCAATGCGGGAACCCGTCTTTTCGGCGTCAGCGGCCATGTCCACAAACGGGGCGTCTATGAACTCCCGATGGGAACCCCGCTGAGGGAGTTGATTTTCGAGCATTGCGGAGGGATCCGAAACGGCCGGAAACTCAAGGCCGTGGTCCCGGGAGGATCGTCCGTCCCGGTGCTCACAGCCGATCAGATCGATGTGAAGCTCGATTTTGATTCAGTCGCCGGCGCCGGGAGCATGCTGGGGTCCGCGGGAGTCATTGTCATGGACGAGACGACCTGCATGGTCGCGGCCGCTCGAAGGATCGCCAAATTTTACGCGGAGGAATCCTGCGGTCAATGCACCCAGTGCCGTGAAGGGACGGAGTGGATCTACAGGATTTTGAGCAGGCTGGAAAACGGGAAGGGCAGGCCCGGAGATCCGGAGCTTATACTGGATCTTTGCTCCAACATGAAAGGGCGGACCATCTGTCCGCTTTCCGATGCCGCCGCCATGCCGATCGAAAGCTACGTTCAACGTTTCCCGGACGAGTTTGCGGCGCACGTCCGCCATCAACGCTGCGTTGTGGCTTAGGGCCTGGCAATGAAATCCGCCCGATTCCAGGGGAAATGGTGAATTCATGCCGACTAGAGAACCCTCGGTCGCAGGTCAGTTCTATCCGGCGCGTTCCGATGAACTGCGTCGGACTGTCGGCGCCTTCTTTCAAAAGCCCGATTTTTTGCTGGAAGCCCAAGCTGTTGTCGTTCCCCATGCGGGATATGTCTATTCCGGGCCGGTCGCAGGCAAAGTGTTTTCAGCGGTGCGCATTCCCGAACGGATAATTCTCCTCGGGCCGAATCACAGCGGCAGGGGCGAATCCCTGGCGCTTGCACCCGAGGGAGAATGGCGTACTCCTTTGGGCGCGGCGGAGGTGGATGCGGAAATCAACCGGACATTGCTGAAGGAATGCTCCGGCCTCAAGGAGGACTTTGCCGCACACCGGACAGAACATTCTCTGGAAGTTCAACTGCCGTTCCTCCAGGCGCTCGCGCCCGCCTTCCGCTTCTCGGCGATTTGCGTCGGGACCGCCAGATATTCCTCGCTGGCTTCCCTGGGCCACGGTCTGGCGAAGGCAATTCAATCCGCAAGCGGACCGGTTTTGTTGATTGCAAGCTCCGATATGACTCATTATGAACCGGCGGAGACGGCCGCCGGCCAGGATCGGTTTGCGATCGACCGGGTTCTGGCAATCGATCCGGAAGGGCTTTATCGCGTCGTCCTCGAAAAAGACATCAGCATGTGCGGATTCGCTCCCACGGTAGCCATTCTGATCGCCTGTCGCGACCTGGGGGCGACGACGGGCAGATTGATTGATTACACAAATTCGGGAGAAGCCAGCGGGGATTACAACCGCGTCGTCGCTTACGCCGGAATGGCGATTGCGTAAAGCCGCAGCGCTCGACTCCCCGCCCGAATGCAGCCGCCGGCGGCGCACCGGGATTGTCCGAGGGCCAGATCGCGGCGCTTGCCTCCAAAATGGAAAGCGAATTCGGAAAACTCTCGCGGCGGCTTCGGAACGGTTGCAGAGCCTTGCGTTGCGCCGACAGAACGCTATCGACGCAGACCGGACGGATGGCAGTCTCGCAATCCGTCATTCATAATTTGCAATTCGCTTCATCCGGTGCGCGTGGCAGATAGCGACGGCCAGGGCGTCCGCGGCGTGGTCCGGCGACGGAATTTCCGGCAAATCGAGGAGCAGCCGGACCATTCCCTGAATCTGGATTTTTTCCGCCCGGCCGTAGCCGACAACGGCGCTTTTGATCTCCAGCGGCGAATATTCGTACACCGAAAGGCCATGCTGCGCGGCCGCCAGCAGCGCAACGCCTCTCGCGTGGCCCAGCCGCAAGGCCGACTGGACGTTGGCGGCATGAAAAACTTCCTCGATCGCCATTATTTCCGCCTTCTCGCGCGATAGGATATTGCTTAGATCGACCCAGATCTTCAGAAGGCGTTCATGAAAAGGCTGCCGGGCGTGAGTTTTAATGGCGCCGTAAAGGATGGCCGCATGCTTTGAGCCGTCGCTTTCAATGATGCCGTAGCCTGTGGCGCCGCTTCCGGGATCAATCCCCAATATGCGCATGGCAAGGTCGACGGTCTAGGAAGCTTCCTGCAGTTCCGCTTCGTCAATGTCGAAGTTCGACCAGACATTCTGGATGTCTTCGTGGTCTTCCAGAGCTTCCATAAGCTTCAACATTGTCTGAGCGCTTTTGCCTTCCAGTTTGACATAGTTCTGAGGCACCATGGAAATCTCGGCTGCGTTGGTCGGGATCTTGGCTGTTTCGAAGGCCGATCTCACGGAGTCGAAACTCTCAGGCGTCGTAAATATTTCGAAATTGTCCCCATCTTCGCGCATATCGTCGGCGCCGGCGCCCAGAGCCAGGTCCAGAAGCTTTTCTTCGTCGGCCGAAGTTTTTTCCACAACAAAATAGCCTTTTCTTTCAAACATCCAGCCGACGCAGCCCGTTTCACCGAGGTTCCCGCCATTTTTCGACAATATGTGGCGAAGCTCCGCCACCGTGCGGTTTCTGTTGTCGGTCAAGACGTGCATAAAAATGGCGACTCCGCCCGGCCCGTACCCTTCGTAATTCACATCCTCATACGACACGCCGGGAAGCTCTCCCGTGCCCCGCATGATCGCCTTTTTGATGTTTTCCGCGGGCATATTGCTCGCCTTCGCGGTCGCGACCGCAAGCCGCAGTCTCGGATTCGCATCAGGATCCCCGCCGCCCATCCGAGCCGCAGCGGTCATTTCCTTGATCAGACGCGTGAATATTCGGCCTCGCTTGGAATCGGCGGCCGCCTTCTTATGCTTAATGGAATGCCACTTAGAGTGACCTGACATAAAATGACTCCTTTGCCTACGGGATGTTTCATTCTATCATAAGTCGCGTTATCGTGAAGGATCTTGTGCAGCGCAAAGAACAAGAATCCGGAAGCCGGCGGTTGAAAGCCGGAATTAAAATATGCTAATAAAACTGCGGCGTTCGATTTCAAATCCGGATTCCAATGATCGTTCCGGCGCTGCGGTTAAATATTCCGGCTTCCGGCGCCCGGCTTCCTGCGTAAAGAGCTTTTCGTCTAGTGCTAAAAGTCGTTTTATTTTATAGGGTGCCCCCCATATGACACAAGATGACGTTATCGAAATATTCAAAAAATCAGGCGCTCTGCTGGATGGCCATTTTCGGCTGACTTCCGGATTGCACAGCGGCCGCTATCTTCAGTGCGCTCTGGTGCTTCAGGACCCCGGACAAGCGGCTTTGTTGGGATCGGCGCTGGCAGCGCGACTGCTCGAGTTGGGCGGCCGGGCTGATTTCGTCATCGCGCCGGCGCTCGGAGGCATCCTTGTAGCGCATGAAGTCGCCCGAAGCCTTGGAGTGCGGGGGATTTTTGCGGAACGGCAAGACGGCCTCCTGAAACTTCGCCGGGGCTTTCGGATAGAGCCGGGAGAACGAGGCTACGTTGTCGAGGATGTAGTGACAACAGGAGGGTCCACCAAGGAAACGATGGAGGTGGCGCAACAAGCCGGGGGGGTCGTGATAGCGGCCGGTTCCCTGATCGACCGCAGCGCCGGCAAAGTCGATCTGGGAGTTCCAAGGGCGGCTCTCGCCGTTCTGAACGTCCCTGCCTTCTCTCCCGAAGACTGCCCGTTCTGCAAAGCCGGAAGTCAGGCGGTCAAACCCGGCAGCCGATGATGATCCGTTCCAACATCCGGCTGACTCTGGCTTTCGACGGAACCGCCTACTATGGCTGGCAAATCCAGAAGGGTCTGCCCACTATTCAAGGCTGCCTGTCCGAAGCGATTTATAAGATCACCCGGGAACGCGTCATTTTGACCGGCAGCGGGCGGACGGACGCAGGCGTTCACGCCCGCGGACTCGTCGCCAATTTCATGATCAACTCCCGGATCGCGCCCGAGAAGATGGCCCGTGCTCTCAATGCCTTGCTTCCCCGTGACATCCGGGTTTTGTTTGCGCGCCGGGCGCCTCTGAATTTCAATTCGCGACGGAACGCGCTCGCGAAAACGTATCGCTATCAGATTTATATGGGCCCGGTGCTGCCGCCGCACCTGATTCGCGAATATTTCCATTTTCCTTACCCGGTCGATTGTTCAAAAATGGAGCGGGCCGCTTCTCAATTCCTGGGGGAGCATGATTTTTCCAGCTTTGCCAAAGCCAATTCCTGCATCAAGGGCGTCCGGCGGATCTTCCGTTGCGAACTGAAGAAAAAAGGGCGCCGGCTTCTATTGACAGTGGAAGGAAACGGCTTTCTCCACCACATGGTCCGAAACATGGCCGGCACTCTTCTGGAGGTTGGGAGAAGCTCCATAAGCCTCGATGAATTCAAGGACCTTTTTGTAAAAAAAGACAGGAGGCTCGCCGGATTCACTGCCCCGGCGCACGGATTAGTGTTGTTAAAAGTTAAATACTGAGCGCTTAAGAAATTCTGCTATCATAATCGACGGGAGAAGACATCTATGGAGCTGGAGGGCTTTGCCAAGCCCGGGAGCCAGGAAGCCGGCCTTTTGCAGCGAATCAACAAGGACCGGCTCCCGAAACACGTTGCGATCATTATGGACGGCAACGGCCGGTGGGCGGGCAAGCGCAAACTTCCGAGAGTCGCCGGGCATCGGGCGGGCATTCGCGCCGTTCAGGATATTGTGGAGAGTTGCGCCCGGCTCGGGCTTGAAGTTTTGACTCTTTATGCTTTTTCTGTTGAAAATTGGAAAAGACCGCGCAAGGAAGTGAGCACTTTGATGTCCTTGCTGAAGGAATATGTGCGGCGCGAATTGGACAAGGTGCATCAAAACCATATCAGGTTCCAGGCGATCGGCAGGATACAGGAATTGGACGAGTCGGTGCGCAACGAATTGCAGAACGCAATGCGCGTCACCAGTCGGAACACCGGCATGCTGCTCAATGTTGCGCTGAATTACAGCGGCCGCGCGGAACTGGTCGACACTTTCAACCGGCTGTTCCGGGAGTTGAAACAAAACGGGCACAAATCCCCGATAACCGAGGAAATGATATCTTTATCCCTTTACACTTCAGGCGTCCCGGATCCCGACCTGCTGATTCGGACCAGCGGAGAAATGCGCATCAGCAATTTTCTTCTCTGGCAGATCGCCTACTCTGAAATCTACGTAACCCAGACATTCTGGCCCGACTTCCGGAGGAAGCACCTGCTTGAGGCGATTCTGGAGTATCAGCAGCGGGACAGGCGCTATGGGGGAATATAATCCGGGCCCATAATGACAAGAACGATTTCAGCGCTCGTACTGATCCCGCTTGCACTGCTGGCCGTACTTTACGCCCCGCAACCTCTGTTCCTGATCGGCATCGGAATCATCGGAACTGCATGTCTATACGAGTACTTCGGCCTGATCCGCTCGATGAGATTCGAGGTTCAACCCTGGGTCGGCTATGCGCTTTTCTGGGCCATGATTATCGGTTTTCGCCAAAACGGGTTTCCGGCAATCGTTATTGCTTCTCTCGCCCTGATCGTATTTTTTCTCTCCGCTATGTGGCGCCCTCGGCGCGCTGTTCGGGAGCGTGCGCTCAGCCTGATGGCGGAGTCCCTTGGAGTTTTTTACCTTGCACTTTTTCTATCCCCGGCCGTTGCGATTCGCTACGATTTTGGAAACCAGGCGGGACGCGATTGGTTTCTGATCCTTTTGGGAGTCGTGTGGGCGGGAGACACCGCCGCTCTGGCGCTGGGCAAAACGCTGGGCCGGCATCCCTTTGCGCCTGTTCTTAGCCCGAAGAAAACAAACGAAGGGGCTGTTGCGGGTCTTGCGGCCGGAGTTGCGGTCGCGGCGGCGCTGCAAATCTTCTTTTTTTCAAACCTCCCGCTTTCTCATGTGATTTCTGTTTCTGTTCTACTCGGCGTGTTCGGCCAATTGGGAGATTTGGCCGAATCGATGTTGAAAAGGGCCGCCGAAATCAAAGACAGCTCGCGCTTGATTCCAGGGCACGGCGGCGTTCTCGACCGCATGGACAGCCTTCTCTTTGCTTTTCCGGTTCTCTATCTTTACATGCTTTGGATTTACCCCTAAGAATCTTATTCAGGCAGAAACCGGCCGCCCGGCATGGCCATTTCCGACCTTCGCATGCCGCTACAGCATGGCCTCCCCCATCCAATGAGTTTGGTCGCAGGGGTCGATGCAAAAGGCTTCGCCCAACCTTATACTTTCACGCGTTCGAAATTGAATGGGCAAGTTTATTGCGCTTTGGGAGGAGTTTTTATGCCTCAAAAGGTTCAGGACGCCATCAACGCAGCCGAGATCGAAAGTCTGTTCAATGGAATCACAGCTGCCCTGTGCGTCGCGGTAGAACTGAATGAAGTTCAAATCGCCCCCGATGGGAAAGGGTGTTCTATTCGCAGCCATGACTCCTATGGGCGCATGCCCGACATCCAGATTCCATTTTCCGGCGATAAAAAATCCAGCCTCGACCGCATAAGCGTCAGTATCGCAAGGCTCGGAATGATCGGAAGATTCCGTCGGGAACTGGCGGAATTGTATTGCGGATGCAGCTTTTTGCTCCCCATATCCCGTCGGAAAGGGACTTTAGTGGGCTTTAGAACCGGAGACAAAACGGTTTTAGCCAAAGGCCCCGATTTGTGCCGCGCCTACCAGGAATTGAAGAAAACCGCCGACACTTCCCTGAAAACACACTGATTCATTTGCGGCCTTCAACTCAGCAGCTCACAAATCCAGCGAAAATTTTCAAAGCTTCCCGCAGAAGGATTGACCGGCAAACCGAAATTTAAAATCGGCAATCGTCAATGGTCGATGATAATGCTAGAATATTCATTTTGTGCGGGTTGACTGATGAAAGTTCTGTCCATACTTGGCTCTACCGGTTCCATCGGCGTCAATACTCTCAAGGTCGTCGCAAATTGCCGGAATGAATTTCGGGTTGCCGCTCTCAGCGCCGGCCGAAACATTCAACTGCTGGCGAGCCAGATCGAACAGTTTCGCCCTGAAATTGCCTCGACCGGAGATGAAAGCATTTCCGCCGAACTTCAAAGCCTCCTTCGCCAGCGCGGCTACACCATGGCGCACACGCGTTTTGTACACGGCGTCGACGGCCATGTTGAGGCGTCCTGCCATCCCGAGTCCCATATGGTTCTTTCCGCAATTTCGGGAGCGGCCGGCCTAGTGCCGACTTATCGCGCGCTCGAAAAAGGGAAAAACATTGCGCTGGCCAACAAAGAAACAATGGTTATGGCCGGCGAGCTGATGATTCAGACTTCGCGCGAAAAACAGGCCGAAATTCTACCGGTGGACAGCGAGCATAACGCGATTCACCAATGCCTGCGGGGAGGCCGCAGGAAGGAAGTGAAAAGGCTGATACTGACCGCTTCCGGCGGGCCTTTTCGGGAAACTCCCATCGAACAGCTGCATTCCGTCACCCCGGAACAGGCTCTCAATCATCCCACCTGGAGAATGGGCAGAAAAATTACGATCGATTCGGCGACGCTGATGAATAAGGGGCTCGAGGTTATCGAAGCCTCGCGGTTGTTCCTGTTTCCTGCAAATGAAATCGATGTCGTCGTGCATCCTCAGAGCGTCGTGCATTCCATGGTCGAGTTTAAGGATGGATCCATTCTGGCCCAACTGGGGCCGACCGATATGCGAATCCCGATTCAATACGCCCTGACTTACCCGGAACGATGGCATTCCCCCCTGCCATCCTTGAATATCTGCCGAATGCCTAAACTGGAATTCTTCGAACCGGATCCCGACAAATTCCCCTGCCTGAAAATGGCTTATAAAGCTCTGCGCGCCGGCGGAACCGCCCCGGCAGTGCTCAATGCAGCTAACGAAGTCGCGGTCGAAGCGTTTCTCAACGGCGCCATCCGGTTTCAGGAGATTCCGCAAATAATTGAATCCGTGCTGGAAATGCATCGACCTCAGCCGGCCTCCCGCCTGGAAACAATATTGAAAGAAGACGAATGGTCCCGAGAAGAAGCCAGGGCTCTTTGCGGCCGCACAAACCCAGGATGCACGCAGAAACAAGCCGTCTCGTCGGGCCAGGACCGAGGGATAATCCCATAAGACAGCCTTGAAAATTGCATTCGTTTCCTATTGGAACTCCTATATTTTTTGAGGCATTATTTGAGCGGGTGGAGGGAATAAAGAATTGACAGCCCTTTTGGAAAATTCAGGCTACATGATTTTGGCTTTTATCGTAGTGCTTGGCATTACTATCACCATTCATGAATTCGGCCACTTTGCAATGGCCAAACTTTTAAAAATTCGAGTCTTGGTTTTTTCGCTTGGATTTGGACCCAGGCTGGCCGGATTCACGCACGGCGGCACGGAATATCGCTTAAGCCCTATACCTCTCGGGGGCTATGTGAAAATGGCCGGGGAAGCCTATGACGAGGATCGCAAGGGAACCCCGGACGAATTCCTGTCTCACCCAAAATGGCACCGCTTTCTTGTGGCGGTCGCCGGTCCATTCATGAATATTCTGCTGGCCGTCTTCATCCTCGCCATCGCTTTCATGCAGGGAATGTACACAGCGAAATACTCCAAAGAACCCGCAATTGTCGGCCCTGTGGCGGCTAATTCAATCGCCAAGGAGGCGGGCCTGCAAACGGGCGACAAAATCGTATCGGTTAATGGGAATGCAATTAAGACATGGGAAGACATGGAGATAGCGCTGGGAACCGCGCCCAAGGACTCCTTAAATATCACCGTTGAACGCAACCGGGAGTCCCTGCGAATTCGTTTCGCGCCTCCAAAAGGCAATGCGGATCCTGTTTCTTTGGGATTCAGACCTTCATTGAAAAGAATACGGGTCAAAGGTGTGACCCAAAACTCTCCGGCCCAAAAAGCCGGCCTGCAAAGAGGGGACGAGATATTGTCGGTTTCAAAAAATGGAACCGTCCTGCGCGATTCCTATCAGATTTTAACCGCTATTTCGGAAAGCAAGGGAATCTCTCTGGATTTTGAAGTCTTTCGACCTTTCGGCCAATCCGTCAACGCCGAGCAGCGTGAAGCATCGGGATCTTCCGGCAAAATCCTGCACCTGTCGATTGCCCCTGTTGAGGAAAAAAAGGGGCAGGTTCTGGTTGGATTTGAATACGATCCGTTCCTTTCTGAAATGGAGAAATACGGACTGATCGGCGCCATCGGGCAATCCATCCGCCGGAATTATGAAATTTCCGCCACGACTTTCAAAATCATCGGCAGAATTTTTACGGGATCCGCTTCAGTAAAGACAATCTCCGGCCCTATCGAGATCGCCCGATATTCGGGACAGGCGTTGAGCGCCGCCAAAACAGGCAGCGCTCTTGAATTCTTTCTTTTTTTGGGCTTTATAAGTCTTCAATTGGGCGTTTTCAACCTCCTCCCGATTCCGATCCTGGATGGAGGCGTCATAGCGCTGCTGGCAATTGAAGGTATTATGCGGCGCGACCTCAGCTTCAACCTGAAAGAAAAGATAGTTCAAGTCGGCTTTGTGTTTCTGATTCTCCTGATGGGATTTGTGATTTTTAACGATTTATCGAAAATAGATTTCAAAGGCCTTTTTCGATAGAACTAAGAGAAACTCGTCAACGCAGCCTGCTCGTTGTCAAAAACCTGGAAAACCGTCAACAGCTTGGTGATGGCCAGCAGTTCCTGAATTTTTTTGGTTAAATTCAACAGTTTCAGCTGCCCGCCGCTATTGGCGACCGTGCTGTATGTGGACACCAATTCTCCGATTCCCGAACTGTCGATGTAGTTAACATCCGCCAGATTGAGAATGATCTTCTTCCCATTGTTTTTCAGTATGTCTCGGACGGTATTGCGAACAGTCATCGTACCTTCTCCCAGCGTGATCTTTCCGCTGCAATCCAGGATTTGAACGTCCCCAACGGTACGTGTTTCAATCTTCATCATCCACTCTCCTTAATTTGAAGAAACCTTTTTCACCATATAGACTTCCGTGCCTCCCCCGGAAAGAGATCTGAATTCAACCTCGTCCATGAAAGTTCGGATATAGAATATCCCACGGCCGCTTGGCTTCAGCAGATTGCCCGGATCCAGAGGATTGGCCACCGTGTCCGGCTGGAATCCATTTCCCTGGTCTTTGACGGAAATGCGAAGCTGATCGGATGCGACCTCAAATCGGATATCGACGCACTTGCTCGCATCCAATTTGTTCCCGTGCTGGATTGCGTTGGTCACCGATTCTCGAACAGACATTCCTATCCAATGCGCCGAATCCTCGTCGAAGCTCATGAATTGGGTAATACAATCGGTGAGCGTCTGGATCAAATCGAGATTTTCCAGGGCGCTGCTGATAATTACCTCGATCTCGTTGGCTAGTGTCTTCATCAGGCGGTATCAACAAGACTGGTAATTGCTGAAGTTAACATTATAAGACCAAAATTTGATATTAATCGTCGCGCTTCGGCGCTGTCAAGCCAGAAGAGAGCCTGGCCGCCCGCGGTGAAAAGACAATAAACCGCGTTTTGAGCGCCGCCGGGATCCGAAACGATCTGGGTCCGCTGGCGGCCCGGCCGGTTTGCTTGATGACGACGATGCGGAAGCCAAAACCGGCATTTTCTCTCCGGATCCATGGCCGGCGGAAGAGGAGTTCATGCATTCCGGCTTCCTGCTAAGGCTTTCTTATGCCATACTTGCCCCTCATCCTCGAAAGGAAATGGAATGAAGGCGTGGATCTGGCGTTGGGGCCCTGCAATTGTTCTGATGACGTTAATTTTCACCGCCTCCGCCATGCCGGGCTCGGAATTGCCGGATCTTGGCCATCTGGACGCTTTGACAAAAAAGGGCGGGCACATGATCGGCTATGCGATGCTGGCCGTCTCCTTTTTTCATGCCATGAGCAGCGGCCGGAAGACAAACCGGCTTGAGTTTTTCGCAGCGGCGGGCCTTGCTATCCTCTATTCCGTAACAGACGAAATCCATCAGATGTTCACTCCCGGGCGGAATTCGTCGCTTCTCGATGTTGGAATCGATGCTGTCGGCGTTTTCGCCGGTCTCGGGCTATGGAAATGGATCCGAGCGCGCTTTATCGACCGGAACAAATTTACGGAAGCCATCAATCAGGATTAGCGCCTTTGCCGAGTTTGGACATGAACTGTTCCAATTCCTGGACCAGCTGCATCCATTCCGACTCTTTTTGTTTGAGAAGAAGCTCCCGTTCCGACAAGCTCTTCTCCAGAGATTCCTGCTTTTCCCGGTTTTTCTTTCGAATGGACTGCAATTCTTCTTCCAGTTCCTTCCGGGCCTGTGATCGTTCGGCGGCCTGCCGCCGGCGATATTCCTCTTCTTCGCGCTGCCGCTCGGCATGGCGCTGCGCGGTGTATTCTTCCGTTTCCCGATCGTGCAACGCCTTCTCCGCCTCCCACTCGCCGCGCAGGCAAACCATCGAAGATTCGAACTGCTCCTTTTCCACCCGATGCTTTTCGAGCAGATTTTCCAGCGACGACGCTGCGGCCTCAATTTGACGCAACCGTTTCAGCTCCTCCTGCTTTTGCTCCACCGCCTGCCCGACCGCCTTCAGCTGATCTGCCGAATTCCGCACTTTTTCCGAAAGGGCGGACAAAAACGCCGTCAACTCGCTGCCGATGTTTTGAAAATGACGGATGTCGACGTGATAACTGTCTGCGGATGCAGATAAATTGGCAGAGGCTTCCGATTCAGAGCCGCCGTTCACCGATTGAGGCAGCCTGATTGCAGCTTCGCTCATTCCGGCCTCCATTTCAAATAGGCTTTTCTCACATAATAATATCTCCGATGCATTCTTAACAGAGAAATTAATGTATCCTATGGACAGGGAGCGAAATCCTATGAGCGATTCCATGGAACACCGCATCGAAGAGCTGCGAAAACAAATCGAATACCATAATTGCCGGTACTACATCGAAAGCAACCCGGAGATCAGCGATGTGGAATTCGACCGGCTCCTCGATCAGCTGCAGAGCCTAGAAAAACAGCGTCCGGATCTTGTAACTCCCGACAGCCCGACGCAGAGAGTCGGCGGAAAACCGATCGAGGGATTCCGCCAGGCGAATCATCGCGTGCCCATGCTCTCCATCGAAAACACCTATAACGAAGAAGAAGTCCGGGAGTTCGACGCCCGAATTCGCCGCTTGCTGGCGGACGACCCTCCGCACTATCTGGTCGAGCAGAAGATCGACGGCGTTTCGGCGTCGCTCCTTTATGAAAACGGGCGCTTCGTCCTGGGATTGACGCGAGGCGATGGCGCCCGCGGCGACGATATCACCCACAATCTCAGGACAGTGCGCGACATTCCCCTCCGGCTGCTCGCCGGGAAGGATTCCATTCCCGCGCTTCTGGAAATCCGCGGCGAAATTTATATGACAAACGCCGAACTTTCGCGGCTCAATAAACGCCAATCCGAAGATAACGAGCGCATTTTTGCAAACTGCCGGAACGCCGCCGCCGGAAGCCTGAAGCTCCTGGATCCGCGTCAGTGCGCGCAGCGCGGCCTGCGCTTTTTCGCTCATAGCGAAGGCGAGTTGAGCGGCGTCAAGCTTGCGGCTCATGATGAATTTCTCGACTATATCCGCAGACTCGGGATCCCGGTCGTTCCTCACAGCTGCCGGTTGAACGGCATCGAAGAAGCGCTGGCTTATTGCCGGGAAACCCTGGAAGCCCGCAGCTCCCTGGATTATGAAACGGACGGCATGGTCATTAAAATCAACAGCTTTCCTCATCGAAACGCTCTCGGCTCGACCAGCAAATTCCCTCGCTGGGTCATCGCTTACAAAGTTGAACTCTGGCAATCCAGCACGAAAATCAAGGACATACACGTTCAGGTCGGGAAAACAGGCGCGTTGACGCCGGTCGCCGACCTTGAAACAGTCGAAATCGCCGGCACCAGGGTGTCGCGGGTCAGTCTGCATAACGCCGACGAAATCGTCCGCAAAGACATCCGAATAGGCGATGCCATCATTGTGGAAAAAGCCGGAAAAATAATTCCCCATGTCGTCCGGGTGGAATTGGAGAAACGGTCCGGCCGGGAAAGGGAGTTCCGCTTTCCATCCAGCTGCCCTGTCTGCGGAAGCGAAGTAGCCCGCGATGAAGGCGGAGTCTACATTCGCTGCCTCAATCCGTCATGCCCGGCTCAGTTGAAAGAGCGCCTCCGATTTTTTGCCGCCAGACGCGCCATGGATATAGAAGGCCTGGGACCGGCTCTGATCGACCAGCTTGTCGAACGGGAAATCGTCAAATCCCTGCCGGACTTGTTCGACCTGACGACCGAACAGATAGCGGAACTGGAGCGAATGGGGGAAAAATCAGCTCAAAACCTCATAGAAAGCATCCAAAACAGCAGGGATCGGGGATTGACGCGAGTTTTGACGGCGCTGGGCATCCGTCACGTAGGAGAGAATAACGCCAGACTCCTGGCAGAGAATTTCAACGGCGACATCGACTCTTTGATGAATGCTTCCGAGGAACGTCTCGTTCAGACGCCCGGAATAGGGCCGATCGCGGCTAAAAGCGTTTTCGATTTTTTCAGCAGCAACGCCGGGAAAAAAATCATTCAGCAACTGAAAAGCTACGGAGTGAAATTAACGGAACAAATCAAAGACAAAGAAGCTTCCGGCCTTGCAGGGAAAACCTTTGTAATCACCGGGACGATGGAGCATTTCAGCCGATCTCAAATGGAGGAGCGGATTCGCAAGCTGGGAGGCAAAACTTCTTCGTCGGTTTCGCGAAATACCGACTATGTCGTCGCCGGAAGCGATCCAGGAAGCAAGCTGGACAAAGCCAAAGAACTGGGCGTCAAGGTTTTGAGCGAGGGAGAATTTGAGAAGATGATTTAGCTTCCGGTTAGGAATCTTGGGGCTAATCTGTCGACGCGGCTTCCCTCGCTGCAACGGATTCTTGCTGGATTTTTAATACGCTTTGTTGGCGCCGTTGAGAGGAGAGTCCCGATCGGAATATTCCCCGTTTCGACCCCGCGCGCCGCTCCGGCCGGCCCTGAAAGCCATCCCTCAAACGGCTTATTGCGTTTTTCCGCCCTATTACGGCCTGGAAATTTCGGAATAAATGTAATAATCCTTATGTTTGTGTTTATAAAGTGAATTTCAAAGGGGAGTTCAATGTTTGATTCAGAAGAGATGAAAAGAATACAAGTCGAGATGGACAAGTGGAACGAAAAGGGCAGAAACGCCTCTAAAGGGAAATCGGAGCGGTGCGCGGATTTTCGCACTTCTTCAGGCATTCCGGTCAAAAGGATTTTTTCTCCCCTCGACAATGCCGAAACGGATTACTTGCGGGATCTGAGTCTGCCGGGAGAATATCCATTCACCCGAGGAATCCAGGCGAATATGTATCGGGGCAAGCTCTGGACCATGCGTCAATACGCGGGTTTTGGAACGGCGGAAGACACCAACCGGCGTTACCGCTATCTTCTGGAGCAGGGACAGACGGGACTGTCGGTGGCTTTCGATCTACCGACCCAGATCGGATACGATTCCAGCCACCCGCTGGCTGAAGGCGAAGTGGGCAAAGTCGGAGTGGCCATCGATTCCATGAAAGACATGGCCGTTCTGTTCGACAAAATCCCGCTGGACAAAGTATCCACTTCCATGACGATCAACGCCCCGGCGGCCGTTCTGCTGGCCATGTATATAGCGGTTGCGGAGGAGAATGGAGTCGCCAGATCCAAGCTGAACGGGACAATCCAGAATGACATTCTGAAGGAATATTCTTCCCGCGGGACCTATATTTACCCCCCGAACCCTTCGATGCGTCTGATAACCGATATATTCAGCTTCTGCGCCAAAGAAGTGCCCAGTTGGAATCCCATAAGCATCAGCGGCTATCATATAAGGGAAGCGGGATCCACGGCGGTGCAGGAAGTGGCCTTTACGCTCAGCAACGCCGTCGCATACGTAGACAATGCGCTGAAAGCGGGCCTCAGCGTGGACGATTTCGCCCCCAGGCTTTCCTTCTTCTTCAACGCGCATTTGAATTTCCTCGAGGAGATCGCAAAGTTCCGGGCAGCCCGCAGGCTCTGGGCCAAAATAATGAAACAACGTTTTGGGGCCAAGAATCCGCGGTCCTGGATGCTGCGCTTCCACACGCAAACCGCCGGATCCACTCTGACAGCGCAGCAGCCCATGAACAACATCGTCCGCGTGGCGTGGCAGGCCTTGTCTGCGGTGCTTGGCGGAGCGCAATCCCTGCACACGAATTCGATGGACGAAGCCCTGGCTCTGCCTTCCGAACAATCGGCGCAGGTCGCCCTGCGGACTCAGCAGCTGATCGCTCTGGAATCCGGCGTGGCCGACACCGTGGATCCGCTCGGAGGCTCGTATTGCATCGAAGCGCTGACCGACGAGATCGAACGGCAAGCGGAAGCTCTTATCGAACAAATCGATAAAATGGGCGGGGCCGTCGCCGCAGTCGAGCAGGGGTATATTCAACGTGAAATCCAGGAGAGCGCCTACCGTTACCAGAAAGAGGTCGAATCGGGAGAGCGCGTCGTTGTGGGGATGAACAAGTATCAGGTCAAGGAATCCCCGTCGCAGACGCTGCTGGAGATCGATCCGGAAGTGCGAAACGTCCAGATGAAGCGGATCGCCGACCTGAAATCGGGGCGCGACGCCCAAAAAGCCCGTCAAGCCCTGGAAAGCCTCGATAAAACGTCAAAAGGCGACGGCAACCTCATGGTCCCGATCCTGGATTGCGTTCGGTCCCTATGCACTCTTGGAGAAATTTGCGACGTCATGCGAAAGGTGTTTGGGGAATACAGACCTTCCTGACGTCGGCGCTCAAAAGACGCCGCGTATTCCGCGAATTTGAAAGCTGTCGTTTTAAAATACGCAATCCGCGGCGTTTTTCATTGCATGAAGAAGTTTATGGCGTTTATCAGATACTCCCGCATCCGGCGCCGGTCCACGATGGCGTCGAGCATTCCATGCTGCAGCAGGAATTCGGAACGCTGAAATCCTTTGGGAAGTTTTTGGCGGATCGTCTGTTCAATGACTCGCGGACCGGCGAAGCCGATCAGCGCTCCCGGCTCCGCGATATTCAGATCTCCCAACATGGCAAAGCTGGCGGTGACGCCGCCCGTCGTCGGGTCCGTTAAAATCGAGATGAACGGCGCGCGGGCTTCATCCAGCCTGGCGAGAGCGGCGCTAATCTTCCCCATCTGCATCAGCGAGAAAGCTCCTTCATGCATGCGGGCGCCTCCCGAGGATGAAATAATGATCAAGGGCGCTTTTTCTCTTACAGCTCGCTCAACAGCCAGGGTGATCATTTCCCCGACGACCGAACCCATCGAGCCGCCGATGAAACTGTATTCCATCGCACATGCCAGGACGGCCCGGCCTCCCATGGCGCCCGAGGCATTGATCACCGCATCGTTCAGCCCCGTTGCTTCTTGAGCCAAAGCCAGCTTTTGCGAATACGGTTCGCGATCGACGAATTTCAATGGATCGGGGGAGACGATACGGTTGTCGAGCATTTCAAAACGCTGATCGTCCAAAAGCATCTCGAGACGCTCTCTGGCATTGATCTTGAAATGATAGCCGCACTTGGGACAAACCTTCTCGTTGGCGTCCAGATCCTTGTTCCAGATATAATTCCGGCAGCTTTCGCATTTTTTGAAGAGCCCTTCCGTCCGGACGGTCTTTTCCTCGCTGGTATTGACGATCGCGTTTTTCTCTTTCTTGAACCAAGCCATAGACGGGTATCATACCGCAGATGCACTCGTTTTTTTTCGGAATTTCTCAGGGTCGGCGCAATGTTCCGGCCCCCCGAAGATATTCGCCAATCCCCCAAAAACAGAAAGAGCCAGGTCCTGCTTAAAACACGTTCCCTTTTGACAGAAATAGCCTAAAATATAAGTTTTGGGTTCCGGATGATTATTGCCATTGATGAAGCGCTGCCCTGCGGATCGGAAGCGTTCTCCGATATTGGAGAATTGCGTCCTTTTTCATCCGAAGATCTCAAGGCCGGAGATATTGGCGATGCCGACGTTTTGATTGTCCGCACCGTAACCCGAGTGGATGAATCGCTTTTACGGGGAAGCTCCGTGCGTTTTGTCGCCGCGGCCAGCGCGGGTATTGACCACATTGATCAACAGTATTTGAAATCCGAGGGGATTGGCTTTTGTTGCGCGGCAGGGTGCAACGCGGACGCCGTATCCGAGTACGTCGTCACCGCCCTCTGCGTTGTTGCGGCTCGCCGGGATTGGGATCTGGCGCGAAAATCCATCGCGGTCATCGGCGTCGGACATGTCGGGTCCAGGGTGGCGAAAAAGGCAAAAGCGCTGGGAATGGATGTGCTTCTTTGCGATCCTCCGCTCCGCAACTTGACAGGAGATCGCCAATACCGCGATTTCAAGGACGTCCTTGGGGCTGATATTTTAACCCTTCACGTGCCACTGGCGTCCGGGGAATATCCGACTCTGCACATGATCGATAAAAGCGTCCTGGAACGGTTTTCGTCGAAACAATACCTCGTCAACACATCCAGAGGCGCAGTCATCGACAATCGAGAACTGAAGGCGGCGCTCCTGGAGCATAAGATCGAAGGGGCGATTCTGGATGTTTGGGAACGAGAGCCTCAAATCGATTTTTCTCTCCTGGAATCGGTCGATATTGGGACGCCGCACATTGCCGGCGTTGCCCTGGACAGCAAGATCCGTGCGACGGAGATGGTCCGCGAAGAGCTGTGCCGGTTTTTCAACATAAAATCGACCTGGGACGCAGGGCCTTTATATCCGAAATCCCAGCGGCTCCGCCTCTCCGAATCTGCGGGCGACTGCATTCTGCCGTCGCTTGTCCAGGCTTTCGACATCGAAAAAGCCGACGCAGGCCTGAGGGGGATCCAAACGGCGGCTGACTTTAGCCGCTTGCGCAATGAATTTCCGCTGCGTTCCGAATTCCGTCATTTCGAAATCGATCTTGGGGCGCGACAGAAACGTTTGGCCGATGTCTTTGAAACGCTTGGCTTCAGAGTTGTAGGACGGCAAACGAACGGACATAATAATTCAAATGCTTTAAAATAAGAGGACGGTTCATCCGATGATTCATACTCTGCGGCACGCTTTGGAGTGGCTATTTTTAATCCCTGCGGTAGGGGGGTCCATCTACGCAGTTTTGTGCGTCCTGGCTGTCATTCGACTGCACAAACCATCCAAGGAAAATCCCAAACACTGCTTTAAATCGTGGCCTCCGGTCACGATTCTAAAACCCGTTCACGGTCTGGAAAAGAACCAGTCCGAGAACCTTCGCAGCGCCTGCATTCAGGACTACCCTGAATTCCAAGTCGTTTTCTCGGTGCAGGATCCTGAAGACGCCGCAGTCCCGCTGCTGAAAAAAATCCAACGGGAATTCGGGCCGGAACGAGTGACGGTGGCGATTGAAAACTGCCGGCCCGGCGCCAACGGTAAAATCAACAACATGGTTGGCGGATTGAAACATGCCCGCCACGACATGCTGGTCATCAGCGACAGCGATGTTTTGCTGAAACCGGATTATCTCAAAACCATCATCGCACCTCTGAGCGACCCCGATGTGGGTTGCACCTGTACGCTGTACAAGGCCGCCGGCGCGGATGCATGGTTTGAAAAAATGGAACTGTTGACGCTCAATGCGGATTTCATGGCCAACGTCATATTCGCCCACGTCAGCGGCGCCTCCAAGTTCTGTCTGGGAGCTTCTGCCGCCCTCCATCGATCGACGCTTGAGGAGATCGGCGGGCTCGAAGCGCTCTCGGACTATCTTGTGGAGGATTACGAAATGGGAAGACGCATCTGGACGCTAGGGAAGAAAGTCTCGATCATCCCTTATTTCGTGGACACGACAGTGGACCTCAAAAGCCCGTCCCAATGGTGGAGCCATCAGGTCTATTGGGATCAAAACACTCGTTCCGCCCGTCCCTTGGCTTTTTTCTCCACGGCGCTGGTGCGCTCAGTCCCCTTTTCAATCCTTTATGCGGCCGCTCGGCTGGGCGATGCAGTCGGGCTGTGGGTCATGGCCGGGGCGATTTTTTTGCGGTTCGCGTCATCTGCGATGATTCTGGGCAAAGGTCTCCAGGACCGGGAGGGACTGCGCAACCTGGGGCTGCTCATTTTTCGCGACATCTCCTCTCTGGCGACCTGGCTGCTGGCCTTTACCAAAAGGACAACCGTCTGGAGGGGAACCAGTTTTGTCCTCACCAGAGACGGCCGCCTCGTGGCCCGAGCAGGCTCCTAAAAGATTGCGATTAACGAAGGGCGGATTGCGGATTGCAGACTCCCAAAAAGGTCATTGTCACCGGCGATGATTTCGGGTTGGCGGCGCCGGTCAACGAGGCGATAATAGAAGCTCACCATTCGGGCGTTCTCACAACGACAAGCCTGATGGTGGGCGAACCCTATACTCGGGACGCGATTGATAAAGCCCGGCGCTATCCATCCTTGAAAATAGGGCTCCACCTGACGATTGTGGAAGGACGCCCGGTTGCGGATCCGGCCCGCATCCCGGATCTTGTGGACTCTGCCGGCGCCTTCTCCTCTCATCTGGCCCGTGCGGGTTTTAAATATTTTTTTTATCCGGGAATTCGCAAGCAGCTCGAAATTGAAATACGCGCCCAGTTTGAAGCGTTTCATAAAACCGGTTTTGTTCTGGACCATGTCAATGCGCACAACCACATGCATTTTCACCCGACCGTGCTCCGATTGATCCTGAAGATAGGCAAGGAGTACGGATTGAAAGCAGTCCGGCTTCCGAATGAACCGCTCGTCCGGTCCTGGAAAGCGGCGCAAAAATCCCTGGCGTCCAGATTCGGCTCGCGTATTTTTCTCATTCCCTGGCTGGGCGCTATGAAACGCCTGCTTCGAAAAGCCGGGATTTTCCATAATGATTATCTTTTCGGCATGTCCGACAGCGGGTCCATGACCTTGGATCTGGTTCTGAAATTCGTGCGGAACCTGCCTCCCGGAGTCACGGAGTTTTGTTTTCATCCCGCGACGCGACGCAGCGGAGAAATCGATCGCACCATGCCTCTTTACCGACACTTTGACGAATTCCAAACGCTGACGAGCGACCAGTTCGCAAAATCGCTGCAGGAGGCGGGCGCACGGAAAATCGCCTTCAGCGACTTATGTTGAAAGGCCGGGCCCGCACATCCACACGAAAACAGGAGGAGGAATGCTGAGAGTTATTGTTGCAATGACGGTGGCGGCCGCTTCGGCGGCTCTGGGCCAAATTCTTGTCCGGCGCGGAATGCTGCAGGTCGGCAGCCTTGAGACCTATTCGCCATGGCCGGTCATGGTCTATTTCTGGCACGCCCTGTGCAATCCGAATGTCATAGTCGGAACAATTCTCAACGCCGCCTTTTATTTCCTGTTCCTGGCCGCCCTGTCCTGGACGGATGTGACGGTGGCGCTGCCCATGACGGCCATCGAGTATGGCTTCGCCGCAGTCCTGGCTATCTTGATGTTAAAAGAAAGCGTTCCTCCCGTCCGCTGGATGGGGATTGCAATGGTAATCCTCGGCGTGATCCTCATCGCCCGGAGCGGCGGCGAGACGTAATCGGCAAGTGAGCGCATCGAGACGGATAAAAGCGTTTGGAATCAATCCCCGGGAAGAATTGGCGAGGAGAACGATGAGAAACCTGTTCTTTTTTATCCCGTCTTCGGCGCGCGCCGTTTTCTGAGGCTGAATTGCATTTGGACTGAAAACATCGCTCCTTGCGGATTTTTTTGATTTTGTTTGCAATCCTATTTTTATGAAAGGATCAAAAATGGCCCAGGTCCCTGCCGCTAAAATTCAATTTTTGCCTGAAGATCGGTTGTGGATTGCCGAGCGAATCCAGGAAGTTTTATCCAGCGGGCAATTAACGCTGGGCAAATATGGCGCCCAGTTTGAAAACAATTTCGCCGAGTTCTGCGGCGTCCGCCAGGCAATTGCCGTCAACAGCGGAACCAGTTCGCTTGAAATCATCCTTCGCGCTCTCGGCGTTGAAGGCAACGATGTTCTGGTCCCGACCAACACATTTTTCGCCACCGCAGCCGCCGTCGTGCACGCCGGCGGCAACCCCAAATTCGTAGACATGGATCCGGAAACTTTCTCCGTGCGGGCGGAGGACGTGGAGAAGAGCCTGACCTGCAGGACTGCCGGAATAATCGTCGTACACATCGGCGGAATCGTCACTCCGCAAATGCCCGCCCTTGTCGACCTGGCAAAGAGAAGGGGCATTTGGCTTGTTGAAGACGCCGCCCATGCCCATGGATCGAGGCTTGGTTCAACCCGCGCGGGCGCCTTCGGGATCGCGGGCTCTTTCAGTTTTTATCCGACGAAAGTCATGACTTCGGGTGAAGGAGGCATGATCGTCACCAATGACGACCGGATCGCGGAAGAATCCAGGATCTATCGCGATCAGGGAAAAGCAAGCTTCACAGTGAACGCGCATGTGCGGATGGGCAATAATTGGCGCATGTCGGAGCCTCACGCCATCATCGGGCTCAAACATCTGGAACGCCTTCCCGCAATGATAGCGGATCGCCAGGCGATCGCCGCCATTTATAGCGAGGGATTGGCCGGGCTGAGAAATCTCAAGACTCTGAAAATTCCGCCTGAAGGAACCTGCAATTACTACAAGTACATCGCGGTCTTGAATGAGAAACGCGACCGCAAAGAATTAAAAAGAATACTGCGCGAGAGCTATGAAGTGTCGCTGGCGGGAGAAGTCTACGAAGAGCCTCTGCACAAACAGCCGGTTTTCAGCCCCTATACATCGGGAACGCTGCCGGTTTCCGAGGATTTGTGCGCGAGGCATATCTGTCTGCCGATTTTTTCCGGGATGGACAAAGAGGACGCGCATCGGGTGCTGGCCGCGCTCGGGCAAGTCATCGGGTGACGTCGGCTTTCCGGGGGCAGCGCAAAGCGCGGCGCCGGCCAGAGCAGTCTAAAATACGATAGGTGGAATGGAACGGGATGTCTGCAGTCGTTCGCTCGAACGCATGGGTTCCGACGGCTGTTCAAGGGAACGAAGGATGGAAAATCCGCATCCAATCCGTCGATCAAAACAACAGGCGGGTGCGGATATTGGAGGGCAGCAGTTCCATCTGCTTTTCCACAATGCGCGAAAGGCTCTTCTCCACATCCATAATCAGATACCCGATGCCGTTTCGTGTGTTGTAAGACTGCGCTTTGATATTGGCGCCCCTGCCCGCAACCAGCCCGTTGATCTGGCTGAGCACGCCCGGGACGTCTTTGTGTATATTGAGAATCCGGTAGCTCTCTTCCGCGGGCGGCATCTGAACTTCAGGCAGATTGGCGCAGCCGGTCGTGGCTCCATCCTGAACGTAAGAGATCAACGCTTCGGAGACCTCCAGGCCGATATTGCGCTGAGCTTCTTCAGTGCTGCCTCCTATGTGCGGAGTCAGAATGACGTTGCTCAGGCCGCGCAACTCAGACTCAAACGGATCATGGCCCGAATTCGGCTCTTTGGGAAAAACATCGATAGCGGCGCCGGCCAGATGGCCGCTTGCCAGAGCCTGCCGCAACGCTCCGATATCCACAACCAACCCCCTGCTTAGATTCAGGAAGTAAGCGCCTTCGGGCATCAGCTGAAACTGTTCATGGCCGATCATGCCGCGCGTCAACGGAGTGTCCGGGACGTGAAGCGTCACGAAATCAGACATCTTCAACAACTCTTCCAGGCTCGACAGTTGTCGCGCATTGCCGAGCGGAAGTTTCTTGAGAATGTCGTAAAACACAACCCTCATGCCCAGAGATTCGGCCAACAGGCCTACCTGCGGGCCAATGTGGCCATAGCCCACAATCCCGATGGTCTTTCGCCTGACTTCCATGCAGCCTTTGGCGGATTTTTCCCAGCGGCCGTGATGAAGCTCCATCGAACGCTGGACGGCCCGCCGCGCAAGCATGACCACCTCGGCGATCGTCAGTTCGGCCACGCTTCGCGTATTGCTGAAAGGCGCGTTAAAAACAGCGACTCCGCGGTTCGCAGCGGCTTCCAGATCAACCTGGTCGGTTCCGATGCAGAAGCATCCCACGGCAATCAGTTGCGGCGCCGCAGCCAGGACGCGCTCCGTAATCCTGGTCTTGGAACGAATTCCCAGAACGTGGACGCCCGGAAGCATTTCGATCAGTTTCTCTTCATGAAGAGCGCCCGAATGCCTCTCAATTTTGCAGCTTTTAAAAGCCTCGTCCGCCGCAGCGTGTATGTTTTCCAAAAACAAAGTCTTGAGCCTTCCGTCCGGCGGCTCTTCGATCGATGTCTTGGATGTCGTTTTTGTCAATTTCACTTTGGACGAAGAAACTGTCTGAGCCATACGCACACCTGCCGTCAAAATAATCAAAAAAGGAAAATGCCGGCGTCGATTTCAAACGCCTCAATTTTCCCCGGGCGTCTATTCAAGCCGGATCTGCATGCAAAGGTTCATCGCAGGCGTCACTTCGCGGAAAATCGCCATCATCGCTTCCACAAGGTCTACGCCTGAAGACCCGCGGACGTCTTTCTCCTGCATGGGATAGTAAACCTGAAAACCGGCCCAGGACGTTCCGGGAGCGCGCTCAAGAATTCTGCGCAACTCGGGCATCGGCGGAAGCTCGCCGCCACCGATTGCCTTCCTCTCGTCCCAGTTCCCGGCGTCAATGGCGAATCCTTCCCGATTTACCAGACGTTTTAGCTCCTTCTCCATGGCGCTCGCGGATTTCAACTGTTTCAGCAGCCGGTTCCAGTCAAAATCCGGTTTCAACTGACATTGGGGAAAATCCGCCGGCGGCTGCTTGAAACCCCGTTCCACAGAAAAACCGCACTTAAAAAGGGACGCTTCCATATCGATCGTCAAAAAATATTTCGAACAGCCGAAACTGACGCTATTAGACTCCGGCTTCGCGTCCCGATTGGCGCGCGGCAGAAAACCTATCCATTGCCAGTAAACGCCGCGGCCGAAACGCTCGGTCACGAAAGATTGTCGATGCCTTTCCTCGAGAGACAGTTTGAGAATCCGGGTGATCCTCTGATTGTCCTCGAGATGGCCGACCCGAATCCCTTTTTTAAAGTCGAGATATTCGGGCAAAAACCCTATGGCGGCGCGCGGAAAGGCCTTGCCGATCTTCACGGTTTTGTTCATAGGCGTTTAGGATATCATGATAGCGAAAGTTTTAAAAACGCCATCCATCCCCGGCTCTGCCGGCGGTCCCAACCATCCATCAGGAAACATAAAACAGCCTCCGGAACAGAGAGAATATCGAACGCCGAAAAAGGAGGCCGGGCCTTTTGAAGTTTCCCGGTCAAAACCGGGAAGCATACGGGCCCTAAGAAGCGGAAGAGGCCGCGAGCCGGATCGGCGGAGCCGTAATGCCATCGGACGCCATTGTGTAGACATAGCCGTCACAGGTTTGCCACCAGCCATAAAAAGTTCGGGAGGTTTGCAGGCAGCGTCCGGTCCAGGAATTCCAGCAGCCTTCCTGCGGCCGGCCGAAGGCATCGATCTGCACGCTGCGCGTGTCCCGCCGCATGCCCTCGCGGAGGATTTTCAACGCCGTTTCCTTGCCGCTCCAGATGAGCATGCCGGTTAGAGCCTGATCCCGGAGCATGTTTTGCTCAAAGATTGCCAGTTCCGCCGGCGTGAAGCAATCCCGGAAGAAATCCCTGTCGTGATGCTCAATGAACTCCAGATCGCAGCCAATACCGGCATCTTGCGGCCCGATGGCGCTTAAGCTCCTGCCGCGGCTGTGACTGATCGAAATTCCGAACTCTAAAAGAGCGCCATTGAGGCGGGGCTCCGGCGCGCCGTCGTCCGCGGCGCGAATTTCCAGCATCCGATATTGCGGAACAGAGTATGACAGAAGGGCGCCGAAGGCGCGTTTTGCAGTCCAGCGGCCCAATTTAAAATCATTGCGCCGCTTCGGGAAGCGCATCCCGGCGATCCGGGTGCGCTCCCCTTCGCTCAGCCAGTCCTCGTCTTCAGGCACGTCCGAAAATTCCTGAGTTAGCCAATAAAGGCTTTCGAGCATTCCGTCTATTCCGCCTGAAACGCAGTCCGAAACGGCTTGACCAGATCCTCCTGAACGGGATCCGGAAGGTCCATAGTCCTGTAGCCACGCAGGGTCATGTAAACAAATCCCTTGTTGTCCATAAGCTTGCAGTCGTAGCTTCCGTCGGAATTGACGGCTACAAGCGCGCCATAAGCTTCCCCGCCGGAACTCCCGGGCAGCGAGAAGAGTCTGAGCTCCTTCATGCCGTACGGAAGCCCGAGCCGGGATTGCAGAGCCAGGCCTGAGAGGCTGGCGGTTTGGAAGCAAAGCTCGATCAGCCGCGGAGACACAATCGTCGGCGACTCGGAAGGCGAATGATTGTCCGGCAGGTTTTGTGCGCATCGCGCCACAATCATGCCGCCCGACCGCCAGGCGCCTTCAATGACCTGATAAGCCGGCCCATGGAAATAGATGCGGTAAATATCCGCGGCCTTCAATTTCGCCTGTTCGTCAAGTCCGGGAAGGTTTTTTCCCTTCACTGCCTTAGGCTCGCCGGCGACCAAACGAACTTGTCCGGAAAAGTGAACGGTAATTTCCGGCGCCGTCTGCCCATGAAGCGTCCGCGCTCCCACCAGTCTGCAATTGCCGACAATTTCCTCTTTTTCCGCATAAAAATCGGCATGAACCGTCACGGTGCGAGGCTGGTTACGGTAGAACTTGAAGGGGGCCAGGAAGCTTACGTTTTCAATCGCGCTTATATAGCGATCCGGGAACAGCAGTTTCGCCGCTTCGGCCATGGCTTCGATTCCCATGACGCCCGGCAGAACCGGCGTTCCATTGATCTGGTGGTCATAAAGGAACGGCTGTCTGACCGGATCCAGGGTCGACTCTATTGTCAGCCCGCCATACAAACCCATACCCGTCACTTCGCCGGTCATAATCCCTCGATCGCGCAGCAGAGACGCCAGAGGCCCGTCTTGGGATACGTCCAATCCGCCCTGGGGATCGAATTCCTGCATCAGGATTCCCAGTTGTCGCCCGATGACAACTTCGCAGGAACTTCCGGCAGTCAACTCCTGGCGGACAACCGGGATGCCGGCTTCGGGCGGAAGCATGTCGATGCCGGCCTGTTTCATAATGGCCGGGATTGATCCACGGGCGGCCATCCCGATTCCGCTCCAGGCCGTCCAGTCAATGGCGATGCCCAGGGTGTTCGATCTGCCGCGGAGGTTTGAAACGCACTTGCACAGCAAATCGTTGGCAGCGCTGTAATCCGTCTGGCCGGCGTTGCCAAAACGGCCGGCGACTGAACTGAACACTACAGCGGCGCCCAAAGGCATGTCGCCGATGCCGGAGATCAGGTTGAACCAGCCGTCGCTCTTAACGTCGAAAACCAGGTCAAACTCGCCGGGCTTTTTATCCGGCAGTTTGTGGCTGATTTCCAATCCCGCGGCATGCACCAGCACGTCTATTCGGCCGTGCCGCTCGGCTATTGTTTTAACGACCCGGCGGACCGCGGCGTTGTCCAACAGATCGAGGCTGCAGTAATAAGCCGTGCCTCCCGCCTTTTTCACCGCTTCTATGGCGTCCAGAGCGGCCCGTGAGCGTTCCAGCGCGGCCAGTTCTTTGTCCACCATCGCCGGGGTTGCTCGCTCGCCTCGCGATTTCAACCGTTCAAAGATGTCCCGTTTAAGGCTCTCCTTGTCGGTTGCAAGGCGCTGGAGGTCGCGGTTGGAGGGATCCGGTTCCGGCGTCAGGTCCATCAGATAGAAAATGCCGCCGGACGCCGCAGCCAGATCCGACGTGATTGCGGAAACAATGCTCCCGGCCGCGCCGGTGATGGCAAAAATTGTGTCCTTCTTCAACTTCAGACCAGAGCTCTCCTCTTGGAGCCGCTTTTCCTCGATGCCGACCGTCCAGCGCCGGCCGTCCCGGTAGCCGATTTCCACCGCGCCGGGATCGTGCATCGTTTCCTCGATCAGCAGGTCGGCCAGGGCGCTCGTTTTCCGGCTTGGTTCGAAATCGACGACCTTTACGACAGTCTTCTCTTTTTCGCGCTTATAAGCCTTTGTAAACCCTGCAACAGCGCCGCCCAGAGGATCGGCTGCTCCGGCCGCGTCGTAACCATGCAGGCCGCCGAGCCGGGTTGCAGAGACAAGGAAGGCGCCTGTTTCGCCGGCCTGGTCGTACACCGCCTGCATCGTCGCAAACAACAGCTTCGCCCGGATTCTCGTCGCTTCGCGCCATTGCGTGTAAGTCAATCCGGCGACAGGCCCTTCACTGTCCAGAGCAGGCAGCCAATAGACGCCATGGACCGGGCCTTCCGTTTTCCATTTTTCTATATTATTCGTCAAGAGCCGCGAATCTGGAGCGCCTTCTATAATCAACGGCTGCACTCCCATTTTTTCCAGCCGCGCCGTGAGAGCTTTTCCAACGCCTCCCTGGTCGGGCATTACAATCACCCTGGTCCCCGCCCTGAGCGAAATGCCGGTGGGCTTGCAGAGAGCCAGCGCCGGCCGGAGCTTCGGCAGCGGAACGCGCCGCACAACCGAAACAAAGCCGGACGCCTCCCCTGCAGCCTCGGATGGAGGCGCCTGAGATTCCAATCTGGCGGCCGCGCTCTTTTTCAGCTCGGGCTTGCGATCGTAGACAAACTGAATCGTATGAGCGAGCGTCGGAAAATCGCGCAGCTTCAGGCTGTCTTCGCGCGGAATGTCGTAAGCCGCCCGTATGGCGGCGAACATTTCCGCCTGTTTCACGGTGTCGATCCCGAGATCGGCCTCAAGATCCAGATCGAGGTCGAGCATGTCGGAAGGATAGCCGGTCTTTTCGGCGATGATTTCAAGCACTTTCGTCTTAACCGGATCCTCTTCAACTCCCGCCGGCTTTGGGGTTTCGGCTTGTTTCGCCGGCGCAGGCGGTTCGACGATGGCAGTCGATGTCGGCGCAGCGGCCGGCTTCAGATCCGGCCTTCTGTCATAAACAAACTGGATTACATGCGCCAGCGTCGGAAAATCGCGCAGCTTGAGGTTGTCCTCGCGCGGGATGTCGTAAGCCGCTCGTATTGCGGCGAACATTTCGGCCTGTTTCACGGTGTCGATCCCGAGATCGGCTTCAAGGTCGAGATCGAGATCCAGCATGTCCGGAGGATAGCCGGTTTTCTCGGCGATGATCTTCAGAACTTCCCCCTGGACTGCGTCCGCGGGGGGGGTCGCTGCAGGGGCGGCGGAGGTGGCCGGCGCTGCCTGGGGCGCGGCCGGCGGCATCGGGACGGCAGCCGCTTTTAGGTCCGGCCTGCGGTCGTAGACGAATTTCACCACATGGGCCAGCGTCGGAAAATCGCGCAGCTTGAGGTTGTCCTCGCGAGGGATGTCGTAGGCCGCCCGTATGGCGGCGAACATTTCCGCCTGCTTCACGGTGTCGATCCCGAGGTCGGCTTCAAGGTCGAGATCGAGATCCAGCATGTCCGGAGGATAGCCGGTTTTCTCGGCGATGATCTTCAGAACTTCCCCCTGGACTGCGTCCGCGGGGGGGGTCGCTGCAGGGGCGGCGGAGGTGGCCGGCGCTGCCTGGGGCGCGGCCGGCGGCATCGGGACGGCAGCCGCTTTTAGGTCCGGCCTGCGGTCGTAGACGAATTTCACCACATGGGCCAGCGTCGGAAAATCGCGCAGCTTGAGGTTGTCCTCGCGAGGGATGTCGTAGGCCGCCCGTATGGCGGCGAACATTTCCGCCTGCTTCACGGTGTCGATCCCGAGGTCGGCTTCAAGGTCGAGGTCGAGATCCAGCATGTCCGAAGGATACCCGGTTTTTTCCGAGATTATCTGCATCACCCTCGTCTGAACCTGGTCCGCCGCCGGCGCGGCAGGGGCGACAGGTTGAATTGAAATCGCCTCAGGCTTCGATGGAATCGGAGCGATTGTGCCGTTGGTCTCCGCTTGCGCCGAAGGGCCCTGGTCCTTCGCCCTCAGGGTGCGCCGCACAATCTCCAACTCCGGCGCTTCGTATCCGGTGTTGCGTTTCAGCCAATTGTTCCAGGCTTCCCGGTTTTCTATTCGATAGGGGAATCCGAGCTGCGCCGGGGAGGGGCGATTCCCATCCGGAGTCGGCGTCCAGCGCAGCAGCGACATGCTGATTTGGGAGCCGAATCCGGCGCCCAGCCGCAGAGCGTAGCGCACCGGATGGAATCCTCCCTTGGAAAGGTTGAGATAACCGAGTTCAGGATCCATTTCCTTAAAATTGGGAACTGCAGGTATTAATCCGGTCTCCAGGATTTTGACTGAAACCACGTCCTCAATCCCGACGGCCATCGGGTGTCCGGTGGAGCCTTTTGTATTTGCCACAATGATTTGATCGGCGGCTTCTTTGAAAACATGCCGCAGGGCGAAAACTTCCGCAGAAGCGCTGCCGCCCCGCGCCGGAGTGTAGGTTTCGTGAGAGACAAAAACCGTTTCCGGAGCAATCTGATAGCGGTCAATACCCCATTCCGCTTCCGCGTCGGAAATCAGTTTTTCCATAACGTGTCGGATGTGACTGACATCGAGCCGGGACCCATGGTAGGCGCTGTTGGCCACCACAGAGCCCAAAAGCTCACAGATCGGCCGGATCCCGCGTTCCTGGGCGGATTCGAGGCTTTCGAGCACAACAGCCGACGCCCCCATCCCGACAATCAGGCCATGGCGCCTGCGGTCGAAGGGAGTCGCCGCGTCTTCCACAATCTCGTCCGTCGCCGCAGATCCGGACGCAAGAAAGCCCGAACCAAACCACCCCATCAAGTTGTCCGAGGTTATGTCGTCTGCTGAGATTATGATGACGCGTTTGCACCGGCCGGTCCGGATCCAGTCGCTGGCAAGGCCAACCGCCTGGGTTCCGCTGGAACATGCGCCGTTTGTGGAAGTGTTTGGGCCGCGCGCGCCTATGTATTCGGCGAACTGAGAATGGCCCATCGAAAGCACCCGGAAAAGGAACCGGCGATCGAAATGATACGCGTTCTTCTCAATTTCCTCGCGTAACGCATCGATTCGTTTACGGATTTCTTCGGCGATGCCGTTGCCGCTCTGCGCCGCGAGAGTCTGAAGACCGCTCAGTTCCGCCAAACGTTCGCGACGGATGCGGTCGCGATAAAAGTCCGAAATAATCTGCTCATAAGAATCAAGGCCTGGAAATGCGGAAGTAAACAGGATCCCGGTGTCGTCCCGAATCTCATCGGGAAGCATCCACCGGTCGGGCAGTTTGGTTCCCTTGGTGGTTGTCTTGTAATGCATCACCAGGGGGATGCCTGCGTCGCGCAAGGCGTCAATCCCTGCGCCGATCGCCAGTTTTGTGACCCTGTCGAGAGCCTGAGTCCGGTCTTCTGGAAATCCAAAATCACGAACGATGTCCAAATCTCCGGCGCGAGCGGCGAGTTTTATCACATCCGATAAGCTTTGAATCGATTCGAATCTTCCTTCACCCGATTCGGTTTTGACAAGACGGGTAATATTTTTCTCCACCATTGCCTGGCGAAATTCCATCGGAATAGGACGGATGAACACCTCCCCCCGTAAAATCCGTTCGACATTGGCGTCGTCAAAAATGCGGTCCACGCCCGGAAGCCCCAGGGCTGCGCCGGTGATACAGACATTCACGTGCACTTGCTTCTTTTTTCCTCCAGAATAAATCTGGAATCCGCGGTCGAGGAAATCGGCGAAAAGCTTGCCCAGTTCGGTGTAACGATCGGGCTCCAGACCCGCAGCGGGTTTCGATGCGGGAAGCGTCGGCTTCGGCAATTCATAAGCCGGCGCCGATTTTTTCGCGGCAGCTATGGACGCTTGCAGCGGCTGCAAGGAAAGCGCTTGCGGAATTTCAGCCATCGATTCCTTTGGAGCGGCGCCCACTCCCAAACCTGCCGCGTAAAGTCCACATAGCGCAAGGTTGACGGAAGCAGCTTCGCCGATCCTGGGGTGATTGGTGAACAGCGCAACGACTCCGTCGGAATCTCCCAGAATGTCTTCCACAAAGCCGTATAAAATTCTCTTTGGCCCCATTTCAACAAAAATGCGGGCGCCGGCGGCGTACAAGGTCTTAAGCCCTTTGACAAACTGCACGGGGGAATAAACCTGGCGTCCCAAGAGGCTGATCATTTCTGGAACAACCCCCGGACCCATGGGATAAAATTCTCCGGTCACATTCGTAATGATCGGTACGGACGGGGGGCAAAGATTCATGCCTCCCAGAATCCGGGCCAGCGATTCGCCGGCGGGCGCGACGATCTTGGTATGGAATGCATGGCTGACCTGCAAAGGCCTCGCCACGTAGCCAGCGTCCCTTACCGCCGTCATGGCTTTCTCAACGCCTTGCGTCGAACCGCCAATAACGGCTTCTTTGGAGCTGTTGATGTTGGCAATGACGACATATTCATCCACGGCGCTGAGAACTTCCTGTATCTTTTCGATGGGCCCGAAAACGGCCGCCATCATGCCATTGTCCTCAAGAGCGCATCGGGTCATTTCATTCCCGCGGGCGCTCACGGCGCGCAGCGCCTCCTCAAATGAAATAGCCCCGGCCGCCACCAGCGCGCCGTATTCGCCGAGGCTATGTCCCATGACCATGTCGGGAGCGATGCCATAGGCATTCATTAGCCTCGAAAGCGCCGTTTCGGCGGCAAGAACGGCGGGTTGAGTAATCGCCGTCTGCTTCAAACCGTTTTCAGCGGCCGCGAATGCGGCTTCATCCGATTCGTCCAGATAAATGCAGCTGGTCAGGCTTTTTCCCAGCAGCGGCGTCATTGTGCGATCCGCTTCTTCGAAAACCCGGGCGACGACAGGCTCCTTCTCCCGGAGCGTTTTCAACATATTGACATACTGAGAGCCTTGGCCTGTAAACAGGAACGCCACTTTGGGCGCTGGTCCTTTACCGAAATAGATGCCTTTGGGGCGAAGCGCCTTCCATCTGGCCGGCTGATTTTCTTCAAAAGCCTTGAGCGCTTTCCCGATCTTGTCGGCAAGTTCCGCTGCATTCCCATAATCAATCGCGACTCTCATTTCCGCGCGCAGATCTGACTCCATGGGAGGCGCGGGATCAGGGACTCTTCCCGCCGCTGCTTCCTTCTGAACGGCGCGCATCCGGCTTACAATCGCGGATTCCGAACCGGCGCCAATCACCAGGGCGCCGCGCAAAGGCGACTTAAGGCATGCAGATGGGCTTCCATTAGTTCCCGTTGCGGGAACCGAAACGCTGACTTTGCTTTCTCCCTGTATTCTTCCGGGAATGTATTCTTCCATCACGATATGGAAGTTAGTCCCTCCGAATCCGAAAGCGCTGACTGCCGCACGGCGCACTTCTCCCTGCTTGACCTCCCAGGGCTTTAACTCCGTGTTGATGTAAAAAGGCGCAGATGAAAAATCAAAATGCGGATTGGGGCGGTCGAAATTAATGCTTGGGGGCAGCTCCTTCTGGTTCAGGGCGAACATGGCCTTCACGATGCCCGCGGCTCCGGCAGCTCCTTTAAGATGCCCGATATTGGATTTAACGGAACCCAGCGCAATGGCGTTGCGGGGAAGGTTCATGCCCTTGAAAAGATCGAACAGGCTCTGAATTTCGCCTGCATCGCCAACCGGCGTCGATGTGCCATGGCCTTCGAACAAGTTCCCGGGCGAAGGCGCCAGTCCGGCGTTCTGCCAAGCGCGCTGGACGCATACTTTTTGGCCCACAGGGTTAGGCGCTGTTATCCCCTTCCCTTTCCCGTCGCTCGATCCTCCCATGCCCCGGATCACGGCGTAAATCCGATCGCCATCACGCTCGGCGTCCGCCAGACGTTTTAGCAGGAAGATTGCGGCGCCTTCCCCCATGACAAAACCATCCGCGCTGGCGGAGTAAGGCCGGGATCCTGTTCCTGAAAGAGCCCCGATCTTGCAAAATTTCACGAAAGTGGAAGGACTCATGTTGGCGTCGATTCCGCCCGTCAATACTGCGTCGTAATGGCGGGCGTTCAGCCCCTCCAGAGCGGCGCTGATTGCAGCCATTGCGGAAGCGCATGCGGCGTCCGCCACGAAATTGGGGCCTTTTAAATCGTAGAGAGCGGCGATTCGCCCCGCGACAATATTGGCAAGCTCCCCGGGCATGGTGTCTTCCGTGATAGGCGGAATTCGCCGGCGCACGCCCTCAAGGTACTGCTCCATGATGGACTGGCGCATCTCGGGAGAAAGCGACGAGTAGCTGGGAGCTTTTTTGAGCTCCTCCGCAAATTCAGGAAACAAAATCCGGGCGGCGGAATAAAGATGAGTGTCGCCGGCCATGGCATTGCCCAAAATCACGGCAGTCCGTTCTGCATTCAAGGGCCGCGAAGGATAGCCGTAGTCGCTCAACGCTTCCCGCGCCGTAACGACTGCCCATTTTTGAGTTAAATCCATGCAGAGACTGACCCGCGGAGGAATCGGCAGCTTCCATTTCAGCGGATCCCATTCCCAGTCCCGGATCCAGCCGCCGATTTTGGAATAGGTCTTGTCGGGAGCTTTCGGGTCGGGATCGTAATACAAATCAGGGTCCCAGCGTTCACGAACAACTTCCTTGATGCTGTAGCGCCCTTCTCTGATGTTTTGCCAAAATTTCTGCGCATTGGGCGCATCAGGCATTAACGCCCCCACGCCTACAATCGCAACAGCTCTTTCTGCCGCAGGTACTTTCATTTCTTGAAGCCTCCGGTGAATCATCAGTCGGCCGTCGATATGCAATAGCTATCCAATGTTATAATTCCGGCTGACAACTATTAATTTTAAAATTTTTTGTCTCAAATATCCGCGTCCCTGGCCCGCATTCTCCAGCGGCGAAATAATTCAAGCAAATAGTCGAGAAGATTCCTTCTCCGAGCGATGCCCGTCTTTCTATGCCGGATTCCGTCCATAAAGGAAATCCGCAACCGAATCCATGTCCTGAATAATGCCGGACTGTGCGCGATAAATCTGAGGGGCCAATATTTTCTTCTCAAGATTCGATGCTTCCGAATCGTTTAACAATCCTCCGATCCAGCGAAATCCTTCCGCGACCATTCTCATGGCCGAATCCCGGGCGGACAACCGGCCAAGGACCGCCAGCTGTTCCGCATTGAAGCGAGAGTGGGCTTTGGCGTTCATTTCGCCTTTTGCCGCGCGAACGGCGCGGCGGGCTAAACTTGCAGCCCCTTCCGCATGAGCGATGAGCTCTCCAAGCCGGAAAAGGATGTGTTGATGGCGGGTGAGCCTCTGCGCTCGGGCCAGCTCAAGAAGCTCCGCCAATCCATGCATGCAGAAGCTTGCGGTCTGGGCGCCCACCCTGGGATTCTGCCGATGGAGCTCTTCAAGCTTTTGGGCTTCCTCGTGGTAAAACTGGCCGTGGGTTTTGAGATGCAGCTGCCACCGGTCGCGGCATATGGTCATTTCCATTATTTCGGAAGTTCCTTCATAAATGGTCGTGATTCTCGCATCCCGTTTGATTTTTTCCACAATGTATTCCCGAGTGTATCCATAGCCCCCCAAAGCCTGTATGGAAGCATCGGCCGAGAAATTTCCCGCTTCCGTCGCGAGATACTTGGCAATAGCGCCTTCGGTATTCAGGGTCCCCTCGCCGCTGTCGATTCGTTCTGCAGTCTCCTCAATAAAAGACCGGCTCGTTTCCAGCCGCACGGCATGAGGGACGATCAGTTTGTGCGTGTATCCCTGCTTTTGAGACAGGGGAGCCCCGCCTGCAATGCGCCCTTCTGAATAAGGAATCGCCCGATCCAGTGCGGCCCAACCCGAGCCGAGCCCAAAAGCGGCTACCATCAGCCGGGTGTATCCGAAAACCAGCTGGGCCTGGATAAGGCCTTGCCCTTCCACTCCCCCTAAAAGCCGGTCGGCGTCCACGTAGACGTTTTCCAACGAGACCGTGGCTGTATTGCTTGCGCGGATGCCGTGTTTGTCTTCGGGTTTTCCATGACTCAAGCCCTGGGCGTTTTTTTCAACAACGAACCAGCTCGGCCCCCCGGGCGCTTTTGCGAGAACGGAATAAAGGTCGGCGAATCCGCCGTTGCTGATCCACTGCTTGTTGCCGGTGATGCGATAGCCGACAGTTTTGCCATCCTTAACTTCGGGGACGGCGACAGTTCGCAGAGCCGCCAAATCGCTTCCCGCTTCCGGCTCCGTTGCGCCATAAGCCATAAGAAGCCCTTCCTGCCCGATGCGGGTCATCCAGAGCTTTTTCTGATCATATGTACCGCCAAAGATAATCGGGTCGCTGCCAAGAAAAGTAGCCAGCACGCCGGTCGCTACGCCCAAATCTACCCGGGCAAGCTCCTCGCATACCCTGTAAACATCAAAGGCGCCGCCGCCCATCCCTTCGAACTCCTCCGGAATGAACAAAAGCTGAATTCCCAGTTCAGCGCCGCACATGCCGCGCACAACCTCGATCGGAAATTCTTCTGAAGCGTCCAGTTCCAGAATTTTCTTTTCAGGCAGATTGGAAGCCGTAAAGTCGCGGATGGCTTCCAGTGTCAGGTCAAGCGTCTCTTTATCGAGTCCTTTGTTATTCATTTTCACGAGGCCTCTAAAAATCATTAGTGATCGGGAGATAAAAATACAGAAGATCGGATCATGTCAAGGAATTAAGACCATTCAATCATCCGGCGCCGAAATCCAGATAATCTTCACGGATGTAAAATGCATGAATGTCATGGACCCAAAATGACTTGACTATGCCCGCAGAATCAGCGCGCCCCAATGCATTCCCGCGCCGAAGGCGACCATGAGAACCAGATCTCCGGCCCGGATGCGCCCGCTGCGAACAGACTCGTCCCAAAGCAGCGGAATGGTCGCCGCTGTCGTATTCCCGTATTTTTGAATGTTGTGAACAACCTTTTCTTCAGGAATTTCCAGCATCTTCTGCACACGTTCATTGATGCGTTTGTTGGCCTGGTGCATCAAAACCATGGATATATCTTTCATTTTCAAATTATTGCGTTCGAGAATCTCTTTGGCGACGTTTACCATGCAATAAGTAGCGTTTCTGAAGACGTACATTCCGTTCATAAACGGGATATGGTCGCCCCGTTTGATCTGTTCCGGATCCACGTACGGCCTGTGTTTGAAACCGGCCCCAGGGACATAAATATGGTTGAAATCGTTTCCATTCGTGCGAAGGATGCAATCGACCACTCCTCGATCGCCATTCTCCGCTCTCAATACGACGGCAGCGCCCCCGTCTCCGAACAGCACGGTGACGTTTCGAAACCGGGTGTTCCAGGCGTACTCTTCCGGAGTGGGAGGCGTATTGGTTTTGCCATACAGATAAAGATAGTTCTGATTCGTCCAAGGCATGAAGCCCGTGTGGGTTTCGGCGCCGACGAGCAGAACCGTCTTGGCCAAGCCTGATCGGATTTGAGCGTCAGCCAATTGCATTCCATAAAGAAAGCCGGCGCACTGCTGCCTTATATCAAAGCAGGGCACGTTGGCGATTCCCAGTTTGGATTGGAGGAGCCCGCCGCAACCGGGGAAATAATGATCGGGCGTCATAGTTGCAAAGACGATTAAATCGAGTTCGTTTTTATCTATCGAAGCGAGTTTCAAAGCCTCCACGGCGGCATCCAACGCCATATCGGAGGTCGAGACTCCCTCATCGACGTAGTAGCGCGTCTCCACCCCGCTGCGTTCTTTGATCCAGTCGTCGCTTGCGTCCATGATTCTGGACAGCATTGTGTTCGTGACCCGATTGGGAGGAATGCATGCCCCGCTCCCAACAATTGCCGCTCGAACCATAAAGCAGCCTCGCTTTCGTACAAAACCGTGATTGTACCATGCAGAAGCCTCTTTATGCTCCTTTTAGAAGCATATAACCGCATTTTCCATCAAACCTGCCCGCCGTCCGGACCCGATGACGCCGCTGCGCCGTTTGGCCGGGATGAACAATCGGTCTAATCCTATTATTTACAGCAGCTTCCAAACTTTTCAAAGCGCGCCCCAACGCTCTTTCGATAAACCGAATGCGATTGAAAAATTGAACCGGACAATGAAGCGTCGTTTGCATCGGAGGGATCAGATCGTAGGATAGGAGCCGAGAACTTTCAGATAGGGCGCCAACTCCCGCAGATGGCGGAGAGCATTGACACATTCCGGGCTGCGTATATCGCTTCTCAAATCCAGGTAAAACAGGTACTGCCATGGTTTTCCGCGAATCGGGCGCGACTCGATTTTGGTCAGATCGATGCTTCGCAACGCGAAAACAGACAGAGCCTTAAAAAGCACTCCAGGTTCATTCTTCAGTCCGAAAACGACGCTGGTTTTGCCTCCCGTCCGCGGGAACGAACCTCTCCGCGCCAAAGCCAGAAAACGCGTATAGTTCTCGGGATCGTCCTCTATTCCACGGCGCAGTATTTTCATTCCGTATATCCGCGCTGCGTCCTCGGAAGCAATCGCGGCGGCATTGCGCATGCCATTGTCCCTGATGAATTTCACGCTGCCCGCGGTATCGTAAAAAGAAACTTTTTCAACTTTTTTGAGTTTGCGCATCAATCGCTTGCACTGTTCCAATGCCGCCGGATGGGAATAGACTTTACGGATTTGCCGCAAATCCGCCCTCGGATGCACGATCAGATGATGTTGAACCCGTAGGAACGTCTCGGCAATCACATCGAGAGGGTGTCGGGCCAGCAGGTCAAAATTCTGATGAATGCTTCCGGCGAGGGTATTTTCTATCGGAACAACGGCGAAATCCGCGCTTTTGCGGGTTACCGATTCGAACACGTCGTCGAAAGCCAGGCGCGGTTCAGGCTTTATTCCATCGCCGAATATTTTTTGGGCGGCATGATGGCTGAACGCTCCGGGTTCGCCCTGAAAAGCCACAACAGATCTTCGTTTTACCTTCAGCATTTGCTTTCTTGATTGACCATTGAGCCCCGGCTGTTTCGCAGGGCGACCGCTTCAACAGTTGACAATCCAAAATTAATGGACGGACAGTCCGTATCCGTCAATCGGCGGCGCCTCAATGAACCTGCCGCTTTTGGGCCGCCAATGCCGACTGGTAATGAATCATCTTGTTGACGGCGTCCAGGTAAGCGCGGGCGCTGGCATCGACAATATCCAGGCTGGCTGCTTTGCCGATAAAACTGGCTTTGCCAAAATCTATCTTCATGAAAACTTCGCCCACCGCATCCCTGCCGCTTGTGACGCTGTGGACGGTGTAGTCGACCAGTTTCCCTTCCACTCCTGTGATCCTGTCGATCGCTTTTATCGCCGCATCAACCGGACCATCGCCTGTGGCCGAGTCCTGCAGAACGCTTCCTTCTTTTTCGAGCACGATGGTGGATGTAGCGACAATCTGATTGCCGCCGGTCGACTGGATATACTTGAGCTTGAAAACCGGGGGATTGATCCTCAAAGCGTCGCGAACCGTAACAATCAGGTCTTCGTCGAAAAGCTGCTTTTTCTTATCCGCCACCTTCATGAGCAGAACATAGGCCTTCTCCAATTCGGCATCGCTCAATTCAAATCCCAATTCCTGGTATTTGGTCTTGAATGCGTGACGGCCGGAGTGTTTTCCTAAAACGAGTTTGCTTTCCTTTATTCCGACATCTTCAGGCCGCATGATTTCATAGGTCAGCTTTTCTTTAATGACGCCGTCCTGATGGATTCCGGCTTCGTGGGCAAAAGCGTTCCGGCCGACGATGGCTTTATTGGGTTGAACCATCATTCCGGTGAGGTTCGTTAGCATGCTGCTGGAAGGATATATTTCCCGGGTGTCGATGCCGGTTTCGATGCCGAAGAGGTCCTTGCGCGTGCGCAGAGCCATTGCGATTTCTTCAAGGGATGCATTCCCCGCGCGTTCGCCTATTCCATTCACGGTGCACTCCACCTGCCGGACGCCGTTTTGAATAGCGACCAGCGAGTTTGCAACCGCCAGGCCAAGATCATTGTGGCAATGAACCGAAAGGGTGGCCCGGCCGACATTCGGGACATGTGAAAAAATATAGCGAATCGTTTCCCCGTATTCCGCCGGGACGGTATATCCAACGGTATCGGGAATATTGACCACATTAGCGCCTGCCTGAATTACCGCCTCGACGACCTGGCAGAGATAGCCAAGATCCGAGCGAGTCGCATCTTCCGCCGAAAACTCCACATCCGGGCACAATGACTTGGCGTAGGCGACCATTTCTCGCGCGATGTTCAACGCCTCTTCTCTTGTTTTTTTCAGCTTATGCTTTAAGTGTATGTCGGAAGTTGCTAGAAACACATGAATTCTCGGCTTGGCCGCCGTCTGTACGGCTTCCCAGCAACGATCGATGTCACCCTTGCTGGCCCGGGCTAAACCAGCGATTGAGATGGTCCGCACCTGTTCGGCTATGCTCCGAACGGATTCGAAATCTCCATCGGAGGAAATGGGAAATCCGGCCTCAATCACATCCACCCGAAGCCGCTCCAATTGTCGGGCCAGCATCAATTTTTCTCTTATGGTCATGCTGGCGCCCGGCGACTGTTCTCCGTCTCTTAAAGTTGTGTCGAAAATAAGTACTCGGTCTGTCATGCCTGGATCCTTTCGCTATTTTGCCTATGATTTGCCCAAATCCCACGGCTGAATGAATGTCCGTGAAAAGGCGGAAGACGGGGCGCTTAAAGGAGGAGGATGTTTAGGTGGAATATCACATCACACCGTACTGGCCTGTGAACCTTCATATAAATACACCGTATTCTCCCCTATCTTAAACTGGCACAAGGGATTGTCAAGGCAAAACAAGATTATCGACGAATGACGGATTAAGGACCAAAACACATGGCGGCGCCTGTCGCAATCGGCCTGTCATTCAAGTAGCGCGCGCAAAACCGAACTGCATGCACCTTTATAACTATTGTTTCAAATCGTCATCCGCAAATCGCAGCCAGTATCCTGTCCGAGAATTAGGATATGCCGCGTTCCGAGCGCCGCGTGAGCAGATGCAAGGCGGCGCCACACAGGCGATGCGGTGACATTGTCGAGGAGCGCCGACACAGCAGACGCCCATGCGCCTCCGGAACCCGCAGGGCGCATGGGGGTTGCGCTCGGCACATTCTAATTTTCGGACAGGCTCCTGCGCTAGGAAATGTAGCTGGCGTTGATGTCGACATAGCCATGGCTGAAATCGCAGGTCCAGACGCGGGCTGATGAGCGGCCGCCGGCAAGGTTCACTTCGATCCGCAGGTCGTGAGACTTCATTGCCTTTTCAGCCCGAACCCGGGTCGATCCGACGGGAGATCCGTTGCGAAAAATGGGGATGCCGTTCAGGTTGAGTTCAACGCGTTCCGGATCAAAGGCGACGCCGCTGTATCCAACCGCGCAGAGGATCCTCCCCCAGTTCAGTTCTTCGCCGTAGATGGCTGTTTTGACAAGGCTGGAGTTCGCCACAGCCTTCGCCACTGTGCGGGCGGACTCGAAATCAACCGCCCCCTTCACAAGTATTTCGACAAGTTTGGTAGCGCCTTCCCCGTCCTCGGCTATTTTCCTGGCCAGCTGTTCACAAACCATTTCCAGCCCCTTCTCAAAAAAAAGGATGGAACGGCTGTCTGCGACAGAGGCCCCGGAGGCGCCGTTCGCCATTATAAAAACGGTGTCGTTTGTGGAAGTGTCCCCGTCCACCGTGAGGCAATTAAAAGTCCGGTCTGCAACCCGGCCGAGGCATTTGCCAAGCTCTTTGGGAGAGATCTTCACGTCGGTGTCAAGAACGGCGATCATGGTCGCCATGTTCGGGTGGATCATTCCCGCTCCCTTGGCCATTCCGCCAATTCGCACGGTCTTTCCGCCAATCCGCCCTTCGACGGCAAAAGATTTTTCTTTCGTGTCGGTGGTCATGATGGCGCGCAGCGCCGCGTTTCCACCCTGCGAATTCAAGGCGGAGACCGCGGTGGAAACGCCTTTTAAAACCTTCGGAACAGGAAGGAAGCTGCCGATGACGCCGGTGCTTGCAACCAGAATCTGTCCGGGATCCACATTCAGATGGGACGCAAGGCATTGCGCCGACAGGATGGAGTCCTGCATTCCGCGCTCGCCCGTGCAGGCATTGGCGCATCCGGAGTTGACAAGGATGGCGCGGGCGCGTCCGCGCGAGGCGATCAGATTTTCCCTGCTGAGGATTACCGGAGCAGCCTGAACGCGGTTGAGAGTGAAGACTCCCGCAGCGGAAGCCGGCTGGGAGGAAAACAGAACGGCCAGGTCCAATCCCTTCTTTTTGATGCCGGCCGATACGCCCGAAGCCAGGTAGCCCTGGGGGGCTGTCACGCCGCCCTCCACGACATGCCAGCAGGCGCTCCTTGTGGATTTCGATCGAGGATTTTTCTTTTGGGTCATAGATTTATAACCATTGCGAATTCATCGCAGGCATTGAATTGGGGACAATTGAAACATTCGTAAAAACTTAAGGCGCAAGGCGCCGCTTGGGCTTTGCCCAAGCGGCGGAAAAACTGAGGTTTTAGGAGTTCACAGAATCCGCGGCATTTTCATCGGCTTGCGCTCTCATCGCCCGACGTTTCCACTTCGCTCATGACTTCATCAAGGGCGGCCAGGAATTCATCGATTTCCTGATGTGTAATGATAAACGGCGGCAGAAGCCGCAAAACAGTTTCGTGTGCGGCGTTGGCTATGAATCCCCTGGACAACAGCCGGTTCACCACTTCTTTTGCGGCGCCGCCGATCTGGACGCCGATCATCAACCCCATGCCCCGGATCTCGCTCATCATCGGATGGCGCTCCGCCAGCTTCTCGAGCCCCTCAATCAAATAGGATCCGGACGACGCAACCTTTGCGAGCAGGTTTTGCTGCTCGATGATCTCCAGCACTTCCAATGCGAGCCTGCACGCCAGCGGGCCGCCGCCGAACGTCGTTCCGTGGTCGCCCGGCCCGAGGCATGCAGCCGCGCGCTCGTTTCCCAAAACGGCGCCAAGCGGGTAGCCGGCCGCGAGCGATTTCGCCAGCGTCACAACGTCGGGTTTGACGCCGTAGCGTTGAAAAGCAAAATATTTTCCGGTTCTTCCCAGCCCGCATTGGATTTCGTCCGCAACCAGCAAGGCGTCGTAACGGTCGCAAAGACTGCGCGCCGCCTGAACAAAGTCCATCGGCAGAGGCACCACTCCGCCCTCTCCCTGGATGGGCTCAAAGACCAATGCGCAAACCCGTTCAGAAAAAGCCTTTTCCAGTCCGGAAACGCTGGTCTCGCCGACCGCCACGACGTCGGGCACAAGGGGGCGGAACGGCGCCTGATATTTTTCCTGAGTGGTGATGCTTAAAGCGCCGAAAGTCCTGCCGTGAAAAGAATTCTTCAGAGTCAGGAGCACGGATTTGCCGTCTCCTCCCCGTGCCTTTCCATAGGCTCTTGCGATCTTCAGGGCGGCTTCAATAGCTTCCGTTCCGCTGTTTGCAAAAAAAACCTTCGACATGCCGGATATTTCGACGAGTTTTTTCGCCAGCAAGCCCTGGTACGGATGATAGAAAAGATTCGAGCAATGAATCAAGCGCCGCCCCTGCCGCTCGAGCGCCTTGACCAGACGAGGGTGGTTGTATCCCAGCGAGTTCACGGAGATTCCGCCCAGCATGTCGAGGTATCGCTTGCCCTCGATATCGTAGAGACAGGCGCCGGCCCCATGCGAACAGAAAAGCTCGGACCGTTTGTAGGTAGGGAAAAGATATTTTTCTTCGAGCGCTTGGATGTCTTCCCGCTTCAGTTGAGCCTCGTCAATGAATTCCATGGATGCTCGTCCCTTCTCTCAATGTTCCTTCGATAAATTGCAACAACACATCCGTCGAAGATCCGGGCAAAATGTGGACGGATTTCACCCCGGCCGCCAGAGCTTCCAAACAGGAGGAGGTTTTAGGCAGCATTCCTCCCGAAAGTATGCCCCGGCTTCGCATGCTTTGGATTTCGGCCTCGCCAATGCTGTCGAGAACGGCGCCGTTTTCGTCTCGCACGCCGGGCACGTCGGTAAGGTAAACCAGGGAAGCGCAGCCCGCGCCGGACGCGCAAGCCGAAGCCATCTGATCGGCGTTCACGTTGTACAGCCGGCAGTCCCCGCCCAAAGCAATGCTCGACACTACCGGCGTCAACCCTGCGTTCAGCATCATCTCAAAAAAACCCCTGTTCACGGTTGTCGGCTTCCCCACAAACCCTATTCCGGGCGGGAATCCCGGAAGGCCCTCCACCGACAGGCATCGCACGGCTTCCGCATCGGCCCCGCATAGGCCGACCGCCTGGGTCCCGGCCCGGCACAATTCCGCAACAATATTTTTATTCACTTCGCCTGCGAGCACCATCACAGCCGCCTGAAGAGTCTCGGCGTCGGTTTTCCTCAATCCTTCGATGAACTCGGAGGAGATCTGCATTTGCGAAAGCCTGCGGTTCAGGCTTTTGCCGCCCCCGTGCACAAGAATGACCTGGTGCCCCCGCTTCACAATTCGGGAGACTTGATCGAGCAGCCGCATGCGCACGCCGCCGTCTTCCAGAATGCTTCCGCCCAGTTTAACCGTCAATCTCACTTCAGTCCTCGCCTCCGGACACGCTACAGCATGCCTGTTGATTCGTCGAGTTCGTGCATGATGTTGAAATTCTGAAGGGCTTGTCCGGCGGCGCCCTTCCCCAGGTTGTCGATGGCCGAAAAAATGACCGCGCGGCGGCCTCCGGCGGTCAGCCTCCAGCCGATGTCGCAGAAGTTGGAGAAATTGACCGACTGCAATTCAGGGAGGCGTGAACTTCCCAGGATTCTCACAAAAGGGCGGCCGCCGTATCTCTTCTCGTATTCCGCTTCCATTTCCGCAGAGTTCACAACCCGGCTGAAACGAACATAGAGGGTGGATAGAATCCCGCGGTTGACCGGGAGCAGATGAGGAACGAACGTGAAATTGTTCAAATCCCATTCCATTTCCTGGCAAATCTCCGGAGCGTGCCGGTGATTGATGGGATTGTACGGCCGGAAATTGCTGGAAACCTCGACAAAATGCATTTCCGGCCTGGCCGACCTCCCGGCCCCAGAAGCCCCGGATTTCGAATCGGAAAAAATGTCGGATCCCGTCTCGACCATTCCCGCCCGGATCAGCGGCAGCATGGGAAGAAGTACGGAGGTGGGATAGCAGCCCGGATTTGCGATGAGCTTCGCCGAAGCAATCGCTTTGGCGTTCCATTCGGGAAGGCCGTAAACCGCCGCATTCAGCAGTTCGGGATTGGCGTGCTGGAACCCGTACCAGGACGAATAACTGTCGATGTTCTTCAGGCGAAACGCTCCGCTGAAATCAACGGCCCGAATGTTCGCGGATAATATTTTGGGAACGAGTTCGTGGGACGCCCGGTCCGGCGTGCACAGGAAAACAGTGTCCAGCTGCAGCCGCCGCATTTGCTCCGAATCCGGTACGAACGTGGTCAGGCCGCAGAGCCCGCGCAGCTGCGGATGAACTTCGTGCAGCGGCTTTCCGGCCAATGCCTCGACATCCATGGCGGCCGCCAGCTCGATGGCTGGATGCCTCAAAACAAGTTTGATGAGTTCGAGCCCCGCATATCCGCTGACTCCGACAATCCCGATTTTGATCTTCATAGGGAAAACTCCCGAATTTTTTTCAACACTTTCCCGCCGAACCTGCCGTTGCGCAGGAGAACAAAAACAGTGTCGTCTCCGGCGACCGTGCCCAGCACTTCAGGCCATTGAGCCGCGTCCAGGACCGCGCCAATCGAATGGGCGTTCCCCGGAGAGGTTTTGATCATGACGATATTTCCGGAGACTCCGGTGCGCAGGACAAACTGTTCGAAAGCCTGGCGCATATGGCCGGCCGAAGGGCTCGCCTGGACCTCCCCCGGCGCCTGATAGCGCCCGCGGATTTTTACCAGGCCCAGGTCACGGATGTCGCGCGACAGCGTGGACTGGGTCGTATCAATCCCTTCCCCGGAAAGGAAAGAGGACAGCTCTTCCTGGCTTCGTATCACCCGTTTGCCGATCGTCTCCAGGATCCAAGCCTGTCGCGCTTTTCTCGAAATCATCAGCCGCCCAGAATAGATAATTATGCAATTAAGTGACTAATTATACATATCGTCCGCCAAAAGGCAACGCCAAAATAAAAAATAAAGCGATGTCAAAAACGCCGATCGCGATGGAATCGGATCTCCTGCAAAATCCGTCCGAGCGAACGGTTTTTGGCGCTTTGCGTCTTGAGGTCAAAATGCTAATCTGTGCTTCTATGTACCAGGTCCCCAAGGCGCTCGCGCCGGCAGCATGGCTACCAGGACTCGCCTTTGAAGCGCTGGTCCGGCTGCGCAACAGGGCGTTTTCTGCGGACCTGTTGCGCCGGCGCCGGCTTTCGAGTCCGGTGGTCAGCGTGGGCAACATCACGATGGGGGGGGCCGGAAAAACGCCGCTGGCCGTTTTCATCGCCCGGATCATTCTAGATCTGGGCAAGACCCCGGCTATTCTGAGCCGCGGCTACGGCAGGGGATCCCGTGGAATGCATATTCTCCCTCCGGGAAAGGACATTCCCGATCCCGCGACGGAGTTGGGAGACGAACCGGCCTGGATTCGCCGGGAAGTCCCGCAGGCGTGGATGGGCGTCTCAAGAGACCGTTTTGAAGCAGGCCGCCTTGTCGAGAAGCGAAAAAATGGAATTGTCTTTATCCTGGACGACGGATTCCAGCACCGGGCGCTTTTCAGGGATCTGGATGTTGTCATAGTCGATCCGACCCAGCCATTGGAAGCCAACCGCGTCTTTCCCCGCGGAAGCCTGCGCGAACCTGTTTCAGAGTTGCGCCGTTGCCACGCCATCGTGATCAACGGAAGCAGAGAAGAAGCCCGGATGCTGGAAGCGACGTTGCTGAAATACAGCGTTCGGGCGCAAGTCTTCCGCTGCGAGCAGAAAATAACGGCTGTGGTTCCGTTTTCCGATTGGGCAAACAACGAATTCGTTGGCGGCAGGAAGCGCTTGAAAACAGCCTTTGCCGTCGCCGCTCTCGGAAATCCTTCAAGATTTATCGAGGATCTTGCGCGGACTGGGATCGAGGTCAAGGGGAAACGGCTTTTTGCGGATCATCACACGCTCTCCCGGAGCGAATGGGACTCCTGCTGCGAGCAGGCGCGACGCAATTTTGCGGACGCCATCGTCATCACGGAAAAAGACGCGATCAAACTCACGCACCCGCCTGATTTCCCGCTGACGGTGGCCGTGCAATCCACCGAAATTTTTCAACCTGAAGCTTTCGAAAGCATTTTAAAAAATTGCATTGGGAGCGGCCGTGAGACGCATTGACGCCGGCGCCGTCAAAAAAATTCTGATTCGAACCACTAATTGGGTCGGGGACGCCGTCCTATCGATCCCTGCCATGAGGGAAGTGCGGAAGCTGTTCCCCAAAGCGCATATTTCTCTGCTGGCCAGCCCCTGGGTCAGCCCGATCTATTCCGAAGTCGAATTTGCGGATGAAATTATTGAATACGACAAGCGCGGCTTGCACAAGGGGTGGCTGGGATTGGGCCGCCTGACGGCCGACTTGAGGCGCCGTCGTTTTGATCTGGCCATCCTGCTGCAAAATGCATTTGAAGCGGCTCTCATCGCTTTCTGCGCCCGGATTCCCTTGAGAGTCGGATATGCGCGCGACGGCCGCAGCCTTCTTTTGACCCACGCCTGCAGAATCAATCCACAAGTCCGCCACATGCACCAGGCCTACTATTATCTGGGCATTCTTTCGGGCGCGGGATTGACTCCTTTCCGGCTTTGGGAACAGGAGCTTGGGCCGACCGGCGTCGGCATCAAAAAGGCCGATCGGGAAGCGGCCGCTGCGATGCTGCGCTCCAATGGAATTCGGGAAAACGACCTGGTCGTTGCAATAAATCCGGGGGCGTTTTACGGCGAAGCCAAGCGCTGGCTCCCGGACCGCTACGCAGCGGTTGCTGACGCGCTGGCGGAACGGCATGGCGCCAGGATCGTCCTGATAGGCGCACCCAGCGACCTGGAAACCGCCCGGAGAGTCGCAGAGAACATGAAATCCCTTCCGTTGATCCTGGCGGGACAAACCACCCTTGGCCAGCTCATGGGCCTGCTGAAAGAATGCGATCTATTAATTACCAATGATTCGGGCCCGATGCATCTTGCCGCCGCCCTCGATGTCCCTCAACTGGCAATCTTCGGATCCACCAGCGAAGCGGCGACGGGACCATTAAGCTCCAAAGCGGCGGTCCTCAAGAATCCGGTCGAGTGCAATCCCTGCTTTTTGAGAAAATGCCCCACCGATTTTCGATGCATGAAAGGGCTTTCAGTCCTCGAGGTCCTGAAAGCCGCCCAAGACAAGTTGGAAGAGGCTCAAAACCGCGGCCGGATCTGATCTCCGACATCCCCCGATTTCAGAGCGCTCAGGACCCGACCGCGGTTCTGCATTTACGGCATTCAAAGGCAATCCTATTTCATGGCCGCAAGGACGTTCGTGACGGCCGTCACAGCTTCTGAAAAACGCGTCCACTGCGCCGGAAAGGCGGATTCCCGCGTCATGTCGCGACGACTCGGATGAATGGCGGCAAAAAGATCCTGACGTAAATAGCGCCGCGCGCGACAGGAAAATGGATTTTCCCGCGTGCTCCGTTTTTTACGCGACTCAAAAACTGACCTGGGACCGCCTATCGCGACCCGAAACCCTGGTTGTTTTTCTTTCAAATCTCTGCTAAATTCGCGGCCGGAAATGCGCGAAAATCTGCTGAAAACAATCGACCGGTTCTCCGGCAAAAAAATAGCCGTTGTCGGCGATCTTATTGCCGACGAGTTCCTTTACGGCCAGACGGCCAGAGTTTCAAGAGAAGCCCCGGTCCTGGTTCTGGAATATAAGAGCCTGGTCCGTTTGCCCGGGGGTGCGGCCAATGCGGCCAACAACCTTGCGCATCTTGGCTGCAAAGTCTCGATCGCCGGCGCCGTTGGCCGGGATGAACCAGGGAAAGACTTGGTTGAAATGCTTCAAAAGAACGGCGTGGACGTGAAGGGGATCCGTCGAATCCGTTCTTTTTCCACCCCCGTAAAAACCAGGATCCTCGCCGGCGCTCATCACTCCGCCCCCCAACAAATCGTCCGGGTCGACCGCATCGCCGCTCAGAGCCCGTCTTCTCCCAGTCTCTTTCACTTCGCGGAGAAAGCCGTCCGAAACGCCGATGGGATTATTGTCAGCGACTATGGCTATGGCGCGATCGCGCCTGATTTGTTCGCCGGTCTGCGGAAGGTTGCCGATGAAAATCGGATCCCAATCGTTATCGACTCGAGATTCCGGATGTTGAATTTTCAAGACGTCACGTCGATAACGCCCAACATCACCGAATTGGAAGCGGCGACGAAAGTCCGGATCGGCGCAGATGCGAAAAAACTCGGGGAAGTCGGCCGGCGGGTGCTGCGCAGGCAGAGATTGCGGTCTCTGCTGGTCACTCAGGGACGGTTTGGAATGACTCTTTTTCAGCCGGGCAAACCCGCCTTGCACATTCCTATTTACGGCAGCGATGAAGTCGCCGATGTAACCGGCGCCGGCGACACCGTGATCGCGGTTTTCACGCTGGCTTTGGCTTGCGGCGCCTCCCACGAATGCGCCGCAAGGCTCGCCAATTGCGCGGGAGGAATCGTCGTCATGAAGCGGGGAACGGCCACTTTGAGCGCCGAAGAGTTGCGCGCCGCCGTCGTGCAACTCCGGTTGCGGATCCTGAAATGAAGCCGATGGACTGCAGATCAAAGATCAAAAAGCTGGAAGAGCTCAAGATCATCGTACGAAAATCGCGCGCCCTGGGCCGGACAATCGTCTTCGCCAACGGGTGCTTCGATCTGATTCACGTCGGCCATATCCGCTATTTGCATTCGGCCAGGGCTCTCGGCGACCTTCTGGTCCTGGGAGTCAATGGAGACGCTTCCGTGACCGCTCTGAAAGGAAAAGGCCGCCCGATCCAATTGGAATCCGATCGCGCCGAAATGCTCGCCTCGTTGGAATGCGTCGATTATGTCCTGTTGTTTGACGATCCTGACGTCCATAATATTATTAGAGAGCTTCGACCGGACATTCATGCAAAGGGAACGGATTATGCCGAAGAAAGCGTCCCGGAGCGAAAAACGGTTCTGGCCTGCGGCGGCCAGGTGGCGATCGCGGGCGATCCCAAAGACCATTCGACGCGAGACCTGATTCAACGGATTCTGGACAAATATGAAACAAAATAAAGAGGCGGGGCGACGGAAGCCGCAGGCCGGAATCATGGGATTCAAAACGGGCAATCTCATGGAAGCCCGGTTTTTCTTCATTGACAAAACATCCGTTTTTTATTCCGGCGCCCGGTCTCATCGACTTTCGTCATGAGCGAACCCAAAATACTCATTATTCGCCTGAGCTCCCTGGGGGACATCCTGCATGCTTTCCCAGCATTTGCCGATTTGAGAAAGTCTTTTCCGGGCGCTCAAATCGACTGGCTGGTCGGAGAAAAATTCGCTTTTCTTTTATCCGCAATCCGAGGCGTCGATGCGATCCACAAGATCGACGCCGGAGGGCTGTTGAAGTTTCCGGTCGACAGTTCGGCATGGGGCGAGGCGAGGCGACGGATCCGAAAACTTCGGGCTCAACGCTACGATTTTTCCATCGATTTTCAAGGACTCTTGAAAACCGCCTTCCTCGGCTGTCTCAGCCGGAGCCGAATCCGGATAGGATTTTCGAAAACCCTGGTTCGGGAGCCGCCCGCACAGTGGTTTTATCACCGCAAGCTCGACAAACCCGCCGCGCCGGTTCATGTGACGGAGCTCAACCGGATGCTGGCGCAGCTGGCGGGCGCCCGACGCGCGGATTTCCCGCTGCCGGATATTGCCGCTTCGGATGCGGATTCGAATTATGTCGATTCGCTTCTCGGAGAAAAACGTTTGAAGAATTTCGCGGTGATCAATCCGGGCGGGGGATGGCCGACCAAGCGGTGGCGGCCCGAGAGATACGGCGCTCTCGCGGCGAAGATTCAGGCGGAGCTGAAAATCCCGGTCCTGGTAACCACGGGGCCCGGAGAAGAATCTTATTACGAAGCAATTGCAAAGCATTGCGGCGCGCCGGCGCCGCAACATCTGCACATTTCTTTCATTCAGCTGATTCCTTTGCTGAAGAAATCGCTTATATTCATAGGCGGAGACACGGGGCCATTTCATCTTGCCTGCGCCCTGGGGACGCCTGCGATCGGCATTTTCGGCCCCACCTCGCCCGTCAGAAACGGGCCATGGAAAAGTGAAGACGAAGCGGTGACCCGATCGCTGCCTTGCGGCTGCTGCCACAAACGATCCTGCAGCGCCGACGACGATTGCATGGACATCGATGTCGGCGAAGTGTTTGCAGCCGTGCGGCGGCGGTTGGAAAAACTGGAGGCTTGCTGATGTCCGCCGGGCAAAAGCCTGAAAGCTGGATACGGATGCTGATTCTTCTGACAAGCTTTTTAAGCCTGTCTCCGGCCTTTCCGCCTCGCCCCAGCCTCGCTCAGGAATCCACCGAAGTGTCCGCGAACGAAGCGTTTATGCTCGGGGAACGGCTGGTCTATGCCATCGAATGGGATCCCCCCTGGTACTTCTTTTTCCTTCCGAAGATGGAAGCAGGCGAAATAGAGGTCGTTCTATCCGGCGAAGCGGAATACAAGGGCAAAAAAGCCCTTAAAATATTGTTCAACGCCCATTCCAGCGGGTCGCTGGCTAAGCTCGCCGGACTTCAAGTCGAGGATGAATTCGTGTTTTTTGCCGAGCCGGAGACCTTCTGTTCCTATGGCGCCTCAAAAAAAGTCCGGGAGGGCAAACGCAAACGGCAGATCGAAATTGAATACCTGAGAGAGAAAAAGCAGCTGCTTTTCCGGGAGATGGATGAATCCGCGGATCCTCCGAAGATTCACAGAAACGAAATCAGAAACGACATTCCTGAGTGCGTTCAAGATCCGTTTTCGGCCATTTATTGTTTCCGTACGAAAAATCTCCGTCCCGACTATGTCCACAAAGCGCTGGTTGGGCATGACACCCGGATTAAAGAAATAACCTGCCGGGTTGTAAAACAGGAAAACATCCATGCTCCGGCGGGAAAATATCCGGCGTGGAAGGTTGAAGTCGTCTCGCTCATGGGAGGCTTGTTTAAAGACGGCGGACAATTCCGGATGTGGTTTTCAGCGGACAAGCGAAAAATGCCCGTCCAATTTGACGTCAAGGTGAAGCTGGGCAGCGTCGTCGGGAAGCTTACGAGTGCGAAATAATCAACGCCGGAGCCGTCCATAAGCCGAATTCTGTTTCCCTGCAGCGCAGGGACGGCAATCATTCATCTAGCCCCCGGATCGCTCCGGGGGTCGAGCAGTCCACCCAAAAGCATCGGACGGGCCGTCCTTCATCCCTTTCGGGAACGCTTTTCTATTTGACCTTGCTCCGTGTGGGGTTTGCCCTGCCGTCCCTGTTGCCAGTGACGCGGTGCGCTCTTACCGCACCTTTTCACCCTTACCCCGCGAGCGGGGCGGTGTATTTTCTGTGGCACTTTCCGTAGGGTCGCCCCTCCCTCGCGTTACGAGGCACAC
>CAZXSV010000011.1:0-90336 GCA_964642735.1 uncultured Acidobacteriota bacterium
CGCTCGCGCCTGGCCAGCGAGTCTGGGGGCCAGCAGCAAAGTGCAAACGTTATTCATTGACAGGCCCTTACGATCAGCGAACGCTACGACCGAGACCGGCCGGCTGGAGTATTTCGTCGAGGGGTTGCCTGTCCGGCTTGCCGAAGTCAGGGAGCGCGGAGAGCAGGCCATCCGCCGGGATGCGCTCATCAAAGAGCACAGGCTTTCGGGTCGCCAGGCCAAAGCCCTCGACCACCTCCTGGAGCACGGCAGCCTGACCATCCAGGATTTCGAAAATTTATGCCCTGACGTCAACCGCCGGCATCGGGCGCCGGACCGTCCATTTCAGTTGCGGGCCGCAGGCGGCCGGCCGTTCGACCGGTATAGCATGCGCGTCAAAACCGGCGACAGCACCGACGACCAGACCCGGTAGCCGTCGGAGTTGAGGTGCAGCTTGTCCGCGCGAAAAAGCTCCTCGCGCGGCTCATTCCGATCGTCCAGCAAAAAACGCGACAAGTCGACGTACCACAACCGGTCGTCCCCTTTGCAGAACTCCTCGATGAGCGAGTTCACCTTGGCCATCTGGGGCCAGAGGCTCCACCGCAACCGCGACCCGATGAGGCTCATGTAAATGATGCGAGTCCCGGGCAAAGCCGCGTGGACTTTTCGCACCAGAGCCCCGAAGTCCGCACATACGGCCTCCGGCGTCTTGCCGAGCGCGATGTCGTTTCCGCCCGCATGGAACACGATCACGCTGGGTTCGTAGGGCAGGATGATGCGCTCCGCATAGTGAACAGAATCGCTGATCAACGATCCGCCGAATCCCCTGTTCAAGGGTTTGAGGTCGGGAAACCAGAGTTGCGGTTCGCTGAACAGGATCGTAGACGATCCCACGAAGAGAACCTTGCCCTTCTCGGGCGGCGCCCCCTTGTCCTGTTCCTCGAACTTGACAATCGAGGACTCCCAGCGCTCGGGCCCGGGAATGGCGGGCTTCTGAGAGTGCGCCGACGACGAGAGAAGCGCAATCCAACATGCGAACAAGATGAAAGCACGAACCATGGCAATCCCCTCAACGACAGGCCGGCTGACCGCATCGCCGGCCGACGCATTTGAACGTAAAAAATAATTCCGGAACATATTTGCCAAGAAAGCGTATCAGTGCAATAGAAATTATAAACGTTTTAAATCATGCTTGGGGTGGAGCGCCAGTCTCCGCCCCTCCTCCCATACGAAAATTCCGCGGCCGGAAGCCGGCGCGCTACGGTCCGCGCTTCTGCTCCATTTTTCCGGATGTAAAAGGGAAAAACGCCGGCAGGCGATCTGTCAACCCCAGCGCAGCTTTTCCCGCAGCAGTTCGAAGAAATTGTTCCCGAAAGGCAGAACAAGGCGCAGCGTCGATTGAGCCCGCCGGATTTTCACCCGGTCCTGCTGCAGCAGCGGCATGCCGACTTGCCCGTCGACCGTTAGCATCACTTCGGCGCCGCGGCTCAGGCAGATTTCCATGGATTCACGGTCCGGAACGACAAGCGGGCGATTGGAGAGCGTGTGCGGGCATATCGGCGCGATGATGATTGCGTCCAGTTTAGGGTGCAGGATAGGCCCGCCGGCGGCAAGAGAGTAGGCGGTGGAGCCCGTTGGAGTCGAAAGAATCAGGCCGTCGGCGCGTGTATGAAGCACCGGTCTGGAATTGACCGTGACTTCAAGATCGATAATGCGCGCCAGCGCGTTCTTGTTGATCACCGCGTCATTGAGCGCCAGGTACTGCCCGGCGACCCGCCCTTCTCTCTCGACCTCCACGTCCAGGAGAACCCGCTCTTCCAGTTGATGACGGCCCGAGAGCAGCACTTCAAAGGCCTCGTGCGTCTTTTCGAGCTTGACTTCGGTCAAAAAGCCAAGAGAGCCGAGGTTGATCCCAAGGATGGGAACTCCGCTCGTCCCGATCAAACGCGCCGCATACAGCAGCGTCCCGTCTCCGCCGAAAACGCTCACCACATCGACCTGGCGGACGAATTCCGCCGGGGGGGCGATGCGCGCCTCCTGTGGATAGCGTTCGACAGAAAATTGATCCAGATAGACTTCGACTCCCCGGGAGTGAAGCCAGGGAACGATGTCGTCCACAATCCCCTGAACGCGCGGGTCCTGCTTTTTTAAAATGATTCCGATCTTCCTGATCCTGGAATTCATGGCTACGATATTAGCCCCATTGCGACCTCGAGATGCAACAAAAATTCCCGGTTCCCCTTCGCACCCGCCACAGGAGACGGCATGTCGCCGACAACGCGGAACCCGGCTTCAGATGCAGATTGCTTGACCTTCTCCAAAGCCGCCGCGCGTTTGGCGGAGTCCCGGACAATCCCGCCTTTCCCCACTTCCCCCTTCCCTACTTCGAACTGCGGTTTGACCAGCACGACGACGTCCAGGCAAACCGGCTTTATCAAGGGTTGGTTCTTGGCAATGAAGGATTCCGCGAGCGGCCGCAGCACTTTGGAAACTGAAATGAAGGAGAGGTCGATCGAGACGAAAGAGAGGCCGTCCGGGATGTCCGCAGCGGCGAGGTTGCGCACATTGAATGCATCGCGGACCACGACCCGGGAATCGGTTCTCAGCTTCCAGTCCAGCAGACTTTTCCCGACATCAAAGGCGTATACCTCCCGGGCCCCATTCTGCAGCAGGCAATCCGTAAAGCCTCCGGTGGACGCCCCCAAATCGGCGCACACTCGGTCCGCTACCGAAATACGGAAATGATCGAGAGCCGCCTGGAGCTTGGCGCCGGCGCGGCTTGCGAACGGGAGCCGGTGAAGCACGCGTATCTCAGATTCCGGATCCACGGTCCGTCCGGGCTTTTCCACTTTCTGCTCCCCGACCAGAACGCTTCCCGCCAGCAGCAAAGCTTGCGCTTTTTGCCGGCTCTCGGCCAATCCGCGTTCCACGAGCAACTGATCGATGCGCTTTTTCATCGATTCAAGCGGTCCTGCTGACAATGAATTGTGCGAGGCTGCGGAGAGCGTCCGCCTGCCCGCCGAGACTCTCGATGCTCTTCAAGGCGACAGCCATCAATTCTTTCGCTTTCCTGCGGGACGCTTCAATGCCGTAAAGAGCGGGATAAGTCGCTTTCATTGCCTTCTCGTCCTTGCCTGCCGTTTTCCCCAGCGTTTCACTGCTCGACGTCACATCCAGAATATCGTCGACAATCTGAAAAACCAGGCCGATGACGCTTCCAAACTCGCTGAGCATTTTCAGCTGCGCCGGCCCGCCGCCGGCAGCCAGGGCGCCGCAGCGCACGCAGGCGGCCAGGAGAGCGCCGGTTTTGGAATGGTGGATGTATTCCAGGATCTTCGCATCGATCGGCTTGCCTTCCGACTCCAGGTCGACCACCTGCCCACCGATCATTCCGTCGACTGTCCCGGTCGCCGCAGCAATTTCGGAAATGATGCGGATTTTGACGCGATCCTCGATTCGGGGCAGCGTCGCCAGCGTCTGGTAGCAGCGGGTCATGAGCGCGTCCCCCGCCAGAATGGCCATGGCTTCGCCGAAAACCTTATGGCAAGTCGGATGGCCTCGCCGCAAATCGTCATTGTCCAGCGCGGGCAAATCGTCGTGGATCAACGAATAAGTGTGCATCATCTCGATCGCGGCGCCGAGATGAAGAAGGACTTCTCTGTCTCCGTCCAGGCTCTGCCCCGAAGCGAGCACAAGAATGGGCCGCACCCGCTTGCCGCCGGCGAAAACCGAGTGGCGCATCGCTTTATGGATGGTCGACGGCGCCTGGTCTTCTCCGGGAAGGAGCCGTTCCAGACAGCTGTCCACCAGTTTTTTGGATTCTTCCAGATAGGATTTTATGTCCATTTTGGTCACGAGCATTAAATGTCATTAGGAGCGCCCACCGGCGTCGGAATCAAGACCGCAGTGCGACGTCTCGGCGCCATCGCGGCGGAAAACACGGGGTGGATGTTCTGCGCGCTTCCCGCGTCTTTCGCCGGACCCGTCGACTCCTTGACTGACGCCGCGCTCCATCGCTTTGTTCAACCTTGCGAACCTTCTGTTTCCTCTGGAAACGGCGTTTCTTTCATCCCGCCATCCGCCGTTTTCACGAGAATTTCCACTTTTCGCTCCGCTTCTTCCAGTTTGGAATTGCAGAAACGACTGACATGGATCCCTTCCTCAAAAAGCTCCAGAGCCCGGTCCAGCGTCAAATCCCCGGTTTCCAGTTGAAGGACAATCTCTTCGAGGGACTTTAAGGCCGACTCGAAATCCTTGACTTTCAGATCCATCGCCGCGCTCCATTTCAAAAAACGAATTAAGAATGAAGAACTTGGTCCACCCGGCAATCCAATTCGCCGGAGGCAAGGGTCACCCGTACGCTGTCGCCGGGAGACACATCCGCCGCATTTTTGACAATCGCATTCCTGGAATCCCTGCAAAGAGCGAATCCGCGCTGCAGGATCGCCAGCGGACTCAATGCGTCGATCTTTCCGACGGCAAGCTCCCATCGGGAGCGCTTGCGCCGCAGTTGAACGTCAATCCCGGAGGCCAGCCCCATGCGGTTGCGCGCCAAAATTTCTTTCTTGTGAAGGATAAGGCGGCGCAAATCAATCTTTTTCAGGCGCGTGGCCGCCATCCGCTCGCGGTGCCGCAGATCCGATCCGAATCGCCGGATCGACTGCGACATGCGCAGGACGGCTTCGTCGAAACGCTGTTGGAGGTCTCGAATCCTGTTGGGCGTCAACGTGAACGCACGGTTGTGCGCCAGGCGTTCGAGATTCAGCCGCCGCCGTTCCAGGCCGCTTCGGACAACCTGATGCAAACGGCTTCGCAGAGAGTTCACGGCGATTTTCAGGTCTTCCCGGGCGCCCGACACCATTTCGGCGGCGGCGGACGGAGTGGGGGCCCGCAGATCCGCCACAAAATCGGCAATCGTGAAATCGACTTCATGTCCTACCGCGGAAATGAGCGGCAGTTCGGATTGATAGACGGCTTCAGCGACGACTTCCTCGTTGAAAGCCCAAAGGTCCTCGATGGAACCGCCGCCGCGTCCGATGATGATGACATCAACGTCTTTTCGCTCATTGAGATAGCGGATCCCGGCCGCAATCTCTTCCGCTGCGCCGACGCCCTGGACTTTGGCCGGATATAAAAGCACGTTCAGCGACGCGTTGCGCCGTTTGAGAATGCGCAACATGTCTCGAATGGCCGCGCCCGTCGGCGAAGTCACGATGCCCACTTTTTGCGGCAGCAAAGGCAGGGATATTTTGTGCGCTTCGTCAAAAAAACCCTGATTGCGCAGCTTCTCTTTTAATTGATCGTAGGCCATCTGAAGCGAACCCAAACCGACCGGCTCCAAATATTCGGCGATGACCTGATAATCGCCTCGCGGTTCATACACGCTCAACCGGCCGCGCACCACCACTTCCATCCCGTCCTCGGGACGAAACTTCAAATACATATTGTGGTTTCGAAAGCAGGCGGCCTTGATCTGAGCCCGGGAATCCTTGAGCGAAAAATACAAATGCCCCGAAGAGTGGTACTTGCAGTTTGATATTTCACCCTGGATCCAAACGATGCCCATGGCGTCCAATGAGCGTTTGATATCCGAGGTGATCTGGTAAACAGAATAAACTTTTCGTTGCGCAAACAGGTCCACGAAAAAGGTTTATCATGTTTGGCGCCCAACGCCAAATGCTAAAAAACGTTTCACGGCCGGCGCAGACAGCCTCGCCGGTCCGGCGCTTTGAATTATCCGCTCTGCGCTCTCGGATTCTGTGGCAAAATGCTGAACCGACTCCGTTTTACAGCCGATTCACAGATTTGCAGAAAGGCCGGAAAAGTGAAAGTCAGAGACGTTATTCAAAATACTGTCTGGAGGCCCGGATTGAAATATGGCGATCCTCCGGCGCCCGCCGTATCCGTTCTGCTTCCGACTTTCCGGCGCGCCAGAGGGGGGCTTTTCCGCCGAGCGGTCGAATCCATTTTAAACCAGACGCTTCAGGAGATTGAGCTGATCGTCATCGACGACGGCAGCACCGACGGCACCGCCGAACAAATTGCGCAAATCATGAAGAGAGACGGCCGGGTGAGCTGCCTCGTCCATGCCCGGAACATCGGACTGCCCGCCATTTCCGAATACGAAGGATTCATGAAAGCGCGCGCCGATTACATCGCTTTCGCCTTCGACGACGATATTTTTTACCCGGGCGCTCTGGCCAGGCTGCTGCAGCACGCCAGGGCAAATCCGGGGAAGCTTTGTTACGGGCATGTCGTGATGCGCGTCGCCGAAAAATGGAGCTCGATGGAGCAAACCGTCAGCCTCGGCGCCGATCTGTCCGGGGGCAATATAAGAACTTGGAATCATATTCCGAACAGCTCTGTTCTGGCGCCCCGCCGCATCCTCGAAGACGTCGGGCTCTACGACCCTCACATTGTCATGTCTCGGGTCTGCGACTGGGATCTATGGAAAAGAATCGGTGAAAAATGCCTGCTCGAATATGTCGCGACGCCCGTGGGAGAAGTCACGGGGCCGGCGACTCCGGACAGCATTGGGAAAACCTATGTATTGGACCGGTGGGCGGCCGAAGAATGGATGAGAACCTCCAGAAACCGCCGGCTGCGCCCGGAAGCGTTCGGCGAATGCGAAATCTTCGAACCTGACGGAACCCACACGCAAAACACTCAAAACGCCTGCCGGGAACTGGCGCTGAATCATTTGAGGAAACGCCCCTGGCTTGCTTCCGCATTGCCGGAGGACGGTCTGGACAAGCAGATTTTGGTCGCCAATACGTCCACCGACGCTTCCACAACACTTTACTTCGAATTTTTGCCCGATAAGATCCGGTCCCGCGTCCGGATTCTCGAGCACCGCAGCGGAATGGATTTGGCAGAACTTGGACGGGCCGGCTGTCTCATCGTCGTTCGGCACCTGGATCCATTCCGACATTTGATCGAAGCGGCTCTCGCTCTCGACATTCCCTGCTACTACTTCCTGGACGACAATTTCACGCTGCTGCAATCCAAAAAAGAAGCCGCCCTGGACGAAGACCACAGCGTCGAAGCCTTGAAAAGAAAACTGAAAAATTTCACGGGCGTTCTGTTGAGCACGGTTGAATTGTTGGAATTTTTCGCAAAACACTCGATCCACTCGAACCTGATCCCCATGCCTCCCAGCTTTGCCAATATGGCGCCCGTCGTCGAGCCGCCGCCTTTGCCCGGCCCGGGTTCGCCGCTGACGATGGCTTTCGTCGGCGGCAAGCACCGCCGCGCCGGCCTGAAAAGAATCGTCCTGCCCGCTATTGCCGCTATGGCAAAGAAAGGCGCGCCGATCCGCCTGGTTTTAATCGGGGCGGACGAAGACCTTGCCGCTTATGCGGACCGTTTCAAAAGCCGGAACCTGTCCATCGTTTGCGAGCCGTTCGAAATCGATTGGAGAAGGTCTCTGTTGAAAGCGGCGGCCCACCGTCCCCACCTTTTGATTCACGCCCCAAGCGACACCGTCAACAATAAATTCAAGACTCTCAACATCGCAGCCTTCGCCTGGATGCTGAACGCCGTTTTGATCGCTCCGGGCCATGCTCCGTTTGAGAAGCTCCCGGGCGCCGCGGTGCTCGTCGCCGATCCTTTCAGCCAGAAATCCTGGCTGCGCGCCTTGGAGGAGTGTTGTCGGAACGCCGCCGGGTGGGAGGAGATGCGGCGTATCAATTCCGAATTCTGCAAAACAGAATTCTCCGGGGCGGCTGGTGAAAATGCGTTGGCGGGCATTTTGAAGAAGTCTCCGGCGGTCGGGATGGCCGCCGTTGAGAGCCGGTTGCGGGACCTTTATAAAATACGCGAGTCTTTCGCCGGCGCAGCTCTCGATCTGTCGTCCGTCTCGACTCAGGAACTTCAAGTCAATCTGTGTGAACTGGCCAGGATCCGCAGCCAGAGGCGACATTCGACGCTCTTCAGGCTGTTTGGCCGGAAAAACGATTTGTGGCAGGACGTTTTGCCGGCTTTCGACGATGTCAAACGCTTTGTGGAGAAGCAGGGTTGTCACCGGCGGGGAAGGCTGCTGGAGCTGACCTATTCTTTGCATGACCGCGACTGCATTGAGTACGCCGTCGCCTTTTCGGCCGGCGTCCTTAAAACCATTGATGCGGTTTTTTCCACCGACGGCGTTCAAAAAGGAACGATAGGTTTGGAATTGCTCGACGTCCAGGGCGCCGCCATTTTCAACGCCGTGCGCGATCTTTCCAAAGTGGACCTGCACGGCCCCGTTGAATTTGACATGAACGGCTTCGAAATAAAAGCGCCGGCAGATTATCGCTTGCGTCTGTATGCGCGCTCCCCCTGGCCCGTCTACGCCTTCGAATTGGTCCAATACAAGCCCTGGGGCTCGCGACGGACGATTGCGCCATTCCTGAAGTTGAATTATGCGTGAAAAGATAGAGAACGCCGGCGCCGCCGTACCGGGCGCTTTTAGGACTTTGCAAATACGAACTGTTCGGAGCAGGAGTTTCGGCGCCAGGAGGCAAGCGAGTGCCCTTCCCGGTCCTTGTCCGTCATCAGCGGCCCTGAAGCGATGACGGCGTCAAACCGCTTTTTCAGTTCGGGATCGAAAAGGGACCAGTCGATATCGTCGGCGAGCGGCGAAATGCCGGCTTCACAGCCCGGGCTGTACTCGCCCGAGCAGAAATATTCTATCAGGGATTCCTCCTTGAAAAAAATCCCGTGCGCAAAACCGGGCGGAATCCAGATCCAGTCGCCGAAGTCGGCATGCGGGTCGGCCGGCATGTCGTAGCCGACGATTTTGCCGAACCAGGGCGAACCTTTTCGAATGTCCAGGGCCAGGTCGGTCATATGCCCGCTCAGGGTACGGACAAGCTTGCCCATGAAAGGATTCCACTGGAAATGCAGCCCGCGGATGACGCCCGGCCTGGAGCGGCTTTCATTGCATTGGAGAAACTCGACTCCGTTCATGAAGTCCAGGAGCGCGAAATCGCTTTTTCTGAAATGCTCGCAAAAAAAACCCCTGGGATCGGGAAACCTCCCGAATCGGATCACCTTGACATCCGGTATGGCCAGGCTTTTGACATCCAGAATCTTCATCGCGCGCTCCTCGAAGGTTCGAGACATAATAGCAGAAGCTCGCCTTTTTGCGAATCCGCAGGACAGCCGTTTTTGAAGCGGCGCGGCAGAGGCGGATGAATGCCTGTCTTTCCGCTTCCTCTGGTTTCTCGCGCTACGCCATCCTGGAGTCGATTCGCGCGTGCGCAAAGACCACAGTCGCGTTCAGGCGATGGTGGCGCGATTTCTACCCGCTTCTTTGCTCTTGTACATCATTGCGTCCGCTCTTTTGACGAGCTCTTCGACGCCTTCCGATTTTCGGGAAAGGATGCCGCCCACCGACATCGTGATTCCGATAGGGCCATGCGGCGTTTGAACCGACGAGGCCCGGACGAGAGCCAACAGGCGTTCCGCGATCAAACACAGTTCTTTGTGCGCTATGTTTGGGAATATGCCCAGAAATTCCTCGCCTCCCCACCGGCCCAGGGTGTCGAACGGCCGAATGGATCCGGATATCGTTTTCGCAATGACCTGAAGCGCCCGATCCCCGACATCATGCCCTTCTTCATCGTTGATTCGCTTAAAATGATCGATATCAAAGTAGAGAATCCCGTACGAATATCCGGACACGCGCTCCACCATCGCATTTTGAGCGATAAGCTCGATATTCAATTGGCGGCGGTTGGGCAGCTCGGTGAGATGGTCGAGAAGCGCCAGCCTCTCGAGTTCCGATATCTTCTGTTTGAGCATCTGCTGAGAGGTTGAGGCGGAGAAAAGCTCGATCCCGCCCGTGATATTGCCGGCGGCGTCTTTCAGCGGAGTCACACGGACCGCGACCGGGACGCGGTGGCCCGACCGGTGGTGCAGGAATACTTCAGCCTCCCGCGCGAGGCCGTCCTTCATGGTCGCGGAAAGAGGGCAGCCTTTAGCGCACAGTTCGCACCCGGCGCCGTCTACATGAACCAGAATATTGTCCAGGCACCGTTTCCCTACGACCTCCGCCCTGGAATATCCGGTAATCCGCTCCGCGGCGCTGTTCCAGAAGGTGATTGTCCTGGAAAGGTCCACAAGATACAAGCCGTCGTAAATGTTTTCGATGATGGTTTTATAGTTGTGGTGCATTTCGAAAACCTTTTGGGATCAAGCGGAATCGACTGTCCGCTCATCGCCTCCAGTCCATCGGGACTGAGTGGTCTCGGGCGAATCGTTCCAGCTTGCGATAGAGCTTCTCGGCTTCTTCGTACTGGTCTCCCGCGATTTTGAGCCGCCTCTCTTTTTCGTGGGATACTGTATCGTCCGCCTTCAATTTGTCCAAATAACGAGCCCATTCGTTCTTCAAACTTGAAATTCTTTGAAAATTCGAACGCCACCAGCGCTCGTCATGGCCTCCGGGCCTGTCGGATTGAGGCGGCAGTTCGTTGAAAGCGACCACATTGCCGTTGGTATCGATGCTGACTTTATAATTGGCAAGAAAATCCATTCCCACCAAACCTTCAAATTCCTCTGAGGGGATCTCGCTGATCGTGGCAGGCGTAAATTCAGAAATGGCTTCGCCGATCCGGACCTGGTCCACAACCGCCAGTGTGGCGGGCGCCGTTCCGCCTATCCCGCCCGTCAATATCTTCAAACCCTCGTGCGGTTCATTGGGAAGGCCCAAACGGCTTGCAAGCTTTGGCGAAAGCATGAGGCCGGGGCATCCGGTGTCCAACAACAGACGGGCAGTAATGGACTCGTTGAGAGTGACAGGGATGATGATCCTCCTCGATGCTCCCTCATAGGGTTGATACGGGATTTCAAAGTGCTTGAGCCCCGCGGGGCTGCCATCGGTTTTTCGATTCGGGGGGATTGGATAAACATCCGGCGCAACCTGCGGCGCCGACTCCAGCTTCTTCTTTTGAACCTGATCCCGGTATTTCGGAGGCACTTGCGACAGCGCGTCGGTCATATGAACCGTGCCCTCGTCATCCACCCATTTATAAAGGCTTTGCCCCGGAGAGAAAACCGGGAACGCCAAACAGGAAAATATCAAAAAACCAGCCGCGCGCGTGAAAAACAGTTCGATCCATTGTCTCATGGGTCCGCCTTATTAGGGTCCGGCCGATCGCCTTTCAGAACTCCTGCCAAACTGAACAATTGCATCAATCTTATCGTCAGCTTTCGACAATCCCGGCAGAGGTATCTCGATTTTGCGGCCGCCGTATCATGAAGACAATTTTCGCGAACGGTTTGCGGATTTGCAGATATAATGTCTTCCGGTCGGCGCAGAATCGCCGGCCGGCAAGTCAACCAAACCGGAAATCAGAGGCGCAATGCAGATCGACGAATTTTTTAAATCCCTGCCTGCTGAAGGCGTCCAGATCATCCTGACGCTCTTTTTATCCTTCCTGATCGGCTTGCAGCGCGAAGAAAGGAAGGCGAACGAACCCCATTATTCTTTCGGCGGCGTCCGGAGCTATCCTCTGATCGCTTTGATCGGGTATTGCATCGCTTTATGGACTGGCGGGCAGATTTTGCCGCAAATTTTAGGATTTCTTGTAGTCGGCGGATTTCTAATGCTTTCCTACCGGCACAAGCTCAGCACGAGAGAAGCCGATGAAATGCCCGGAGTGACTTCCGAACTTTCGGGACTGGTCGTCTATCTGGTCGGCGCTTTGATCCATAGCGGCCATTTCTGGATCGCCACCACTCTTACGGTATCCAGCATGCTTCTGCTTGAATTGAAAGAGGCGCTGGAAGGGCTCAGCCGGCGCATCGCGCCGAATGAAATCCTGACTTTTACAAAATTTCTGCTGCTCACCGCCGTCATTTTGCCGATTTTGCCAAACCAGCCGTTCGGCCCCTTTGAAATCAATCCATTCAAGACGTGGCTTGTCGTCGTGGCAGTGAGCACAGTCTCGTATGGCAGCTACCTTCTGATGTTGGCCACCAAAGGAAGCGGCATTCTTCTTTCGGCGGTCCTCGGCGGAATCTATTCATCCACAGCCACAACCGTTGCGCTGGCCAAGCGGTCTGTCGGAGAGGACCATCCCCACCTGTTCGCCGGCGCAACTCTGTTGGCCTCGGCTTTTATGTACTTGCGTCTCATTATTCTGGTAGCCATCTTCAACTGGCAGCTGGTGCGTTTGCTTGCCATTCCGTTTCTGATCCTCGCGCTGGCAGCCGCCGTGACAGGTTTGCTGTGGGCGCGCCGCCGCCCGGACGGCCCGCTCGAAACGACGCAACGAAGGCATGCGCACGCGAATCCTCTGGAATTGCGGGCCGCTTTCCTGTTCGCCGCTCTCTTCCTCGTCATTCTGATCGCCACCAAGCTCGGTTTTGCCTATATGGGCAACCGGGGCGCTTACGCTCTTGGAGCGATCATCGGATTCGCCGATGTCGATCCGTTCATCATGAGCATGACTCAGGCTGCCGGCCCCGATGCCCAACTCAGCGTCATTGCCGGCGCCATTCTGCTGGCAGCCGCCAGCAACAACCTGGCGAAAGGGATTTATGCTTTTGCTTTCGGCAGCCGCAGCGCCGGCCGGCAAGGGCTGTTGCTGATGACTCTTTTGGCCCTCGCAGGACTGGTCCCGATTCTCTGGGCTTAGGGCCGGGCCAAATTCCACCCATACGCGCCGAAACCTTTGATTTCACTTTAACTTCCGCAATTACATTTGATTACAATTTCAAACAATCTGGTGACAACCGGCGCAAAATCTTGCCCTACACTGCATCCTTCATTTTGGGGAGAATTCATGAACCTGTTCTTATCTTCAGCGACGCCGTACGAAAAATTTCTCAAAACCGGCAATATTTCCTATCTCTATCAGATGGACTCGTTTGATCTGACCATAGCCATCGCTTATTTCACGATCCTGGCGATCCTGAGCTTTTACGGCCTTCATCGCTACATCATGGTTTTTCTCTATCATAAATACCAGAAGAGGGCCGTCGCTCCGAAATCCAGATTCGAAGAGTTGCCGCGCGTCACGGTCCAAATACCGGCTTACAACGAGATGTATGTCATAGAACGGGTGATTGACGCAGTCTGCGCTTTTGATTATCCCAAAGACCGGATGGACATTCAGGTGTTGGACGACTCCACGGATGAGACCCAGCGAATCGCCAGGGCTTCCGTTGAAAAATGGAAAAATCTCGGGACAGACATCCACTACATTCATCGGGACGATCGGACCGGCTTTAAAGCCGGCGCGCTGGAGAACGGCTTGCGCACGGCCAAGGGCGAATTTGTGGCGGTGTTCGATGCGGATTTTGTGCCCGAACCGGATTTCCTTCAGAAATCCATTCATTACTTCACCGATCCGAAAGTAGGAATGGTGCAGGGACGATGGGAGCATTTGAACCGCGGCTATTCTTTTCTCACCAAAACGCAAGCCATTTTTCTTGACGGCCATTTCGTCCTGGAGAGTTTCACCCGTTTCATGAGCGGCCGTTTTTTCAACTTCAACGGAACAGCGGGAATCCTGAGAATAAAAACCATCGAAGACGCCGGCGGATGGGAACACGACACCTTGACGGAAGATCTGGATTTGAGCTACCGCGCCCAAATCAAAGGATGGAAATTCATTTTTCTCAAAGATCTGACCGTTCCGGCCGAACTTCCTGTCGAGATCAACTCTTTCAAATCGCAGCAGTGCCGATGGGCTAAGGGAGCGATGCAGACCTGCAAAAAAGCTCTGCCCAAGATCCTGAAAGGCGATTTTGCGCCCGGCGAAAAGCTCGAGGCCTGGTATCACCTGACGGGGAACGCAACCTACCCCCTGATGGTGGTTTTATCCCTGATCCTGTTCCCGGCACTCATCGTTCGCTATAATCAGGGCTGGTTTGAACTCCTCGTCATCGATCTCCCGCTCTTCATTCTGTCTTTCAGCAGCGTTTCGGCCTTTTACGTCACCTCCCAGAAGGCTCTTCATCGAGACTGGCTCAAGAGGATCGCTTACCTGCCGGGATTGATGGCTGTCGGGATCGGGATGACGATCCCCGGCGCCAAGGCGGTTATTGAAGGCGCCATCGGATGGCAGACTCCTTTTGTGCGAACCCCCAAGTTTTCCGTTGAAGGCGACAAGGGCGAATGGATGAGCAAAAAATACAAATGCGACATCGGAATCCTCACGCTCATCGAAATCGCATTCGGCCTCTATTTCACCCTGGTATCGGTCTACTGCTGGTCCGTTGGCATCTACGGCGTCATCCCGTTCCTGATGCTGTTCCAATGGGGCTACCTCTACACGGGATTCTGGGCTTTGGCTCAAAGCCTGAAGCGATCGAGTTTTGGGAATTCCTTTCTGCGTCTTCAGACGGCCCTGCGTCCGGTCCTTCGAATAACCAATCTCGACTTGTAATCGTGGGGCATCGCGGTTCGGGCGCCTGTTTCCGTCCCGCTGCGACGGCCGTTTGGAAGGGATGCTCCTGGCGCTTTTATTTCCGATCCAGTCGGCCTTGAAAACGGCGCCGGCAAAGCGCCGAATCCAGCGTCTCTCCCGTCAAGACCCGATAATCTGAAGGCGTGTCGATGTCCTGGATTGCGGCGGAGTCCTGAACTGCCAAAGTCGACGTTTCCCCGCGGTGTCTCGCAAAGATGCTTTTTGGACCCTCCTCCAGCGACGCCTCCATAAATTCATGAAAGAGGCGCCGGTGGATTATTGCCGGATGGCCTCGTCTGTCGCCGAAGAGCGGCAAAACAATCCAAGATCCCGAGTCGATAAATAGCTCCGCCAAACCGCGCACGACTTCCGGCGCTACGTCAGGCATGTCCACCGGCCAGATCATCGCCGAACCCATTTCGGGGCCAAGGCTCTCCAACGCAATTTGAATGGACGAAAGCTGTCCCCTGGACGGTTCGGGATTGATCAGGACGTCCACATCCCAATCCGCGAGGTGCGGCCGGACAGTCTCAGCGGCTTTCCCCAAAACCACATGGGCGCGCGGCATCCCTGCAGCCCGGATTGTCTTCAGAATCCGGACCAGAAAGATATCGCCGCCCAGCGGAAGAAGCGCTTTGGGGAATCCCATCCTCGTGGAATCCCCTGCGGCAAGAATAACGGGCGCGATGGAACTCAATTGGGGCATAAAAGACATTTCAAACGCCTCAGGTTCTGCGGATTCCGCCGGTTGCATGATGTTTCCACGGGCGACCTCCGTGGGACCGGGGGCGATTGTAATTTAAAAAACGAATTTTTTCTCCGGCTCGGTGAAACTGGCTATCGAAGCTTCTCCGTGCTCGAGGCAGAACAATTCAAAAATAGGATTGTCGGCGGATTGATACATCCCCTTCAGCATCGGATTCGCCTGAAGGATCTTTTCCTTTAAATCCCTGTCTTTCGTAAAAACAACTTTGCCGGACAATCGAAGCCACGTGTTGAATTCCGGATTGGAACAGGAAAACTCAATATAAGGGACTTCCAGGAGCTGCCGATAGACATTCTTGGTGTTATTGGTGCAGAACCAGAATTTCCCGTCTTCTTCAAACATGAATCCCCAGGGTCTCACTCTGGGCTTGCCCTGGTCCACCGTAGCAAAAAACCCAAGCCTGTTCTTGTTCAAAAACCTGACAATTTCTTCCATAATACGCTCCTTGCCCTGACGCTTTTTTGCAGAGCAGATTCTACACCCTGTCGGGCGAAAAATCTCTTTTTTGGGAATGACACTCCCTGAAACAATTGTGTACCATGTCGCAGCCGAGGAATGATTGGAAAATGAACGAGAAAGACAATCCCGAAGAAAAGCTGTCCCGGATCGCGCGAGCCCGCGAAGCGCTGGCCCGTTGCTACCGGGAGCATATGGAGCGGAAAGAAGGCTGGCTTGCATCCAGAACCACCGACCGGGTGGTGCGTGATTTTGAATGGGGATTGGAATGGACGCGGAATTGGCCATGTGCAAGCCTTGTGCGATCTGCGGATGGAAATCCGGCGGAATATCTTAAACGAATCAACCAGGCGGCCGTGCGCGACAGCGGCGCTTTTTTCGCCTATTCAACGCCCTCGGATTTCCAATGTGTCGACAGCCGGCTGCGATTCACCTCCGCCGTAAAAACGCCTTGTCCCGATAACAATATCGTCCATGCGCAGTGGTTTCCGGCTTCCCGCAATCGTCGCCGAGCGGTCCTGCTGCTCCCCCACTGGAACTCCCAAGCGCATCAGCACGTGGCGCTTTGCCGAATGCTGAAAACATTGGGGATATCGACTCTTCGGCTCAGCCTTCCCTATCACGACCTGCGTATGCCTCCCGAATTGCACCGCGCCGACTACGCCGTTTCATCGAATCTCGCTCGAACCGTCGATGCGACTCGGCAGGCTGTTATCGACTCCCGCTCCTGCCTGGACTGGCTGCAGGCGCAGGGCTACGAAAAGCTGGGCATCGTCGGAACAAGTCTCGGCTCGTGCTACGCGTTTTTGACGAGCGCTCACGACAGCAGGCTGCGGGCGAACGTCTTCAACCTTTTCTCGCTTGTTTTCGCGGACGTGGTTTGGACCGGCCTCACCACGGGCCATATTCGCAAGGGATTGGACGGGCATGTTCAACTGGAGCAGTTGCAGGATTCCTGGATGGCGATCGCGCCGCAGTCCTATCTGGACCGGTACGCGGCGCAGGAGAAGAAATCGCTCTTTATCTATGGCAACTGCGACACCACGTTTCTGCCTGAATTTTCCAGGGAGATGGTCCGGCAGATGCGGCTCAGGAAAATTGAATTCAAGCTGGTTGAACTCCCCTGCGGCCACTACACGCTTGGGACGTCGCCGTTCAAATACATCGACGGGTACCAGATTTGCTCTTTTTTTCTGCGCGAGCTGAAAGAGTGAAAAAGTGAACGGATTCTCTTCCGTTCCAGGATCCGGAATCGCATTTTCAGCGTTTCCGCGTCCCGGGAGAGCCTGTCGACGATCCTTTCCCTATCGACCGATTCGACAAAAAAGGCTTTTTCTTGTCTTCATCGCGCCAGGCGACATTGGAGAGAAGCGCCTGCAGAGCGACGCACAAATTCTGCTCTTTTCAATTCGCTATAAAAACAGAGGATTCAGAAAATCACCGATGGCGGAGAGTCGAAATGGGTTGCATCCCGGACGATAGGGGCGGGCAAGAAAGCCGCTGAAGAGAAACAGCGCACGGGAATCATCCATTCTTGCGTTCTCCGCGGCATTTGTCGCGTCAACGGCTATCCGGATTTAGCGGGATTTATGGAAACAACGCTGCATCTTCCTGGCCCACGCAGCCATGCCGACCGCTGTCATGCCTATGCCGACAAGGAGGAGGAATGCTGCTTCAGGGACCTGCACTCCGGTCGTTATTTCCAGTCTTGCAGTATAGTCTGCAATTCCTGACGCGCCGAAAACAAACTGTTTTTCATAGCCGGGGCCAAAAATGGCGCCATTGGCAATGCGCCCGCCGATGCCGAATGCGCTCAAGGAAATGATGTCGCCAAGGGCAGCGGAATTTAGCGCGATATCCGACGTCTTGTAGCTATCCGATGTTGAATAGGTGCGACTTCCGTAAAAATCCCCGTATCCCAGGTCTGCAAAGGAGAAAATGCCGGGCAGAGAGGTCGCCGAATATGTGATCGAAGGTCCTTGCAGCAATTGAATCATCGCAGAACTTAAAATCAGGCGGGCGGAGACAACGGGTTCGGAAAGCAGAGGGATATTGAATATAAAGAAGTTGCGAAATTCTCCGACGCCTTTCTGATTTCCGGCAAAATAGTTGGTCGCCGGACCTGAAGGGTTTGTTTTTTCGCCAGTCACATTGATCCAACCGCGGCTTATTGCATCAAGAGTAATGACGCCTCCCCAGGAAGTTCCTGGAAGCAAAAAAAGCACGAACAGCCAAAGAAACCGTTTTCTGCAATATCCTTTCATGGTCGTCCTCCGGATTTACCGAAAGAGATTTTTCGATACTGATCCTATCTATCCTCATCTGCACGAGCAGCGCAATGGCTCCTTGGCGCCAGGAAGCGTAGCACCCAAGAGCATTCTGACTGTATTCGGCAGTCCTATTTATAAATCTTCATTGCGGTGCGTTCCCGCCTCAAGGGTCAAGACAGAGCTTCTCTTTGATGTCATCGGCACAGCGATGAACTCACCGGCATTATCTTGACCACGAATTTACCGTTTGAGAACCGAACGGAGGCGCTGGGATCAGAGCGGCTGAGGGGCGCCGTTCCGGACCGATGGCCTCATCGAAGCGAGGCGTTGGCAGAGACGTGGAGCGTCGAGAGAGATTATCCGGAACTGCGCGAAGCGACCGACAGCAGACAAAAAAGCCTTGGAAAGGCGCCAGAGGAACCTTTCGCCGCTCTGCGGGTCTTTTTTTCGACTGCCGTTCAGAGGGATTTTGTCAGATCCGGAATTTTGAGCGGCGAAGAACTCGCCTTGACGGCCAGCCGGCGCCTTTCTGCACTTTGCTGCACAAAATCGGCGCGGTTTCGACAGACTTCGTTCGCGAAACACAATGCAGCTGTGGCGCCCGATTCTTAAGCGTCAGGGTCCGGAGCTTTTTGCTGGGATCCATCCGTCACGTTCGGCGGTTCCGCCGGCGTGTTATTGTGGCGTGGGCGTGTCGCCATGCATGATGATGCCAAAAGCATAGAAAATTCGTTGGCTTGGACCCATGAACGTAAATTTGACAATTTTCTGAGCGCCAAAGGACATGAGTCTTAAGGATGATGGCAGCGCATCACTGCCCAAGGCGGCGGCGCTATCATCCGTCAATTCAACATTGAAAGTCGCCGTAATTTCATTTCCGGGTCCTTGCCCTGAAATACTCGCGCCGGCAGAGTATGAATCTGCATTCTTGAGATTTTTAACCTCGATGAGATTATCGGGGCCCTCCGGTTGAATCGCCCAATGATAGGTTTTGTCGTCGGCATATACCGTGAGGCTGCCCGACTTGATCGCGCCGATGTATTTGCCGGATCCGGGATTGCCGGGGTCCGCATCCTTCGCTGTCCGATCAAAAGAATAGGAGACTTGAAAAGGCCGGCCGCCGAAATGATAAAACTCCGTATCCAGTTCATGGATGATTCCAGAAAAGGTAAAAGCGACCTCTTCTGCTTTTGCTGAGATGCAAATCAGGACAACCGTGAAAAGCGAACTCAGGAGACGTTTCATAGCCATACTCCAACTGAAAGATGTTTATTTTCACGGCCGAGAATCTTTTTCAACCCTGCCGCCCGACCATCATTCCCAACCTTGCGATAGAAGAATAGCCGGCCAGGAATTTGTTTTCCTTGATCTGGATCAAGTTTGAGCAACCTTTCCGGGCATTCGGGCTGTTATGGCATGTTGGAGTATTTCAATTCCTCCACAGTCTCCCAAACGGCGCGCTCTTCCTCATAGGGAGCTTTTTCGACACGGCAAATCTGGTCAAAAATCATTGCAGTCCTGTCGGGAGAATATCTCGGCCATTCCCCCAAGCTTGCGCTACTCGGGTCGCCGGTGCGGGCAAATCCAGTCCAGGCGTCCTGCATTTTCTTCGACAGCTCATCGGCTTTTGGCCCGCTGCCGCAGAAATCGGCGTTGTGATTGCCGAAAACAAACCCGACTTCCAGCGCGTGGCACGCGCCCAGCTTCCCGCCGGCCGCACGGGATTTCCAGCAGAACAGATAATTGTATCCTCCCGGGGCGTGCCGGCATTGGGCCTCCGCAATTCTAATGGCGGTTTTTCGGAACATGACATCGGTGCTGATCGCGGAGTAGAGCTCAAAGGGCGTGATCGGATCGCCCCTTCGCTCCCTGGCGCCGCGGTAGACGGCAATAAGCCGTGGAGCGTCTTTTTCAGCGACATATTTGGACGCGGCTGCAAGCAAGCCTTTTTCATCCATGCGATAAACCTTCGGATTCATCATCGAAAAAAGTTTGTCTTCCTCCAGATTGGATCCGATCAGAGTGGGGACCCGGATTCCATCGCCTGCCTCCAGGGAATCCAGCGGCATTCGAGGCAAAACGATCCCGTCGGCGACGGGGACGACGGGCGCCGCGCCCTGTTGCGTCCGGATCGCCGTCTCCTGCTGGGCGCGCAGCATCGCGTCCGTCGAAAGCGATCTCAGCGAGGAAACGTCATTGGCTTTCAATCCCAGAATTTCGAGAAAGACTCTGGCTATGTTTACGGAGGCATCCAGAGGACGGGCCATCTCTCCAACCGGGCTTTCCAGGATCGCTTTGTGGAAAAGACCGCGGGCTTCCGGCATGTTCAGGAGACACCCGATGCTCATGGCCCCGGCCGATTCGCCGAATATCGTGACATTGTCCGGATCGCCGCCGAACGACCCGATATTTTCTCTCACCCATTTCAATGCGGCAATCTGGTCCTGAAGCCCTTCGTTTCCGGTGGAAGGGATTTTGCCCCCGGTCAATTCATTAAGGTTAAGAAAGCCGAGAACCCCCAAACGATAATTGATCGTCACCAGCACGACGTCGCCGTTGGAGGCGATCGAGCCGTCCCGGTAACTTTGCATGGAACCCGATCCCATCGAAAATGCGCCGCCATGGATCCAGACCATGACCGGGCGCCGTTTTCCGTCCAGTCCGGGGGTATAAATATTCAGCAGCAGGCAATCTTCGCTTTGCGGCTCCGGTTCCGCCGGCAAACCGGGCAGGATCGCGGCGTTCTGCGGAGCAACCGGCCCGTACTGCAGCGCAGGTCTCGATCCTTTCCAGGATTGGAGCGGTTGCGGAGGCAGCCACCTGAAATCGCCGTTTGGAGGAGCGGCGTACGGAACCCCCTTGAACGCATAAAGATTATTTTCGAACTGGCCTTCCAGTCCGCCGCATTTCGTCTCAACGACGATCCGGTCCTTCATCCGAATCCCTCCCGGTTGTTTGAGTGTTTTCTGATTTTTCCCGCGGCTTTCCCGGACGGAAAACGGACGCGGCGTTTCGCCGCGTCCGCGCCGAACTACTTCACTCGCAGCACGACCTTTTTCAAATCCTGGTCCCTGGAAGAATTCCCGACCATGATTTCGAATTCGCCGGGCTCCACGGCATGCTTTTGGTCGATAGTGTAAAAAGCGAGATGCTCGGGATCTATCGGCAGAGAAACCGTTGCGGTTTTTCCAGACCGGAGCATTATGCGCTTGAACCCCTTCAGCTCTTTCACCGGCCGCGTGACGGAACTCACCTTGTCCCGTATGTACATCTGAACGACTTCATCCCCGTCCACCAAACCGATATTGGTCACGTCGACCAGAACGGAAGTGGACTCGTTCCTGCGGATCGTCGATTTTGCCAGCCTGGGCGCGCCGAATTCGAATTTTGTATAACTCAAACCGAAGCCGAACGCGTAAAGCGGACTGGCATCGTCAAAAAGATATCCGCGCCGCGCGGCCGGTTTGTGGTTGTAATAGGCGGGGACATGCCCGACGGAACGGGGGATGGAAATCGGCAGCTTGCCGCCGGGATTGATGTCGCCGAACAGCGCTTCCGCAACGGCCTGGCCTGTTTCCTGGCCAAGGTACCAGCATTCAAAAATGGCCTGGGCTTTCGCCGCAAGATTCCGGATCGAGAGCGGCCGCCCGTTGAACAGAAATGCTACGATAGGCTTGCCCGTGGCGGCGACGGCGTCCACAAGCTCGTCCTGACGGCCGACCAGATCCAGAGACGTCCGGTCCCCAAGGTGCTTGAGACCCCACCCTTCGCGCGACGTCTGCTCGTTGCCGCCGACCGCCAGAACGACCACATCCGCCTCTCTGGCGGCCTCGACAGCTTCTGCGATGCTGCGGCGGTCCTGTTCCGGATCGCCGGGAACGACTTCATCCTGCTGCCAGGACCCCCCGATCGTGATCTTGCAGCCTTCCGAATAGAGGACGTTAAGTCCGGCTGCGCGGCTGCGGATTCCCTCCAACAGAGTGGAACACCGTTTAGGCCGGCCGCTGTAGCCGCCCAGCAGCTGGCGATCGGCATTCGGCCCGATGACGGCAAGCGTTTTGATTCTGTTCAGATCCAGCGGCGCAATCCCTCCGTCGTTCTTCAGCAGCGTGATCGTTTCCCGCGCCGCCTGAAGCGCCAGGGCACGATGCGCATCGCATCCCACGATCCTTTCCGCCTCATCCGGATCGACATAGGGGTCCTCGAACAGCCCGAGTTTGAATTTCCACGTCAACATGGGGGCGATCAGCTCATCAAGCATGGACTCCTTGACAATGCCTTTTCGGACCAGCTCGACGATGTGGAGGTAGCAGTCAGGATCCGGCAATTCGATATTGACGCCTGCCTTGATCGCCAGGGCAGCCGCCTGCCTGCCGTCTTCCGCCACAAAGTTGCCGAAAAAGCCCGGGCGTTCGTTCAATTCCCGGATGGCGTAATAGTCCGAAACAACATATCCCTTGAAGCCCCATTCCTTGCGCAAAACATCCCGAAGAAGCCATTTATTGGCATGGGACGGAACGCCGTCAATTTCGTTATAGGAAGCCATCACGCTGATTGCGCCGCCTTTTTTTATCGCTTCCCTGAAAGTGAACAGAAAAGTTTCACGGAGCACACGCTCCGACACATTGACAGGGGCGCAGTTGGTCCCGGATTCGGGCTGCCCATGGGCGGCGAAATGCTTGAGCGTCGCGATAAGGCGCGTTTTATCTTTAAACGTCGCGTCTCCCTGGAATCCCTGGACAGCCGCGATGCCCATGCGCGAAACCAAATAGGGATCCTCGCCGTAGGTTTCCTCAACCCGGCCCCAGCGAGGCTCGCGTGCGACATCCACCACGGGCGTCAGCGCCTGGTGCGCCCCGCGGATGCGCGTCTCCAGGGCGGTCATTTCGAAAAGCTTCCGAACCAAATCCGGATCGAACGTGGCGCCGAGGCCGATCGGCTGAGAAAAACTTGTGGCGTCCACCGCAGCGTGCCCGTGAAGACATTCTTCGTGAACAATCACCGGAATCCCGAGACGGCTGCGTTCAATGAAAAACTTCTGAATGGCGTTGGTCAGCTCCGCCATTTGCCTTGCGTTAAGCCCGCCTCCTGAATCGCTGGCCCGTCCGACCTGGCCAAGCCCAAGACGCTGTTTGAATTGGGTTTTTGCCTTTTGCAGATCGAATTTTCCCTGCTCGTCAATGAGCGTTTCCTTCTTTTTCTCCCACATGCAGAGCATCTGGGCCGCTTTCTCCTTCAAAGTCATACGCGAAAGCAGGTCCCGTGTGCGGCGCTCAGCCGGAAGACTCGGATTCAGATAAGCAGGCTTCGTTCGTGGTTTGGATTTTGATTTCACTACATTCTCCTTTATCGCTGCACCGCCGCCTATTATTTTCGCCGCTCGGCCATCTTGTGCTGTTCTTTTCCACAACATTGAGTGGACGCATCCGGCGGAGGGGCACTGAATGGCCCTGTTGGGAAGACGGCCATTCGGCCCTTGAATTTACGGAAAATTCCTTAACTGTGCGTTTAACGGGGTGTTATAGTACCACGCGTTCAAACGGCAAACATAATAAATTCATGATAGCGGCGATTCCCGGGATGCAGAAATGATCGCAAACGACAGCCATGTTTCCGAAAAAAAATTATTGCTGAGGGTTGACGGCGTTGCGATCGCCGGCGAGGTCTTTTCCCCGCCGGGTGGGCGGACTCCACATCCTGCGCTTTGCCTCTGCCACGGCATCCCTTCCCCGAATCCGAGCCCTTCCGATGAGGGATACGCCCCGCTTGCCAGGCGTTTTGCGCTGGAAGGCTTTGTCGCCTGCACGTTCAATTTCAGGGGGACCGGACGGAGCGGAGGCAATCTGGATCTGCTGGACTGGACGCGCGACCTGAATGCGGTGGTCGAAAGCCTGCTTGAAACCGACGGCGTCGATCCGTCAAAAATCTTCCTCATGGGATTCAGCGCGGGCGCAGCGGCGGCCATCTATGTCGCCGCTCATGACGGGCGCATTTCGGCTGTAGTCAGCTGCGCTTCGCCCGCGGAGTTTTGCTCACTGCGTCTGGACGAGCTGCTGGAGCAGTGCCGCCGCCTGGGCACGATCAAAGATGAGCTTTTTTCCTTCTCTTCCGAGGAATGGCGAAATCATTTTTTTGAAATCAATCCCATCCGGTGGATCGGCAAGGTTGCGCCCCGCCCGTCGCTCATCCTCCACGGGACAGACGATGAACTCATCAATATCGACCATGCAGAGAGGCTGCACCGGGCAGCGAAGGATCCCAAGAAGCTTGTCGTCCTGCCGGGAGCAGGACATCGGTTAAGAGTCAGCGATGCGGCTATGGACGCCGCCATGGCTTGGCTGAAAGCTCTTTGTTGAAAAAGCTCTCCGAAATATCCGAAGCAAAAATGCGATCCCCGGGAGGGGACAGTCTAGGGCTCGATTCCCATATCCTTCAAATGCTTTTTTTGCGATTTTGAAAGCTCTTTATCGCTTTGCATTCGAAATTTCTCATAAGATTTTTTCAAATCTTTGTGCATGTTGAGATAAATGAACGCCTGGGCCGCATCTTCAATCGCCTTGTACTGCACCGAATTCTTGTCGAAAGCGTTCGCAATGGATTCCAGGATCAGCAAATTGTCTTCCCATTGTTTCATGAATCCTCCGTCTGATGCCGTTCGCATCCGCCCGATCGGGCGATGACGATTTCGATTCACAATAAGGCAATCCGGCCGCTCTTTCAACTTCAGATTGCCCCGGCAAATGAAAAACTCATTGAACCGATCATGGAATAATCCGCGACAAAAGCGCAGAAATTCATCAGGCGCCCCTGCACTCCGACGCTGGCGCATCTCGCGCGTTTCGCGGCAATAAATTCGGGCGCTGAAAAACAGGCGAGCGATAGGCCGTGATCTTAACCCGCATTATTCATGAAGCTTAGGGCCTGCGCAAAAATAAGTTCGCACTTTGGCGCGAGCGCCGGGCGGGCAGATGCAAGGCGGCGCGACGCGGGCGATGTGGGACATCGTCGAGGAGCGCTAACGCAGCAGATGCCCGCCCGCCGCCGCGCCCCGCAGGGCTGCCGGCTCTCAGAATCGCAAACATCTATGTCACTTTTTCGTATGTTCAACCAACCTGAGAGCCAGCAGCAAAATGCGAAATTTTTGCGCCGGCCCTTATGCAGCGGCGACGGATCCGGCTTGAAGCGCAGGGCGAATAAAGGCGCCGCCCTGTTTCCTGGCGGAAAAAATGGGCGGCGCCCCTATTTTTTAAAATCAGTCGGGCAGGGACCGGAGCGCGATGTCTGAAAATTTAAAATCCAGCACAGCGTCGGAATTCTTGATAGAGAAAAATTTATTGAGGTTCAGCTTTTTTTCAAACTGGACAATTCCGGAAATCTTCGATCCTTTGGGCAACTCTCCATCCACAAAATTCTGAAGATTTAACACAACGGTCCCCGGAGTTTTCTCCTCGTCCTGGATGGCGATGAATTTGGTGTCCAGTTTTGCGTTTTTATCCGCAGTTCCCGAAATGTAGAAAGCCGTCCCTCCGTCGGTCTTGGCTTTGACGGTGTCTTTGCTGGCGCCCTTGAATAGCAGATCGATCGTCTTATCGGTCAGAAGCATGAAGTTCAGTTTTGTCCCGCCAAAATAGGTGGCGCGTGTAAATTCCTGAACGAGCTGCCTTTGATCCTGTGCAGAGGCCACGGAGGCAAAAAATACCCCTAATAAAGCGAATGCTAAAACTCTTTTCATCTCGAATTATTTCTCCCGGGGAAAAGTGATCAAGGTGAGTTCCTATCCTTCCAAAACATTATAAGATTAATTCAAATCGTGGAATTTAACAATTGAAATGTCTCGCCGCGGGCGCAGCGGCGGCCCCCGGACCCGATCCGTCTCATAATTGTGTTGATTTTTCGGGCTTCAAAGCTAAAATCCGGATACGGCAACTCCGTATTTTCATGATGGTTGCCGTCAAACTGGGGCGAGCGGCGCCAACCCTGTCTCGGCGAACTGAGTTCAAGGAATCCATGCATAAACTCATCAAGCGACGCCTCCATTTGCCCCCCTCGATCGAGCGCCCATCGGAAATCTGGATCTACTTATTGCTGGCCGGATCCGTTGCCTCCACGCTGGTTTCGATCGCAATCTCGCAGATTCTGCTCGCCTCCTCCATGATTTTATGGATTGGGGCGTCGAACCGGTCAGACAAAAAAGCGCTTCTGAAGCTGCCGTTTCTGCCGCCGCTCCTGGGATTTTTCGTCTGGACTGTCGCGTCCGCAATGGCGTCGTCCGAACCTGTCTCCAACATCCTGGCGGCAAAAAAGTTCTTCCTGTGCCTTCCTTTGTTTTTGGTTCCCGCAATCGTAAGAGGCGAAAAGAAGCTTTCCTGGATTTACCGAGCCCTGTTCGCCCTCTCCGCGCTGTCGGCCGGCGTGGGACTCTTCCAGCATCTCTCGAATCCTGATCGAGACCTTTCTCACCGGATATCGGGCTTCATGAGCCATTGGATGACCTATTCCGGGCTGTTGATGCTTGTTCTTGTGCTGCTTATAAGCTATGCGCTGAACGGCCGGGTCCGAAACTCCAGGTGGATCATTCCGCTCGGCTGCCTTATTTGCGCCGCAATCATCCTTTCGGAAACCCGAAGCGCCTGGATGGGAGCGATCGCGGGCTCAGTCCTCGTCATTCTGTTGAAGCAGCCGCGCGCGATTTTCGGCTTGTTTGCGATCGTTGCGATAGCCTATTTTGTTTCGCCGGAAAAGATAAGGCAGCGGCTGCAATCCAGCTGGAATCTGCAGGACGTCAACACAAACAATCGACTCGAGATTTGGGGCACGTCCCTGCGACTGATCCAGGACAATCCGTGGTTCGGCGTCGGCCTCAAAAACGTCGACAGCGAATCCTTGCGCTACAGGCGGAACCGGGAGTTTCCCGATTGGGCGTACCAGCACGCGCACAACAATTTCCTGCAAATTGCCGCCGAAAGAGGAATCCCCGGGCTGATGCTCTGGATGTGGCTCATTCTTCGGCTCGGTTGGGACGCCGTGAAGGTCTATCGATCCGCCCGGGCCGCTTCGGGGAATTCAGGAGAAGCCCTTGTCGCATCGATCTCCGCTTTGGGCGCGCTGGCCGCGCTCCTGACCGCGGGGCTGACGGAATATAATTTCGGGGATTCGGAAATTCTCCTCCTTTTCTTTTTTATTGCAGCCGCTCCTTATGCACAAACGCCAAAGCTGCAAAGGGCGGATTGAAAAAGGAGGCGAAAAGGATGGTGCGATAGGATTCCGGCCGTTGACCTCGTTTTTCAGCGCGCTCCTCTTCCGTGATTGGGAAATCGAGCCAAGGGAGTGGCAGGAATTTCATCCGCTGTGTTTATGATGGTCTCGGCCGAGGAAATAATTCACCCACGACGATGTCTGCCAGAGATCCCAATTGCACGGGGGGACGATATTGGCGCCGATCTCATCCTCCCTATGCTGCGCTTTAAGACGCAGATAGGCCCTTACCCACACACACAGCTTATCTCCGGGATAGACCTCGCACCAGCCGTGATAGCTCCCGCCACAGGGAGCGTTGCGTTGATCCTTGGGGCACTGCGAAACCGGGCAAAGATACGCCGCATCAAATAAGGCGCAATCGCCGCAGTCTTTGCAGCTATAAAGCGCCGTCTTGCCGCCTCGTTCAAAAAAGTGGAGCGCTTTATAGAATAGCCTGGATGAATCGACAACCTTCATCAACCGTTTCAGCGGCTTGAAAAAAAGGCTTTCCGGTTTGAAAGCCAGCGCATGGACTAGCCGCGAAATTAAATAGACCGGCGGCTGGAGAGGTTCTTGAACTCTTCTCGCCGGCTGCATTGTATTGAGCCCGGTCGCCGCATCCCGCCGGAAATAATAGAATCCGTTTTTCTGCGGATAGTCAAATTCCGGCAACAGATCCCTCCAGTTTTCAGCCAGTTCATTCCCTTTAGCGGCGATGTATTCCACGCTTTCGAACGGCAAACCTTGTCCGCTGATATAGGCGCCTTTGTATCCCATTCCCTTCGCGATGGCGAACATTTTAGCCGCCCGATCCAGCCTTGCCTGCTTTCCCTTGTCCTTGCTCTCGAATTCCGAGGCGATTTGGGCGAGCAATTTTGAGGTGACAACGCATCCCGGGATGTTATTTTCGTGCATCGCTTTTGCCACTGGATAAGAAAGAACGTAGATGCTCGCCAGCGCAGGGATTCGATATTCCCGGATTTTCAGCCACAAAAGGAATTCCTGCAACTTGCGGGCGTCGTAGCCGACCTGGGTGATGGCGAAATCGGCGCCCGCCTCCATTTTTTTCTGCATTTTATAAAATTGCCCCATCGTCTCCGCTTCCGTCTGTTTGAAAGGCGAGAACGCAACGCCGGCGAAGAAGCCTGTAGGCGCCAGACGGACGGGCTTCCGCAGAATCTCCCGCTGCATGCCGCGGTTCATCTCTGCCACCAGCCTGAGGCCATTGACGGAGTCCAGGTCGAAAACCGGCTTGGACTTCCCGGTAAATCCCAAAGCGGACGGATAGTCTCCGGTCAATATCAGAACATTGTGGATGTCCAGGGCGGCGAGCTGAAACAGGAGGCTTTCCGCCTGATTCCTGTTTTTATCGCGGAAAGCGATGTGCACGATGGGCTCGATGCCCGATTTGAGGATCTCCGCGCACAGGATGTCGGTCGCGATAGCCGGATTTCCTCCGGGATTGTCGGTGATGCTGATGGCGCACACCTTGCCGCTCCGGGCGGCTTTGCGGGAATTCTCCAGGACTATATCCTGGCGCGTTTCAAAAGCTCCGGGCCCCGGGATCTGCTCCCACGCCAGGCAAAACTTGTCAGGATCCATCATCGATCTTTTAAAACGGTTCTCCCTGGCTTTCATCTTTCGTTCAATGGCTTCCGTCAGCGCGAAAACGAGACGTTCTGCCGGAAAGAAAGGGCTGGGGACTCCTTTTTGAAAAACGTATTCTCCAATGCTCCTGCCCAGATTTTCATCGCTCAAAATCCGGAAGCCGCTTCCGGATTCGCTTCCGTCGACAATGAGTATGGCGGCGTGGTGCGATATCCATCCTTCCAGCAACTCGCGATAGAATGCCGGAACGTCCTGGGGTGAACTCAGCCGGCCAAGAACGATTAAGTCCGGACGAATCTCCGTCAGTTTCTTGCGCCCTTCGGCTTCGTCAGCCGCCCAATCCACCGAAACGGCCACGCCGGCGGCTTTGCGGACCGCCTCCGGCAATTCGGCGTCTCGCCCGATCGCCAATATGCGTTTAGTTGAAAGCTCAGATTTCATTTGCAGCATATTTTCGCTTTTTCCTTTAAAATATCAGCATGCCATGAATCGGCTAAAATTCACAATCTTTGATCTGCCGCCGGGATGACTGCGGGCGATGGAAGCATGGATCCCGCCGGCGGCGGCATCCGCCGGTGCGACGGGTATAGCGACGGGGGGGAATATGAAATTCGGGCTTTCACTGGCGGCGCTGGTTTTGTTCATTGCGGTCTGCCTAATGGCGGGCGGCTTGGGAGCGATTTTCACGGCCGGCGCCGTGCGGGATTGGTATCCGGGGCTGACGAAACCTTCATGGACGCCCCCAGGCTGGCTGTTCGGACCGGTTTGGACCGCTCTTTATCTTATGATGGCCGTCGCCGCTTGGATTGTCTGGCAAAAAAGGGGGTTCACCCACGGAAGCGGCGCGCTGGGATTGTTCTTCTTTCAGTTAGCCCTCAACGCGGCATGGTCTCCTCTCTTTTTCGGACTGAGAAATCCGTTGGCGGGATTGCTGGATATTGTTCCTTTGTGGGCCGCCATTTTGGCGACGATCGTCTCCTTCTGGAGAATCGCCCCGGCCGCCGGAGCTTTGCTGGCGCCGTACTGGCTATGGGTCAGCTACGCCACGGCTCTTAATTTTGCCTTGTGGAAAATGAACCGGTGAACGATCAAAGGCGCGCATCCATTCAGCTTGGAAGGGATAAAGAGGTTTTCACTCTGGAGTCGCGCCTTTTCATGCCTCATCCGGTCGAGCGCGTTTTCCCTTTTTTCGCCGATGCGGGCAACCTCGAGATCATCACTCCAGACTGGCTGCGATTCGAAATCCTCACGCCCGTTCCGATCTCGATGAAAACCGGCGCGATCCTTGAATACCGATTGCGCCTTTACGGCGTTCCATTCCGCTGGCAGACCGAAATCACCCTATGGGCGCCGCCGTGGCGGTTCGTGGACGAACAACGGCGCGGCCCCTACCGACAATGGATCCATGAGCATGTATTCATTGAGCGCGATCGTGGGTGCGAAATGCGCGATTCCGTGCGGTACGCCGCGCCCGGAGGCAGGTTGACGGGCTTTCTATTTGTTCAGCGCAATGTGCGACGGATCTTTGAATACCGCGCCCGGAAACTTGAAGAGCTGTTCGGCTGAGCTTTCATACGTGATTGCGCAGCTGCAGTTCGACCGGGTGAGGGTTCAGGTAATATTGCTTTTTCAGATAAGGCTCGTCGTACTTCCGGACATAGTGGCTGATCAGGGTGAGCGGAACGATCAGCGGGACCATCTTTCTCCGATACCGATCGATCACCTCCACCAATTCCTCTTTCTCGCCGGATGAAAGATTCTTTTTAAAATATCCGGCCATGTGCATCAGGACGTTTGCATTCTTCTGCGGCGTCGCTTTGAGTTTGAGCCCTTCCATGAGCTGCTTCTGATACTCCGAAAAAAGAATTTGCGACGAAACCTTCTTCGCGCCGGCGACGAGCCGCCCCAGGGATTGGTAATGCCTGGCGCTGTGGGAGAGGATAAGAAATTTGTGTTGGGCATGGAATTCAACCAGCCCTCCAAGTCCGGCGCCCCCCTCCAAAAGCTTTCTCCAGCGGGCAAGCGCAAAAACGCGCTCGATGAAATTTTCCCGGAGAGCCGGGTCGTGCAATCGCCCTTCCTCTTCCACGGGAAGAAGCGGGAAATGCGCCATGAACAAACGGGCAAACATGCCGACGCCTTTCCGGACAGCCATTTTGTTTTCGTTATAGACCTTGACCCGCTCCATTCCGCTGCTGGGAGAATCGCTCTTGAAAATAAAAGCCATCAAATTTTCTTTTTCCAGCTCCACGACACGTTTTTGAGCCCAGCGGACCATCTGGTCGGTTTTATCGATTCCGGTTTTGATCGTAACCAGCCGCGGGGATTCGTGGTCTCCGGCAAGATGCATCGCTTCTCTGGGAACCGGCATCCCGCATTCAACCTCCGGGCAGACGGGCATGTACTCGACGTATTGCCCCAGAGTTTCGGCGAGGAAACGATCCAGCTTGTGCCCCCCATCGTAACGGACTCCATTCCCGAGCAGACAGGAGCTGATTCCAATCTTGATCTTTGCAGTCATAGGCCCCCTTCTAACATTAGAAATCCGCCATTTCTATTTCATTTTTAACTCTGGATGATCGAGTCTACAAGAACAAAGAAAAAAAGGACATCTTCACTTGGCGCCATTTGGCTTATTTAATTATATTGGCGCAATGAAGCGCGTTCGAATCAGGGAACTTGCCGGAAAGCGGTTTAGCGGAGGGAAATTAACAGCGAACCGTTTTCAGGATCCGGAGGGCCTTCTCTTGTCCTATCATGTACATTAGCGGAAGCATCTCAAAAAAGGAGGTTCATCCTATGTCGACAATCCACGAGTTCAATCAATACGGCGAAGATATGGAAAGGCTTCTCATCATGAGGACCTCGCCCATTGCCGTTAAAATGCTGGAAAAGGAAGCGGACATCCCGCAGGGAGCGATCCGGCCGAAGAAAGACCGCCGATGCCACTTCGCGCAATGTCAGGCCTTCGCGCTGTCCCGGCGCGAAGGAACGCCGGTTGCCATGCTGAAGGAAGATCACTGGTGCCCGGCCGCGGTCATAGCCTACGGGCTGGAGAAAAAGCCGGAATCCCTGGCAAAGCTGTCGCATCCTTACAATTGTTTCGAACACGGAAAATACATCGGCATCGTCACCGCGCCTTTGAAAAGCGCCAATTTCATTCCAGATATTGTGATCGCCTATTTGAAGCCGGCGCAGCTGCGGGGACTTCTGTTGAGCCTGAAAGTCGAAGATGTGCCCGAAGTCAGCGGTCACTTCTTCCCCCCTTCCTGCGCCTGGGCTGTCGTCGAGCCGATGAAGACGGGCCGGTACTGGGTCGTGACGCCGGATCCGGGAGAATATCAGCGGGCGCTGACCGACGAGGGGGATATGATGTTTTCCGCACCGCAAAGCAAAATGCCCGCCCTGATGGCGGGCTTAAGGCAAAACAAAATTTTCTCGTATCGCGACCACCACATGGCCATGCTGCCGGATTTCGAACGGCCCGCTTTTTACGTCGAATTATTCAAAAGCTGGGGGATGGAGTAAGACAACGCCAAAGTCTTGAGGGCTTTGCGCAGCAATGGGCCGGAAAATCAAATAGAGGGGCCCGGGCGCCCAGTTTTATTCAGCCTTGCTGCAAAAGGCTGCCGCCGCCGATGAACGTCTCCGGATCCTTTCTTTCGGCGGCGTTGAGGCTAAGCCATCCGATCGCATTCAAGAAGAAGGGATCTTTGAGAGCCCTGGCATTTGCGGGGCAGGCCCGAACGCAGGCGCAACACAGGATGCATGTTTGTGCATTCGATCTCGACGTTGTGTCGATGGATATCGAGCCGGTTGGGCATCGGGAAACACACACGCCGCAAGCAGTGCACAGGGCCGGCTCGGTTTCCGGAGAAGTTTTCGGAAATTGGGACCGCTCTCTGAAGGGCCGGTTCCCGGGCGGTTTCGGGGGAAAAATGTCGCCGGGGATTTGAACGTTTCGCAGATAAAGGCCAATCGTCGACCCGAATTCCCGGGCGCGGTTGAAATCGGACGTATCCGGACGCCCTTTTGAAAGGGGCGCCGCCGCCGTGGAAAACGAGTGCTCCCCGATGAACGCCCCTGCGGCAGCCAGAGAAAATCCGGCCTCTCGAACAAGATCGGTTAATTCCAAAAGCGCGTCATGGTATCCCTTGTTGCCGTAAAGCACGACGGCGACCGCCGGACTCCCGTTCGCTTTCAGCGTTCGGAACCTCCGGATGGCCGTCTCCGGAAGCCTGCCGGAGTAAACGGGCGCTCCAATGACGAGCAGATCATTTTTTTTCATTGCCTCGACCGTGCGCCGCTCCATATCGGGATAGGTCGCATCGATGGGCTCGACAGCATCCGCACCGATGCCATCGGCAATGCTCTCCAGAATCGATTTCGTCGTCCCGGTCGGCGAAAAATAAAGCAGCCACACCTTTTGTATTTTCAAAATCCCCTCCGTCCCGTTCCAGGGCATCTATTCGAACGGCGGCCGGATAAGCGGTCCCGAGACTCTATTGCCTGTTCTTTCTTTCCAGAATATGTTCGCAACAACCGTCTCCGGCGGGCAGGGACTTGCCGATCCGGTAGACAAGGCCGGGATTCAGTTCTTCAACGACAGTCTTCTCCATGGCGGTGTGAGCCAGACACATTTCCGGGATATCGAAATCAAGGGGGCATCGATTGACTTTAATGACAACTCTGTCTTCGCTCTTCTCTGCTGTTGTTATCATGTCGCGCCCGCGGGCGACTGTGTCGAATATCCTGAGAAGATATTCCGCCACTGAAGCCATGTCGTTGTCCAAAAGCCTGGTTTTCGCCCTCTTTGCGACGCTGAGCCCGTACTCGCGGCTCATTTCCTCGATCAACTTCAAGCCCTCATCGCCGAATTTTCGATACAAGAAATCATAGTTGCTTCTCAGCCGCCCATACAGCCCGCGGACGGCGCTCCGATAGACTTGCTCCAGCGTACGATCGTTTTCCGAAACCATGTCCTTTCCCTTTCTCTCGATGAAGATTCGCTCCTCGACCTGTCCGGAAACAAATCTTATTGAAAACCCTCAAAGCCCGCTGTCAGCTTTCTCGTCGCATGAACAAGGCGCGACAGCGACTCCTGTCCAAGGTCGATCCGATGCCCCTTCCGCATGAAGACCAGGCTGTTTGTCGCCACAATCACCTGGAGGCTCTTTGCCATCTTCAGCAGGCCTAGATGAATTTGTTCGCTGTTTTCCATATCCTGCCCGGTCTCCGGGCTGTCGATCAGCACTGCCGTTTCATCGGCTCGCGACTGATTCATCAAGCTGTCCACAACCCCCTGGCCGTGCGAGAGAAACATGGAGCGAACGCCCTGGACCATCGTCTCCCAGCTGGAGAAGGTCCCGCCGATATTCGGATTGAGCGTCTCAGTCGTAATAAATTTGATCATCTTTTTATCGGCGCCGTCTATCGTGCAAAAAGGACACAGCGCCATCGCCCTTAAAATCGTCGACTTCCCTGAGCCATTGGGGCCGATCAGCGCATTATAGCCCGGCTCAAAATGGACGACCGGATCCTTTTCACGCAATTTGCCGACCTTGATGGAATGGTTTATACAGAGTTTGACGCTGGATATCATGATTATCCTCAAATCGCGGCCGGTTTGCGACCAGACCCGATCCTCTGATTTCAAAAGACGCTTCCGCTATTGTGAATCGCAAAGGATCGCCCTTTGCAGCAGACCCCTCCATTGCATTGACGCCGGGGTTTCAAGCAAATACCGGGCCGCGAATGCGCATCCATCGCTGCATCGCCAGATTCGGAACAGATCCTTCATCCGCTTGCCGCCCGGAAGTCCGCCTTCTTTGCCGCCGAAAAAATAACAATGCCGAGCGGTCCATCTGAAAATGGCTATTCATGCCTGCATCGCCGCGGAAATTACACCCTATTTTTTTCAAAAAGCAGTCCGAGGAAACCCGCTTCGGGGTGCATCCCGCATTCGGAGCGAGGATTCGTTTCCGGACGCTCTTCGGGCGACCAGAAGAGAGTGCTGGCGGCTCTCTTCAGTTCAAGCCCGGCGGTTTTCATCCAAGCCACGATATCGGGCGTGCGATAGAACGTTGCATAGGCATAGACGGAGCGCCCTTGCTTTTTTTTCTTTTCATATGCCCGGCCCCACGGACTGTCTGCGGGGATGATCCCGAGGAGAAGACTGCCTCCCGGTCGCAAGATTCGGCTGCATTCATTCAATGCCTTCTGAGGGTCCGCAATGAAACAAAGAGTCAGCGCCAGCAAAACGCCATCGAAGGAATCCGCCGGGAAAGGGATGCTCTCAGCACGGCCTGCGCATGTCCTGATCCCCCGGGCCGCAGCATGCCTAAGCATTGGGACCGAAGGATCCATCCCGTTGGCAATTCCCAGAGATGAAGCGAATCGGCCCGTGCCCACCCCTGCCTCCAGCCAGCGGTCCACAGGATGCCTGCAAAGCGGCCGGAGGCATTGCAGTTCCGCATTGAAAACAGCGCGTCCATCGGGCTCATCGTACCAACGGTCGTAACTATCCGCAATGGAGTCGAATATTTGCACGAATCGCCCCCCTCCAAAATGCATTTCCAGTTTCTCAAAGCAAAAGGCGTTCCCTGTCGGCCTGCCTTGCCGGCGCCGCCGATAGCTCGCCGATATTTACAATGAGCTTCAGAGAAGGGACAGCAGGCCCAGACCGGCCGCTGTATTATGCTGTTTAAATTGAATCTTAAGAAAAGATATCCTGTAGTATGATCCGAACAGGCATAAGGAGACCATTCCATGCTGAATTTAAGCGAAATCAACCGATGCGGCGAAGAAATTGAGAAGCTCCTGTTTTTGAGGACTTCTCCTATCGCCGTGAAAATGCTGGAGAAGGAATCGGACATACCGGTCGGCGCTCTCAGGCCCAAGAAGGATCGGGGCTTTCATCTCGCTCAGTGCCAGGCTTTTTCCTTGTCGCGCCGTCAGGGCGCCGCTGTGGCCATGCTTAAAGAGGATAACTGGTGCTGGGGCTCTTTGATGGCTTACGGGCTGGTGGATCAACGCATCGCAGAGCGGTTCCCCGAGCTCAAGGATGAAGTCAGGAAAATCCCTCTTATTGAACATGGCAAGTATATAGGGATCGTCTCGGCGCCTTTGAAAACCGCCAATTTTCTGCCGGACATCGCGCTCATTTATTCCAACAACGCCCAGTTGAACAACATGCTCCACGCCCTTTCCTTCAAAGGCGAAGGCATGATTTCATCTCCGTTGTACGCCATCGCATCCTGCGCCTTTGCGGTTGTGCCCGCGCTTTCGGGACAGTACTGCGTCACCTTGCCGGATCCCGGAGAACTGGGCCGGGCGCTGGCCGGAGAGGACGAAATAATATTTTCAGTCCCTCGGGGCAAGCTGGAAGGATTGACCGCCCAATTGAAAATGTTCGAGGAAAGAAAATTCGGGTACAGGCATCACGCTTTTCTGGAAATGCGGCCGGATTTTCCCCGACCGGATTTCTACAAAAAACTTTTCCGCGAATGCGGGTTGGACGCCGACGATGTCCCAACCTGGCCGGCTCTCTGACGATCAGCCCCCAGGGCTACAGGAATCGCCAGGGGCTTGAGCTTTAAAATTATAATTCCTCTCCCCCTCCCTATTTCTGGCATTTTGCCTGATTCTTCGAAACCAATTCATTGCATTATGCAACAAGTCAGTCCTTTCCATCTACTGGAATGGCCGGGTGCGGCCTTGGAATAAGGGAAAAAACAGGAAGGAAAGTATGGCACGCTCAATGCATAGTCCTTCATTACGGATCAGCATGAATGATCGGGCTAAAAAGCCGCGCTATTCGAGAGAGGGCTTCAATGACTGAAAAAAGCAAAATTTTGTACGCCAACGACGAAACATTCGACACGACCGTCCTCGACAGCGCTTTGCCGGTGCTGGTCGATTTTTGGGCGCCGTGGTGCGGCCCGTGTCGAACGTTCGAGCCTACAATCGAGGAACTCGCAAAGGAGTATGCGGGCAAAATCAAATTCGTCAAGGTCAATGTCGATCAGGGCCTGCGGACGGCGATGTCTCTGGATGTGAGAAACATTCCTGCCGTCGTTCTGTTCGCTCAAGGCAAGCCGGTCCGAAAACTCGTGGGCGCGCAGCCTAAAGCCGATCTGAATTCCGCAATCGAGCAATGGCTGAATGCAAACGCAGCTTAAATACAACGCACTGTCAAGGCATCTCGACGACCGACCCGGCTTTATTGAAGAAAAAAACCTCGCCAAATTCCTGAGACAAAAGGCGGGCCGCTTTCATATCGGTGCAATGGCATAACCCCAGCCTTTGAATGCCGAACTCCCGAAGCGCGTCGACGGTCTGCCACAAGCGCTCCTCTGAAGCGCTTATCAGATGAGAACCGCCGACCACGGCGTAGATGTTCTCTTCACCCGTCAGACGTTTCGCGTGGTTTAAGGTGTTGATCATGCCCCGGTGGGCGCAACCCAAAACGACGACAAGACCGGCGGCCGTCCTGACAACAAGAGCCTGGTCGTCCATAACTTCATCCGGCTGCAGCCCGGGCCCTTCTTTGACCAAGAGGGCGGGATCGACTTCTTCAAAAGAAACGGCCATCGGTATTTCTCCGGTCGTCATGATGGAGTCGTCGATTTTCACAGGTTTAGGGCTGAGAACAAACGAAGCGCCGAGGCTTTCCAATTCGCATTGACGGTAGGGGATGCCGATATAGTGAACCGGCTCGCCCTTGCGGCGAGAGTATTTCAGCCCCCATACGTCCGGGTGGGCTATCACGTCCACTTTTTTACGCATCCGGCGCAAAATTTCACGCAGGCCGCCGGTATGGTCGAAGTGGCCGTGGCTCAGCACGATTTTATCTATGTTGTGAAGATCGATCCCAAGAACGTCGGCATTGTGAACGCTGGAATGTCCTTGGCCCGTATCGAGCAAAACTCTCGTTTTTTCCGTCTCGACGAGAATGCTCAAGCCCCATTCCGCAAGAAATTCGCCGATGGAGGCGGTGTTTTCGCTTAAAGTTGTTATCCGCAGCCCCATGCCCAGCCCTCCTCAAAAGATGATTATCAAGCGCTTTTCCCGAACATCCTCATTCGCAATCCGGCAATATTCATTCACCTCAGAAGCCTAAGGCCATCAACGCCGCTCCCGCCGCGAGTCCAATGGCAAGATTGATAAGTTTAATGAGAAAAAAAGTGCGGCGGGAATGAGCCAGCATCGGAAGCATTCCATGGCCGTCCTGAACAATGCAGCTTGCAAGCAGGACGCTTAAAGGAATCAGATTTTTGGAAAATAGCGTTACAAATATCAGATGCGGACCCGATTCCGGCGCCAGACCGATCAAGGCGGCGATCGTCAGCATGATCCACTTGCTGTTCTGAATCGCCTCCCCGATCTGCCATTGGTGGACCAAAAGCTCCATAAGCCAGAGAGCGCTGAAAGTCCAGAGAAACACGCGCGGGACATGCTGGCGCACGACGTGCTTCCATAAATGCTCTTCCAGGAAATGCTCCGGCGCCGCCGCCACAATGAACAGCCCGATCCCGGAAGTCAGCAGAATGGTCGCCCGAATCCAGTTCCAATGTCCGGGGCCGATCTCTCCGGCGACGACGAGAAATATAAATAACAACAGGGAGAAAAAAAGCGCCCCTCGGGCGGCCGAGCATTTTTTCCACTGAGCGACGAATTGGCCGACTTCAAAGAATTTACCGCAGTCCTGTTCGTGAAGGCGGAAATCTTCGCTGCAAGACAGAAAACGAGTCGTCTTGGGGCCGGCCAGCCAATCCGTCAAAAACGCTCCAAGAAGACCGATAACGAACAGCAAACCATGAATCAGAAAAGCGGTTTTGGGAATCATGGCGAACATGACAAAGGATTCGTCTCCGGAAGTTGCAATCATCGCAGCCACCACGCTGCCCAGAGTCAATCTGCGGTGGGCGTACATTGCCACGACCGCAAAGGCGCCCAGACACCCCGGAGTGACGCCCAAAAAGGAAGCGAGCAGGTACTGCCCGAAGAGGCGCCGGGACAACCGCTCCTGCCATGCGCCTCGGCTGAACACGTTGAGGCACTCGATAACCAGCATGATGATTGCGACAAAGCCGGCAATCAACAACGCCTGATTCAATGCGATCCTTGCCATCTGCACTCAGCCCCCTTCCTGCCGGGATGCGGCGATAAGCGCATCCAACGGCGTATTTGGCAAAATTATAGGAAACCGCGAACTGCAAAATCAGCGCCAGTTTTGGGCGCTCAGCCTGTTTCCGGCGCCGCCGGCGCTTTCACGCCGGACCGACAACCTGACGCAAGCTAAACAATCAGACAGTCTAATCCAACAGGCGACGCAGCAACAGGAAATAGCCGACGATCAAAGCGCCTGTCGTCAACGAGGAAGGCAGCAGATAACGGTAGACCGGACCGTACGTCGTGCCGAAATACCGGTTGCTGACGATCTGGCAGATATGGATGGGGCTCAGCATCTGTCCGAGGTGCCCGAAAGCGTAAGCCAGCGGGATGTAAGCCGCCATCGGACCAGCCGATTCGGCCCCGCCCGCAAGATTCAGGACGATCGGGAAAGACGTCCCCACGAATCCGACGGCAATTCCCGTAACAAATCCGGCGATGAAAGGCAGGATGGCCGCCACCAGGGCTATCGGCACGCTGAGGTTCTGCAGTTCCCGGGCGATCTGTTGCGGCGCCTGAACCGCTTCGAGTATATGTTGAAAGATCAGGACGGCCAAAACCAGTCCGGCGGTCGAGTAAAGAACAGGCTGCGAAAATGCTTTTAAAAGCTTTGCAATGGCGAGCCTGCGATCGAATAGCGTGAACAGGATGCTGCCCAGCAGCCCTAAAATCAACGGGCCATGTTGCAGAAGCGCGCCGGCGAGCGTTTTGGAGGGGCGATTGTCCAGACATAAGCCTGCAGCGATGTGCGCCACAAACCAAATCAGCAGAATCAACCAGATGGACGACGTCGCACGCAACAATTTTCGTTTCACGCCGACCGGCGAAGCGGCGTTTTGAGCCTGCATGCCGGGATTCATTCGGATAAGCATCAGCAGGCCGCCAAGGAACATGGCTACAGTCCCGTAGATCATGAGAGCGGTCCAGGAAAACATATTGCGATTCGTCATTGCCATCGCAAGGATTACTCCCGGGTACAGAGGCCAGAAATACTCCCAGATGTGGCGAAACCAATAGTTGATATACGAAAGGCGCCCGTTGGAGAGTCCCGTCTTGCCGCCGGCCGCTTCAACCATCGGGGCGGAGAAGATGGCGCCGCCCGGCATGGGCAGCAAGCCAATCAGGGCCGGCATAGCCATGATTGTCACAACCGGGCGGCGAAGCGCTGCGTGAGCGAGGGAGACTATTTCCTCCAATAGTCCGCTCTCACGCATCAGTATGGACAACCCCAGAAGCAGCACGGTGATGGCGGCCAGGGCGAGGGTTTGAGGAGCGGCGCCTCCCGCCCAGGCAGCCTCGGCCAGACTTAAGGCGTCCATGCCGAAAGCCAAACCCGCCGCGGCGCTCCCGGCCAGAATAGCGAGGCCCAAAGGCGCGCGAAGGCGGGCCAAAGTGAGAATAAGCGCAAAAGCGCCGAGAGTGACCAGCAAAGCAAACATGGCGACCCGACAAAATATCCCGATGCCTTGTTTAAATAATTCGCCGTATCATGGGGTTCAGATCTGGAAATTCGCATCAGGCCGAATCCCGGCGCCGGCCTCCAAAACGCCCGACAGATTGCGCCAGAGGCTTTTTATTTCCTGAGCGACCCTGCCGCTGGAATACTCGACTACCGGAACTCCACGAACAATGGATTCCGTAACAACGTTGTCAAAAGGTATTTTCCCCGCTATCTTGACTCCCCGGCCCAAACACTGGCTTTCTATCCGCCTTGCATTATCTTGATTCAAATCGCATTTGTTGATGCAAACCATAGCCAGGACGCCGAAATGTTTGCAGACGTCAAGCACTCTGTCCAAATCATGCATCCCCGAAAGAGTGGGTTCGGCAACCAGCAGGGCCAGGGAGGCCCCGGACAGCGATGAAATTACCGGGCAGCCGATGCCGGGAGGGCCGTCGCATATAATCAATTCTTTCCCTTCGCTCTCAGCGATTTTTTTGGCATGGCGCCGCACCACGGCGACAAGCTTTCCAGAGTTCTCCTCGGCGACGCCAAGCCGGGCGTGAACCAGCGGCCCGAACCTGGTTTCGGAAACAAACCAGTGTCCGCACATTCTATCTTTCATCGATATGGCTTCGGCGGGACAGATCAAGGAGCAAAATTTGCAGCCTTCGCAGGAAACGGGATCGACGCAGAAATTTTCAATCGCGCCAAAACGGCAAATTTCCCGGCATTGGCCGCACTGGGTGCATTTTTCAGGATCGATATAGGCGGCCTGCCCGCTCCAGAACTCGTTTTTCTGCCGCTCCTCCGGACAAAGCAGCAGATGAAGATCCGCAGCGTCCACATCGCAGTCGGCGAGCGCCTTGTTATCCGCCAAAACCGCCAGTGAACCGACGATGGTGGTTTTCCCGGTCCCCCCTTTACCGCTCAGTATGACAATTTCTTTCATCGATGAATCCTTTGACTCTATCGAAAAGCTCCTGGAAGCTTTTCTTCCACTTCGGCATCCCTTCAACCAAAGGTATGCCGCGCGAATAAAACCGGGCGATCTCGGCGTCCAGCGGGATGGAAAGCAGGATTGGAATGCCCTCTTTCCGACAATACTCCTGCACTCCGGAGTCTCCGACTCCGGTGCGGTTCAGCGCCACTCCGAAGGGAATATCAAGCTTCCTTGCCATTTCCACGGCGAGAGAAAGGTCATTAAGACCAAAGGGAGTCGGTTCGGTGACCAGCAGGCAGAAATCGCTTCCTTTCACGGCTTCCACCACGGGGCAGGAAGTCCCCGGCGGAACGTCTCTGATGACGACGCCTTCGCATCCCGCGTTTTCCTTCACCTTTCGGATAACGGGCGGGGCCATGGCTTCCCCCACATTCAGTGCGCCATGAATGAAACTTATGCCGTTTGAATCCCCCCATTCGACGATTCCTGTTTCCCTGTTTTCCTCCTCGATCGCCTTTTCCGGGCAAAGGAAGCTGCACGCGCCGCAGCCGTGACAAAGCTGGGGAAAAGTCAACACACGCTTCCCCATAACGATAATCGCATTATAAGCGCATGCTTCGGCGCACTTCCGGCATAGGGTGCACTTTTTCTCGTCGACTTTCGGAACCGGAATCCACACGGCGCTTCTTCCGGCTATTTCAGGATTAAGAAAAATGTGATCGTTCGGCTCTTCGACGTCGCAGTCGACGAGCTGGACTTTATGGGAATCTTTCAAAGAGAGGGCGAGGCTGGTCGCCACCAGCGTCTTGCCGGTTCCTCCTTTGCCGCTGGCTACCGATATAATCATTTTGTTCAACTTCCTTGTTCAATTATTTTTCCCCAACTCTTCGATCCGCCGTTGGATTTCCGCCAGCTGATCCGCCATCATCCGCGACTGATTCTTCAGCTCCTGGAGCTCCTGTTCACGGCCTGATGACTGGGTTGAGGGCTCTGCCGCGCCTTTGCCCCTGCCGCAGCCTTTTCCCGCCCCTCGATTCATTCCGCCGCCTGCGCCCGGCGATCCCCCCATGCCAAAATGATCCGGCGCGTTAGCCTGATCGCTCGCTTTGTATTTGCCCAACCGATAGTTTTGCACGACGTCTTTCACCTTGCCTGAGACTCCGGTGATGATCCCGACGCCGGCGGCGGAAAGCGCCTGGTAAGCGTTGGGTCCGCAGTGGCCTGTCAATACCGCCTGCACGCCTTTATCGGCGATTGTCTGTGCGGCTGCAATCCCTGCGCCGCCGGCCGCCGAAGCCGCGGAGTTGTCCATTGCTTCGAACGCCATTGTCTCGGGATCGACAATAATAAAGTAAGGGCAACGGCCGAACCGTGGCTCGGCTTCGGCTTCCAGGCCGGGGCCCGCTGCTGAAATTGCAATTTTCATATCTCCTCCTCGTTTTTCTATTTATTATTCCTAACCATGGTGAGCCGACGAACTCCCCCGATCTGCCGGTAATTGGCGCCCTGGCTCACACAGCGGAGGGCCAGGTCCGCGTCAAAAACTTTCGTGCCCGATATGGCATCGATGCCGTAATCAAAAAGAACGGGCGACAGCGGCGCGCTGTCGCCGAGGATTACAACATAGGCTTCAGGTCTGCACAAATCCAGCAGTTGTTCGATAGTATGGTTGGTAAAGGCCGTACCGGTAATTCCAACGACATCGGCCATTGGGATGCAATCAACCGACGCGGATTCATCCAGGTCTCCTTCGGCCGGATTCTTCTCAATAACCCAGAGTTCCTTCACCGCTTCACGCAGCTCGGGGATGAAGGGAAAATGCCCAACGATGGCCACATTCCGGCCCCTTCCCTTTTCGGCGATCAATTCGCGGGCATTGAGGTTTCGGCAGCGTTCTTCATCAATTTCGAGCAATGAATTGATCGTCGCCATGCCAACGGCCGCTTCCAGAATGCTGTCGGAATAAGCCATTTCAACCAGCTCCGATGCGCTTTTAGCCAAAAGCTCGCCCGGCGTCCGGATAGACGGACGGCCCTGTTTTAAAACGTCGCGCGGCAGGGTGGAAGCCAAACCGCAATTGCGGGTCGCCACGCCCGTATGAAAGAGACCGACGCGTATGTCTCTTACATCCGCTTCAGTGTTCAAAGTCGAAAGCAAGTCTTCGAGAATTTTTTTCACAGCTTCATCCGCCTTCCGGTCGCAATATCTTGCTCAGCCTGAGAATCCCAAGCCTGTGGACTTGTAAAAGAGGCAAAGAAGCGCAGAATCCGAAATGTTCACAGGGCGCTTCATCGGCGCATCCGGAGAATACACTGCGTGGCTTTTGAATCCTCGCTGTTTTCCGTCTGCTGCACCTTAAGAGTCAAGCAATAATCTTTCCAATACTGTTCCGAAAATGCCGTACGGTTCGATGCGGGCATTGCAAGGTACGCTTTGCTTGGGCGAACTGTTCATCAACACTATCGCACGCGTTTCCTGCCGGCGCGGCCATCCCGTTCCGGCGGCTTGATTCCGAGTCTTTTCATCCGCCGAAATAAAGTTGTCTTGTGGATGCCCAGCTCCTTCGCCGCCGCAAGGCGATTGAATCCGGTTCGATCGAGAGTCGAACGAATGGCCTGTGCATCGAAAACGTCATGGACTGATCGAATGCCGGAATCGAACCGGCCGGCGGCGGCCAAGCCGGTCAACTCTTCAGGCAGGTGCGGGATATCGATAAATCCGTCCCTGCAAAGAACGAAAGCGCGCTCGATGACATTTTCCAGTTCCCGAATATTGCCTGGCCAATGATACGCCATCATAAGCGACAGAGCTTCTGGCGCGACCCCCTGGACATTCTTTCGCTGCAGGCGGTTGAAACGCGCAATGAACTGGTTTGCCAGAAGCGGAATGTCCTCTTTCCGCCGGCGCAACGGCGGAAGTTCGATGCGGACGACATGGACCCGGTAGTAAAGGTCCTCTCTGAAAAGACCCTTGCGGACCATTTCACGCAGGTCTTTGTTGGTGGCGGCAATGACGCGGGCATCGGCGGCGACGGATCGATCGGCGCCAAGCGGTTCATAGGCGCGCTCCTCGAGCACGCGCAGCAGCTTGACCTGGAGAGCCGGAACGACTTCAGCGATTTCGTCGAGGAAAATGGTCCCCCCGCCGGCCAAGGCAAAACGTCCCGGCTTGTCCCGGTTTGCTCCCGTAAACGCTCCGGCCTTATAGCCGAACAGTTCAGACTCCAGAAGCGTTTCCGGCAAAGCGCCGCAATTGACAGCTATGAATGGCCCATGGCGCCGGGGGCTTAGAGAATGAACGGTTCTAGCCGCCACCTCTTTTCCGGTTCCCGTCTCCCCCAGGATCAAAACCGTGCTCAGGCTGGACGCAATTGCGGGAAGGACTTCAAACACCCGCTGCATCAAAGGACTCCTGCTGACAAGATCGCCGGCGTGGAATTTCCCCTCGAGTTCACGACGCAGCGCCTCCAGTTCGGAAAGGTCTCTGAAAGTCTCGGCGCCGCCGACCACACGTCCGCTGCCATCCCTTAACACCGCCGTGGAAATGCTTACCGGTATGCGGGTCCCTTCGGAGTTGATTATGAACGCTGATTTTCCAATGATGGGTTTCCCCGTTTCCAGGGTCTTGGCAAGAGCGCACGCGTCCCCGCACATGCTGCAGCGGAACACTTCCGAACATCGCTGTCCAACGGCTTCTTTTCTGGAAACGCCTGTGATTTCCTCGGCCGCACGGTTAAAAGAGGCAATGCGCCATTGCCCGTCTACGGTGAAAACGCCATCGGAAATGCTCTCCAAAATGGCTTCAGTCTGGAATCGTTTTCTCGGATTCTTTTTCACAGCGCGCCCCTGCCCCGCTTTCTTTCATGCAGACGCCGTGCCACAGACGGGATGTTTTTGCACAAAGCGCTTCCTGCCGGCCTATCGGCGCCGCCGCCGGAAAACATGGATACGATACATTGCACAATGCAAAAATAACATTTTCACTTAATGCATTTTGCAACAATATCATCGGCCGAGTGGAATAAACGGGAGGCGCCGCGGAAACAAAACCTTCGGCGGAATCCTGTGCGCGGAAGCGGGCGCCTGAGTTAAAAGCGAACCCTGGAGATCCCGATCGAAATTTCTTTCGCCTTGGCACGATCATTGCCTGCATTAAACCTGTCAAGAGCGCAAAGGCCCGAAAACACGGAGCAACCCCTGTGAGAGTGAGCTATGGCAACCGAATCTGAAGTGAGAAAGGCGTTGGAGCAGGTTCAGGACCCTGAACTCGGCAGGAGCATTGTCGATCTCGGGATGGTGCGCAACCTGCAAGTTGAGGAAGGCATCGTGGCTTTCACGCTGGCGCTGACCAGCCTGTCGTGTCCGTTTAAGGATCGCATGGTTGAAAGTGCAAAAAAAGCGGTGCAAGCGTTGGATGGGGTCCGGGACGTCGACGTCTTCCTGGAACAAATGACGCCTACGGAAAAAGGCTCTTTGAACAAAAAGGATGCGCCCAAGAGCATTGTGGAAAAGCTGAACGACGTCAAACACGTCATCGCCGTTATGAGCGGGAAGGGCGGAGTCGGGAAATCCCTGGTCACGGGCCTTCTGGCGGCCAGCTTTCGCCGCATGGGTCATAAAGTGGGAGTGCTCGACGCCGACATTACCGGCCCCAGCATTCCCAAGATGTTTTTTAAAAATGGCGCGCGCCCCGGAACCAGCCCTATGGCACTGTTGCCGCCGAAGACGCAGACGGGCATATCCGTAATGTCGATAAACCTTCTGCTTGAGAGCGAAGACCAGGCGGTGATCTGGCGCGGCCCACTAGTCAGCAACGCCATAAAGCAGTTCTGGACCGAGGTTTTATGGGGGGAATTGGACTACCTGCTGGTCGACCTGCCTCCCGGCACCTCAGACGCCTCTCTGACGGTGCTTCAATCTCTGCCGATGAGCGGAGTCGTTTTGGTTACGTCGCCGCAGAATCTCGCAGGAATGGTTGTACGCAAAGCGGCGAACATGGTTCGGGACATCGGAATCCCGATCCTTGGCTTGCTGGAAAACATGAGCTATTTCGTCTGCCCCGACACCGGCGCCCATCACGAGATTTTCGGAAAGAGCGAGCCTGAGCTCATGGCCTCTCAACTCGGGATCCCGCTGCTCGGATGTCTGCCGATCGATCCAGCGATCGCGGCGCTATGCGACCGGGGAGAGATTGAAAATTATCCGGGAGATTTGTTCACACCGATCGCCCGTCAAATTGCAAAACTCGCGCCGGCGGCAAGCGCTCCTAAAATGCCGCCGCAGGAATCCTAACAAGTTTCGTGCGAGCCAAATCACAAAGTGGCGCGCCATTTGCACCAGGGTGTTCTATGAGAGTTGCAATTCCATTGTGGCAAGGACGCGTTTCGCCGGTTTTCGACGAGGCGCGCAGGATTCTTCTTGTAGACATTTTCGAAAAACAGGAAAAAAGCCGGCAGGAGGAGTCTCTGACGGCACGAAATCCATTCGAACGGGCGCAGCTGCTTCCGGAGCTCGGAGTCGACCTTCTGATCTGCGGGATGATATCTCAAACTCAGCAGACCGCGCTTGCTTCCGCCGGGATCCGGATAATCCCGCACATCTGCGGTCCGATGGAGGATGTGATTGCCGCATTTCTTGACGGCCGGATTGAAAACGGAGCGCTGCTAATGCCAGGATGCAGCGGCCGAAAGCGCTCGCGCCGCAGAATCGCCGGATCATGCCGGAAAGAGGTCTAACCCGCATTGCTCGTGAAACTTCGTAGCGAGCCATGCGGGCTGATTGATGGGGGAACGATGATCACCTATGAGTATCAGTGTGAAGCTTGCGGACGCCAATTTGAGTTCCGGCAGGCCATTACGGAAGAGCTTATCGACACCTGCCCGGAATGCCAGGGAAAGCTGAGCCTTTTGGTCAGCGGAGGATCAGGTTTCGTGGTCAAGGGAGGCGGCCATGAAGTTCGCGGAAGAAGCAAAGACGGCTGCTCGTTTGAATCGACGGGAAGGACCTGCTGCGGCCAACAGCAGCGTTGCGGGAAGCCCGCATGCGAGACCTAGCCATGAAGGAATCGCGCTTGAAACATATCTACGGCCCGGTCCCTTCACGGCGTCTGGGGCGATCCCTGGGAATCGATCTGGTCCCTTTTAAAACCTGCACCTACGACTGCGTTTATTGCAACCTGGGAAAAACAACCAGCAAAACAATTGAGCGAAAGCAATATACGGCGGCATCGGAAGTTCTTGAAGAACTGGAACAAAAACTGGCTTGCCCGGAGGCTTTGGACTATATCAGCCTTGCAGGCTCCGGCGAACCGACCTTGAATAGCGGCATCGGAAATTTAATCCTCGAAATCAAAAGAAGGACCGATATTCCGGTGGCGGTATTGACCAACGGATCTCTTCTATGGATGAGCGCCGTTCAGGACGCCTTGATGGAAGCAGACCTCGTGCTACCCTCCTTGGACGCAGGCGACGAACTGCTTTTTGACTACGTCAACCGCCCTCACAGGGACATCGCCTTCGAAAGGATGGTGGACGGCCTTGCCGCTTTCACCGATCGATACAGGGGAGAGGTTTGGGTGGAAATTCTCCTGCTGGCGGGCGTTACAGGAATTCCGGACGAAGTTGAAAAAATCGCATCCATTCTCAAGCATATCCGATTGACGAAAGTCCAGATGAACACCGTGGTTCGACCTCCGGCAGAGGAGTATGCCAAGCCCTTATCTCAAAAGCAGATGCTTGCTTTGAAGGGTCTTTTCCAGGGCAGGGTTGACATCATCAGCGATATAGACGCGGCGGATTGGGAAAGGCGGCTGCCCCCCGAATCCATGCAGGGCGACCTGCTTTCATTGCTATCAAGGAGGCCATGCACGAGCGAAGATGTCGCGCACGGCCTGGGATTGCACGCCAATGAAGCGCTTAAATATTTGAATGCATTCGTCGTCGCGGGAAATGTGGCGACGGTGCGGATGGGCGATAAAGTTTTTTACACCGTTAAAAGACCGGAAAATAATTTGAGGCCTTGATATGAGCGCTATGCTGGCGATCGTGTTTCTCCTGATTTGCTTTGCCGCGCAGGCGGCGTTCTCCAAATCGAAACACTCCGCAAAACGCAAATAAGCGTCCTGAGGCAAAGCCGGAGTCTTAACGGGTTTCCCGCAAATGCCATAAGGAAGCGCCTTCCGCCGTGTGTTGCAGGTCTTCTTGATTGAAAATAAGACTCGGGCATAAAACATTCTCCAGTATTTTCAGGACTGCCGCGCTCCCCGGCGGAGCCGAAAAATTTATCCTGCCCGTTTCCGGATATGGCCTTAAATTCTCAAAGCCTTCCGTTTATAATGGCGAAAAAACATCAGACAAGAGGTTTGGAATTATGTATAACTTTTCAGAAGTGGAAGTATCGCGGGCAATTCTGGAAGCCTATGGCGCCAAATTCGGCAAAGCCCTGCAGAGCGATGTTGTGCTGGTCGGAGCAGGGCCTTCCGGCCTGGTGGCGGCCTGGCGTCTTGCTCAGGCGAATTACAGCGTTGTCATACTCGAAAAGCGTCTCAGCCCCGGAGGCGGCGTCTGGGGCGGCAGCCTCGGAATGAATGAGGTCGTCGTCCAGCAGGAGGCCTTAAGCATCCTCGAGGAGGCAGGGGTGCGATTCCAGCCGAGCGGGCGTTTGTTTAACGCCGATGCGATGGAACTGGCGTCGGCCCTGTGCGTGAAGGCTTTGCACGCCGGCGCAATCATGCTCAATCTCATGACCGCCGAGGATCTTTGCGTTCGCGGCGAACGGGTGACGGGAGTCGTCGCCAACAGATCGCTGCTGGGCGAGAATCTGCCCATCGACCCCATTGCTTTCTCGACGAAGGCCGTGATTGACGCGACAGGGCATGAAGCCGTCCTTGCCAACTGCCTGCAGCGGCGCGGACTGCTCCCCAACAATCAAGCCCGGCTTCCCGGCGAAGGCCCGATGGACGCTTCTTCCGGAGAAAAATTCGTCGAGGATTCGGTGACCGAAATATTTCCGGGCTTATGGGTGGCCGGGATGAGCATCTGCGCGTCCATAGGCGGGCCGAGAATGGGGCCGATCTTCGGCGGCATGCTTCTGTCGGGCAACAGGGCGGCCCGGTTGGTGGCTTCCTCTGTCGGGAAGAATCCAGGCTCCGGCGAATAATCGTCCACAAAACCGGGAGTTTAACTATACGGGACGAAAAGCATCGGCCCGCCTTGCAGAGCGCCGATACGCCAGGAACCGATCGCGGCGAATGAGCAAAGGCGCCACGGTTGATTCGGGAGCAATGTTGGGAAGCATCCGCGACGGTATTTTTTTGCAGCCACTGTCCCGAACATCCCGATAAATAGCAGGATTCTGTTGCATTTAAAACAAAGAAAGGAGTTGTCGTGAAAGCAATCATCATTGGAGGAGTGGCCGCGGGCCCCAAAGCCGCAGCTAGAATCATTCGCATGAAGCCCGATGCGGATGTAACGATCGTGGAAAAGGGTTTGTTCCTTTCGTACGCGGGATGCGGCCTTCCCTATTATGTTTCCGGCGAAATTAAGGAGCAGAATGAACTGATGGAAACCGCTGCGGGCGTCGTCCGGGACGCTGCGTTTTTTCTGAGCGTCAAAAATCTGAAAGTCCAAAACAGAACAGAAGCCATCGAAATAGACCGCGGCGGCAAACGCGTCCATATTAAAGCTTTGTCAACAGGCAAAGAATCCTGGCTTCATTATGACAAGCTCCTGCTGGCCACCGGCGCTTCCCCGGTGGTTCCTTCTATTCCCGGCGTGGAAAAAAAGAACGTTTTCACTCTTCACGGCATCCACGACGCCGAAGGAATCAAAAAAGCGCTGGCCGAACGAAAAGCCAAGGACGTCGTCATCATAGGCGGCGGCCTTATCGGAGTGGAAGCGACCGAAGCATTGGCCACTCATGGCTGCCGTGTAACGATTGTGGAAATGCTGCCGCAGGTTCTCAGCATGCTGGATTGGGAGATGGCCCGCCTGATCGAAAATTACTTGGAGTCCAACGGCGTCCGGGTGATGACCCAAACTAAAGCCCTTGCACTGGAAAGCCGGACTGGATCGGAGGACATCGTCCATTTTGTGCGAACCGACAAAGGAGATCTTCCCGCCGACATGGTCATCCTGGCTATTGGCGTGCGACCGAACATTTCATTGGCGCAAAAAGCCGGACTGGCCATCGGCGAAAAAACCGGCGCGATCCGCGTCGACAGCCATATGCGCACCTCGGACCCGGACATTTACGCCGCGGGCGATTGCGTGGAATGCCTGGACATCCTGACCGGGGGCCCCTGCTATGTCCCGCTCGGCTCCACGGCCAATAAGCAAGGCCGCGTGGCGGCAGTGAATATGTGCGGCGGCAATGAAGTATTTCCGGGCATTTTGGGCAGTTCGATCTGCAAAATATTCGATTACTGCGCAGGCCGCACGGGCCTGACGGAGCGCGCAGCGAGCTCTTTGGGATATGACGTCCTCACCGCAATGGTCCCCGGAGCGGACAGGGCGCACTACATGCCCAAATCCCAAACCCTGTTGATGAAGGTCGTTGCCGACAGGAAAAGCGGCAGGCTGCTGGGCGTTCAGGCGACTGGGCCCGGCGAAGGCGCCAAAAGAATCGATGTCGCAGCTACAGCGATCACGGCGGGCATGACGCTGGATCAAATCGCCCATCTCGATCTTTCCTATGCTCCGCCTTACGCGTCCGCCATGGACAACCTGATAACGGCGGCGAACGTGGCTCGAAACAAGCGGGATGGACTTATGAACGGCATCACGGCAGAATTCGTATGGCGCAAGATACAAAACGGGGAGGATTTCGTCTTTCTCGATGTCCGGTCTCCCCAGGAGCACGCGCAGGTTCATCTGCCCAAGTCGATCCTGATCCCGTTGGGCGCATTGCGCAAGCGCCTCGCGGAACTGCCGAAAGACAAAGAAATCATCGCCTACTGCGCAATTTCGCTTCGCGGATATGAAGCGTCTCTGATTTTAAGAGCGGCCGGTTTCACGGATGTAAAAGTCCTGGACGGCGGCATAGCCATGTGGCCCTACGAGAAGGAAGAGCCGTAGCCGAAGATTGAAACGGAAAACGGAAGGAATTTTTAAGCGGCGCAGGGGCCGCATCGGCGCCTGCGCCGCTTAAATGGGAAGAAAAGCCTGCCTGGTCAAAAGAATGTCCGGCGTGGCGGAATTTGACTTCCACGGGAGCATCCCCAATGGCGCGCGCGGCGTTTTCAAAAAGAGCCTTTGCCGTTCTGTGACTGTTTTCAAACGGATCAGGAGTTCAGGATCTCCTTGGCGGTGATCAATATCTCAATTTTCGCCTTTTCCCGAATCCGCTCGATCAGTTTGTTCAATTGTTCCTGGTATTTCTGATTCTTCAAAAAATCGGTCAGCTGCTGCTTGACATCCTCGAGCGAATATGTTCCCTGACTTTTTCTGTCGACGACTTTCATAATGTGGTAGCCGATTGGGGTCCTGACGATCCGTATTTCCCCCACCGGCAGCGAGAACGCCGCATCCGCATATTCCGGCGGCAAAGATTCCCTGGCAGTAAATCCGACATCGCCGCCGCGTGAAGCCGAGGAATCCGCCGAATTTTCCCTGGCCAGTTTTGCGAAATCCTCGCCCTTTTTGATACGCGCATAGATGCCTTCCGCCTGCTTTTTCGCCGCCGCATCCTGTTCCAGGCTGTCTCCTGCGGGACGAATCAGAATATGGCTCGTCCGGACGATGTCCGGATGGCGAAATTCGTCGGAGTTTCCCGAGTAGTATTTGGCAAGCTCCTCCTCGGAAACCGGAAAGTCCTTGCCAATCTCGCGCTCGACATATTTGGATGTTGTCAGGTTTTCAGACACGCTCTTTTTGAGAGATGACAAGTCCATGTTTTGACGCGCGAGAGACTCCATCATTTCCGCTTCGCTCTTGTATGATTTTTTTATTTGATCGAGCTCAGCCTGAACTTCAGCGTCCGTGGCCTTCGTTCCCGCGGCGGCGGCTTGCTGGTATAGAAGCTTCGAATTGATCAGCAGGTTCATCCTTCCCAGCGTCAATTCGCTTCGATATTCGCCGCGCAGTTTATTCCACTCCGGATTGCCGATAACGTTGAGTTCAGCCCGAACCAGTTCTTCGAGATCCGAACCGAGGATCTCATCCCCGTTCACTTTGGCGACGACGGCAGGAAACATGCCTTTGGCCGCGGCCGGCGCAGTCTGTTTGCTCCTTTCAGGTTTAGCCTGAGAATTGGCAGGAGCGGCCGAAGGCGCCGCGCTCGCCTTCGGCGGAGTTTTCCGCGCCTTTGCATCCGATTGAGCAAAGGATAAACATGAAAAAAGCAAAAGAAAACCGGGAACGGCAAATTTTGCATTGAACTTCACGGCTATTTGTTTCTCCTTTTCAAAATAATCGTCCATCCCGAGACAGAGCAAAAGTCGCATCTTCGATCAACGGGCCGTTCGGCCTGCTCCGTCGTTCACAAGCGTCAGTGAGGATTTTTGTGGCACGTATCGCACGTCATGCCGCTGGCGACATTCGCCTTGACTTTGCCCGGGCCATGGCAGGACATGCACCCTTGGGAAAAAGCGTTCAATTTTTCCTTGTAGACGGCCTTGCCGGCGGCGTACTCGTTGAGCATCTCGACCGCCCGCAGCGTCACATCCGCAACAAGGCGGTTGCACCTTTCAAAATGCTCCGGAGTCATCAGCTTATGCCCTGAGGCGTTGGCCCAGGAAGTTGAAGAAATGTGACAAAGATTCGAATGGGATACGGACGTAACGACCGGAATGTCCAGTTTGGGCTTCCTCGGCTTGTAGGAAGGCAACTCGGCGTTTTCATACCAAAGAGAGACCTCCTGGCAGAGGGCGAACAGATCCTCCTGGCTCTTGACGAAAAGGTTGAACAGAAGGCCGCAGGCATTGATCGCGCCGCAAAGCGAACCGACGCCGCCCAAGCCGCCGCTGCCGTAAATAGTGGCTTCAATCGGGAAAGCGTTGTAAGGAGCGCCGTACTTGTCCGCCAAAGTCCCGAGGACCGCCTCTACCGTGCCGTACATGCAGCCGATTTTGGCCCAGGCGGATTGATAGGCGCGTTCCTGAAGATCCGGCGACTTGATATCTTTCCAAGGCCAAGGCAGCGCCGCTGACGATTTTTTGCCTGTTTGAGCAGCGCCAAACATAGAACCGCCAACCGCGAGACTGCCGACGCCGATGCTCAGAACAGATCGTCGTGTGAGTTTCAATCCCATAGCTGTTCACCTCTCGCAGAAACGATGAGCATCATATAACCAGATTATGCACGCAAACCGCAAGCCAATCAATCTATGGAATAATCTTTGCGTCCATCGTTGATTTAAGATAAAAACTCTGGGAAATTATTGCATTGCGAAATGCCAAAGTTACGGAGACGACAACAGAAAGCCGCGGCGACCTTATGACGAAACTTCAAAGAAAAACTCACAAAAATGGCGCGTATTATCCAATCATCTTCATGCTGCTGGCTTTTTCGGTCGGCCAGTTTTGGGCTGCAGAAAAAAATACGCCTGTCGTACGGGCGATTCTTTTCACTTCGCCGACCTGTCCGCACTGCGCCATGGTCAAAGAGGAAGTCCTGCCACCGCTTGCCGAACGCTATGGTCCGCAGTTGCAGGTCGTCGTAGTCAGTATTGCCACGACATCCGGCTATGAGCTTTTTCTGTCCGCTTGTATGAAGCATGCCCTCCTGCGACTTTCGGTGCCGTTGCTCATTGTGGGCAACACTCCCATGGTAGGCTCGGATGAAATACCCCAGAAATTTCCGGGCCTTATCGAGAAGTACATCGCCGAAGGAGGCATCGGGTGGCCCAACATCTCCGGACTGAACGCAATGCTTGCAGAAAGCCCGGCTTTCTCCCCCGAAGCGGCGCCCAGAGGCGAACAAGCCACAGCCGTATCCGCTCCGGCGACTCAAGGGCATATTGCTTTGGATTTCGAACCTCCCGCCGACACTTCCGTCGCCAAGGCGGCGGCGCATGCAGAAAAAACCTCGACCGCTGAGGCATCGCAATCTTCGCATGCCGCAAATCCAAAGGAGGCGGAGCGCGCGGCTTCCGCTCCGCCTCCGATTAAACCCGCAGAATCGGACATCTCCCGAATCGACGAAACGGCGTCTGCCGGCTCTGCAATTCCGGCGCCCGAAGTTAAAGAGGGGCCTTCGGGAATAATTGATTTGACCGCCGATACGGCGGAGGCCGGCGTTTGGGATCGCATAAAGCGCGATAAATACGGCAACGGCCTCGCAATCCTGGTGTTGGCCGGGATGATCCTGACGCTTCTGGCTTCAATGAAAGTGCTCAGGAAATCCTCATTCCAACCGGCGGAAACGAAAAATCCGCGTTTCGACTGGTTGATTCCGCTGCTGACTATCGCCGGCATGGGAGTGGCGGCTTATCTTTCGCATGTGGAACTGAGGCAGGTGGAAGCGGTCTGCGGGCCTGTAGGCGACTGCAATACCGTGAATCAAAGCGAATATGCGAAGCTTTTCGGCGTCCTGCCGATCGGAGTTCTTGGATTGTTTGGCTTCCTTGTCATCCTCGCCGTCTGGGCGCTTCGTCGATGGGGGCCGGAACGTCTTTCCCGATGGGCAGCCGCGGGAATTTTGGCAATGACAGGATTCGGCGTGCTCTTTTCGGTGTATCTGACTTTTCTCGAACCTTTTGTGATCGGGGCGACGTGCCTCTGGTGCCTCAGTTCGGCCGCAATTATGACAGCGCTCTACGCTCTCTCTCTCAAACCGGGGCGCCAGGCGTTTTCAGCGCTTTTCCGGACCCGCCGCCCTTCCGGCTGATCCCAAAAAACGGTCAAAATCAGGAGGGGTTGCTTCGTCCGACCGATCCTGGTTGTCCGATAAAACCGCCTCTGCCCCATCGCCCGGCCGCTTTGAAAAAGCTATTCCGGTATAAGGCGTTTTGACCACGCGGCCGCTTTCCCAACGGGAGTCCCGCTGCAGGCTATTATTTTCGTTTTGAAAATGCGCATAAAAGCAAAGATTCTGATGGCGTCCTCGATAAAGGGAGCATTCCAAACACGGCCCCCCGGTGAACGGACACGCCATTTTAGCCTTTTTCATTTCGCCTTCTTTTCCTTCCACGCCTGGAATTCGGCATGGTCGTCAATCCACGAAAGCATGAAGCAATATGCCTTCCAATAACTTCAAATATCCTGCAACTGTCGGCGGTCGTGGATTGCTTCCCGCAAATGTGGAAACATCAGCGAATTATCATGGGAGGCTGCAGCGGAAAATCCTTTTTATGCCGGCGCTGTCAACCTTTTATGCGCCGTTTTTCAAAAGTTGAATTCGGAGCGTTGCAAAATGCAATATTTTCTCGGCCTTCGCCTGCGCCCTTATTGAAAACGGGACAGGCTGCTCTTCGATCCGGAGGCCTCAGGAACAGAAGAGGCAGCCTTTTCCCGTGGCGTGTCTATGAAAACTTCATACTAATGTTGTTGAGCCAAAAAACTTCAGGCGATCTTTTTTCCGGCGTCGGGGCCCGGCGCTATAGAAAAAATCTCGGTTATTTTGATCACGATCGCGCCCTTGGATTGAAGCGTCAAGCCCAGCTTTTTGCCTTCTTCCTCTGTCCAGGACTGCGTTTCCTTGAATACGGGACCGGCAGTGACAATTTCTGCGGCGCCTTTGAATTGATATCCCGCAAACCCTTCCCAACAGGAGAAAGCGCATGCCGGGTTTTCCATGAGGTTGCTGAACGTCTTGGTCATGAAAACCGCCGATGCGAGAATCGTTTCGTCGTCCAGTATTTTCATGAAATTGATGGGAACGACATTAGGCGCGCCACTCTTGCTGGCCGTGGCCAACTGCTTGATTCCCACGCGGTTGAACATTTCCTGCATTTCCTTTGTCATTTTTGCCATAGGGACGTCTCCTTTTCTGAACTATACCCGCTTCGCCACCGGTCATTTCCGCAATAGCCATCGACATGCGAAAAAACACCCGGCGTCCGCCCGGGGATTTTACATTTTATTCCGGCGTTGAGGAACAATCGCCACAATAAATCCCTGCCACAGAAGACGCTGCGGGGAACGCAGAAATAGATTGTTCCCTCGTTCTCTCTGCCGGTTTCTCTTCGCGCATTCGCCTCTGCACTGTGCAGGATCATATTTTACATGCAAATTCTTTTCCAATACCTTCTGCAAGGCGGCGAAGACCGGGGATGAACGCCGTGCGAGTCTCAACCAACCTCGCCCGGATGGGTCGTTCCAGCCTGGCTTTTTCCGAATCCCGGACGTTTTCATGCCCACCCTTACAATTGTTTTGAGCACGGCAAATATGTCGGGATCGTCTCTGCGCCTTTGAAAAAAGCCAACTTCCTGCCCGATGGGGCGATCCCCTACCTAGAACCGACGCAGTTGCGCGGATTGCTTTTATCTTTTAAAATCGAAGACGTTCCCGAGGTGAGCGGCCGCTATTTTCCGCTTTCCTGCGGCTATGCGGTGGTGGAGGCGATGCAAACCGGCAAGTACTGGGCTGGCATGCCGGATCCCGGAGAATATCAGATGGCTCTTACGGAAGAAGGAGATAGGATGTTTTGCATTCCGCAGAGCAAGCTTCCCGGCATGATGGCGGGTTTGAGGCAGGGCGGGATGTTCTCCTATCGAGACAACCCTATGGAGATGATGCCGGATTTCGAACGGCCTCCATTTTATGTAGAATTATTTAAAAGCTGGGGGCTCGAGTAGCAGCCCCTATAAGGAATTATTCTGAAGGCCTGTCCGAGGATCGGGGATCGCCGTCCGACGCCCGCCGGACAGGCCTTCAGGAAGTCAAATCGGGAGGGCATCCATTGATAACGCCAAAATATCGCAACCTGTCTCCGGAGCGATTGCTTGACCTGGCCTCCGAGCTTGCCGCATCTTTTGAAAAATATTCGGGCAGCTGCTCCCAGTGCACGGCCGCCGCCTTGCAGGAAATTCTCGGCTTCGAAGAAACCGTCGTCAAGGTCGCAACTTCATCGTGCGGCGGCCATGCGGGCCTTTCCCAGGGCGCCTGCGGCGGCATTGTCGGCGGAACCATCGTGCTGGACTATTACCTCGGCCGATCCGTCGACATGTTGTCCGCAACGCGTGAAATCCCGGGAAGCCAGTCGGAATTGTCCCGTGCGATGGCCGCGGCCCGATCGCTCTGCGATAAATTCATCCGTCGATACGGATCCATTTTATGCCCGAATATCCAGACCAATATTTTCGGAAGGTCTTTCAACCTCCAGGATCCTTCCGACTGGGATGCGTTCATCGATGCGGGCGCCCATTCCGATCCGTCGAAGTGCATGAGCGTGGTAGGCAATGCGGCTCGCTGGACACTGGAGACTCTTTTCGAAATGAACGCCGTTTCAACCGACGGAAGCCAGGCGCCATGATTTCCCAAGCGGGGAATGCGGGCGGCCGCTGTTTTCAACCCAAGCAATCCTTGGTGAAAGTGCAATCTGCCGCGCGCAGCTGTATTTGCGTCCTCTGTCCATAAACAAAAGCTGTTCCCCGCCGTCCATCCCAAGCTGGCCGCTCCTGCCGCAAAACGGCCGTTTCAAAGGCCGCGGATTCCGAAAACAGCGGCCGGCGCCGCAAGCTTCAGCACATAGAAAAACCGGGGAAAAGCGTCTTGTTTCTGTGACAGATTCTTCAACATAAACAGTTCCTCGGCCCAGCGCATTGACCCGAGCCGCCGATTCGATTTGCATTGGATGAATAAAGTCTTCCGTATCGACTGTAAAGCGCCATCGTTTCAGTCGATTTGTATTTATCCGGAAGCTTTGGGAAAAGCCAGGACGGCTTCGGGACGCACGCAAATCCAGCGATCGTCCCCCGCAGAGACGCCGCTGGAAGAATCCCGGCAGAACGGATGGTAGGCGATAAGCGGAAACCCCGCATCCATCTCCAATTCAAGGAAGGAAGGGCGAAATCGGACCTGAACGATTCTGGCTTTGAAGCGATTCCCATCCTTGGGATCGTTGTTTTCGGTCGCGAAAGCGATTCCCTCGGGTCGAATAGCGAAAACAACCGGGCCTTCCAGCGATTTGCCGCTGCTGTGCAGAACGACGCCCGAAGGAGTTCTTATTCGGCAGCCTCCGGGGATTGTCTCGGCGACGCCTTCATTGAAGTTTCGCGTTCTCGTAAACTCCGCGATGAACAAAGTGGAAGGATTGGCGAGTATTTCCTGAATCGATCCCGCCTGTTCAATCGAACCCCGGTTCATGATGGCGATGCGATCCGCCACCAAAGAAGCCTCTTCGAAACTGTGACACACATGAAGAAACGTTCGATTGGAATCTTGTTGAATCCGCCTGAGTTCGCCCGCGAGTTGCGAACGCAGATTCTCGTCCAGAGCGCTTAAAGGCTCATCCAGCAGCAGAATGTTTGGCTGAGTGATCAGCGCCCTGCCGAGTGCGACTCGTTGCTTTTCGCCTCCGCTCAGGAAAAGCGGCAAGCGGTTCTGCAGAGGCGCGACTCCCAATTTTTCCATCATGGATTCCACTCTCGTCCGGATTTCCGAGGGATTGATTTTGCGCGCTTTCAAGCCGTAGCCGAGGTTTTGCCGGACAGTCATGTTGGGAAACAGGGCGTAGTCCTGGGGCACGTATCCGATGTTTCTTTCTTCGGGATAGCAGCCGACGACGTCCCGGCCATTGATGCGGATGCCGCCGGAATCCGGCTTGTTTATTCCGGCGATGCATTCCAGCAGAACGCTTTTCCCCGCTCCCGTAGGCCCCAGAAGAACGAAATACTCTCCCTCGTTTATCCGAAGATGGATGTCACGCAGGTCAAACTCGCCGAGATGGATGTTTAGTTTTTCAATCTGAATCATGCCGTCACCACACGTATCCCCTGCCGCCCAGACGATGCAGAACGTAAATGCTGATCCCGCTGATGAAAACCAACGCAAAGGCGATTCCAAAACCATATTCAAGCTCGCCATACTCGATTGCCGACCACATGGCGACAGGAAGAATGTCCGCCTGATGCAGCTGCAATTCCTGTAGAAAAGGAGAAAAACGGGACAGCGGAAGCTCGCGGAATGTGCCGCAAAATAAAAGAACCGCGCCGAATTCGGCCATCGCCCGCGCCCATGCCAGGATGAACCCGGCAAAGAGCCCCGTCCGACACAAGGGGAGCGTCACGGTCCGAAAAGCCCGCCAATGCGAACTGCCCAAGGAACGGGCCACGTGCTCGTAGCGGGGATGGACGCCGTCAAAGGCGGCCTTCCAGGCGCTCAGTCCGATGGCCAGCGATAGCACGAGTTGGGCGACGACAATGCCCGGAAAAACGGAGTGGGCGGCCTGAATATGAAAATGCGCCTGCAGCCTGGACAGAAACCCATGCTGAAAAACGACGATCAGACAAAGACCGACGGATGAAGCGGGCAGCACGATCACCGAAGAAAACAGAACGTCAATGACGGAGCGTCCCGGAATCCGGAACCGCGACAACGCGTACGCCGAGGGAATGCCCAGGATTGCGGCGATCAAAGCGGTCAGAGTGGATGAGGCGATCGACAGATGAACCGAACGCCAGAAGGCGGGATCCTTCCACAATCCTCCGGCGAATTCATTCGCCCGGCTTGTTTTTCGCCACAAGTCCATCCCTTCCGTTGCAACGAGCTTTTTGGGAAACAGCTCCCCTGCGTTGCTTAAAAAAAGCCAGCAGGATGCAAGCGCCAGGAGAATGGCGGCGGCGTAAAAAACAGCGGCAAACAAATGGCCGGCTTTGCGGCTCGGGAGCACGGATGGATTGGACGACGGATTGCTACCAAACATAGCTCTTCCTCCCGACAATCCGCACTGCGCCCATCGCGGCGATCGCCATCCAGATGCAAAGGAGGCTCAACGAAACCACCCAGCCCATCATGCCCCCGTTCCAGTCGAGATAGACGGCGAAAGGAAGCGTATCGGTGCGCCCTTCCGTCCCGCCCACAAAAAGCATCAACGCCTCCCATTCCGCCGCGGCTCTGGCCCACACGACTATCAAGCTGGCGACAATTCCCCGGCGAGCCAACGGAATGGTGATTTGAAAAAAGGTTCGCGCGCGCGAGGCGCCAAGGGACCGGGATACAAATTCCAAGCGAGGATTGACCGCGTCGAAGGCCGTTTTCATCAAGCGGGCGCAAAAAGCCACGGTGACGACAAACTGTGCGAACACAACTCCCGCCGCCGTGCGGCCGAGATCGAGTCCCAGCAGCGTCAAAAGGTCGCGCAACGGCGGCGTATGCGTCAATCCGAAAAGAAACGCGCCGACGGCGGCCGGAGGGACAAGCACCGGCAGATCGATGATCGTGGCCATAAGCCGAGGGCACGGGAAGCGGAAACGGGACAGGGCGTATCCTGCGAAGATTCCGAAAACAAGCGAAAATCCTGTGGCCAGCGTGGCTGTCCAGATTGTCAGCCAGAGGCGTTTCCAGAGCCTCGGATGGCTGAAAAAATAAAGGCTGTCGCTAAAACCCAGATAAAAAATGTTGCTCAAAACGAGCAAAAAATATCCGATCAGGATGATGCTCACCGACGCCAGACAAATGACCGGCCATATCCGGTTGCGGCTCGACGAAGATTTCTTCATTGAATAATTCCGAATCGCGGGGCTTCTCAGTCCCCCGCGCGAATTGTTTTCCGTTGGCGCGTCACTTCTCCCCCAAGCGGGCCGACCTCTTCTTGGCCGGTTTTGCGGGAAGGATCCTTGACGGCGGCGGCGGCGTTCATAAGCCATTGCATCAGCTGGTCGACGGCGCGGTCTTCCGCGGCTTGGAATCCGTCCTTGTCCCGCGGAATCGAGCCTACCGCGTATGCATGTCTCAAAAAGATCTCTTTGCCTTGATCCGAAAGCATAAAGTTCTTCAGCGAAACAGCCGCCCGAGGATGTTTTGAAAAAGCAAGGGTTGCGACCGGAAGGCGCACTACCGCACGGTACCGGTGTGGCAGCGGCAGCACCTCGCAGTCGCGCAGGTACAGTACCGCTGTAGTCGCCCAAACGATCGTGGCGTCGATGAGATTATGCTGGGCGGCGTTGCCTAGCTCTGGAATGCATTTAGCGCTAAAGGACGCATTTTTCCGGACCTCCTCCAAAATGCCGGCTTTTTTGAAGACTTTTTCATGCTCGACTCCGATCGCGCAGGATCGAGGATTCCCCAAACCGACCCTGACATCCGGTCTGGCAAAGTCTTCTATCCCCCGAATCTGCTTTGGATTCCCACGCGGCGTCAAAATGACGGTGATGAAATAGGCGGCAATGTCCCGATTGGGATCGTAATCGGTCACAAAGCCTCTCTCGGCCGCCTGGAGCACGTAGAACTCTTCGCCAGGCATGAAAAGATCGCCTTCTTGGGAACGGCTGAGATCCGCCAAGAAATAACCGGAACCCTTGAAGGAAAAATTGACGCGCACGTCGGGATGGATTTTTTGAAACTTCTGCTGGACTTCCCTGAGAGAAGAACGCTGTCCGACCCCTGCGTGAAAAAGCAGGGTCTGTTCACGCTTGCATTGGGCGCAGGGAATTAAAAGAAGAACGACCCCTGTGCAACAGAACAGCCGTTTAAATCCAAGGAGCTTTCTATAGTTCATAAAATGCATTTGAAATCAAGCCGCCGTCGAAGCCTTTTCTTGAAGCCTTCGCCCATGGCGGCGACTCGTTCGTCTCCCACGGATAGCGGCAAGGAATAAAGAAACATGAATTCAGCGCGCATCCGCCGGCGCTTCAGACAGTAGCTCCGGCAAGCCGGCGGAGAATTGGGCGCCGAATATTTCGGACTATTGGGACGCGCGAGTTTACAGTCAATCATCTAAGCGTTCGCTTCTATGGATGAAATGCCGCGAAGCCGCCGGACGGTATCGGCCAGGGCGGCGACGACAGCATCGACGTCCTCCTCTTTCGTGCTCCTGCCGAACGAGACCCTGACGGAGCTTTGCGCTTCCTTGGGAGAAAGCCCCATCGCGAGAAGGACATGCGAGGGCTCCGGGTCGCCTGTGGAGCATGCGGAGCCCGTCGAAACATAGATTCCGCGAAGGTCCAATCCAAGAACGATAGATTCCCCGTCGACGGACTCGAAACTCAGGCTGGAAGTGTTCGGCGCGCGCGGCGAGGACGATCCGTTGATTTTCACTCGCGGCGCCGCGGAAACGATCCGGGACTCAAACCGGTCGCGAAGGCGCCGCAGCCGCCTGGATTCGGCAGCCGAAGACTCGACCGCCAAGGCGAGCGCGTGAGCGAATCCGACAATGCCGGCGACATTTTCCGTTCCGGCGCGCAAACCGCGCTCATGCGGCCCGCCGGTGAGGATGGGATCGACCGGAGTCCCTTCGCGGACGTACAGCGCAGCCGTCCCCTTGGGGCCGTATATCTTGTGGCCGGAAACGGAAATAAGGTCGGCGCCGAGCTCGCACAACCGGCCGGGCATCTTGCCCGCCGTCTGCACCGCGTCCGTGTGAAATACAACGCCGCGCCTTTTAGCCAGCGCGGCGATCTCCTCAACCGGCTGGAGCACGCCGGTCTCGTTGTTGGCGTGCATGACGCTGATCAGGACGGTCTCCGGGCGCAAACTTGATTCGACGTCCTCAACGCGGACGGCGCCGCCGGCCCCGACCGGCAGATAGGAGATCCGTCTGCCTTCAGATTCCAGGGCTTTGCACGTGTGGAGCACGGCGTGGTGTTCGATCGCCGTTGTTACGATGTGATCGCCGCGCGACCGCAACGAGCGCGCCACTCCGCGAATCGCAAGGTTGTCCGATTCCGTGCCGCAGGAAGTAAAAAATACTTCCGCAGGCTTGCACCCGAAGCAATCGGCGACGCTCTCCCGGGCCTTTTCCACGGCGAGCCTGGCCTGATTGCCGAAGCTGTAAGGGCTGGAGGGATTGCCCCAGCGATCGTTCAGGAAAGGAAGCATGGCTTCCAGGACCCGGCCGTCCAGCGGGGTTGTCGCGTTGTAATCGAGATAGATCACCGTTTCTTCTCCTCGCGAGCGAGCTTTCTCGCCTCCCAATCCCTTATGGCCGCCTGAAGGGCCAAAACGCCCAGCAGCGAACAGTGCTTTTTCCTTTCCGGAATCCCTCCGAGGGCCTCCACAACGTCGTCGTCCGTTATTCTCCCAGCTTCTTCTATAGACTTCCCTTTCGCCAGGGCGGTCAACATGCTGCTGGTGGCGATCGCACCCGGACATCCGAAAGATTTAAACGCAATCTTTTCGATCCGCTCGGACTTGACCGATATCCAGAGCTTCATCTGGTCGCCGCAGGAGGGGTCGCCGACCAATCCGTATCCATCCGTCTCGCTCTCCGGCAGTTCTCCTGCATTGCGCGGATTGATGAAATGATCGATGACATCTTCATTGTAAAAAAGGACAGGTCCCGAATACCGGGGCTGTTCTTTATTCTCATCCGTATTCTCATCCGTCGGTGGTTTTTCCATAGCCATTGATTCTCCCCGCCATCACTTTACACGGGTTTTCGCAGAAAGTCAGGCGATCCCTAAGCCATCCCACAGGCCGATGCGCCGGCTTGACCTCGGGGCGTCCGGAAGATGTGGGAAGGGATGGAATGCAACAAAATTGAATATAATGTTTTATTGCAGAATGCAATGAGCATTTACAGCGCTTCGTCGCTCCCTCCGGCCTGGATCAAATCCCGGTCGATAAATTTGGCCGAGGCCCGGACCAGAGTCCGCCCTTCCTGCTCCAGCTCCGCTTCCATCACATACAGCGGCGGCTCATATTCCCTGATCCAGGCCTTGACGGTAGCCGGGCGATCGATTTCCACCGGAAGAAGGAATCGGACGATGAGCCTTGCCGTCACCGCAACGATTCTGCGGGCGAAAAGACAATTGGCCATCGCAGAATCCAGCAGCATAGAACTGACGCCTCCGTGCAGAAAACCCGGATACCCTTGATACACCCGGCTGCATGAAAACTCCGCCTGGACGCCCTTGTCGTCCCGAAGGGAAAACTCGAGTGCAAGCCCCGTAGCGTTCCCCGCGCTGCACGTGATGCAGTTCGGATGCGCCAGTCTCCTGGTAGTTTCAAGATCTTGCGTGCAAGGGTCAACCATATAAATATCGTTCAAAATGAAAGATTTAATGACCGCACTGCCCGCCGTGTTCCTGACAGGAATCGTTCATTGAAAGCTCTTGAAGCCTGTCTTCTTTCAATAATGCGATATTTTCGTCGATGGTTGCGGCGCCCGCTCTGTAAACCTTTACGCCCATCGCGTTGAATTTCGAAACGGCCCCCGGGCCCATGCCGCCTACAATCATCGCATCGACGCTGTTCCCTCCAAGGGTCATAAACGGATTGCAGACGCCATGCTCCCGATGAGAGTTGGCATTATCCACCGCGGAAATCTGCAGATTGTCGACGTCGACAATGACAAATGCGGGCGCCGAGCCGAAGTGTCCATAAACAGCGCTTTTAAGTCCTTGATTGAATTGAACCGGGAAACCAACCTTCATCTCTTTCTCCTTCGATTAAATTTAATTGGGAACGTTTCTCAAACCGAGCCGATCTCCTTCCAAAACTCGTCCTGCTTTCAAGCAATTTGATGGCCCTATTATAGGAAATTTTCTCTACGATTTAAACCTCTTCGCTCTGTCTTCGCACGGTTGCACGACAGGCACGCCGATTGCTTTTTTGAACACTTTCGATACAATGGGGCCGGGCGAGAGGATGGGTCGCTTTTCCACAATGCGGAGGATTTTTCATGCTGGCGAATGAAATAGCCGATCACGGACTCACGCTCGTCGATCGTCACACCGTTTCCGACATCCGAATCGGTCTTGGCTATACAGCGGTCCTGCTCGACGACGGCCGGTGCGGCTTGGCCTACACCCTGCACGAACAGCCCTACGAGTCCTGCAGCGTGATTTCCGAAGCCGGGACACTGGCCGGAAGAAAAGCGTCGGAATTGATCCCCTGGATGAAATCTAAGGATGTCACGGCCTGCGCCGTCGGGTTGGCGACGCTCAACGCCCTGATCCGTCCGCATGCCGCGGCGGCGGAATCCGACATCATCGACCTGCTGCCGGTGAACCCCGGCGATCGAGTCGGGATGGTCGGCTATTTCGGCCCGCTGGTTGCGCCGATAAAAAAACGGGCTCAAGCCCTCTACATCTTCGAACGCAAGGCCAATTCCGAATACGACATATTGCCCGAATCGGCGGCGGAAGAACTGCTTCCCACATGCCAGGTTGCCATCCTGTCCGCGACCGCAATCATGAACCACACCATCGACAGGCTGCTCGGATTGTCCGAATCAGCCCGCGAAATTGCAGTCCTTGGCCCTTCCACTCCTTTTCTGCCTGAAATCTTCCGTTCGTACGGCGTAACAATGCTTTCAGGAATTCAAGTCGTCGATTCCCGCCGGATCCTTCAGATTGTGAGCGAAGCGGGCGGCACCCGGCTGTTTGGCCGTGCGGTCCGGAAGCTTTCCTTGCGCTGCGCCGCATAATCAGAGAACCGGCGCCCCCGGCCGCAATCCCGGTTCCGGTCGGCATCGACTGTTTGCATAATGCAAATGTTTTGACATTATTTAATGCATAATGCAATATTTTTCCGGGAAGGACGGCAAGATGAAGGAACCGGACGAACGGGAAAAAACAATTCTGGACTCGATTAATGAAGGCGTTTTCACGGTCGATCTCGACTGGCGGATCACCGCCTTCAATCGGGCGGCCGAACACATAACCAGGGTAAGCAGGCGGGAGGCTCTGGGACAGCAGTGCTTTGAAGTTTTCCGGGCCAGCATCTGCGAAAACGCATGCGCGCTTAGACGGACGATGTCCAGCGGTAAACCGGTGCTGAACGCCACCGCTCATATCGTCAGCCGGGGCGGAGAGCGCATTCCCATCCGCATCTCCACCGCTCTCTTGAAAAACAGCGCCGGGCAAACCATCGGTGGAGTCGAAACTTTCCAGGATTTGAGCCCCATCGAACAACTGCAGAAGGAATTAAAATCCCGATACACATTTGAAGACATCGTCGGCCGAAGCGCGGCCATGATGAAGCTCTTCGACATCCTGCCGCAAATCGCCGACAGCTCCAGCACCGTTTTGATTGAAGGGCCCAGCGGCACGGGCAAAGAGCTGTTTGCGAAAGCCATCCACAGTCTCTCCCCGCGAAAGAAAAAGCCGTTTATCGCGGTCAACTGCGCAGCCCTGCCCGACACCCTGCTGGAAAGCGAGCTTTTCGGCCATAAAGCCGGCGCCTTCACCGACGCGCGGCGCGACAAACCCGGGCGTTTTGCGCTGGCGAACGGCGGCACCCTGTTTCTGGACGAAATCGGGGACATTTCGCCGGCGATGCAGATACGGCTCCTGCGCGTCCTCCAGGAGCGCATGATCGAACCCCTGGGATCCGTCGAACCGATAAAAGTGGACGTGCGGATTGTCGCGGCCACGAACCGGGTCTTGAGCCGTCTGGTCCAGGAAGGACGCTTCCGCGATGATCTTTTCTATCGCATCCGCGTCGTCAGTCTGAACCTGCCGAGCCTCTGCCAGCGCCGGGAGGACATTCCGCTCCTGGTGGATCATCTGGTGGCAAAGCTGAACCTGCTTCAGGGAAAAGACATCGAGGGCGTATCGGAAGAAGTAATGGCGCAACTGATGGAATACGAATACCCCGGGAATGTCCGGGAACTGGAGAATATTATCGAGCAGGCCTTCGTGCTGTGCCGCGGGCGGCTGATTGAGCTTCATCACCTTCCGGCCGAACTCCGTCCCGCCGGGGCTTCGGGCATCGGGAAAAGCAACCCCATGTCTCTTCAGGCCATGGAAAAGCTGCTGATCAGCGAGGCGCTTCGCCGCCACAGAGGCAGCCGGAGCAAAGCAGCCAGACAGCTGGGGATCAACCCGAGCACGCTTTACCGGAAAATGAAGTTTCTGAACATTGATTTTAAAAAAGAACAGCTGGGAATCCGGCAGGCGCCCGGGAAAAAAGACTGAGGCCTTTTCGGCTATTTCCTATGACGACAAGCGGCGCCCGGATTGCGCAGGGGAATCCGTATGACCATCCATGCTCAAAGAATGACTCGGCCAACGAGCCGTTGCCGCTTCCCGGACAAAGCCGGGGGCTTGCAAAAACAGCTTGCCCCCGGCCATAAAAGTCTTATTTCTTTCCAGTCACGCTGATCACTCGGATCACGCCCGTTCCCGAAAAGGAATCGCCATAAACAGTCGTTCCGGATAGTTTCAAAACGTTTTCGCCTTTCACTACCGCATCTTTAACATCCGCAGAATTAAACTTTGCGACGAAGTTTCCCCGATCGTCGGATTTCCACCAGGCGATCGGAATGTCATTCAGCGTGACGCTGGCGCCGACCACGATGCCATACGCAATATCGGTGTGGATAGTGACAACTTCCCCCTGATAGGCAAGATTGAGGGTGCTCGGGGCAATATCGATGTCGATGGCTATGTCCGCGCTTTTAGCCGGAGCGGCAAAAAACATCAACGCCAAAAAACTCAGCGCGAGGGTTGGAAACATTAACTTTTTCATCGGCGCAACTCCCATGCAGAGAAATTAAAGCTTCTCTGCTCCAATTAAATTCAAAAATCTGAAATTAAGCCTGATTATTATTAACGCAATAATTATGCCAGCCGGCGACAGGGATTGTGCGCCTAAAAAAGCCAATTATTTCATCTATTCCGCCAAAATCCGAGTCCGACGGAGTGCAGAAATTGCACGACCGGTGCAATTTCTGCATCCGAAAATCATCGTTTAACGATTGCTTCGGGGCGAGACGCTACTCCGGGGGCGATGGAGAGGTTTTTCTCGATTGATCCGATTGGCATTATGCTTGATCCGCCGCTTCATCCAACCGATGCCGACCGCCTAGCCCTGTCCCTGGTTTCCGCCGACCGCCTCTCCCCTGCGGGAATGCAGCCGGAAACAGAAGCAGGGGCATTGTCGCGCAATCCCAATCTTTATTATCCTCGCGACTCCTCCGCTATGCCCTATCGATCGGTTCATTCGCCATTCTTCAGTTCACTTCATCAGTTCAATTCATTGCGTCGATGCGGCTGTTGAAAGCGTCCAGGTGTCGAGCAGATCCGTTCAACAAATTCCCATAAACTTTCAAAACATCTTTGTTGTCCGTTTCGTTTATCGCAATTTTCAGGTCGTCGATGTCCTTTTCTTCAATCGCCACGCCTGCCGCCAGCGCGTCCGGCAGAGAACGCCTGCCCTTGTCAATCAAATCGTAATAAAGCTTCTGAAGTTCGGGATTGGTAAAAATCCCGGGCGACGGTTGTGCGAGATCGGGCAGCCCGTAGCGTTCGATCAGAATTCCGACAGCTTCAAAATGCCGCTGCTCGCTGGCCGCGATGTTGCTGAAAATCGGCGTTCGCCACCTGGCATAAAGCGCCCGGTATACGTCGCGGGCAAGTTTTTCCTCTTCTCTTAAAAAAAGAAGATGTTCCGCTTCCTTTGCATTCAAAGGCTGCAGGACGGCGGCAGGCTGCATCGGGCAGTTTCCGCTTCGATTTTCTGCGCCATTCTGAGCCCGTAAACCCTTCTGCGCCCAACCGGAAGCAGAAGCGGCAATAATCAAACACAGCATGCAAATCGCTTTCAAGCATTTCATTGTCTTCTTTCCTTTCCTGCTGTTTGTTCGGTCCATCCCTTGATTCCTTCGCATCTGCTTGCTGCAAGAGTCGTTCCCGATGCTGCTTGCCTCTGTTGTCCAATAAAACCAATGATTTAAAAAATTTTCAAAATCGGGGCGGCGCCTGAGGAGCGCAATATCTGCGCAATCGACGCAAAAATTGCAGTCGGGCGGAGAGGATCAGAGAGGCCAGAGCAGCGGCGTCAGGACCATGGCCAGCAGAAAAACGATTGCCGTAAGGCTGAGCCCGGCACGGAAATAATCGCCGAACTTATAGCCTCCGGGACCCATGACCAACACATTGGCCGGATGGCTGACGGGCGTCAGGAATCCCGAAGAAGAGCCCAAAACAATCATCATGATCAAGGGATAAGGGCTTATCTGATGCTGCGCGGCGGCGCTCAACGCGACAGGAGCGATCAAAACCGTTGTGGCGGCGCCCGACAACAACTGAGCCAGGAGCATGGAAAATAGGAAGAACCCGGCCAGCACCGCAAGATCCCCCAAAGGACTCAGCACATTCAAAAGGCCGCGCGACATCAGGTCCGCCGCTCCGCTTTTGGTCAAGGCCGTTCCGAGCGAAAGCATGCCTCCGATCAGCACGACCGCTTTCCACTCGACAGCCCGATAGCCTTCCTCGATCTTGAGAGCGCCGGAAAGAGCCATTGCCAGCACGCCCGCGAGCGACGCTGCGGCGATGTGCAAAAAACCGAAACCGGCGGCCAGGAGCATCAGGCCGAGTCCCGCCAGAGCCCAGGGCGCCTTGTCCGGCCTCCCTATTTCCCCGAGAGCCGGCTCTTCCAGTACGATAAAATCCTTTTCCTGATCGAGCAGCTTGATTTGCGGGCGCGGGCCTTGCACCAGCAGCGTATCGCCGAAACGCAGAGGAGTGTTTTCCGCGCCGAGGAGGATCGGCCCCCCGTCCCGCATAATGGCGATCGCCGTAAGACCGAATTTTTGGCGGAAGTTGACTTCCCGCAAGGACTGTCCGACGATTCCGGCGTGAGGAGAAATCAACGCTTCCACCACTCCGACGTTGAGGTCGGCAAGATCCACATTCAAGCCCGATCCCGCCGACTCAAGCCTCAGGCCAAGACGATCTTGAGCCGCTTGCAGGCTTGCGCGGTCGCCCTTGATGATCAGCCTGTCTCCGGAATGCAGGAGGTCGCCGGTTTGCGGCGCCAGCAGGACTTTCCGTCCGCGAAGCAGGCCGAGAATATTCAAATTAAAGGAGCGGCCCAGCCCGCTTTCCGCAACGCTCCTGCCGGCCAGGGGCGATCCCGGGAGAATGCGCGCCTCGAAAACCAGGTCGGGAAGCCGATACATTCTGGCCAGTTCTCCCGGATTTTCCCACGCCTTCATCGCCTCCCTGGCCGGATTATTCGGCAGCATCCTCCTGCCCAGAACGGCCATAAATGCGATACCCGCCAGGCTCATGACGGCGCCGATGCGGAAAAAATCAAACAGGCTGAAAGGCTCCAATCCCGCCCGCCGCAACGCGTCGTTGGCGAGGAGGTTGACCGTGGTCAACAGCGTCGCCATGCCGCCCAGGAGGGCGCCGAAAGAAAGCGGGATCATCAATTTCGAAGAGGGGATTCCGGTGCGCCGCGAGATGCTTTTCAGTCCGGGAAGCAGCACCGACGCCGCGGCGATATTGTTCATGACCAGCGAAAGAGTCGCGGACGCCGTCATCGCAACCGCGACCAGCCGCGCCTCGTTTTTCCCGGCGATGCGGAAAATGCCAGTTCCGATCCTCGCGGCAATGCCGGTGTTGGTCAAACCGGCCGTGATCAGAAAAACGGCGGCGATCGTGACGACGGCGGGATTGGCGAATCCCGCTAGGGCGTCGGTCAGGTCGAGAGTCCGGCTGAGCAGCAGCGCGACCATTGTCAGCATCGCGACAACATCCGGGCTGAAAATGTCGGCGATGAAAAGAATGATTGCCGCGGCCAGGATGCACAAGACGAGGATAATTTCGACAGTCATGACGATCGGAGAATAGAATTTTGAATTCAAACAGGCAAGGAAGAATTTCATTCGAAGCTGTGGACCGGCGATTTGCATGCTATGATTGGGATCCGCCGACGCAGACTATGCGCCATGGCGTGGAGGCGCAAGAATCATGACAGATGACGCCGCCGTAAAAAATCGCGATCCGAAGAGTCCGGCGCCCCGCCGGCTGATCATCCTTGTCGCTTTCATGCTTTGCCTGGCGCTTCTGGCTTCCGGGCTTTTCACCTTCGCCACGCTTTCGCGCCTGCGCGTCTATTATCTCACCCATCGATGCCAGGAGATCGCCTCCGCCATCGATCTTCAGGTCCGCGGACCGGGGCGGCGCAACAACCCGGAGTTCTGGAGATCCGTTTTTGAAAGCAATTTTGAAACTTATTCCGGTTCCGTCGCTCTCCTGGCGCTGGTAGATCAAAACGGAAATCTTCTCGCAAGCAAGGAAACAGAGGAGATCCAAAGCGGCGGCGTTTATTATTTCGATCACACGCTTCCGCGGTCCCGCATCGCTCACGGCGAAGGAAGTCAATCCACCTCCGGCTGGCGCGTGCGCGTCGGCCTGCGCTCGGCGGAGGCGGATTTCATTCGACGGATAGCCTTCCTGCAACTCGTCGTTTCGGGCCTGGCGATCGCCGCGATCATCGCGCTCTCGCGGCATCTTGTTCGCATGCTAAGCCGCTTTATGGAATTGAAAGCGCGCGAAAGCGCGGAGGTTCAGCTGAAGTCCCTGGGAATCATGGCCGCGTCGCTGGCGCATGAGATACGGAATCCCTTGGGAGCGATGAAAGGGCTGACCCAGCTTGCCCAGGAGGAGCTGCCTCCGGACCATGCCGCTCAAGCACAGCTGCAAACCGTCGTCGGCGAAGCAGAACGCCTGGAAAAGCTGGTAGCGGATTTGCTTGATTTTGCGCGCGCCAAAGAGCCGCAAATCATCGAGTTCGACTTGGCCAACCTGTTGTCGGACGTCAAAATCATGCTGAAATCCAGGCTGGACGAGTCCAAAACAGATCTTCGGTTCTCCGTGGATCCCGATCCCTTCATTCTGAGATCCGATCCCTCCGGACTGCGGCAGGTCCTGCTCAACGTGCTCATCAACGCAATCGAAGCATCGCCTCCGGGCGGCGCCGTCGCGTTAACGGCGTTGCGCCGCGAAAATCAGAGATCCATCGCCCTGGAGGTCGACGACTCCGGCTCGGGCCTGGGCGTGAAAAATCCCGAAGATCTGTTCCATCCATTCGTGACGACAAAAGTGCGGGGGACAGGCCTGGGGCTTACGGTGTCGAAACAAATTGTCGAAAGCCTGGGCGGCAGTCTGAGCCTGGGGAATTTGCCGAACGGCGGCGCGCGATGTTCTATCGTTCTTCCGATGAACTGACCAGGGAAAAAGCGATGAAATGCAGCATTCTTGCAGTGGACGATGAACCAAGCCAGCGCCAGTTCATAAGCGGCGCTCTTTCCAAGGATTATGAGGTCGTAACCGCGGCGAACGGGTCGGAGGCGTCCCAGCTGCTGTCGCACCGTAACTTTAACCTCGTAATCACCGATGAACGCATGCCGGGCATGGGTGGGATCGAGTTGATCCGCTGGATGCGCGAGAAATCTCCGGAAACGCCGGTTGTCGTCATCACAGCGTATGGTTCCATCGAAACCGCCGTGGAGGCCATCAAACTGGGAGCGGAAGAGTACCTCATCAAGCCGCTGAAAAGCCCGGAAGAGCTTCGCGTCATCGTGGCAAAAGTCCTGCAAAGCCGGACTTTGAAAAACAGGAGCCTTTTGCTTCAGGAGGAAACCGAGGCCGCGCTTCCGCCCGATGTGGTGGCTGAAAGCGAAAGCATGAAACGAATCTTCCAGATGGCGGACCAGGTGGCCAAACAGAACACGACCGTCCTGCTGACGGGCGAATCGGGGACCGGGAAAGAGGTCGTCTCCCGGTTCATTCATCGCCGGAGCCTGCGCAAAGACCATTCTTTCGTCGCCGTCAACTGCTCCGCGATCCCCGAGACGCTGCTGGAATCCGAGCTGTTCGGCCACGAGAAGGGATCGTTCACCGGAGCGGTTCAAACCCGGCGAGGCCGCTTTGAACTTGCGGATGAGGGGACTCTTTTCCTGGATGAAATAGCGGAGATGAGCGCGAATCTGCAGGCCAAACTGCTCCGCGTGCTCCAAAATCAACAGTTTGAGCGCCTCGGCGGCGACCGGACCATGACCGTGGATGTCCGGGTGATCGCGGCCACCAATCGAGACCTCCCTCAATCGATTGCGAACGGCTCGTTTCGGGAAGACCTTTATTACCGGCTCAATGTCTTCCCGATCCATATCCCGCCTTTGCGGGAGAGACGGGACGACATCCTGCCCCTTGCAAATTCCTTTTTAAAAGTCCTTGCATCCCGCACCGGAAAAGCCGTTCAATCGATCAGTCCGGAAGCCATGGAACTGCTGAGCGGCTACGATTGGCCGGGAAACGCGCGCGAACTGGCCAACGCCATTGAAAGGGCCTTGATTGTTTCACAGGGCGCGACCCTGGAAGCCGACGATCTGCCGTTCAAACAAGGCGCCGGCGAAGCCAGACTCGGGCGTCCAGGACTGCTGGCGCAGATCGAGAAAACCGCGATTCTCGAAGCTCTCGCTCGAAACAATGGAGACCGCAAGGCGGCTTCGGAAGAACTTGGCATCAGTCTGCGCACGCTTCAGTATCGGCTGAAGGAATATGGGATAAGCGGCCGGGAATAACTCGCGCTCCCGCCGGCGGATCATTTTTTGAAAATTCCGTGCAACGATCAACGGCTATCGGCTCTTTCCTTTGATCCAATCGGAGAAGTCAAACCGAACGGAAAAGAAAACAGAGTTATAGTCATAGGAAACGCTTCTGCTGTAGCCCAGCTCGAGCGCCACATTCGGATTGGGCATGACATCCACCCAGGCGGAAAAGCCATGGTCTTTGGCTATCTCCTCGGTTCCCGACACCATGAAAACAGTCTCAAAAACGCTATTCTGCCCCTTCCCTCTTCCGGCGCCGGCGCTGCCGCCGGTTCCGGCGCCGGAACCGGCGGCGGAGCTCTGAACAATCTTGCTGTAAATCTTCTGCTCCCCCGAAGGCGCAACGGCGTATCCGGATCCTCCAACCCCCAGCCAGCGGGCGGGTTCGTAAAGCATCCCTCCCTCAAAATGGCCAACCAGCCCCAGTGAAGTGAACGGACGGCTGAAAAAATGGGTGTCGGAAATCGTGTTGGCGACACCGATGCTGCCAAAGGGGGCAAAGCGGTCGAAGCTGTATTCAAAATAATTGCTCCAGTCGACCGTTGCCCGTCCGGTGCTGAACCCGTCCTCCGAACTGCCTGTCGGGGCCGTCCCGTGGACGCTGCTGCTGAAATAGAAGTTGGAGCGACTCAGCATGAACTTAAAATCAATCCAAGCATTGCCGATTCCGCTTTTCGAGCTCAAGCCGTCGGAGGTTTCAGAATCGGGCACGCGGACGAAATACACGGGCAATCCGGCGTCGATTTCGAAGTGCTTGTTGAATTTATAGCCTGCGAGGGGGTCCAGCCTGAAAATCCAGCCCGGATCGTTTGAACTGCCCGAAAAACCCAGCGAAAGAACGGGTCCCCGGTCGTCCGTTTCGCAAAATGCAATCCTGGCTGAGAAAATCAAAATCGCCGCTGCAATGCAACTTTTTAAAACATGATTTTTTGCCAGCGAACGCTTCATATCCATCCCCTCCCGAGAAGAATCTTGCGCCGGTCAGCCCGGCCCGTTTCTGAACCCGCATCATTCATGAAGCTTCTGTTGCGGCGGCGGGTTAAGGCCTGTCAATAAATAAGGCCGTATTTTGCAGCCTTTATTTACTGACAGGCCCTTGCTGATTGAAAAGCCCTTACCGGCCGCCACGGCCTGCCGAGTTTCTTGTTTGTGTCTGGTTCGACTGCCGCGACGTCTGGTTGGATCTCTCTCTCGTCCCCTTCGGTTCGCCACCGACGCGGGCCCGAATTTTCTCAGCCGCCTGGTTCGATCGTCTCAACTGGCTGACGACCGGACCAAGTTTCACCCCATAGTTTTTGCCGATTTCACCCCAGCCTTTGCCGGCTTGAAATTCCTGAACCAGCGCGGAAAATTCCTGGCCGGAAGCCTTGGCCAGGGCGTTGGCCGCAAAAATATTACCGCAGCCCAAGCTGGTTTCCTTTTGCTGCGCTTCCAGAGTTTCAACCGGAATCCCCAGTTGGCCGGACATAGCCCGGAACATTTGCCCATCGCCGATTTGCGACGCTTTCCCATCCAGAAGCCTGACTTGATTTCTTATTTCCGCCGACTCATCGGAGCAAAACACCGGAACGGCAGTCAATAACAACATAAAAAAAAGTGTGATTGATTTGCGCATCTTCTTATCCTCCCTTGAAATTCCAATTGCTTAAACATACATTTCAGGGATTGGTTCCGGTCGATTCGTGATAGTCGTCACCAATTCATGTGAATAATTCGTATTCTCGTCAGAATGGGGTCGAAAGGCCATCCAAAAGATTTGAAAATCAGCCAACGTTGGACGAATCCTCTTCGGGAGATGCTTGACTTTGCCCCGCGAGTTGCTCTTGATTTACCTGGATTATGCTGTTATTAAACATTCTGAGTATTTCGCTCCTCTGTGATATTTATAAATATTGATGCGCACCGTTGGAACGCCCATGCACTTCGGATTGGAGCGGCCCAAAATCGATTACAGGGAAACCTATTCGCAGCTTGCAGATGTTTTTCTGTTGTTTTCCAATTCTACTCCCTGGTCGATAGTGCATTCGCTGGGTCGCGGCAGAATGACGCTTTCGGAAATTTCCAAAAAACTGAAAAGGACGCCGAAAGCGATCATTCCGGATTTAGCGGCCATGCAAAGCAAGAAAATGCTGGTTTCTTTCTGTAAATCCCGGAAAATCTATTATCGCCTGGCTGACGATCGCATCCTTCAGCCTTTCAACCTTATACATAAAATTTCCCGGAAGAAAGCAAAGCTAGGCGAAAGCGGAGGTTTCGCCTGCAAGGCCTGCAGGATTTCCCGGAAACAGCGGGCCTGAACACAGGCGGCATGCTAATCTGGAAATCAAAATGCCGGAGGAATTCCAATCGTGAAACGCTGGACGTTTGTACTTTTCTGCATCCCGATAACCGCCGGAATATTTCTGGATCAAGGCAAAGCAAACGGGAAGGCCGGCGGCAAGGAGATTTTCCGTTCTGCCTGCGCAGCCTGTCATGGCGCAAACGGCAAAGGCGCTCCCGACAACTTGCGCGCCTTTGAAAAACCGGACACTTTTCCCGATTTCACCGACTGCGTCGCCACCGCGCGCGAATCCGACGATTTCTGGGGCGCCATTATACGGAACGGCGGGCCGGGCAGAGGATTTTCGGAAATTATGCCCTCTTTCCGCGAAGCGCTCAACGACGACGAAATCAACGAAGTCATGAAATACCTGAGAGTATTTTGCCGGGAGCCCGCCTGGCCGCGCGGCGAATTGAATTTCCCGCGCCCTCTTGTCTTGGAAAAAGCATTTCCGGAAGACGAAATGGCAATGGACGTGGCTATTAATGCGGAAGGCGACGCGGCCATCAGCAACAAAGTCGTCTATGAAAAGCGTCTGGGGGCTCGGGGACAGCTCGATGTGGTCGTGCCGTTCAAGTTTCAGAAAGCCGGGGGCGCCGAATGGCAGAATGGGGTGGGCGACATCGTCGCGGGATACAAGCACGTGTTGATAGGCAATCTCCGGTCCGGCTCCATTCTCAGCGTCGCCGGAGAAACGGTGTTCGCAACCGGAGACGCGACACGCAGCATGGGCAAAGGAGTCACGGTGATCGAGGGGTTCGCCAGCTATGGCCAGATCTTGCCCAAAAACGCTTTTCTCCAGTTTCAAACCGGGATTGAACTGCCGGTGGATGCGGACAGGGCCAATCGGGCGGTGTTTTGGCGTACGGTCGTAGGCAAAAGTTTCGCCAATAAAGGGGATGGACGGCAATGGTCGCCCATGGTCGAATTTCTGGCGGACAGGGAATTTGCTTCAGGAGAAAGAATCAACTGGGACATCGTTCCGGAGTTTCAGGTGACGCTGAACCGACGTCAGCACATCAGAGCCAATATCGGCTTGCGTCTTCCCCTAAACGATTTCGGACCCAGGCCCACGCAGGTTCTCTTCTACCTGATGTGGGACATGTTTGATGGAGGCCTGCGCGATGGCTGGTAACGATATGCCTGGAACTTTTCGTTTTCGCCGGCTGACGATCCTTGCGGCGATAGGCTTGGCGTTGTTCGTCTACGGCGCCGAGCCTGCGGACCGATCCGGCGTCCCGCATTTCCAAACGTCCGACCGGTGCGTCGCCTGCCACAACGGCCTCGCCACGCAATCCGGCGAGGATGTTTCGATAGGACTGGCCTGGCAGCCAACCATGATGGCCAACTCCGCGCGCGACCCATACTGGCATGCAGGAGTGCGGCGCGAGAGCATCGATCACCCGGAATCGAGGACGGCAATCGAGGACGAATGCTCAATCTGCCACATGCCTATGGCGCGTTTCGAATCGAAGCTGGACGGCCATGAGGGCGCCGTCTTCGCCCGCCTGGGATTTCTGCCCGACGACCGCGGCGACATGCTGGCGGCCGATGGAGTCTCCTGTTCGCTGTGCCATCAAATAGCGAAAGAAAAGCTCGGAACGCGAGAAAGTTTTGTAGGCAATTTCACGATCGGCGGCCCGACGGCGCAGGGCGAACGGCTGGAATTCGGACCCTACGCGACCGACGCCGGGCTCGTCAGAATTATGCGCAGTTCAACCGGCGGATTCCGCCCTGAGGAGTCCGCGCACATCCGCGAAAGCGAGCTCTGCGCAACCTGCCACACGCTGATCACCAAAACTCTCGGGCCGGGAGGCAAAGCAATCGGCGAATTTCCGGAGCAGGTCCCTTACCAGGAATGGCTGCACAGCGACTACCGGGGCGCGCGCAGCTGCCAGTCCTGCCATATGCCCGCGATTGGGGAAGAAGTCGCCATCGCCAGCGTGCGCGGCGCGCCGCGCACCGGCGTCGCCCGCCACACGTTCCTGGGCGGCAACTTCTTCATGAATGCCATTCTCAACCGCCACCGGCACGAACTAAGCGTTGCAGCTTCTCCAGATGAACTCATGGGCAACGCGAACAAAACAAAAGAGCATCTCCAGTCCGAAGCGGCGCGGATATCCATTGACAAAATGGAAGAGCGCAACGGGAGGCTGGAAGCTGAAATTTCGATACAAAACCTCGGCGGCCATAAACTGCCGACCGCGTATCCGTCGCGAAGAGTCTGGCTGCACGTGATCGTCAGGTCCGGGGACAACCGCGTGATATTCGAGTCGGGAGCATTGAGACCGACCGGCGCCATCGCCGGCAACGACAACGATGCGGATGCCGATCGATTTGAACCGCATTACACGGAAATACGCAGCGCCGGACAGGTGCAAATCTACGAAGCGATCATGGCCGACAGCAACGGCAGGGTAACGACCGGGCTGCTGAGCGCCCTCCGCTATGCGAAAGACAACCGGCTTCTCCCGCGGGGATTTGCGAAAAAATCCGCGAATGCGGACATCGCGGCAGCCGGAAAAGCCCTGGAAGACGACGATTTCGTGGGCGGCGGAGATCGGATTCGATATTCGATTGAAACGGGCGGCGCACGGGGCCCGTTCCTGATTGAGGCGGAACTGTGTTACCAGTCGATCGGATATCGATGGGCCCTGAATTTAAAGTCCTACGACGCCGACGAAACCCGGCGGTTTGCGGCCTATTATGAAATGGCATCCGCTTCTTCGATGCTGGCGCTGGCCCGGGCGCAAAGGCGGCAATGACGTTCCGCGTGATTGGCGGCAGTCAATTTACGACCTGAGGGAGGCGGATCTCTCGCCACAAGGGCAATCGCCTCATCCCTGTTCAGGTTCGTCCAAACCAATTCATCGGCTTTTATTGACCTTGCAGGCGGGCGCAGCATCCCGTCGCCGGCGCCGAAATACTATCCAGCGGCCAAGAAGCCCCTTGAGACGCAGGAACGGATCTTACCCGCGTTCTATTCCGGATTTCTTTCTCCAGCTCCCGCAGCACCTCTAAGAAAGCGATTTGTCCCGCTGCAGCGAGTCGCGGGATCGCGAAGAAAACAGCTTTTCGATTTCGACGGCCAAATAGGCGACAATGCCGACGGCCAGGACCTTCAGCCATTGAAGGCCTGTTATAGGGGCTGTGTCAAACCAACGATTCATGACCGGAGTGTAGGTCAACAAAAGCTGCAAAGCAGCCATCGAAAGGGATCCGAATATCGCCCATCGATTCGACAAAAAACCGATAGTCCAGGAAGACCGCGTCAGGGAACGGCAGTTGAAAAGGTAAAACAGTTCCGTAAATACGATCACGTGAACCACTGCGGTGCGGGCGGCGGCGGCGCTTCCTCCGCTTTCGACGATGTGATCGTGGATCCAGAAGCCGCCCGCCGCCATAATGACGCTGACAAGAATCAGGCGCGCCACGAGCGCGGGCGTGACGATCGGCTTCCGGGGATCCCGGGGAGGCCGCGTCATGACGCCCTGTTCGGTTGGTTCGAAAGCGAGCATCAGCCCCAAAAAAAGCGCGGTAGTCATATTGATCCATAGAATCTGGACGGGGGTGACCGGTAGAACGAGGCCGAGGAAAATGGCCAGCATGATCAGAAGACCTTCGCCCAAATTGGTCGGCAAGGTCCAGATGATAAATTTGGCAAGGTTGTCGAAAATCCCGCGCCCTTCTTCAACGGCGGCTTCGATTGTGGCGAAGTTGTCGTCCGTCAATATCATGTCCGCCGCTTCCCTGGCGACATCGGTGCCTGCAAGGCCCATGGCGATCCCGATATCGGCTTGCTTGAGCGCCGGCGCGTCGTTCACTCCGTCGCCGGTCATCGCCACAATATGGCCGCGGGATTGCAGAGATTCGACCAGGCGGAGCTTCTGAGAAGGATCGACTCGCGCAAAAACAGCCGTGCCCTCCACAATGGAAATCAGTTGCTCGTCGGTGAGCTCCGCCAGTTTTTTGCCGGTCAAGGCCTTCGGCAAACCGCCGGCGTCCGCTTCCCCGGACTGAAGCCCCAGTTCGGCCGCGATCGCAGCGGCCGTCAGCGCGTGGTCGCCCGTAATCATCTTCACCTGGATGCCGGCCGATTGGCAGGCGGCGACGGCTTGTTTGGATTCGGGGCGAGGCGGATCCATCAGAGCCTGAAGCCCGGTAAAAACCAGCTGTCCTTGCCAGAAATTCGGAGCCAGCGACTTTTGCGTTGAATCGCACCGGCCTTCGGCGAAAGCGAGCACTCGATATCCCTTCATGGCCAAGGACTCCGCATCCTTCAAGACCGCTTCCGAATTCAGCGGAGCGTTTTCTTCGCCTTCCGACGCCTGGAAACGGCATAGCTCCACAACTTTTTCAACGGCGCCTTTGACTAAAATGAGATTGTCGTTCGCATCCGCATGGAGCGTCGCCATGTATTGACGGTCGGATTCGAAAGGAATCACATCGATTCGAGGCAGGATCCTGAACAACTCCTCCTGCGCCAGACCTCCCTTTTGAGCGGAAACCAGCAGGGCCGCTTCCGTAGGGTCGCCCTGAACCGCCCAGCGGCCCTCCTGCTCGGCGACGTGAGAATCGTTGCAGAGAGCGCCGGCGATCAGGACTCGATGAACGCCGGGAGGAATCGCTTCCAGAACGGCGCCGTCCGGTTTTTGAAACCTTCCTTCGGGAGCGTATCCCGACCCGGTGACGCCAAAAAGACCTTCCGCCGCAACGATGCGCTGAACGGTCATTTGGTTTTGGGTCATGGTGCCGGTTTTGTCGGAGCAAACGATCGTGGTGCTTCCGAGCGTTTCAACCGCCGGCAGCTTGCGGATGATCGCCCGGCGGTGAGCCAGCCGGTTGACCCCGATAGCCAGCGTGATCGTCACCGCGGCGGGCAGCCCTTCAGGAATCATACCGACAGCTAAAGCAACGGACGCCATAAACATGTCCAAAGCAGGTTGACGCCGCAAAATTCCAACGACAAAAGTAAGCATGGCCAAGGCGGCGATTATGTAAAGGAGCGCCTGGCTGAAATGCGCAATTTTTCGCGTCAGCGGAGTCGCCAGGTCCGCCGCTTCCGAAATCATTGCCGCGATCTGCCCGCTGGCGGTCTGGTTGCCGATCGCAACGACCACCCCCCTGCCTTGTCCGTAGGTGACGAGCGTCCCCGCATAAGCCATGTTTCGACGATCTGCGAGAACCGCGTCATGCGGCATGGATTCAACGCCTTTTTGGACGGGAACCGATTCTCCGGTAAGCGCGGATTCGTCGATTTGAAGGTCGCGGCTTTCGATCAGCCTCATATCTGCGGGCGTTTTGTCGCCCGACTGCAGAAAAACCACATCTCCCGGGGCAAGTTCGCGCGACGAAATGCGCCGCTTGATCCCGTCCCGCAAGACCGTCGTTTCGGTTTGAACCATTTTTTTGAGGGATTCGATCGCCTTTTCCGCTTTGGATTCCTGGAGGAATCCCACCACTGCGTTGACAAGCACGACGCCGAAAATCACCGCCGCATCGACATAATGAGCCATCGCCGCGGTCACCGCAGCCGCAAGGACCAGCAGGTAGACAAGCGGTTGGGCGAATTGTTTGAAAAACGCCCGCAGGGCGCTTCGCTCTTTCTTTGCCGTCAGTTCGTTGGGGCCGAAGCGTTCCTGGCGGTGTTTGGCTTCAAACATGGAGAGCCCTTTTTCGCCGTTTGAATCCAACAGGTCGACAGCTTCGGACGCGCTCAAGTGATGCCAGTGTTTTCCTATGATCTTTTCCATGCCAAGTGGCCTCCTTTCAATTTTCAGGGCTTTCCCCGAAGCGGGCGGTCTTATCGACCCTCGCGGCAAGCATTGGCTGCGACCTGCGCCATAGAATAGGCCGAAACGCTGCGGCTCCCGGAGCTTTCATGAAAATCAGCAGCCGGAGGACGCGTTCATTTTTCTCCGATACGAGTGCCGTTCCGCGACGATTCCGATCCCAAGGAGCCGTCGCCTCTGGATTTTCCCGCATCTGTGGTTCACTGCAGCGGCAGGGCCGGTCGGAATTGCGCAGCCCGAGGCCGTGGGTCGACTGTCGCCGATGCTGCACTTCATCAGGATTGAACCTCGATCCTGCCGGCAATTTCGGGCGATCTACGGATGCCCGGATGCGCTGTCATCCTTTTCCAGCCGGCGAAAACGGTCATGAAACGCGCGGGAAATCAAATAATATCCCAGCGACAGACTGAGGATGATCAACCCGATCGCGAAAAGAGACGCCGCATCCATGGTTTTAATATCCAGGATGATGACCTTGCGCGCAATCGCAATGAGCGCGACGACCATCACTATTTCCACATGGACGGCATGCTCGATCAGGTAGGCTTTGATTGTCTCCAGGAGCTCCAATCCCAACAAGACCAGAAGGAACATGCCGAAGATGTCCAGAATTTCGTCAATCCCCAACATGTGCCGTGGATGCATCGCGACATCCCGGATCAACTGGAACGCCAATTCGATGGTCGCCAGCGCGACGGTCAGCACCATTAAACCGACAAGAAAAATGACGACTCCTTTTTCAAATCTGTCCAGGGCAGCCAAAACCCGATGGGTCATCAAAAACTCCTTTTTTTTTCTGCAAAGCCTTAAATCCGGATAATTCATGCAGCTTTGCACTCGAGGCGGCGCAACAGAATCTTACACCGCATTATTCATAAAGGTTAATGAACAATCCGAGTTAAACCTATGGCATAATTGAAAAAAAATTTAAAGAGAGACAATTCCATGAACGAGCGCCATCGGACCAAGATTGTCGCCACTCTGGGACCCGCGACCGACAGTCCTCGAGTGCTTCGCCAGTGCATCGCCGCGGGCATGGACATCGCGCGGCTGAATGCGGCGCATGGAACGGAAGAAGAAAAGGCGCGCCGAGTCGAGGCTTTGCGGAAGGCGGCGGAGAATCTCGACATCCCGATCGGAGTTCTGGTGGATTTGCCGGGGCCCAAGTTCAGGCTGGGAGACCTGCCCGGCGGCCAGCGGGAACTGGTCCGGGGAGAATCGCTGCGTCTGGCGCCATCCGAAAGCTTTCCCCCAGGATCGCTTCCCGTCCGCGATCCCAGGATCCTGCATTCGGTTGAGCCCGGCCACCTGCTCCATTTGGCGGACGGCACCGTCACACTCCGGGTCGTCAAGCGCGCAAGCGCCTTCGTTGAAAGCCGGGTGATCGTCGGCGGCGTTGTCCGTTCCGGATCCGGGATCAATATTCCAGACACAGAAATGAATATCCGAATCCCCACGCCCTCCGATCTCCGCGGAATCGCTTTTGCCGCCGCGCAAAAAGCGGAATGGGCCGGCGTTTCGTTTGTCCGGACGGCGCAGGACATTTCAAACGTCCGCCGCGCTTTTTCCAGGCATGGCCATATCCCCCGAATCATCGCCAAGATCGAAAAGAAACAGGCGTTGGCCAACCTGGACGCCCTTCTAAAGGAGGCCGACGGCATAATGGTGGCACGCGGCGATCTCGGGGTTGAGACTCCGCTGGCCCAGGTACCTATCGTTCAGAAGAGAATTATTGCCCGCGCCAATGAAATCGGCAAACCGGCAATCACCGCGACTCAAATGCTCGAATCCATGACACTCCACCGGTGGCCGACCCGGGCTGAAGTGGCAGACATCGCCAACGCAGTTCTGGACGGCTCGGATGCCGTGATGCTTTCGGCCGAAACTGCCATCGGGCGGCATCCCGCGGAAGCGATTCGCATGATGGGTTCGGTGCTGGCGGCCGCCGAAGAAGTCTATCCTTTCCAGACCGTCATCGACACCCGCTCCCAGAAGCCCAAACCTTCGCCCGAGGACGCCATCAGCCGCTCGGCCTGCCGGCTGGCATGGGACGCCGGCGCCAAAGCCATCGTCATTTCATCCTCATCCGCCGCGCTTCCGTATGGCGTTTCCCGCTTCCGGCCGTCCGTGCCGATTGTCGTTTCCACGAACGACCGTACGATCGCTCGCCAACTCTCTTTAAGCTGGGGCGTGCAACCTGTCTTTTCCACCCGCCCCTCCGAATCCCTGGAATCGCCACGCCGCTGGCTCCTGGAAAATCGGCTGGCTCGCCGCGGCGACTGCTTTGTTTGGATTCGCTCCGGGAAGGAACCGGCGGGGGAAGAGGGCTACTCGATTCAACTGGCTTCCCTCTAGCTAAGATCGCCGCCTCGATCGGACGCCGAAGATCCATGCCGATAAAATTTCGATTTGACGAATCTCCGCCGGAGAAATAAATATAAGAATGGATCGTCTGCGGGAGGCCCCATGCAAAAGAAGACCGGAGTCAATGTCAGTTACATATTTTTGGCGATCGCCGGCGTTTTTTTCCTCCATTCCATGATTCTTCAGGCGACGCGCCTCAAAGAAATCAGCTATGACGAGTTTCAGAAGCACCTCGCCGCCAAAAAAATCAAGGAGGTCGTCGTTTACGACAATCGCCTTGAGGGAATCATCGACGAAGGCGAAGGAAAAAAATGGCAGTTCACCAGCGCCCGCGTGGAAAGCGACATCGCCAAGGAACTCAGCCAATACAACGTCAAATTCCGCCGCCAGATTGAAAACACCTTTTTGCGCGACATCATCTCATGGATCCTTCCCGTATTATTTTTCGTTGCAATCTGGATGTTCATCATCCGACGTTTCGCTGGAAGCATGGGCGGCGGATTCATGACTATCGGGAAAAGCAAAGCCAAAGTCTATGTGGAATCGCACACCAAAGTCCGGTTTGAAGATGTCGCCGGAGTGGAGGAGTCGGTCGTTGAATTGCGGGAAATCGTAGATTTTTTAAAAGACCCGAAAGCATTCGGCCGATTGGGCGGCCGCATGCCGAAAGGAGTGCTGCTGGTCGGCCCTCCGGGAACCGGCAAAACGCTGCTGGCTAAAGCAGTCGCGGGCGAGGCGGCGGTTCCCTTCTTCTCGATAAACGGCTCTGAATTTGTGGAAATGTTCGTCGGCGTGGGCGCCGCGCGCGTCCGCGACCTGTTCGAACAGGCGCGACAAAAAGCGCCTGCGATCATTTTCATCGATGAGCTGGATGCTCTGGGCCGGGCCCGGTCGTCTCACCCGATGACTGGAGGCCACGATGAGAAGGAACAGACACTGAACCAGTTGCTGGTGGAATTGGACGGGTTTGATTCCACCAGCGGGCTGGTTCTGCTTGCCGCTACAAATCGGCCGGAAGTGCTCGATCCGGCGCTTCTGCGCGCGGGACGTTTCGACAGGCAGATTCTGGTGGACCGGCCGGACAAGAGAGGCCGCATCGACATCCTGCGCATCCATATGAAAAAGGTTTCCGTCGATTCAGGCGTGGACGTGGAACAAATCGCCTCATTGACGCCCGGATTCACCGGGGCCGACCTCGCCAACCTTGTCAATGAAGCGGCGTTGCTCGCCACAAGACGCGGCGCCCGGGAAATCGCTCTCGAAGACTTTACCGCCGCTATGGAACGTATTGTCGCAGGGCTGGAAAAGAAGAACAGAATCCTCAATCATCGAGAGAGAACCATCGTCGCATACCACGAAATGGGACATGCGCTGGCCGCAGCGGCAATCCCGGGCGCCGATCCGGTGCACAAGATATCCATCATACCCAGAGGCATCGGCGCCCTCGGCTACACGCTCCAGAGGCCGACGGAAGACCGGTACCTTATGACCCGGGAGGAGCTCGAAAACAAAATGGTTGTCCTGCTGGGCGGCCGGGCGGCCGAACGGATAGTTTTCAATCACCTTTCCACCGGCGCCGCCGACGACATCAGCAAGGCGACGGACATCGCCCGTGGCATGGCCATGCGCTACGGAATGGAAGAAAGCCTGGGCCATGTCGCCTATGACAGCGACCCGATTGGATTTCTCGGCCCCGCTGCCGGGGGTTTTCAGACTCGGCGCTACAGCGAAGAAACAGCGCGCGAAATAGATTGCGCAGTAAAAAAAATTGTCGGTTCGATCTATCGCCGGGCCGAGAAGATTCTCGATCTCAATCGCGACTTGCTGGAAGAAGGATCGAAACAGCTGCTGGCGAAAGAAACACTTTCGGAACAGGAGCTGAAAGACTTGTTCGGCCGCATTCGAAACGAAGGCTGAAAACCCGGCTAAACCGAATCACTTCCGGCGATGACGCGCCGGATTGACAGGATTGGGCAATTTCGGAGGAACCGATGGCGAAAGATGATTCCAAGAAAAGGCTGTCCACGCAGCTGGCTCTGTGGGGGATTCTCATGATCGCCGCGGCGACTGCTTTGTTTGGATTCGCTCCGGGAAGGAACCGGCGGGGGAAGAGGGCTACTCGATTCAACTGGCTTCCCTCTAGCTAAGATCGCCGCCTCGATCGGACGCCGAAGATCCATGCCGATAAAATTCGATTCACCGAAATCGACGCCGCCGGTGCTCCCGTCACGACGGCAAGAGAATTTACGCTGACCGGACTGGAGGTTTGCATCGACACCCTGACCATCCGGTTCGAAGACCATTTTGTGGAACAGGGAGATCCGCTCAAAGGAAGGGCTTTGATGCTGTTCCGGAGGATTTTTGCCAGCCGGATGCGTCCTGAAGAAGGATACGTTCTCGATCGTGACGGCCTGCCGCCCGAAGTCTATGCCGAGCTGAAAGCAGCCGCCAATTTCGAAAAAAACCTGTGGCGCAGGTTCTGGGAAATGGCCAAGGACGAGGAGCTTGCCCGCAAGTCGGACGTGCGAGCCATCCATGGAGACGCTCCCTACACACGTCTGGAATTCAACAAGGTTTACCACGTGACGCTGCGCTCCACGGGCGAGGTCGGCATCACAATCGGAACGGCTCTTATCCGGTAACGGCTATTGCGCGCCGTGCTTTTCAGAAACGCCATAGCAGCCGGAATCTATTGAATCGACGAGGTTTAAAGCGGATTTACATTGCGACGCCCTATATTTTAAAAAACTTTCCCTCTCGAATTGTCCGCGATCTACTAAATATTAAAGAGCTCAAATACAGAATCCGATAAGATAAGCGGATTGCCGATTGACCGGCCGCGCTTGAGAAGTCCTATGTTGTTAAAACTCCACAATTTCAAGTTGAAGGGACAGATCCTGAATGTCGAGGATTTAAACCGAAGCTATTGGATTTCAAGCCGGAATTTTGGGATCAATGCGCATAAATCAAGAAGGAGAAAGATATGTTTAGTTTTGGACTGTTATCCGCGACCGGCAGGTCATTGATTCCATGGGCTCGATTCAACCCTATGCGGGAATGGAATGCGATTTTCGCTCATCCCGTCAAAGGAAAGGGACAACCGAAACTCTCGACAGGGCTTTTTATGGCTGCTCTCCTTATCGGGATGGCGATTGCTGGCGGAGCGGCGCAGGCCTACACTCTATCCGGGACAGTCACAAACGCCACGTCAACCCCGGGGCGGGCGTATTTAAGCCTCGCTTATCAGGAGGGCGGGACAACCAGCCTGGGCGCAAGCGTCCAGGTAAGCGCATTCAGCTCGACGCCTTTCAGTATTCGTGGAGTCTTCGGATCCTCGAACTACGTCATTTCAGCATTTCTTGACACCACCGGCGCCGGCCTGCAGCGCGCCAACAGCCCGGTAGGTCAGTCCGGCGCCTTTTCTTTCAACGACAGCAATGTGACGGGCATTAATATATCCGTGTCCGCGCCGGCGCCGGTGGGAATGGCCGACAGGATACCCGATCCCGATATTGTGACGCTTTCCGATGGCGCCGCCATAAGTTTTTCCAGCGACGATCTGAGGGCAAACGGTTTGTTTGTCCCAGATTCATTGCACGTTTACTGGGGATACGCATCCGACAACCTTGCCAACATGGTCAATGTCCCGGTCGATGGCCGGGGCGACGTCGCTTTCCTGACTGGATTGAGCGGCGGCACGCTGTTTGCCAAGCTGACGCCGGTTGTGGGAGGCAGTGAAGACACAGCCCATGAATCCAATATTGTCAGCGTGCCTCTTTCGACTCCCTCCGGAAACACCACCGTAACCGGCAACGTCATCTCGACAGGGATAATGAAAAGCTCAGCCACGCCTCTCTATGTGGCCGCTGTCGGCGAGCATGGATTCTATATTAGCTATGTAAGCAATCCCGCCGACACGCAGACCTATAGCATAACAGGCGTAACTCCCGGCGCTTACAAGATTTATGCCATTCTCGACATGGACGACAGCCATTATATCGGCGTTGGAGACATTCAAAACGACGATGATCTGGCCCCTGTCATCATCGCGGATGGGACCAACCCGGCGGCTGTTCAGGATATCGTGCTTACAGCTCAAAACGCTTCGGTATCAGGCGGCACAGTCCACCAGAAAAATGCGTCAGGCGATTGGTATTCTTTGCGCCTGGGCATTGAAAGCGGGACAAAGCAGCCGGTGAACGCTTCGATAACCGGCGGCCCGCAGATTTCTTCCTATGTTCCGATGGACTTGGCATGGCAGGGCGATTGGGGTGGAATGTGGGTTAATAATTGGGTTCCGGCGAGGCCATCGGTCGGAGACACCTACACGCTTCACATTGAGTATTCCGACTCCACTTCGGAAGATATTTCTCTGCCGATAACAGCCGTTCTCGACACCTTCGCAATTCCGATCTATCCTGCCGGCAATACCTCCCTTGACAGCAGCAATCCGCTTTTTTCCTGGCGCGCTGCAACCGGGACGCCCGGCTATTATGAATACAACATCTGGGTGCAGGGCTCTGACTATAATACTGCCTGGTATCGGGACGACCGCATGCCCGCCAATCAGCTTTCCGTTTCCTACAACGACGACAACAACGCTACTGCAAACCAGCTCTCATCGACGATGAATTACGCATGGACCATAGCAGTACGGGATTCCTTTGGAAACGAAGCCTGGTACGAAACCAGTTTCACTCCTCAAAACAGCGGTCCTTCGATTATCGGCTTCAGTCCGACGACCGGAACAGGAAAGATCTTAAGCCCTGCGACGCCGGGAACGTCTGTCGTTATTTACGGCGCCGGGTTTGTTCCCGGGAGCACCAACGTCTATTTTGGCAATGTCCAGGTGCCATCGGGAGATTTTACAGTCGACTCTCCCGGCCAGATAACCGCCCAGGTTCCACAGGCGGCCCCGGTCGGGCCCATCATCGTCAGCGTCAACGGAGTTTCAACTTCTAGCTCCGAAATCTTTACGCCGGTCGTGACCTTCTCGGGCGCACTGAAAGATGACTCGGGGGGGAATCTCGTCGGCGCGGCGGTTACGACCAGCGGACTCGCTCCATTTTATCCGGAAGCCTCCGCTTTCACCGGGGCATCCGGGAATTTCAGCATTGCGGTTCCGGCTGCAACGCCTTTCAGCCTTCACTTCAGCATGGCCGGTTTCCATGACGTGTACACATCTCAGATGGCGGGAGCGCAGAATAACGTCAACGCAACGCCCTACGTCCTTTTCAACGACGCCAGTCTCGCGTCCAGAGGCCTGGCGTTGAGCCCCGGCAAAGGGCTTATCGCTTCAAACGTTGCGAACTTCAATAATAACGCCAATTTGAGCGGAGCGACGGTCGCCTTGACCAGCAGGCTGTACGGCACGAACTATTACACAGTCGCCTATACCGACCCGGTCAATCCGAACGCCCTGGTCTCGGGCCCCGGAACGTCGACCGGTTCAGACGGCCGTTTTTACGTCCTGAACGTCGAAGAAGGCGATTACGTGGCGGCGACAGCATCTTATTCCGGATGGGGATTCCAGCAACGGACCTTTATAACCCATGCCGGCGCCGCAAGCGAAGGGCTCGTAAAAGGCACCCCGCTTCCGGTCGTTACGGCAGATCCGGCAGCCGGCGCATACACAAGCCCCCAATCCGTTCAACTGACGGCAGGGAACGCGGACGCTTGTGCGAGCGGCTGCTCCATCTACTACACGACGAACGGCGCCGATCCAACCCAGACGGGAGCGATTCGATATACTGGAAGCTCCATTCCTATCGTTGACGACACGACTCTGAAATTCTACGCAAGGAATGGCGCCGGTATCAGCGGCAATGTCCTCACCGCAACTTATGTATTTGCGGCTCTGCCGACAGTCGCAACCGCTGAAATTACGGATATATCATTCACAACAGCCGACGGCGGCGGCAATATTTCGTCCGACGGCGGATCTTCGATAACTGCGAGAGGCGTCTGTTGGAGCGTTTCACCCAATCCCTCTCTCGGCGACAGCTGCACGAACGACGGCGCCGACACAGGCAGTTTTTCGAGCTCCATAGACGGTTTGACGCCGGGCCAACAGTACTACGTGAGGGCATACGCAACGAATGCGGCCGGCACGGCGTATGGCGAGGACGTGACTTTTACAACAGGAATTTTAAGGATCGATTTCAACGGCGACGGCTCCCCGGACATTCTCTGGCGGAACGCTTCTTCGGG
>CAZXSV010000012.1:0-75730 GCA_964642735.1 uncultured Acidobacteriota bacterium
CAGCGAGCCTGCGGGCCGCAGCCCGAAGGGGCGCGGCGGCGGAGAGCTTCCCGGCGCCGCAAAGCTACGAGCCGAAAACCGCCCGGGTGGTTTGAAACGCGCGGGCGGCGGCTTCCTCCAGAGATTTCGTCCGCAGTTCCCGGCTCAGCACCTCGATCCCCCATGGCCCGTCGTATCCCGCTTTCATGAGGCAATTCACGAACCCCTTGACATCGAATTCCCCTTCCCCGCAAAACCGTCGGTGATTGACGGTGTCTTCGTGCAGGCTCCAGGGGCACGTCAGCGTCCCGTCGTTCAATTCGACGCCGAGAAGGAACCGCGGGGGGATCCGGGCGACCTCTTCATAAGGCACGCCCAGTTTCACAATATGCCAGAGATCGATCATGACGCCGCCGTTTATAGCGTCGGCGCCCTGAACCATCTCCAGAGTTTCCGGCAGCGTGCGGACCATCGCGTCCACGATCAGCTCGAATAGGATTTTTGTTCCGTAATTCTCCGCATCGGCGCAAAGATCCGCGAAAGACTCGATCAGCTTCGGCATGGGCGTAGTCTGCATGTCGAAGTCGCCCACCTTGATATGCCTTGCGCCGAGGGCTTCCGCCGCCGTCAAAAGCAGCCGCCGGGTCTTGTCCGACTGTTTTTTCTTCTCGCCGTCGAGAAACCAGTCGGTCAGAAACTCCAGCTCAACGTGCTTCATCCCGTTGTCGTCGAGAATGCGCTTCATTTCTTTGAAGCTCCTGCGTTCGAGGATATGATCGAGGTCGGCCTCTTTCAGGCCGATTCCTTTAAATCCCGCTTTGGCCGCGGCGGACACCCTGTCTTCAAAGTCAAACGGGCTGTATTCCGTTTCCGAATGAGGGTGAACGTTTCCGGCCAGAGTCCAGTAGGAACCGATGAGTTCAATGTCCTTCATTTGAATTCTCCTATGCAGCTATTGACCGTCAAATCGGAACGACGGCCCCAGCTTTTTTGCGATGCGATCCTGGATCCAGTGCCCGTCCCACCACTCGACAGGATTGACCGGGAGGCCTTGAAGAAGCGTGCAGAAGTGAAGGTGATCCCCTCCGGCCAAACCTGTCTGACCGGTTTTTCCGATGATCGCCCCTCTGGCGACTTTCTGCCCTTCCGCGACCGAGATGGAGGAAAGGTGCGCATAAATCGTCATCAAGCCATAGCCGTGATCGATGACTACCGAATTGCCGTAGATTCCGAAATATTTGGCGTAAACGACCTTTCCGTCATTGGCCGCGGGAATAGGCGCCTGTTCGACCGCCGCCAGATCGAGCCCCAGGTGAGTCTGCCGGTCAATTTCTTTGCCCCCGTGCAGATAGGTCCTCCGATCTCCAAAGGAAGCCATTTGTTTGCTGTTCGGCATTCTGAGGAACGGCTTGTTCCATAAAAAAGAAGCGGTGGATTGTTGAGCGAGCGATTGAAGAGTTTCGGCGTTTTTCTGCCGAAGCGCCCGGTTGATCGCCAGATAATTTTCCAGAAGATCGCCCTGGTCCTTCACTTCAGGCGTCTGAGACAAAATTTCCGGAACGACCTTGTTCAGGAAAGAGTCGCTGATCTCGAGGTTGTCCGATCGGAAAGACTTTGGAAAGAATTTATCGATGAATCCCATCTCCGCCGAATTGCCGGCCGCGTCTTCGACAACAAGCTTGACGTCCGGCTGAGCCCTGTCGTATGGCGCAGAAAATATGGCGAATCGGTCTTTTTTTCCTCCTCCCGGCAACGGATAGCCTGGAAACCACCATTGACCCGCGCGAACTCCATCGCGCACGGCGGAGTCTCCAACGCGGTAGGCGACCGCTTCGCAGCCTCCCTGGGCCACATAGGTCTGGATCGAAGAGATCTGGAGAGAAGGAGGAGTGAGCCGGACCGGCAGACTGACTTCTTGAACTTCCGCGCCGGGGCGCCTTAGCCATGTGCCGGCCCTCGACGCGGCGACTCGGATAATGGCAGTCCCGCCGGTCAGGTTCGGCAAAGTCCGGCGGCCAGCCTCCACCTCGAGGACGTCCTTTCCCGTTTTCGGGCCCCAGAAAGAAAACTGGGAACCGTACGGGTAGCTTTTTTCCGCGAGAGTGGCGCTTTTGCCGCCTTGAATCAGTTCGATTTTAACATGCGTCAATCCTCTTTTGGGCTCCGACACCTCCACTTTGACGGGCGTTCGTTTCCCGATCGCGGCCATTGCCGGCTGAATCCTGATGTCCGGTTCGCCGCCCGCCCTGAAAATCCCCAAGCCCACAAATGCCAGAATGATTATGGCCAAGAAAACAAGAATCGCTTTCATTGAATTTCCCACGTCAACCATCCTTCAGGAGAGCCACCGGGCATGAAGCGGATTGCTCCATGCCGCGATATGCATTATTTGCACCGAAAGTTTACCACTGAAACCGCAATTGTCGGTTGAAGATTTAACCCGGATCAAGGCAGAAACCGAAGTCGCAGGCCGCCAATCTCCGACGGCCAATGAAGTCGATTGCTCTATTCCTTGACACAATGTAGAATCGGGGTGCTGTTTTTACCTGCATTTCCCTGAATTGTTTCATGCGCAAGGAGGCTCAGTAATGAAAAAGCTTGTTGCGGCAGCGTTTCTTCTTGGGTTGCTGTTTTTGGCGGGTTGCTCTTCCACTCCTTCCGGCGCCGATAATTTGATCGACGTCATCGAAAACGCGGCGTCCCGCGTCGGTCAAAAAGTGGTCGTCGTCGGAACGTCGGAAACCAAAACGGGTTTTTCATCCGAAGGGCTGTTCCAGCTGTTCGTCGGAACAAAATCCATCTGGGTTCAGCGCAATGAGGAAATCGAGGAACCTCCTCAAGCGACGAAGATTCGCGTCGAAGGAACTTTGCAAAAAAAGACATTCAACATTGTCGGTGAAGTTTACTATATTGACGCAACTTCGGTTTCCATGGAATAGCCGGCGGCCGGATTAAAGATAGCAGGATAGAAAGCGGTTCAGGGTTTCTCCCGCTATCTTTGCATTGGATTTCCACTCCTGGTAGCTTTGAATTCCGGAGCCGATGATCTTCGCCGCTCGCGTCGCGAGACCTGCGGCAGGATTATAAGAAAACGGCGCCAGGAATGCATCGGCCGCCTCATCGCTTACGGAACGGGCGCAACTGAACGGTATGTTTCTGGAAACGGCGACTCCCGCCAGAGCCGCTGTTTCCATGTCGACAATCAACGCGCCGTGCTTTTGATACAGAAGCCGTTTATGCTCCGGCTCCCCCAGGACATAAGCAGATGTAAGAACGTCGCCGGCGACGGCGCGCATCCCCAGCGCTTTTGCCGAACCGGCGAGAACGTCGCCGTCTCTGAGTTCGAACCGGCGGTCTATGCGCAGGCGGCTTAAATCGGCATCGCCCTCATCCATGCTGCAGGCGCAAGCTTGCCTGACTCCGACCAGATCGCCGACCTTGAGATCCGGGTGCAGAGCGCCCGCATATCCGATCAATAAAATGCTGTCCGGGGTCAGAACGTTTAGAATTCTCTCCAGGTTTTCCGCCGACCGCCTCGGTCCCACTCCCGTTTTAAAAAAACAGACCTCCCCTCGGCTTTTGCGCGCTTGCCAGCAGGCAAGACCCTGTCGGGTTGTTTTTTCACAATCGGGGCAGGAAGCCATGGCCTGTCCGAGCTCTTCTCCCATCGCGGCGACGACCAGCAGCATAGCTCCTAAAGCATAGGACGGATGTCGGGTCGAGTAAAGCATTTCGAACAGGATGAGCAGGGGCGTCCAGGCCAATGCCATTTGCTTTTTTTCGATAATCTGTGAACCTTTCCCCTTCCCGGATTTTGGAGAAATGCATCAGATCCCATCGCGCGTGTTTGAAGCCGGAGATCATTCCATAAATTACCGGGGGTGGAGAATGATTTATTGAAAATTGGCCGGCGAGGCTTCCGCATGCGCGGCAAAACCTTATTCTGAGACAAATTGCGCTCAAAAGCGTCTGTTATGCAGGGGAACGGAGAATATTGAATGAAACGTCCGGTATCGGATATATTGGGCAATGATGAAAACCACGCACCCTTATGCAGCCACTCCTGGTTTCAATGCCGCCGTCGCTTCCTATTCTGCGCTGGTCCAAGATCCACAAGCGGCCGCTTTTGCAGTCTATAATTCAAACAGGCAAATCCTCGGGAAGGCAAAATGAGAATTCTGCTCGCGGCATTGCTGTTTCTTTCGCCTTCGATATCCCGGCCGGCAGATGGCTTTGAAGACGCCATGCGGCTTTATGAAAAAGGCGAGTTTAAAAAAGCCGAAAAACTCCTTGTGATTTTGAGCCGATCGACTCCTGACGATCCGAAAATCAGGCTGTGGCTCGGCAAAACGTATTTAAAAAACAGGCAATGGGATAAAGCCGTCCGGGAAATGGAAAAAGCCGTCGGGATTGAGCCGTCCAACGCCCATTACCGGCTCTGGTTGGGACGCGCCTGCGGTTCTCTTGCGGATCACACCTTCCCTCTTTTCGCGATGGGCAAAGCCGGACGCGTCATCAAGGAGTTTGAGGCGGCTTCCAAGCTCGCGCCGAAAGACCTGGATGTCCGATTTGACATGCTCGAGTTTTATCTCCAGGCGCCGGCGATCGTGGGAGGGGGAGACGACAAAGCTAAAGCGGAAATCGAAACGATCGCCTCGCTGGATCCCAAAAAAGGCTACATCGCCCGGGCGATGATGCACCAAGACAAGAAAAAATACGATCTGGCCAAAAAGGAGCTGATTCAGGCGACGCTCGACTATCCGGATTACGTTGCGGGCTATTTTGACCTTGCAGAGTTTCTGCTGGATCAGAAGGATTTCGAGGGCTCGCTCAAATATTCGAAGAAAGCCATGGAGTTGAATAATTCCAAACGCGCCCGGCTTATTTCCGCCGCCGCCCGGATCCGGCTCCGCGTCAACCTGGAAGAAGCGGAAGGATGGCTGCAGGAGCTCGTTTCCGGCTCTCTGGGCGAAGGGGATCCGTCTTTCGAACAAGCCTACTATTGGCTGGGAGAATGTCATCTCGCAACAGGAAACCGGACGAAAGCTCGCGAGGCTTTAAAATCGGCTCTTGTCTACGACCCCGATTATGAGCCGGCCAAGAAAGCCATTTCCAAACTGAGGTAGCCTGATGAAATTTCAATCGTTTTTTATCGCAGCATGGATCGCATGCTCCGGAGCGGCCGCCGCAAGCGGGCAAAATGAAACAGGTCCGAAGTCGCGCGACTTGACGCTCCAGGAAGCCGTCCGATTGGCTCTGGCGCATTCTCCTGAAGCTCTGCAGGCGGAAGCGCAGTCTTCGCGCGCCCTGCACGCCTTGCGCGAAATCCGTTCTCTCAACCTGCCCCAGGTTTCCGCCGGCACGGGATTCGCCTACAACAACGGCTTTCCCCTGAGCATTGAGGGCTCCGCCCCTTCGATATTCGAAGTCGTCGCCAGCCAATCCCTCTTCAGCAAAACGAACAAAAACCTGATCCGTGAAGCGGAAGAAAGCGGCAAAGCCGTCAAGCTGGAAGCCGAAGCGGTGCGCAACGAAATAGCGTCGAGGACCGCCCTGCTTTACTACGCGCTGCACCAGGCAAGGGCAGTCCGCGCGCTTTTAATCGAAAGGCTGGACTCCGCTCAAAAACAGCAGCAGCAGGTTGAAGCCCTGCTCGCCGCCGGAAGAGTCCGCCCCATCGACGCGACCATGGCGGCTACAGCCGTAAAATCCCTGGAGCACCAGATCCTGGTCGCCCGCGAACAGGAAAAAATCTCGGAAGGCGAACTGTTGGAGCTGATCCATTGGACGGATGAAACGTCGATCCGTACGGCGGCGCCGGAACTGGACAATCCCATTTTCCACCAGCAGGAGGAGGCCGTCTCTCGGCAGGCTCTCCAATCCGCTCCCGCAGTTTTACAGGCGGAGGCAGTTGTCCGCGCCAAGGATTTTCACATTGAGGCCGACAAGGGGGAGAACTATCCCCGAATCGAGCTCGTCAGCCATTACGCTCTTTTCAGCAAAACGAACAATTACGAAGACTATTTCCGAAATTTCTCGCGGCACAATTACATCCTGGGTTTTTCGTTCCAGATCCCCATTTTCAACGGGTTCCGCACAAAAGCGAAAGTCGCGCAAAGCCGGGAGGAAGCGACGGAGGCGCGCTATCGCCTGCAAAGCGTGAAAACGGACTTGAAGCGGAATATCCGAAACGAATCCAGCGCTTTGCGCATCGCGAAAGATGCGGTGGAGCTGGCTCAAATCGAGTTCAGGGCGGCGCAGGAAAACCTGCAGGTAAACGAAGCCTTGCTCGAAAGCGGCCGCATCAGCAGCCAGCAGCATGAAGAGCTGCGTTCCGCGATCCGGCAGAAAGAAATGGCGCTGCTCGATTCGAACCTGGAATTGTTCCAAAGAAAAATTTCACTGCTGCGCGCTGCGGGAATCGTCGCTTCCGCCTTTTAACAGGAGACTCCCGATGGATTCGAGGCAAAAAAAAATCCTGATCCGGATTCCGGCGATCGCCCTGCTTGCCTGGCTGATTTTTGCTTTCGCTTCCTGCAATCGCGAGCGGGATGTTCCGCTGAGCCAAGCCCCCCTGATTTTCGATGCGTCGAACGCCTATCGCCTGACGCGGGAGTTTGTCGCCGAAAATCCCATCCGCGTGCTCGGAAGCCTTGAAGCGCGTCAGTCGACCAGCTTTCTGCAGAGCCGCCTTCAGGAACTGGGTTATCAGCTTTCTTATTCCGATTTTAATGCGCGAATAGGACGCAGGGAAGTCGGCCGGAACATCCTGGGATACCGACAAGGCCTCAAAAACGAAACCGTCGCGCTGATCGCAAATTATGATACGGCGCGAACGACCGTTCAGGGAGCGATGAAAAACGGCGCCGGCGTCGGCGCGCTGCTGGAACTGGCGCGCATTCTCGCGTCCAAACCGGTCCAACGGAGCGTTTTGCTGGTTTTGTCCGATGGAAAGGAATGGGGGATGCTGGGGATTCGCGACCTTATGGCGAACTACGCTGAGCGCAACAGCATCGTCGCCGCCCTTTCGCTGGATTACGTCAGCGTGGGCGATTTGGCCGCGTTCCGCATCGATACGACCGGTGAAATGAAGGGCTTCACCCCCGCTTGGCTTCGCCAGATCGCTGTCCGGGCGGCGGAAGCCTCCGGCCTGCCGGCGCGATCTCCCCGGGGCGCGCGGGAACACATGGAAAGGGCTCTGTTGATTTCACTTGCCGACCAGGGTCCGTTCCTCGGCGCCGGCATTCCCGCCGTGAACCTGGGAAGCGAATCCGCGAACCCCGAACTGGAAAAAGCCGTCTATCATTCACCGCAGGACACGATAGAGAACCTGAAAGTCGCCAGCATTGAAAAATTCGGCAAGACGGCGGAGAGGATTCTGTACACTCTGGACGAAACGCCCGAAATCCCGCGCGAGTCTTCAGGATTTTTCCGTCTGTGGGATTCTTTTTACCTCAGTCCGGCTGCGATCAGGCTGCTGCACGCGATTGTTTTTTTGCCGCTTGCTGCGGCTCTCTTCTTTCACCTCAAAAACCATCGCGAAGACTTCTCCCGTATCGGGATCGTTCGTGAAGTTCTGGCGTTTCTGGAAACGGCGTTCCCCTTCCTGCTCGCCTATTCCCTCATCGGTTTGTGCCGGCTCTTGAGATTGTTTCCGGCATACACTCTATACCCTGCCACGGCGACAAAAGACCCGCTGCTCGACAATCCCGACTGGAGAGTCCTCGGCGGCGTCCTGGGCGCCGCTCTGTTTACAGGGCTTCTCTGCTATGCCATTGGAAAATTTTCCTTCCGCAGCTATCCCAAGCCTAATTTCTATGCCTCCAAGACGACTCTTCTCGCACTGGCAGCCGTTCTGGCCGGCCTCTCCTATTCTTACAATTCGTACTGGGCGACCCTTTTCCTGGCCATGCCATCCTGGATCTGGGCTGCGGCCGGCAGAGGCGCCGATTTCAAATCCAAAACGGCGCACATGGCATGGATGCTGGCCGGGGGCGCTCCATTGTATTTTTTCCTGTGGACGCTCGGCGCCGGCATGGGATGGAAATGGAACCTGATCTGGCATTCTATGCTTGCCCTGAACTATGGCATGTTCACTGCGGCGGGATACTTCCTGGGAGTCGGCGCAATTGCGCTCGGGATCCGCTTCTTGGCCATCCAATCGCACGGGAATGAAAGGCCGCTCCAGGACCGCTCCGGCGCCTCCATCGTCCTGAATTTGAAAAAAGAAGATTTGTAGCCGAGCCGGATGAAAGCCGGCCGCCAAAAGCTTCCTCAATTGGGTTCGCAGATGATGTTGCGAAGCATTTTGATGTGATTCTCAATGTAGGAACGGTCGTCAGGCGACGAAGAGTGCGCCAGATACTGCTGCAAATCCGCCAGCGCTCTCGCAAAGAGGCTTGTCTGCATGAAAAGCACTCCCCGGTCGCGAATTTCCGAGGGAGTCCCGGGATTCAGCAGAAGAATCTTGTCAATCACCGACAGGGCCTGATTGTACTTTTCATTCTGCATGTAAATCCCCTTGAGGTTGTAAAGCAAACGGGTGATTATGGCGCGCTTGTCCATGGGCTGCAGCAGGGACGGATTCATTTCGACTTTTCCGCTATGAATCTTATCCAGAAGTTCCTGGCAGTCGTTCATTGTCAAAATTCTGCCCATGTTGAAAGGATCGATGATAATGTCGCGGCTCTTGGCAACGTGTTTGGCCAGAAAATGCCCGGGGAATCCCACCCCGCAAACCGGGAAGTCGATTCGTTTCGCCACCTCAATGTAAATGATCGAAAGAGAAACGGGAATGCCCAGGCGCCGGTCGAGGACCTGATTCAAATAACTGTTGCGGGGATCGTAGTAATCTTCGCTGTTGCCGCGCAAACCTTCCTGGACAAAAAGCGTCTCATTGATGCTCTCGATGCAATTGACGGGGGAGCGATCGATTCCGATCAGCACATCCGCTCGCGCGGCCAGCGTATCCAGACGCCGCAAATGCTCCGAAATGTTCAGGCCGGGATATTCCTCCATCGCCAGCGTCAGAGCGGCCCGGTCGAGAGGGAAAGCGTCTTCGTCGATGCCGGCGATTTGAGCGAAAAGCTGACGGGCTTTGATTGTCTCAATAATCACTTCCGATCCCTTTTTCCGGCCGGGCTTGAAATTACGGTTTAACCGTCAACGCGCGCTGCAGTTTGAACTCGAGTATTGTTTCGGCCGGAATTCTCAAAACTTCTCCTTTTGTGACCGCCTGCACTCCCGTTCCGACCGCCGCTCCGGAGGCTGCGCCAATCGCAGCGCCTTTGCCTCCGCCGGCGATCGCTCCAATAATTGCGCCCACCGCGGCGACGCCGCCTGCAGTCGCAGCCGTCCTCTTGGTCCGCGAAGATCCGACTTCCGTATAATCGGAAGTGCGAATGAAATGAGATTTTCCGTTTTGCAGGATGTCGGTCAGTTCAAGGATGAGTTGCGATTGCCCGGTCAGTTTTCCCGACTCTTTTGCGTAGGCGATTCTGCCTTTGACGACCGTGCCGCGAGGGAAAATGATCTGATTTCCCCAAAGCATTGGATCCTCCAAAGTCGCCTCGAAAACATCCCCCACCCGGTTGCGGTCTGTGTCGATTTCCGCCGTGGTCCGGATGACAACCGGGCTTCCCGCCGGGAAAATCATTCCGGAAGCAGGATCCCCCTGGATTTGGGCAGCTTGAGTTGCGGGCGGCTCGGCGGCGGTTTCAGGCGCGGCCGGTTCATCAGCAGGCGTCGTTTGAAGCTCCGGCTCCTTGAAAGATATTTGCGATATGTCGGCGATTTTGAAGCTCTCCACCCTGCCGAGGATTCGGAATTCAACAACTCTGGAATCTCCTCGAATGAATTTCCCGGAGTAGGCCGTCCCGTCCTTGAGTATGATCTGGTCGGCAAAAACGCCGGCGCACGGCAAAGCGATCGCCATTGCAATCAAAAAGACAGAAGTCTTCAATCTCATCGTTGCTCCCCCTTCCTTCGAATCAATGAGCCGGCCCTCGGCCGCATGCCCATTCCCTATCATAGGATAAAGTTTACACATGTATGTTTCAGATTCAATTGCCGCAGACTCGCAGCGGATAAGCCACAACCGAATCTCGTAGAAACAACTCCGGATGGCGGGCATAGCAGGGGGCTATCGAGCCGGGTTTTGCGGCTTTTCAGCCTGGCCGGTTTTCTTGTCAGCGAAACCGTAACGCAGGATTTTCACCTTGACCATCCGCCTGCCGAACTCGATGCATCTGTCGTAGCTGGGTATGAAAATGTCGATTATTTTGCCTTTGATAAGAGCCCCGGTGTCCAGAACCTGATAAACGCCCCCCATCAAGGGCGATTCGATGTGAATGATGGAGCCCAGCGGAATAATTTTGGGATCGGCGGATACAAGCCCCGGCGCCGTCGGAAATCCGGATTTCGTGGTTCCGGAAACACAATAGGCGGTGGCATGAAACACATCTCCGGACGTCAGAATGCCGGCGGAATTCACCCCTTTAGGATTAGACGCTTCACCTGTTTTTTCAACAGTTTGCGTCTTGACCGGCGTCCACGACACTCCCTTGGCGCATTCCCGGTGCGTCAGATGCAGGATGCACGCGAAACCCGCGATTAGAATCGAAATTCGGAATAGCGTGAGGCGTTTCCCAGCTTTTTCCATTGACTAGACCTCCTTTACAAAAGGGGTTCCCCCAAATAATGATTTTGGTTGCGACTCAACAAAGAACTGAAGGATGGGGGAAAAGAGATTCGCACACGCTTTGCACAAATCGAACTTCGCACGACCTCTCTCGAATGTCTTTGGGCATGAAAAAAGCCTACCATTTCCGGGGTCAGCGGGCAATAAAAATTCCAGCCATCCGGGTTTTTCGTCTATATATCATTGGTTTAAAATGGTTTGTAGAAATTATGCGGAGTGGACATGCTCTCTTCTGTCGCTTCTGTTCAGCAAGGCCTGCAGCCCATCATAAATATTGGAACAGTGGAAAGGGTTCATGTTTCGTTCGAGCCATGTGTTATTCTTTTAGATTATTTAAAGATTTCGACATGCATGAATTGGGGATTGCACAAAACATCCTTGAAATCGTTCAGCAGGCCGTTCCGGAAAACCAGTCGCGCTCGGTGAGGGAAATACGGATCCGGGTGGGACAATTGTCGGGAATCGTTCCTGACTCGCTGGATTTCTGTTTCAGCATCATTGTCAACGACTCGGATATGCGGCGGGCCAAGCTGGCAATAGAGCAAGTGCCCACGCTTTCCCGATGCAAACAATGCGGGCGAAGTTTTGAAATTAAAGACTGGATTTTTGCCTGTCCGGATTGCGGGAGCGCAAGCGTAGAGCTGATTTCAGGGAAGGAACTGGAAATTGTCGACATCCTGCTGGCGGATGAATGTGAAGGGGCGTCATGAGCGTAATTACAATTGAACGGAAAGTGCTGGAGAAAAACGACCAGATTGCCGAACGAAACCGGCGGCTCTTCAAGGAACACGGAATATTCGCGTTGAATCTTGTCAGTTCGCCGGGCGCCGGCAAGACCAGCATCCTTGAAAAAACCTTCCAGGAACTCCGGAATGCCATCCGGATAGCCGTTATCGAGGGGGACGTTCAGACGGATCTGGACGCACAACGCGTCGCCCAATACGGCGTGCCCGTAGTGCAGATTGTCACGATGGGCGGTTGCCACCTGGAAGCGAACCTCGTCCAGGATGCCATGAAAAACCTCGATCTTCCCTTAATAGACCTGCTGTTTATCGAAAATGTCGGCAATCTGGTATGCCCTGCCGGCTATGATCTCGGCGAGCACGCCAAAGTCGCAGTCCTCAGCACGACCGAGGGTGACGATAAACCACTGAAGTATCCCGCAATGTTCCGGAATTCATCCGTGCTGATCATCAACAAGACCGATCTGACCCCCTACACAAATTGCGACCTCGAAAGACTTAGAAACAACGCACTCCAGATAAATCCCAAACTCAAAATCTTTGAAATGTCTTGCTTTACGGGGGCGGGAATCCCCGAGTGGTGCAGTTGGCTCAGAGAAAGGGACGCCTCAGGCCTGTGATCCGGAGAATGCACATAGCCATCCGAGGCGCCGTGCAAGGAGTAGGATTCAGACCCTTCGTGCACCGCCTCGCCTCTGAAATGAATCTCCCGGGATGGGTTCTGAACTCGCCCCAAGGAGTTTTTATTGAAGTCGAGGGAATGTCTGAGCAGCTGGAATCATTTCTGTTCAGGCTGCAAAGTGAAAAGCCCGCCATTTCCTTCATCCAGAGTCTGGAGTTCTCATACCTGGATCCTCTTTATTTCAGAGGATTTGAAATCAGAAGAAGCACTCGGGAAGGTATGCAAAGCGCCCTGATCCTGCCGGACATCGCCACATGCCCCGAGTGCCTTTCGGAAGTGCTGGATCCGACAGACCGTCGATACCGTTACCCTTTCACCAATTGCACCAACTGCGGCCCGCGCTTCACCATTATCGAATCTCTCCCCTACGACCGGCCGAACACATCGATGAAGTCCTTCGACATGTGCTCCGACTGCAGGAAAGAATACGAGAACCCGCAAAACCGCCGTTTTCATGCCCAGCCGAACGCCTGCCCTGTTTGCGGCCCGAAACTGAGTTTGTGGGATCGCAGCGGCAGGGTTCTCTCAAGTTGCGATGAAGCCCTGATACAGTCGGTTGCATCGATTCGCGCGGGAAAAATCGTCGCGATCAAAGGCCTGGGGGGATTTCTGCTTCTGGCCGACGCCGCAAACGCCCATGCAGTGGAAACCCTGCGGTCAAGGAAGCATCGGGAGGAAAAACCTTTTGCCCTGATGTATCCGTCGCTGGAAGCCGTTCAGGCCGACTGCGAAGTTTCCCGGCTGGAAGCCAGGCTGCTGAATTCCCCTGAATCCCCCATAGTTCTTCTCAAACGAAAGCCGGGGCGTCGAAACCTTGCGCCCGGCCTCGCGCCCGGGAATCCTTATCTGGGCGCCCTGCTGCCTTACACGCCTCTCTATCACCTGCTGATGAAGGAAATGGGGTCCCCCGTTGTCGCAACCAGCGGCAACAGATCAGACGAACCTATTTGCATCGATGAACGGGAAGCATTAGTCCGATTGGGCAAAATCGCGGATCTCTTCCTCGTCCACGACCGCCCGATCGTCCGGCACGTCGACGACTCCATCGCGAGGATTATCCTGGGCAGGGAAATGGTATTGCGACGGGCTCGGGGATACGCCCCCTTGCCTGTCTCCTGTTCCAACCTTGCCGCCGGAGTCCTTGCCGTCGGCGGCCATCTGAAGAACACGATCGCCGTGTCTGTCCAGGACAACGTTTTTGTCAGCCAGCATATCGGGGATCTCGAAAACAAGGAAGCGTCCCAGGCGTTTCAGGGGGTCATCCGGACGTTCCAGGACCTGTATAAGATCCATCCCCGGCAAATCGCCGCTGACATGCATCCGGACTATCTGTCTTCGAAGTTCGCCAGAGAATCCGGCAAACCGGTAATTTCTGTTCAGCATCACCACGCCCACGTGGCCGCATGCATGGCCGAAAATGAACTGGAAGGGAAAGTATTGGGAGTTTCGTGGGACGGGACCGGATACGGGCCTGACGGGACAGTCTGGGGAGGGGAGTTTCTCCTGACCGACAAAGGGCCTTTCACACGGATCGCTTCCTTTCGCAAATTCCGCCTGCCCGGCAGCGCCGCTGCCGTAAAAGAGCCGCGACGCGCCGCCCTCGGCGCGCTTTTCGAGATATTCGGCGACGAGGCATTCGAATTGAAAAACCTGGCGTCCGTCCAGTCTTTCACTCGCTCGGAGCTTGCGGTGATGAGGGGAATGCTGAAACAGGGCGTCAATTCGCCCTGCACCTCCAGCGTGGGCCGCCTGTTCGACGCCGTCGCGTCCATTTCCGGCCTGCGCCAGGCAATCCGCTTTGAGGGCCAGGCCGCCATGGAGCTCGAATTTGCCATTGGGGAAGAAAAGACGGAAGAGGTTTACCCGTTTTCCATATCCGTCGAAGACAAAAAATGCGCGGATCCGATTGTGCCGCAGATGACGGTCGATTGGGCGCCCTTGATCCAGGCGGTCCTTCAAGACGTCCGGAGTTCAATTTCACTGGCAAGGATCTCAAAGAAGTTCCACAATGCTTTAGTGGAGATTGTCGTGAGCGTTGCACACCAAATCGCCTTGGAGCGGGTGGTTCTGACCGGCGGCTGCTTTCAAAACAAGCTCTTGATTGAAAGCGCGGTCAGAAGATTGGAAAGCGAGGGATTCAAGCCCTACTGGCATCAAAGAATCCCTCCCAACGACGGAGGCATTTCGCTGGGTCAAATTGTTGCAGCTTCGCGAGTTTTATAGACGATTGACAATCCTTAACCGCAAATCGTAAATGGGAGTTCTTATGTGTCTGGCGGTACCGGGAAAAATACTCAGCATCGAGGGCGAGGATCCTATATCCCGCTGCGGAAGAGTCAGTTTTGGCGGCATCGTTAAAAATATCAACCTCGCCTACGTGCCTGAAGCCAGGACCGGCGATTATGTTTTGGTCCACGTGGGATTTGCGATCAGCACCATTGACGAAGCCGAAGCGCAAGAGGTCTTTGAATATCTTCGGCAAATAGGCGAATTGGCCGAATTGGAAGAGAACAGGCAGCCATGAGGTTCATTGACGAATACCGCGACAAAGACTCCGCCCAGCGCTTCGCCCGGGCGCTCCTGCGCATCGCCGCCAAACCTTGGACTCTAATGGAAGTGTGCGGCGGCCAGACTCATGCGATCGTCAAATTCGGAATCGACGAACTGCTCCCCCCCGCCCTGACGCTGGTGCACGGCCCGGGCTGCCCTGTTTGCGTCACGCCGCTGGAGTTGATTGAAAAGGCCATCGAGATCGCATCTCTCCCGGACGTCATTTTCTGCTCGTTCGGGGACATGCTGCGAGTGCCGGGCGTTTCAAAAGATCTGCTCACAGTGAAAGCCGCCGGGGGAGACGTCCGGATCGTCTACTCGCCTCTGGACGCCGTCAGAATCGCGGCGGAAAATCCCGATCGCGAGGTTGTCTTTTTCGCCGTGGGATTTGAAACCACCGCGCCGGCAAACGCCATGGCGGTTTTTCAGGCGCACCGGAAAGGCCTTCGGAATTTTTCGATGCTTGTCTCCCACGTGCTGGTTCCGCCGGCGATGGAGGCGATCCTTTCTTCGCCCGACAACCGTGTACAGGGCTTTTTGGCCGCCGGACATGTCTGCGCCGTCATGGGTTGGACTGAATATGAACCAATCGCTTTGAAATACCATGTGCCGATTGTCGTAACCGGATTTGAGCCCGTAGACATACTGCAGGGCATTTACATGTGCGTCCTCCAGCTGGAGGAAGGCCGCGCCGAGGTTGAAAACCAATATTCCCGCACTGTCCACAGGGAAGGCAACGTTCCGGCCCTGCGACTGATTCGAGAAATCTTTCGTGTCGTGCCGCGAAAGTGGCGCGGCGTCGGGGAAATACCGCAAAGCGGCTTCGGTCTGCAGGAAAAATACAGCAGTTTCGACGCCGAACTGCGTTTCGGAATCGCCGATCACACGGCCGAGGAACCGACAGAATGCATGAGCGGGCTCATATTGCGCGGAACAATGAAACCCGAAGAATGTCCCGCCTTTGGAGGCCGCTGCACGCCGGAACATCCATTGGGAGCGACGATGGTCTCTTCGGAAGGCGCGTGCGCCGCCTATTATCATTACAGGAAAATCAAACATAGACAGGGATCGATATAATGGACTCCGAACCAAAGCCTCAAGGCCAATTTGCATGCCCCATCCCGATGGGCCGCTATCCTAACGTCCTGCTGGCTCATGGCGGAGGCGGGAAACTGACGCACCAGCTGATTGAGCAAATGTTCCTGCCGGCCTTCAGCAATGAACTGCTGGGCGAAAGACATGACGGCGCAATCTTCAACGTGAATTCGGGGAGGCTTGCGTTCACTACCGATTCCTACGTCGTCCGTCCGTTGTTTTTTCCCGGCGGAGACATCGGAAGCCTCGCCGTCAACGGGACCGTGAACGATCTTGCGATGTGCGGCGCCCGGCCTCTTTATTTGAGCGCAGGATTCATTCTCGAAGAGGGTTTGCCGATGGACGATCTCCGGCGCATCGTCCAGTCCATGAAAGCGGCGGCGGAAGCGACAGGCGTTCAACTGGTCGCCGGAGACACGAAGGTTGTCGACCGGGGCAAAGGAGACGGCATTTTCATCAACACCGCAGGCATCGGATCTGTGGCGCCGGGCGTGCATATCTCGCCGGCAAACGTCATACCGGGAGACGCCATAATAATCAGCGGAGACATCGGACGCCATGGAATCGCGATCATGGCCGTGCGGGAAGGCCTGGAATTTGAAAGCAAGATCCTTAGCGATTGCGCTCCCCTATCCGGCATCGTGTCGTCGCTGCTTGCAGCGAAAGCGGAAGTTCACTGTCTGCGGGATCTTACACGCGGAGGCCTGGCGAGCGCCCTGGTCGAAATAGCCGAAGCCTCCCGCCTGCATTTCGAAATCCGTGAGGATGCGATTCCGGTGCAGGAAGACGTCCGGGGCGCCTGTGAAATCCTGGGATTCGATCCATTATATGTGGCCAATGAAGGACGCTTCGTCAGCTTCGTCCCAGCCCGGGAAGCGGAAAAAATCATCGATCGGATGCGAGCCCATCCGCTGGGCAGGCAGGCGGCCGTCATCGGCGTCGCTAAAACAGGCGATCCGGGCCTGGTGACGATGGAGACCCGAATCGGCGCCGCGCGCGTGGTGGACATGATCAGCGGAGAACAACTCCCGCGCATATGTTGAAAAATGTTTCCCGTTTCCGATTCATGAAACGATGAGCTGGATAAATAATGGCGGCTGTTCGCAACTGGAAATAATCGGCATGCTGATTTCAACCGGAAACGGGAAACTCGAAACGGAGAACCTATCAAGGAGGGTGAGATGCGGTATTGCGTTGAAGAAGATGTGTTCCGTATTTTCCCGCAGTTCTGCCGGGGCGTTGTCGTCGCCTCCGGAATCGACAACAGCCGGCCGTCCCCGGAACTGGCGGCGCTAATGCGCGAACAAGAAGAGAGGGTCCGACTGGATCCCTCCATCGATCCGGCCTCACATCCACGTCTTGCCGCCTGGAAGGAGGCCTACCGACAGTTCGGGTCCAATCCCAACAAATTCACGCCGTCCATCGTGTTCCTCGTCAAGCAAGTCAAAGCGGGCAAATCGATCCGCTCCATTTCACCAGCCGTCGACGCATTCAACATCCTAAGCCTCAAACACCTCATTCCATGCGGCGGCGACGACATGAATGCGGTGGAAGGCGATCTGACTTTGGGGCGGGCCGATTCGGATGAGACTTTCGCGCCGATCTTCAAGCCGGAAGAGATCGAACATCCGGACGCCGGAGAGATCATTTACGTGAACCGGAAAACCAAGAGGATATTGTGCCGGCGATGGAACTGGAGGAACGGGGACTTTTCGAAGATAACGCCGGAAACCAAAAACCTCGCGATCAATGTGGACGGCATGACGCCGGCGATCAGCCGGGAAGAAATCCGGGCGGCGGCGGAGGAGTTAAGGGATCTTCTGGCGCGTTTCTGCGGCGGCAGCTATTCGATCCGCTACCTGGACGCTCAAAACCGAGAATTCGATTATTAGGGCCGTCAGCGGACAGAGTTTTTAATCCGTATCGAATAAACCGAACTGCGGGCGCCGACAAACAGCGTGCGCCCATCCGGGCCGCCAAAGGCGAGGCTGCCGGGCCGCTCGGGAACCTCCAGGATTCCGATCTGTTCCCCCTTTGGATTGAAAATATAGACCTGGTCGCCGGCGACATACACGTTGCCCGCCTTGTCGCTGACCACAGCCGTGCCGCCGCGTTCCGCAAAAACGCTGCTCGTAATTTTCTCGTCTTTTTCGAGTTTCACTCGATATGTCTTCCCATCGTCTTCGCTGACCACGTAATGTTCGTCGCCGGGCGCGAACGCCATCATATTGGAGCTCTGCAAAATCGGGCGCCATGTCCCGCCGGCCATGACCGCCGTGTTGGCGCCGGGCGCATAGAAATAGGCGCGCGAAGCGTTCTCCGTTACGCCAACCACCGCCGTATTGCTCCCCTGCCGGTAGATATAATCCCGGCGCTCCATCAAGTCCCGCAAAATGGACATCATGTTGTGCAGTCCAACCGGAAGCAGCAGCTTCGTGCCCGGCAGCTTTTCGCTGGTCCCGGCGACCGGCTGCGGCGCCGCTTCTCTCTCGTCCACCTTCAGGCTATAGACCGCGCGTTCATTGGCGACAATCAGCAGCGTCGACGGCGGCGCGAATCCCAAAACCATCGGCTGATCTTTGGTCTCCGCAATCGGCGCCGCCTTCCGGTCGGCTTCATTCCAGCGGAAAATCCTGCGCTTCGCCGCATCGGTAAAATAAAGGCGTCCCTCGGCGTCGGCGGTCATCCCGGAAGCATTGCTGAACCCGCCCGCCAGTTTTTCGAGCTTCGCTCCTTTTTCAAACGTTGCCGGGAGAGGAAGCGCGGCCGGGGCTTTCATCCCTTTTTTGACAAGGAAGGAAAGAAAAAAATGGGCGCGCACCGCCACTCCGCTGTCTTCGTCCAGAACGGCATTGTCGAAAGCCAGGCGCGTCTGACTGAACACCTTCATATTATCGAATTTTATGCGGTCGGAATTGCGCGTGACGATCCCGTAAGTTTTGGGCATGGTCGTACGGGACACGCGATACATGTACGTGTTCTCAAACAGGAGATCCTGGCAATCCCGGATGTCCATGGCAATCGCTTCCATTCCCGCCGGGTTTTCCTCTTCCGTCTGCAGCGCATAAAATTCCCAATTCCTGACATTGTGGAACTGCGCCTCGACGCGCATGTGGTGTTCTACCGACATCTGGTAGACTTTGCCCGGTTCTGAGGTGTTTTCGATCCGCAGCCCCGCGCTTGCGATTGTGCCGTGCGGCCAGTTCCCCCGGAAGACGCCGCCTCCGCCGTCCTTGATCCACAGGTCGGGGCCCTGTGTATCGCTGAACTTCGATCCAAATCCGCTCCCCGGAAACGACACGTCATCCAGAAGCGATCCGGCGGCAGCCATCCAGACTATTCCTGCGGCTCGCGGATTGCTTGTGCCCGGGGCAATCCCAACGGAACTTACGATGTTTCTGCCTCCCTTGGGCGCAACCAGGACGCCGATAGATTCGCCCTTCCCTGCAAACGCCGGCGATTCGTTGGCCAGCGAAATTACAGTATTGCCCGGATTCAATCCGATCAAAACCGTATCCGGTTTGAGTTCGATCGATTCCGACACCCGGTAGGTTCCCATCGGGAAATAAAGGGCCGGATGCTTATGGATGGCTGCGCGAATAGCTGCCGTATCGTCCGCCTTCCCGTCACCCTGGACGCCCAGGGTCCGGACGTTCACCCACCGGCTCATCGGCGGCAGCGGCGGAATGTCCATTTCGGCGTCAATGAAGGGCGCGGACTTCGGCAGCTTTTTCGCCTCAAAATTCACTTCGACTCCCCGCTCTCTCCCGTCCTCGCCAATTTCCAATCCGATGGCAAATCGGCCGACCATGTAATGCTGCGACGGCGCGGAAAACGTCTTCTCGCCACGGTAAAAATTCGGCACATCCCTGCATTCCACGCCTTTCAGCGTTACAGTCGAATGAAGGTTCCGCGTGTTGCCTGCTTTAAACGCGGCCGACCTGATGTCGGTCATCCGCAGATCCCGCCCATAAAGCTGCTCCACTTCTCCCGGCGCAATCTGCAGCGCTACCGGCATATGAGAAAATTGAACCCTGATGAGCGTAAAACCCGCTTCCATCGTGTGAATCGCCGCCTCGCTCTGCCCTTCGAAACTGCAGTCCATCAGCAGGAATTGCCAGACCGGCGCAGTCCTTTTCGTAATGATTCCGTATTGGCCCCCATAGACGTGAACGTCGCTGACCTGGTTGCCGATGTCTTCCATGGCGGCCCGGGCGGATCCGAGGTGAAAATTCATATGCTGCAGATAGCTGTGCTGGGCGACATGAAAGCGGATCGCAATCGCCGCCGGATTCCCTTCCTGCAATTCGAAGTCGATATTGCCGATCCCGCTGTAAAACGTCATTTCCGTTGCGTCGCTGAAGGGCCGGTTCCCCTGCGGGCGGTAGTCGGCGAAGTGGACCATGTATTTGCCCGTCCCGCTCTGAAATCCAGGAGTGTCCTTCCCCAGGACGAAAACCGGTCGCTGCGCGCCATGCCCGATCAGCCGGATCCCCTGCCAGACGAAAATCGTCTTGCTCAGCCGGTAGCGCCCCTCGGGGATGAAGAGCACGCCGATGCGCGTCGTCTCCTGGACGCGATTGATGGCTTGCTGCAAAGGTTCGGAGTCGTCGCCGACGCCGTCGGCATGCACGCCGAATTGCCCTTTCGTCAGATAGACGGCTCGAGCGTCTTCCGGACGAAGAGGGTAATAGGAGTCGGCGTAAAGGGGAAGGGTCCAAACCACGGCGAGCAGTGCGAAAAAGAATTGTATTATGCGCATCGGGAAGCCTCCGGGAACGCTTGTCCTTTTATTCTGCGGGAGAGACGGCGGGATTGCAGCAAAAATCTGTTTTTCGCAGCGCTGTTGTCTTCGATCACAGAGCGTTTCGGCGAATGCTTGTGAATCCGATATCGATTTGAGGGCCGCACGTCGCGAAGCCGGTTGTCAGCGACGCCGACGCTTAATCATGAGAGTACCGGCCGGCGGCCGATCGGGGGCGGAATAAACAACGGAGGCGCTATCGGGATTGAACACCCCTGGAAGCTTTTCTGACCCGCACAATCTCCTGGATCCCGATCAGGATATTGACGAGCCCCAAACCGAGGACGGCTCCTTTGAAAAAGGAATTTGCGACAACAGGACGGAACTGGGGAAAGATGTAAAGAAAATAATTGTTTTCCCAGGCAGGCATCCAGGGGAGCGTCAGGAGAGCGATTCCAAGATAAAGCGAGCTGATGATATAGAGGACATTGCAAATCCATTCCAAGGCGCCCAAATGCGGTTTGCCCGGCTGAGGTGCGATACTAAGGAGCATTTTGTTTGAAACCGCCCTTAAGCTCGTCAATTCTCTGTGCAACATCCCGATAGCCCGGATCTTCGGCGAATATCTCGTCGAAACAGTCGAGCGCTTGATTGTTGCTGCCTGACATGAGGTGCGCCAGCCCCATATCGTAGCGAAGAGCCAGCGCTTCGTGCGAGGAAAGATCCGGGACGCTCAAACCTGTCTGACACCAGCGGAGGACGGACTTTGGCATTCCCTTCTTTATGTAGCAGGTGCTGAGCATTCCGCAGCATTGAACCAATTTCTGCGTTTCATTTTCCGAATCCAGGGCCCTGAGCGCAATCTGAAATTCTTTGATGGCTTCGTCCACCAAATCCATTTCCCGGTAGGCAGTTCCGAGGCCGAAATGGTTTTCAAAGGTCTCTTTGGCGATTTCCTGATCCGAAATGGAAGAGACCTCCTCCAGCAGATCCGAAAACATTTCATTGAACTGAAAGGGCGATTTTGCAGGTTTTAAATCCTGCGGCGAGGCCGGCGCCTGCTTCGAGGATAACAATTCCGGAGCATTGTCTCCAAGTCTGTTCAGCACTTCATCGATTTCGAATTCCGGCAAATCCGCAAGCCCTTCCGGCATGACAGGACCGGGAACGTGCGCCACGGCCGCCTCCACCGGAGCGGGATTCGGAGGGGCGATCGGAACTTGCGAGCCGTCGCCCAGCCGCTGATATCTCGGAGCCAGTTCAGGATTGTTGGGATCCAGCTTGGCGATTTCGTTCAGCTTGCTGAGAGCTTCGTCGTTAAATCCAAGCCGGATGTAGAAATCCACCTCCTGGAGCTGTTCCTGCACGGATTTGGACGGCGCCTGTTCGGAAATGTCCCGGGAATAGCTTTCCGCGATGGTTTCGGGCATCGCCATGGGCCCGGATTCGTCTCCTGCGGCGATCTCCTGATTTCCCGAAAAGAAAATGTCGAGGAGATCCCCCGAAAGGTCGACTTCCGAGCTGGAGCTTAAACCGCCCGCCATAGACGAAGCGCCCAAAGACTCCAATACAATCCCGCGCCGGCGTGCGAAAGCATCCAGATCGGGCTCGCCATGCACCAGGTCGGGATCGAGTTCCTGCGCTTCCGACCAATAGCGCTGAGCCGATTCCTCATCCATCGATCTGCGGCAAAGGACGACAAGCAGCAGGCACTGCTCCGCTGCCTGCCGGGTTTTCCCTTCTTCCTTGAATATCGAAAGCAGGCGGACTCGCATGTCCCGATTCGCCGGATCGCTGGTCTCGAGATTCTGCAACAGTCCCATCGCCTTATCCTTCATCCCATAATTCAGGAGAAGGTCGATTTCCACTATAACGGAGGACTGATCGCCTTTGCCGGCGGCCTCTTCCGAGCCTGCGGAAACAGATCCGGTTCGCTCCGAAGGGATCTCCGGCGGAGTGTAGGGCGTATCCGGATAAGCTTCTTCGAATGTCTTGCGGTGCAATTCCTGATATTTCAGGCTTTCGGGATCCGCTTGCACGATTTTCGTCAGATATTCGAGCGCTTCAACCGGGCGTTTTTCACTCAGGAACCAGGCGGCGATGCTGTCGAGAGTCTTCAGATACCGGCCTTGGTTGTCGATGGCGTAAAACACCGAAGCCAACTTGATCATTGAAGCGATATGCGAGGGTTGGCGCTGCAGAATTTGTTCGTAGAGCTGAACCGCCCGATCCGTTTCCCGGCGGGTTATCAGGATCGAAACGATAGGATCCAGGCAGGAAGCGGCACGATCGTATTCGCCGGCATCGATAAACCCCTGCGCGACGTCGAAAAAAGTTGAATAACGAGATTCATCCGCTGCGACAACCCGCTGGAAAGCAAGGATAGCCCCCTCGGGCTGCTTGTCTGCCAGATAAGCTCGCCCCAGCATCTCCCTCAAATCCAGGTTGTCGGGCGCCATTTCGGTCGATTTTTTCAGCTGATCGAGCGCAGGCGCCACATCCTTCATGGCAACGCCGCACTCCAGGAATCCCTTCATGGATTCCAGATCCAGGGGATTGATCTGCAACGCATGCCGGAAAGAATCGGCCGCGCCGGCGAATTGCGCCGCTTTCAATTGCGCCCGGGCGGCGCCGGCGAAATAGACGCGCGCTTTATCTTCGGACTTCTGCGCCAGGTGAAGCTCGGCCAGTTTGCGCTGGATGGCTGCGTTTGAAGGATCCAGCTCGACTATCTTTTCGTAAATGCCGGCCGTTTCCTGCGTGCGGCCTTCTTTTTCATAAATCGCCGCGATCTTCAGGTACTGGTTTCGAGCCTCAATGTTCAAGCCCTGCTTGGCGCACAGGGATGCAACCGTGGCGTTAACCTCGAGGTTGTCCGGATCCGTGTTCAGTATTTTTTTATAGACGGCGATTGCTTTGAGAAAGAAATTATTGCGGACGTAGTTTTCCGCCACCTGGGAGAAGCACCTGTTGGCCTCGGAAGAATTCCCCTGCCGCAGGTACAGATCGCCGATTGTGTTGAGAATAAGAACATCATTGGGATCGCTTTTGATTATCTTCTGGTATTCGCCGATTGCCTGCTGGACCTTGCCATGCAGCATGTACTTTTCGGCGTCTTGAAGATATTTCGCCTTGCTATCAGCGGCCAACATATCCTCCTGCGGCTTAGGCTTCACAATTCCCTCCAACATTTGCGGGGGTGAATTGCGCCGGCGCTTCCCACTGCGGCTGCTAGGAAACAGCTTCGGTCGTGCGCTCGACTCTTCCCGCTTCTTTCAATCTTGCAGCTTTGCCTCGGCGACCACGAAGGTAATAAAGCCTTGCCCGGCGCACTTTGCCGCTCTTGACCACTTCCAGTTTTTCAATAATGGGTGAGTGCTGAGGGAAAATGCGTTCGATCCCATATCCGAATGAAACCTTTCGGACGGTGAAGGTCGATGAAATGCCGTTGCTTTTCCGAGCTATTACGACGCCTTCGAAGATCTGAATCCGATACTTGTCGCCTTCCTCGATCTTCACATGAACTCGCACCGTATCTCCTGGACGAAAGCGGGGAAGATCGGTCCGCATTTGAGAATTATCGACTGCCCGTAATAAATCCATAACAAACGCTCCTTAATTTTGGACTAACTTCTTGATCAGCTCCGGCCGGGCCCTTCTTGTTTTTTCCAGAGCTTGTTCTTTTCGCCATTTTTCAATCCTGGCATGGTCTCCCGAAAGAAGGACTTCCGGAACTGCGCGGCCGCGATATTCTGCAGGCCTCGTATATTGCGGATAATCCAGCAAACCCGTTGAAAAGCTTTCGTTGATTGCGGATTCCCGGCAGCCCAGAGCCCCGGGAATCAATCGAACAACCGAATCGAAAACTAGCATCGCCGGGATTTCCCCTCCGGTCAGGATAAAATCTCCAACGGAAATTTCCCTGTCGACCAGGCAATCTATCACCCGCTGGTCCACTCCTTCGTATCGGCCGCAAATCAGTATTAGATGCGGAATTGTAGCGAACTCAGCAGCTAAATCCTGGGACCAAGTCTTCCCTTGAGGAGTCAACAGCACAACCTGGCATTCCGGATTCCGTTCATCACCCCGGCAGAATTCGACAGCCTCAAACAGCGGGGCAGGCGTAAAAACCATCCCCTCGCCGCCTCCGTAAGGGCGATCATCCACCGATTTGTGCTTATCCCTTGTGAAATCACGAAGATTCACGATTCGGACGCTCACAAGGTTCGACTGCCTGGCGCGACGCAGAATGCCGCAGTCAAGCACCCCCGAAAACAGTTCGGGGAAAACCGTTATGATATCAAAATTCATTTGTCCAGGTCCATTAATCCTTTAGGCGGATCCACAATAATTACTTTTTCCTCGACGGAAATTCTTGTGCAGATGGTCTCCGCAATCGGGATCAAATGTTCCCTATCCTCGACATCTTTAACAACCAACAGGCTGTTGCCGGCAAAATGAAGAACATTTTCCACTAAGCCGAATTCGCGCCCGCCAGCATCCTGGACAGAACAGCCGACCAGGTCATGGTCGAAATAAACTCCCGGAGGCAGCGGCATCGCTTTTTCAGCAGGAATTACAACCCAGCACCCTATTAGAGTTTCGGCCGAATCGATTGTGTCAATTCCTGCGAATTTAAGGACTTCTCTACCCTTGTGCTCCCACGTCTCTTCAAGAGCCATGCGCTGCCTGCGGCCGTCGGGATATTCCAGCCATGCTTCTTCAAGTTCATTGAAGCGATCGGGATAATCTGTATACAAGTCGGCCAGGACTTCGCCCCGATTCCCTCGGGTCCTGACGATTCGGGCGATTGCAATAAAGGAAGGTTGAGCGTCCGGCTGCACTATTCCAGGATTTCCAGGACAAACCGTTTTTTAAGCTTCATTCCCGCCGCGCCGAGAAGCGTACGGATGCACCTCGCGGTTCTGCCTTGTTTCCCAATAACTTTGCCAAGATCGCTGGGCGCCACCCGCAGCTCCAAAACAGTGGTCTGTTCTCCTTCAACTTCAGTGACAATGACTTGTTCCGGGTTATCGACGAGCGCTTTCGCAATCATTTCTACCAGATCTTTCATATCCGCCTCTCCTCAGAGACCGCCACAACCTACACTCGGGAGCTCACTGGAAATAGCTGCAAATGCAAAAAATCGGGCTTCAGCTGGCGGCTACAGGCGTGGGGGGGGCGGCCTTTTTCAACAGGGAATGCACTGTCTCAGAAGGTTGCGCACCGCATGCCAGCCAGTGACGAACTCTATCCATTTTCAACTCGACCAAGGGAGGATTCGTCGTTGGATTGTAGTGCCCGACAACTTCCACAAAACTCCCATCGCGAGTCTGCCTTTGCTCCATCACCACAATGCGATAAAAAGGCTTCTTTTTCGCACCCATTCGCGTCAAACGTATCCTAAGCAAAATTCCTCCTCGATATTAACAGACCTTAAGATCTGAATAATTCTTGCATAGAACGAGCCCGGTTTCAACTGTTGGCGCCGGTGGCGCCTGTCCGGCATTCGCCGTTTATCCGATAAAATAAACGCAATCAACTATTTACAATGATCATGCTTGCGGGAATTTCAATCCGCGCAACATGCGGGGCATAATTCCCCGGCTTAAACTCTTCATCAATTTCCTTGCATCCACGTATTGTTTTAGAAGCTGGTTTATCTCCTGCACCGGTCGGCCGCTGCCTCGGGCGATCCGTTTTTTCCTGCTGCCGTTCAGGATCTGATGATTCCGCCGTTCCTTGGCGGTCATGCTGTTGATAATGGCTTCTATGTGGATCAACTCTTTTTCATCCACTTTCATCTGGTTGATCCCGCGCAACGGCCCCATATTAGGGAGCATCCCCAGGATTTGGTCCAGCGGACCCATTTGTCGAATCTGTTTCAACTGGTCGCGAAAATCATCCAGCGAGAATTCGTCTTTGCGAATTTTCTCGGCTAGTTCGGCGGCCTGCTCCCTGTCGACCGACTCCTCCGCTTTTTCGATGAGAGACAATACGTCGCCCATCCCGAGTATCCTTCCCGCAAGCCGATCCGGGAAAAACGGCTCTAAAGCGTCGATCTTCTCGCCGGCGCCGACAAATTTGATCGGTTGGCCTGTAACCGTTTTTATGGATAGCGCAGCGCCGCCGCGCGCGTCGCCGTCCATTTTGGTGAGAATGACTCCGGTCAATCCAAGCCGATCGTGAAATTCCTTTGCGCTGCGGACGGCGTCCTGGCCGGTCATGGCGTCGGCGACCAGCAGGATTTCGACCGGAGGGACTTTTTTCCGGATCTGGTCCAGTTCCTTCATCATTTCGTCGTCAATGTGCAGCCGGCCGGCAGTGTCGATTACCACGACATCGTAGCCGCCGTTTCGAGCGTGCCGCAGGCCCAGTTCCGCCCTCGAAACGGGGTCCGCATTGCCGGGGGCGTCAAAATAGCCGAGTTGATTGCCTGAACATAAAACGCGCAACTGCTCGACGGCCGCCGGCCGATAGACGTCCACTGAAAGAAGAAGAGGGGTGTGGTTGTTCTTGGAAAGCCAGGATGCAAGCTTGGCTGAGCTGGTCGTCTTGCCGGAGCCCTGCAATCCGACGATTAAAAAAACGCTTGGCGGCTGCTTTGAAAACAGAAGCCCCTTTTGGCTGCCGCCCAACAGCTCGATGAGTTCATCCCGAACAACCCGAATGACTTGCTGCCCCGGCGTCAAGGATTCCAGAACTTCCTGGCCAAGAGCTTTCTGCTTCACCTTCTCGACGAAATCCTTGGCGATTTTAAAATGAACGTCCGCCTCCAGCAGAGCGTTCCGTATCTCGCGCGCAGTTTCCTCAATATGCTTGCCGGACACCCGGCCCTGCCCGGTGAGGTTTCTGAGTATTTTTTGAAGTCTGGTTGACAGATTATCAAGCATTCCGTTTCCCGTCCAAATCGAGACCCAATATATTACAGGAGAATTCAGCTTTTGGCCATCAGCTAATCACGCCACGGAACAAAGCCGCAGGGAGCGCCGCAAAATTCATTTCCGGCGTCGCCCTGCGGCTTTTTCCCCGGGCTATTAAAAGGAATCCGCCGCTTTGTGCTAATATAGTCGAACCTATGAGACATGTGATCGTTGGAACTGCCGGACATATCGACCACGGCAAGAGCGCTTTAGTCAAGGCGCTGACTGGCGTCGATCCCGACCGGCTCAAAGAAGAACAAGTTCGCGGAATCACGATCGACCTGGGATTCGCTCATCTGGATTTGGGCGATGTGCAGGTCGGGTTTGTGGATGTGCCGGGCCATGAAAAATTCGTTAAAAACATGCTCGCCGGGGTGGGTGGGATCGACTTTGTCCTTCTGGTCGTCGCAGCGGATGAATCCATCATGCCCCAGACCCGCGAACATTTCGACATTTGCAGGCTGCTCGGCGTCCATTCGGGCATCGTCGTGATCAACAAAACCGACCTGGTCGATCCGGAAATGATCGAACTGGTTCGCGATGAAGTCATGGAGACGACTCATGGGTCTTTTCTCGAAAATTCACAAGTGATTGCCGTCAGCTCAAAAACGGGCGACGGCATTATGGAGCTGAAAAAGGCCATTCACGATTTGGCGCTGGCAATGAAGCCCCGCCCTTCCAACAGGCTGCTCCGGCTTCCGATCGACCGGGCGTTCAGCATTAAAGGTTTCGGAACTGTCGCAACCGGGACGCTGACTTCGGGCGACATCAGCAAGGATCAGGAGGTGGAACTCATCCCCGGGGGGCTGACGGCCCGAGTTCGTGGTCTGCAGGTTCACGGAAACATGGTTTCGAAATCCGTCGCCGGGCAGCGAACCGCCGTGAATCTTCAGGGGATCGATTTGGACCAGGTGGAGCGCGGCATGGTCGTCACGGTTCCGCGCACCTTCCACGCCACCCGGATCCTGGATGTCCGGCTTTTGCTGCTGCCGGGCGCCAAGCCGCTGAAGAACCTCGTAAAGGTCCGTTTCCACCAGGGAACCATCGAAGTGCTGGCTCGAGTTGCGCTCCTCGGGCGCGAGGCGCTCGCACCCGGACAGACTGGTTACGCTCAGCTGAGGCTGGATTCGCCGGTGTTCTGTCTCCACGGAGACAATTTTATCATTCGGCAGTTTTCCCCCACCGTCACCATCGGCGGCGGCGCGATTCTTAATCCAAATCCTTTGAAACACAAAAGTACCGACCGGGAGATTCTAGGCGCGCTCGAGGGGCTCGACACGGAAGATATTTCAAAAAAAATCCCGATTCTTCTGGGCGCCGGCGCTAAAAGAGCAATGGACCTGAATGAGCTCAATTCTCTTTTCGGGCTGCCCGTTCAGGAACTGTCTAAATTATGCGCGTCCCTCTCCCAGACGGGCAAACTGGTCATCGTGCCCGCACCCTCTCCGATCCTGGTCCTGCCGCCCGTGATCGACTCGCTCAAAATCGACACTGTTCGACAGGTAAGCGCATTCCATAAAGAGAACTCTCTCCAGAAAGGCATTTCGAAAGAAGAGTTGCGGAAGCGGATCTATGACGATCTTCCGCTCGAAGTATTCCGCTACTGCCTTGAAGAGCTGGTCGAAAAACAGAAAATTGCCTTTCAGGAGGACATGGTTTCGCTTTATGGACGCGAGGTGCAACTCACTTCGGAAGGGCTGCAGCTCAAAGAAAAGATCGAAGCCTTTTTCGTCAAGGCCGGAGTCTTTGCGCCCTTTTTGTCCGAGGTGCAGAATTCGGTGAATGCTGATTCCGAGGAGGCCCGCCGGATACTTTTCTGGATGATCAAAGAAAAAATACTGGTCAAGCTCTCCGACGACCTAATTTATCATCGGGACACCCTGGACGGCATCAAGAAGCAGATCAAAGCCAAATTTTCCCCCGGATCGAAATTCGGAGTGGCGGATTTCAAAGAGATATTTGGCATTTCCCGCAAACACGCAATCCCATTGCTCGAGCATCTCGACCGGGAGCGGTTCACCCGCCGCCAGGGGAACGACCGCATCCTGCTTTGAAAAATCTTTGGGCTCCTGCCCGGCGACTGCAGGCCGGGAACGATGGAGCTCCGCATAATATCGCGACATTCCGGCGTTGGGAGGATGCCCGAAGGCTCTGTCATTATATTGTGCGGGATCCAATAGCCAAACAAAACCCGGGATCGACCGGCATTGGCGGACGGCTGCGCACCGCACTCCAAGGAACGGAAGCCGGATTTGACTTTCTCCAATCTGTAAAGTACGCTGGAAAGAAATGGGGGGGCAAGCGGATGTTCGGAACGACTGAACTTATCATAATACTGGCAATCGTGATCCTGATTTTCGGTGTTACGAGAATCCCCAAGCTTGGAAAAGGACTGGGAGAAGGCATCCGCAATTTCAAGTCGGCGATCAAAGCCATCCATGAAAATCCTGACGAAAAAGCGAAAACAGACAAGAAAGATTAAAAATTCCCGCCGCAATAGCGAATTCTGCGCAACACCCGGACGCCGCATCGCCAGTCTTCATTGATCGAGATTTTCCAGACCTCCAGATCCGGATCCAGATAGCGGAGCATCGATTCCGTGGAATTGTGAAACGAAAAAATCGGCGAGATCAGATATATTTTCGGGCGCTCCCGGTTCAACCTGATGTTTGAGAAATATCCACGGCGCTTGAAATCGCCATTATCATTGTGGCGAATAACGCGTCCCCAGTAATCCAGAGCCTGCACCGGCAAATCGGCGTCTTCCGAAACTTTCAGTTCCATGACGATGAGAGTCCCCCGTCGGTCTGCTCCCAAAATATCCACTCGGCCGGGATCTTTCCCTATATAAACCGGAATCTGGGAATAGACCGATTCCGGCGCCATTTCCGGAAAAAGCTCGGGGATATTTTCCAGGATAAGAGCTTCCAGCCACCTTTCCGCCTGAAGTCTGTAGTAAGAATGATGGGTCTCGGGGCTGTCCGCCCGACGGAAGAACAATATTTCGTCGATTAGAGACTGAAGGCCATCGAGATTGTCTTTGTTTAATTCAATCCGCGCGGCGCCAATGCCAAAGAAAATGCGATCCCGTTCGGGTCCTGTCGCCTGAGCAAATTCAAGCCCATAAAGCCGAAGGGAGTCGTAATCGTGAAACCGTGAGATCCGGCGCCATATTCAGAACGCGCTCCAGCTGAGCGCTCCAGCGAAATGGACCGGTGGCGGGCCACCGGAAATCCTTGTTTTCAGCGGGGACAGGCGCCGAGGAGACCCGATGGATCTGCAGTTCCTCCCTTTCTTCATATTCCCAAACCTTTCCATCGATCAGCTTCTTGTTCAGGAACTGGCATCGGTGGTTCAGAACGGATGAACTCCCGATTGGAACCAAAAAATGAAAGGCGTCCGCTGTATCGGCAGACTTTCGGCCGGCCATGGAGCAAAGCCATAGAAGCGCCTGTCCAAGCGCCAGATGCGCCTCGCCGGCGCAATCCGGCGGCGCCACGATAAGAAAAAGCTGACGTTTGCGATGCCGGAAAATCACTCTAAGGAATCTGCCCGAAAGACTGCGGGCGAGATCGGGCCTTTTCCCTGCCCAGACAATTTCGCTCCCGGAGAAATTCTGCTCCAACCAGAGCCGGGACAAATCCCAGACCGGGAAGAATTGAGACGAAGACTCCGAGGGAGATTCCATCCACTTCACTTCCATGGCTTCCGGAACCGGATGGCCTGAAGCGGAAAAGAGAATGGAAACCCCCCAGGGCGTCGGTTTGACCTTGGAAACCCAGAAAGTAAGGGCTTTATTGCAGCGGGAGCGAAAACGGATTCTTCCTCCGACAACCTGCCAGCGCGGACGAAGATCTTCCCAGGACCCCAAATCCATCGAGCGCCATTGTATTTTCGCGTTTCCATGGCTCGAGGCGATTTTTAACAGATCCAGGTTTTTTCGCAAATAAGCGGGCGCCGGCCGTTTCATCAATGCTGTAGTTTCGGCCGGGCGCGTTTGATTTTAAAAAAGGAACGGCTACACACTGTTTTTTTTCAGCCATTCCAGGTAACGCGGGTCCCCGGCGACTATCGGCACAGCGATGACTTCCGGGATCTGGTAGGCATGGACGCGGCAAATTGTGGATCGGACGGCCTCGAATTTATCCGCCGTCGATTTGATCAGCAGCAGCCATTCCGCATCCCGGCAGATTTTGCCTTCCCATCGATAAATGGAGTGAACTCCGGGCAAGATATTGACGCAAGCGGCATGGCGCTCTTCGATCAGCGCGGTGGCAATCTTATCGGCGAGCTCCATCGAATCGGCGGTGCTTAGGACGAGAATCTCGCTCATAAATTTAAATTGCCCCGTCTGAACGCTTCGAAAAACTTGCTTTCACCAAGCATACGCCGGTATTATGCCTAGTAAGCGTGAATTTGCCTATGACTTACAGCAGAAATCGCATCTCGCACAAAAAAGAGCTTTACTACATCCTCTGTATCGTTGCGGTGATCGTCGTCCTTTTATTCAGCATCTGGGGGCCGGGCGGATATCGGGATCTGGCAAAAGCGCGGCTCGAGCTGCAGATGCAGCGTGAGCGCGTCGAAAATTTGAAGCGGAGCAACTACGAACGATCGAAATCCATCCAGGAATTGAAATCCGATCCGGATGCTCTGGAGAAATACGCTCGCGAAAAGTCCTACGGCCGCGAGGGCGACATCGTCCACCAGATTCCCGAATAGAAATGCCGGACGCCCATTTTTCGCATCAATTTTACTCCACTCCATCTTCGCATCATCACAGCCTCCTTCGGCCCAAAGCTCGCCCGCTCCCGCGTCGGGCGACATGCCGGCGCACCGAGACGCTGCTGCCCGGTTCAATAGGGTATGGGTGTCATTCGGGGGGTTCGGCGTGGATGACCACGCGTCCCAGTTCCGAAAATTCAAGGCGGAGTCGACTCTCCATCCGTTCCGCGATGTCATGCACCTCCGCCACCGGCGCCGCCGCGTCGACAAGCAGGTGAAGCGAAAGGTACACCTTCCCGTTCAGCCGGTGAAGCTGGATATTGTGGCAGCCCGCGGTTTTGCTCAATCCGCGCGCGATTGCTTCGGCCCGCTCCACATACGCCGCCGATTCTTCCTCGGAGAGTGGAGTCCCGAGATTGGACTCGTTTTCGCGCGGCTCAATATGGGCGTTGATCTGGGCAATGGGAATCGCCGTTTGCATCCGGCTCAATTCATCCTTTAATTTGTTTTCCAGTTCTGTCGCCTGGCCATGGGCGCTTTCAAAACTGATCTTCGGATTCACTTCTATGTCCAGATCGATCCAGAGCCCGCTCAGCGTTTGATGCGTGTTGACGTTGTGGACGGACACATGTTCGCGCGCCGCCACCGTCTGGATTGTTTCCAGAATTCCTTCACTCTCCGAAGCAGGCGCTGTGTAGATCATGACATCAGCGTCGGGGACAATGGCCTGCACGGCTTGCTGCGCTTCCTGGGTCAATTGATGGCTTTCTTCAAAAGAAAGGCGCCGTGGAACCTCCACGCTCAAATCCACGAAAGTTTTGCTCCCGACATCGCGAACGCGCGCCCGTGAAACGCCCTGAATCCCCGGAATCGCCCTCACCGACCGCGCCATACTTTCCGCCAGTCCCTTGGGCGCCCGGTCCAGCAGCGCATCCACGGCTCTTTTCCCAAGCCTTGCGCTGATATAAATCACGATTGCCGCGACAATCAACGCCGCGATCGAGTCTGCACGCTCGAACAAGGTTGCATCGCCGCCCTTGTGCTCGCCATACTTGACCAGCGCGAGTCCGACTATGACGACCGCCGAACTCCAGATGTCGGTGCTGAAATGCAGCGCATCCGCCTCCAGCGCCTGGCTTTTATACTTCCTGGCAACGCGGGACAGCGCCCTGGACCGGGAGAAATCAATGACAATCGACAAGCTCATGACCAGGAACGCCCACAGGTTTGGATCCACATCCGTGGCGACAAAAAGGAGACGGTGGAGCGCTTCGTAGATGATCCACGAACAGGTCAGAAGCAACAGGGCGGTTTCGGCCAAAGCGCTGAGATTCTCCACCTTGCCATGGCCGTAAAGGTGGGTTTCGTCCGCCGGACGGTCGCTCACCCGCACCGCTACCATCGTTATCAATGCGGCGATCAAATCCAGCGCGGAATGCGCCGCTTCTGCCAGGATTCCAAGGCTTCCGGTGAACAAACCTGCGACAACTTTGACTCCGGTCAGGAAAATCGCCGCGGCCACCGATGATGCAGCCACGATCCTCTTTTCTCGAAGCTGTTTTTCCATGGTTTTCCGAAGCCCGAACCTTCACTGCCGATTTACGCAGACTCCATCCATATAACCCTCCCCCGGATGTTTTTGCAAGCGGGACGCTTCACTCTTCATCATTTAAGCCAGAAGCGCCGGCAACCTTCCCCGCTGAATCAAATTCTCGCTTCAAGTGGCCGTCGGAGCTCCGAATCATGGAAAGAAGCGGATCTCGGCGCCTGCAGGCGCTGCTAATCGACAAGGTGCAAGGGCGCCCTATGGCGAAGGTGTTCGTCCAGAATGCGCCTGGCTTCGTCCGCCAGAGTCGCCGATACGAAGATCCGAATCGGCGCCAGGCTTTCAGCGGTCAGGGGATATATCCTGCTTAACAGTTCGGATTGGAAGTGGCATGGGATTTCATAACTCTCAAGCAGACTTTTAATCACGGAGGCCTCGCCTTCTGTCCAGGCTCTGGCGACAACAATCGGAGACGACTGATCATCCATAAACTCCGCCTTCCTGCAAAACGTGCTCCCCCGATTTCGACCCGGGAACTTATTGTATTTGAATCGGGGCGCCTTTCCTCTCGAACGCCTGGAATTCGTATGTGGCGCCGACGATTAAGCCGGACCTGGGATCGAAATGCTTCAGTCCGGCGACGCCGCCGAGATCCCAGCGCACCCTGCCGGTCCAAAGCTGCATGCCGGCGCGAACCTGCGATTTATTCTCATTGCCTAACCTGCCCGACGGCCCCTGGCGGCCGTTGATTTCCGCGACCAGGTTGATTTTTCGGGTTGCCGGGAAGATTGCGGCGACGCCGTATGTCAGCGGATCGGTTTGCCTTCCCACGAGCACGGGAGATCCCAGGATGGCGAAGCCGAGATCGGCCAACAGTTGGGCCCCGCCGAAATGTTTCTTAAACAGAAGGCTTGCATAAAACTCGGTCTGATTGGTTCCCAGGCCGCTGTCATGCTTCGCGTTGGGAAGTTCCACTGCAAATTTGAAAGCCATCGCCGGCCGAACATTCTTTTCGCTTGCCAGCTTAAGTTTTGCACCCAGTATCAAATCGCCGAAATCATTGGTGGAGTTCCCGTCAAAGCTCGGAGCTATCGGCGGCGACGCCGTCCGGCTCGAAACAGAAAGAAGATCCTGAGCGACGCCGGAGATCTGAAACTCGGCGTATTCGCCGACGCCGACATGAACGCCCGCGACTCCCAGGCGTATCAAATCGCCTTCCAGGCCGGAAAGCGAATACCGCTGCCGCTGCAGGAACTCCACGCCGATCTCGGCGCGGACCACGCCCGTTTTTAAAAGCTCGGCGTCGTCGGTTTTGACAGGACGCTGCTGCCCTAAAGCAATCCACGGGAAAATCATGTGCGCCGCCAGCAGTCTCCATATCCAACTCCGCACGAGCCCTCCTTTTGGGTATGCAATTCTTGCCGTCCTGGCTGGAACTGCTGATTATAGCTGAATTCTAACAGATTGAATGTCTTTGGCTATGATTGGCTCGTTTGCAGGCCGATGTGATGCTGAATTATCGCCAAAGCGGCGATAGCCGCCGTTTCCGCCCGAAGCGTCCTGCCGCCAAGGCTGCAAATCTGGAAACCGGAGTTTTTCGCCTGCTCCACTTCGTCCTCGTCCCATCCGCCTTCAGGGCCCAGACAGATCAGGACCGGGCCGGACTGAGCGAAAAAATCAGGCCGCCAATAATTTCCGGACTTTTCATAAAATAGAAATTTTGAATGTGCCGCCGTCTGGAGTTCTAAAAATTTCCGAAAATCCAATGGGCGGCGGATTCCGGGCGCCGAATATCGCCGGCATTGTTTTGAAGCTTCCTGCACAATCCGGTTCCATCGATGAAGACGCGAATCGATTTTGCCGTCCGCGATTTCAATTTCACATAGCCGGGTCGTGAGCGGAATGATTTCGTCCGCTCCCAACTCCGTCGCCTTTTGCAGCATCCATTCGAATCTTGCAGATTTGATGAGCGCCGCCGCAAGCACAACCGGGACGGCGGCCCGTTCGCTGGGAAGGGCGTCGACAATTCGAATCCAGACGCCGGCGGCGCGGATTTCGACCGATCCGGAGTATCCGCCCCCCTCGCCGTCGAACACTTCCACACTATCGCCCGAACGCATCCTTAAAACATTTGCCAGATGATGGGCTTGATCCGGAGGAAGGATCGCGACGCCATCGCGAATATTGCCGCGTGGAACGTAGAATCGTCTTCGGGACATCGGCTAGCCGAAAATATCTTTGACTTTATCGAAAATGTTCCGTTCCTGGACGAGGTCGTCTTCTTTCATGACTTTGGCCAGCGATTCAAACGCCTGCCTTTGCTCTTTGGTCAGCTTGGTGGGAACGACGATATTAATGGTGACGAACTGGTCGCCGCGACCTCTTTCGCCGAGGCTGACAATCCCTTTGTTGCGCAGCCGGAACACGGATCCGGCCTGAGTGCCTTCCGGGACTTTCAGCTTTTCTTCCCCTTCCAGGGTAGGAACGGTGATTTCGGCGCCCAAAACCGCTTGAGTGATGCCGATCGGCACCTGGCAGTAAATATTGTTTCCCTGTCTTTGGAAGAACGGGTGTTCTTCCACATAAATAACGACATAGAGGTCGCCGGAGGCGCCGCCGTGAAGTCCGGCTTCCCCTTCGCTCTGGATTCTCAAACGCGCGCCGTTATCCACGCCGGCAGGAATTCGGATTTCCAGCACTTTTTCTTTGCGGACTCGCCCGCGCCCCTGACAGGTTTCGCAGGGTTCGCTGATCACCCGGCCGGTTCCATTGCACTGCGCGCAGGTTCTGCTGATGGAGAAAAAGCCCTGCTGATATCGCACTTGTCCGGATCCGTGGCAGGCGGGACAACCGACGGGATTCTTGCCTTTGGGCGTGCCTCGGCCGTCGCATGCGCCGCAAGTGTCCATGCGCGGGATTTTAATTTTGGTTTTCAGACCGAATGCCGCTTCACGGAACGAGATTTTCAGATCATAGCGCAGATCGGCGCCCCGTTCCGGCCCTCCTCGTCTTCGCCCCCCAAAAATATCGCCGAATCCGAAGAACTCCCCGAGAATATCGCCAAAATCTCCAAACGTGGAAGGATCAAAGCCGCTGAACCCTCCCTGCAATCCGCTGTGACCAAAGCGGTCGTAACGCGCGCGCTTATCGGAATCGCTTAATACGCTGTAGGCTTCGGCGGCCTCTTTGAATTTTTCCTCCGCGCTTTTATCCCCCGGATTTTTGTCCGGATGATATTTCAAGGCCATTTTCCGATAGGCGCTTTTGATTTCCTGGTCTGAAGCGTCCTGGGAAATTCCAAGAACCTCGTAGTAGTCTCTTTTGTTATTCAAAAAAAACTCCGCTGTCTCTGGGTTTTGCGCCAATATTTCCAGCTGGCGCCCGGCGCCTGCCTCCCGGCAAAGGCGAACTGCAGGCTTATTTAGATTTAACACCGTCCAGCGCGGATTTTAAAATCTGCTGGACATTATCGACGCCCTCTTCCGGAGACCATGATTCAGCCCTCAAGCCCTCGCCCCCGGGAGCGCTGAACATGGCGGCGGCAAGTTTGGCTGCAGACTCTTCGAGGCTTGCCAGAATATCCTTCAATATTGAGACGCTGTTCTCCTCGGAGGAAACGCCCTTGGCTTTTTGGATCGCATTTTTTAGCACTTCCTGTTCGGCATTGTCAAGCATCCAGCCGAATTCGGCGTAGCTCTTGGCAACCGCGGCCATTTGGCCTCGAATCTGGTTTCTCAATTCCGCAGATTCCCTGGCGCACCGGTCATTCTCGGCAAACTGCCGGGCGTCCATGATCATCCGGTCGATTTCTTCTTTGCTCAAGCCCGTCGAAGGAGTGACCTTGATCGCCTGTTCTTTGCCGGAAAGCTTGTCTTTGGCGGAAACGCTTAAAATCCCGTTGGCGTCCATGTCGAAAGATACGTCTATCTGAGGGGCCCCGCGAGGCGCGGGAGCGACGCCCATAAGATCGAATTTCGCGAGCGAACGGTTGAATTGCGCCATCTCGCGCTCGCCCTGAAGCACGTGTATTTCAACCACGGTCTGATTGTCGGCGACGGTAGTGAAAGTCATGGTTTTTTTCAGGGGAATTGTCGAGTTATGATCGATAACCCTGGTGAACAATCCTCCCTGCGTTTCCACCCCGAGAGACAGAGGAAGCACGTCCAGCAGAACAATTTCCTTCAGCTCCCCCTGCAACACGCCTCCCTGGAGAGCGGCGCCCACCGCGACAACTTCGTCGGGATTGACTTCAAGCGAGGGCTTTTTGCCGAAGATTTTTTCGACATGCCGCTGGACCGCGGGCGTGCGGGTTTGTCCGCCGACCAGGATGACCTTGCCGATATCGGCCGGGCTCAGCTTGGCGTCTTTCATAGCCTTGACGCAGAAGAAGGTGGTTCTCTCAATCAGTTCCCGGACCAGCTCTTCAAAGCGGTCCCGGGTCAAAACCTTTTCAAAGTGCTTCGGGCCGCCGGCGTCCGATGCGATGAAAGGGAGGTTGATGTGAGCTTCGCTTGCCATCGAAAGCTCGCACTTGGCCTTTTCCGCAGTTTCTTTGAGCCGCTGGCGGGCGAGTATGTCCTGGCTCATGTCGATTGCGGTATCCGCCTTGAACTCGGCTATCATCCAGTCAATGATGCATTGATCGAAATCCTCCCCGCCCAGAAAACTGTCTCCGCAGGTGGAAATAACCTCAAAAACGCCGTTGTTGATTTCGAGGAGAGATATATCAAACGTCCCTCCCCCCAGGTCAAAAATTGCAACCCGCTCCTTTTCTTTTTTATCCAATCCGTAGGCCAGGGCGGCGGAAGTCGGTTCGTTGATGATCCTGCGAACTTCAAGCCCCGCTATTCGCCCGGCGTCTTTCGTGGCCTGGCGCTGAGAGTCGTCGAAATAAGCGGGAACGGTGATGACGGCCTCATGCACTTCGTCATTTAAAAATTCTTCAGCCGTGCTTTTTAAATACTGCAGCAGCATGGCAGAAATCTCCGGAGGAGAATAGTCCTTCCCGCGAATGGAAATTCGAACGTCTCCGTTTTCGGAAGCAGAGGTCTTATAGGTCAGGCAGGAGCTGATTTTCTGTATTTCAGGCGCATCGAAGCGGCGGCCCATCAGCCTCTTGACCGAATAGACTGTATTCGCCGCGTTTGTTATCGCCTGCCGCTTGGCGATCTGGCCCAGCAGCCGGTCGCCCTTGTCCGTAAAAGCGACGACGGAAGGAGTCGTCCTCCCGCCGATGCTATTGGGGATGATCTGAACCGAGTGGCCCTCCAAAACCGCGACGCAGGAGTTGGTCGTACCTAGATCTATCCCGATAATCTTGCTCATAAAACGCTTTTTCTTTTACGAAGACTTATCGCTTGTTTGGGGCCGAACAGCCACTTTCACCTGAGCCGCTCTGAGGAGCTTTTCTTTGAACAGATACCCCCGGCGCAATTCCTGGACAACCGTATTCTCTTCAATTTCCAGAGTTTCCTCTCTGGCGAGCGCTTCATGCAAATGCGGATCGAATGGCTTCCCTTCGACTTGCATGGGAACCGCGCCAATTTTGCCCAGAGTATCGATCAGCTGCTTGTAAAGAAGCTCGACTCCCTCCCGGTACTGCGCAAGCCCTTCCGCCTTTTCCTGTTGATTGTTGAAGCTGCCGAGCGCTCTCTCGCATGCATCGGCTATTGGAAGAAATTCCAGCAGAACAGCGCCCTTGGCCATCGCCATGGAATCAACTTTCTCTTTTTCCGATCTTTTGCGGTAGTTCTCGAATTCCGCAGCTTTCCGAAGAAAGCGGTCCTGCCAATCTGCGGCTTCCGTCCTCGCCGCTTTAAGGTCCGCCTGCAGCTGAACCGTAGGATCGGTGGGCGGCGCAATCGACTCGCCGGCTTTATCCTGGTTTTCGTCGCTCGAATCAGGGCTGCTTCCATCCGGATCCGAGGGATGCCGGTAAATTTTCCAAGCCATTTTTTAATTCCCTATTTCAAACACGCGTCCGAAAAGTCTTGCGACATAGTCGACCAGCGAGATGGCCCGCCCGTACTCCATACGGGTGGGCCCCAGAATTCCTAAAGATCCGTGCGTTTTTTCGTCCACGACGTAACGGGAGGTGATGAGCGTGCAATCCTCAATTCCCGGGAGAGCATTCTCCGCCCCTATCGTTATCCGGACTTCCTGAGCGTCTCCTTCAATGCAACGGGATATCAGCGCTGCAAGCCTGTTCTTCTGCTCGATCGTTTCGAACAGAAGCTTCATCCTGTTGATATCGGAAAATTCCGGGGTTTTGATTAGGTTGGAAGCGCCGTCCAGGTAGACTTCTGTCTGCACCTCGCTGTCGGCTTCAGAGAAGACATGGGTGCTCAAAGTGATGACGCGCTGCATGAACTTATCATAAAGGGCCTGCTCTTTCTGAACCATCTGAAGAATTTGATTTTTGATCTCATATAAAGTCTTATCTTTAAAATTATCAACAATATAGCGGGCAGCTGCATCCAGATCCGTCTGGGATATTTCATCGACATAGTGAATAATGCGGTTTTGGACGATGCCCGACCGCGAAACAAGAATGACGAGAATCCGGTTGTCTGCAAGTTTAATGAAATGAATGTGTTTTAAGGCTACACGACTGATCGGCGGCGACACGACAATGCCCACGTTTTTGGACACCTGCGACAGAACCTGGCTGGTGCGCGCCATCAGATGCTCCGCGTTGTCGTCCATGTGCAGGTTCCGGTCGATTATGTCCCGGTCGCGCTTGGATATGTCGCGCCTTTTCAGCAGATAGTCCACGTAAAATCGATAAGCTTTATCGGTCGGGATTCTGCCGGCCGATGCATGCGGCTGGAACAAATAACCCATTCCTTCAAGATCGGCCATGATGTTCCGCACAGTGGCCGCGCTTAACTGCTCCCGGCTGTGGCGGGCGATTGTTCTGGATCCCACAGGCCTGCCGGTGAAAATAAATGTGGCAAGAACCCAATGCAGAATCTCTTTTACCCGTTCATTCGCCAGAAAATCGCTGTTGTCCGTCATTGTCCTGTGCCGGGCCGCCTTGTCCTTTTCGAATCGCCGAGGGAGTCTGCGATCGGCACAAACAATATAGTATTGGTTAAACTAAAGTCAAACAAGCTCTTGAAGGCGCATGGCAAAACGAACAAGGCCAGGGCGCCTCCTAAACCGAACAATAACAAACATATTCCGTGCAACAAACCCGAGAGAGTGGTAACTTCGAAAGAAAAACGGAGGCTCGGCGAACCATGAATGCTTATGAGAAGCTCAGGAAACAAGTCTCTGAGGAGTTGGCTCCTCATTCGAGAGAGATCGGCAAAGGGATTTCCGACATCTGCAGCAATTTCAACGCGCTGGGGCTGGAAACCGCGGTGTGGCTCTCCGAAAAAATACATTCGGTCAATCACGGAGGCATAACAGCGAATTCCTACTTGGGCTATTCCAGGATCGAGGGGCGCTGGGGCCTGATTCTCCGAACGATCGAGCGCGACCAGGAAAGCGGAGAATTCATCGGCCAGCGCATCCTCACGCTGGAATCCTGCAGCAACCTGGAAATCCTGGCAAACGCTCTCGAACGAATTGGGGAATTGATGCGCTGCATTCATGGAGCAATCGAGCAGCAGGTCGAAGCCGCCGAAAAATTGGGCGCCAGGATCAAAGCTCTGCGGAGCCTTGAATAAACAGGGGGCGCCCCCGTTTTCGTGACGCCCCGGAGGGCCGATTTGCTTTACTCGGATGCCGTTATCCGCTAAAGTGCCTTTCTTTGATTTTGTCCTGGGGTTTTCCGGAGAGAATGATCGAATTAATCAGGGAAATAATAAGATACCGCGAATTGATTTGGGCGCTTGCTTTAAAGGACCTGCGCGTAAGATACAAACGCTCCGTCCTTGGCTTCCTCTGGGCGCTGCTGAATCCGCTGTTCATGATGATCATTCTCACGGTTGTATTCTCCGCCGTCATGAGGATAGCGATCGATCAATACGCCGTCTTCCTCCTGGTGGCGATTTTGCCATGGACATTTTTTTCCCAGGCGCTCTCCTATTCCGTGGAATCGATCGTCGGGAACGGGGAACTGCTGAAAAAAATTTATATAGCAAAATCCGTATTCCCCATAGCCGCCGTTTTGGCCAACCTGATCAATTTTCTCCTTTCGCTGATTCCTCTGATCCTGTTGCTCGCGGCGCTCAGGTTCCCGTTCCACTGGACCTGGATTTACATGCCGTTCCCGCTCCTATGCTTGCTCGCCTTCACTTTGGGATGCGGATTCTTCTGCGCCGCCGCCAATGTTTTTTTCCGGGACGTCTCGCACATCATACAAATCGTGCTTGCCGGATGGTTTTACTGCTCGCCGATCATCTATTCTCTCGACCTTCTCCCGGAGAAATATCACGTCTTCTTTCGCTTTAATCCCATGCTGTACATTCTCAATGGATTTCGCCTTGCTCTCTATTACGGGATGCTCCCTTCCGTCCAGTCGGCGGCCATGTCGCTCTGTTGCGGCTTTGGCTTTTTAATCCTCGGCTACCGGGTGTTCCGGCGGCGCCAGGACAGTTTCGTATATTATCTTTAGATCCTTGGCGAGGTGTTGTGCCGCGAATACGGTTTGAAAATGTCACCCAGCGTTTTCGCGTCATCCGCGAGCGCCCCGACACCGTAAGAGAAGTGTTCGCCAAGCTCTTCCGGCGACATTCCCAGTATCGCCTGTTTGAAGCTCTCAAGGACGTTTCTTTCACGGTCGAAGACGGAGAGCTGCTGGGAATCATCGGCCGAAACGGATCGGGCAAAAGCACCACCTTGAAACTCATCGCCGAGGTCTACCGCCCAACGGCCGGGCGGGTGGAGGTGAACGGCAAAGTCGCCGCCCTCATAGAATTGGGCGCGGGCTTCCACGGCGATTTGACAGGCCGCGAAAATATAGTCATCAACGGCCTCATGCTGGGGCTCAGCCGGCGCCAGATCCGGGAATGCGAACAGCGAATCATCGATTTTGCGGAACTTGGCGAATTCATCGATTCCCCGGTCAAACAGTATTCGTCCGGGATGTATATGAGGCTGGGCTTTGGCATCGCCATGGAAGTCGATCCGGATATTCTGCTGATCGATGAAATTTTATCGGTGGGCGATGCGGCTTTTCAGCAGAAGTGCCTGGAGAGAATCGATGATTTTCAACGGCGCGGCAAAACGATAATATTTGTATCCCACGTCAAGGAAAGCGTGAGGCAGCTGTGCACACGCGCCATTTTATTGCACGAAGGGCGTTTGATCGCCCACGGCCGCCCGGATGAAGTATTCGAAAGCTATCACGAGATACTGTACGGGCCTTGAAAACAGCGCCGCCGGCGTCCGCCCGAAAGGCATTGGACGCGCGTCTGAGAATCTTCGGGAGACATCGGTTCCGTTATGGACTTTCCCATTTTTTTTTCCGTCCCGAGAAGACTGACCCACTCCTCCGCGTGGCATCAGCACATCCCCTTCGCCATGCACCTGGTCGAAGCGCTGAGGCCCGGCGTCATCGTGGAGCTCGGCGCGCACAAGGGAGATTCCTATTGCGCTTTCTGCCAGGCCGTTCAGCAGCTGAAGCTTCCAGCGCGCTGCTTCGCTGTCGACACCTGGGGCGGAGACGATCAGGCGGGTTTTTTCGGATCGGAAGTGCTTGCGGACCTGCGCGCTCATCATGACCCGCTTTACGGCGGCTTTTCCAAGCTCCTGCAATGCTCCTTCGACGACGCCCTCACGAATTTCCCCGACGGAACCATCGACCTCCTCCACATCGACGGATACCACGCCTATGAAGCGGTAAAACATGATTTCGAATCCTGGCTTCCCAAAATGAGCCGCGGCGGAATCCTCTTGCTGCACGACACGAATGTGCGGGAAAGGAATTTCGGAGTCTGGCGGCTGTGGGATGAAGTCAAACAGAAATACCCGTCTTTTGAATTCCTGCATGGCCATGGATTGGGCGTTCTGGCGCCGGGCGGAGACTGGCCGGCAGCCCTGGACGACCTGTTCGAATCGTCGGAGCAGGAAGCGGCGCAGATTCGCAAGTTCTTTTTTCAGCTCGGAGAACGGTTGACGCTGCAGATCCGGGACGCGGCGGAACTGGAGCAAATGCGCACGCAACTGGCAGATAAAGAGCGCCAGCTGGACCAGATCTATTCCTCCACGGGCTGGAAAGCCCTTCAAAGCTATTACCGCTTGAGAGACGGCATTCTGCCTGAAGGGAGCTTTCCGAGGAAACTGGCCGACATCGCCCGGCGGCTTGCGGCCGCCCGCTTCGTCAACAGGATGAATATAAAAAAATTCATCTGGTATTGCCGCTTGTACGGATTTTCCAGCGCCATCCGATTGACCCTTCAAAAACTGCGTCAACCCAGCCCGCTGAATCTTAAAATAAAGCCTCTTTCCCCGCCCGGAGCCGTCGTCTCCTCATACGAGGAAGAGCCGCCGCCGATAAACAAAAAAGTTTCAGTCGTCATCCCGACGAAAAACGCCGGCCCCGACTTTCGGTTTTTGTTGAGAAAGCTGAAATCTCAAAAAGGGCTCCGCGAATGTGAAATCATCGTTGTGGACTCCGGATCCACGGACGGCACGATCCAGTCGGCGAGAAGCGAAGGCGCAACGATCGTGGAAATACCTCCGGAAAGCTTCAACCACGCCTTCTCCAGGAATACGGGCGCCGAACGCGCCACCGGAGATTACGTTCTGTTCCTGGTTCAGGACGCCCTGCCGTTGACCGACCGGTGGCTCTGGGAACTGACCGGGACGCTGGAGCGGAACAATACGGTCGCGGTGAGCTGCGCCGAATATCCGCGCGCGGATTGCGACCTGTTTTATCAGCATTTAATATGGAATCATTACCGGACCTTGAACCTGGACAAAGACCGCTTCCTTTCCTGGGATGAAAGCTGCTCCTCCCAACTGGGCCTGCGATCCAACAGCCAGATCAGCGACATCGCGGCTCTCATCAAGCTGGACGTTTTCAATCAATACAAATTCAAAGCCAAATTCGCGGAGGACCTGGATCTCGGGATCCGCCTCATCAAAGACGGTCGCAGGATCGGGTTCCTCTACTCCACTCGCGTGCTCCATTCCCACGACCGCCCGGCCTATTATTTTTTCAAACGGGCTTACGTCGACTCCAAATTTGTCAAGGAAGTGTTCCCCGACATGGACTTTCCCGCCATTCGCGATCAAGCGCGTCTTTTTCGCGATGCGACCGCCCTATATTACAGAACAAGGAAGGCGGCTTCTGCAATTTCCAATATGAAAACGCCGGAGGAAACCGGCGGCTTTTTCGACAGGATCCGGCGCCTGTATTCCATCGATCAAGTGGACATGGAAGATCCGGCCGCAACGACGCCGGAAGACGAATTTGAAAGCTTCATGCGTTCCCTGGCGATTTCGGCGGGAGCGAAGAACATCCGGTTCCGAAGCAGGGAAAACATGCTTCTGCCCGGCTTCCTTCAACATCTGGGTGTGTTTCAGGCCTTTATTTCAGAAAGCCGTCCCGGCATAGATCCGGCGCTGGCCGGCGATCTATCGAATGCGCTGTTCAAAATCCTGGCCTTGCGCAGCGGCGCTCATATGGCCTGCCTGTACCTCACTCTTTTCGCTCAAAAACAGCCGGATGAATTCTGGACCGACATGGACAGGCGGTTGGTCGCAGGCGTGTGATCGGATATGAATATTCTCTACGTCATCCACCAGTTCTATCCGGAGTTTGGGTCGGGGACGGAAAAGTTTCTCCTGAATCTTTCCTCCGCCGTCCAGCGGGACGGCCATTCCCCGCAAATCGCGACCTACACGCTTTCGGACCGGGAGAAGGATTTTCAACGAAAGCGCGGCCTCCTGCTGCGCGACTATTATTATAAAGGCCTGCCCGTCGCCTCCATCCGGCATCAGACTCTGCCGATGGACGTCAACTCCTCCGTTGAGGATCAGGAGATCTACGGATTTGCAAAGGAGTTTTTGCAGAGGAAAAATCCGTTCGACCTCGTCCACATCGTTCATCCCATGCGGCTCGCCTCTTTCGCACAAGCCGCGCTGGACTTGAAAATTCCGTGCATCTTCACCCTCACGGATTTCTGGACGATTTGCCCTCGCATTTTTCTGCAGACGAGTTCGGGTTTTCTCTGCGCCGGGCCCGAAGGAGGCGAAGCATGCGCCCAATACTGCCCGGAGATGCAGCCCGCTTTCGTGAAAAGCCGCCTTCAGGAAATGAAGCGGATTCTTTCGAATGCGAAAGCCCTGGCGTCTCCTTCGAAGTTCCTGGCGTCGATTTTCGCCAAAGAGCTGCCCGGCCGGAATATTCATATTATCCCGCACGGCATGAACATCCGACGCCTCAGGAAAAACTCCAAAAAATACAAGTCCGGCGACCCGATCCTATTCGCCTATTGCGGAGGTCTGGCGCCCCATAAAGGCGTTCATGTTCTGCTGAAAGCTTTCCTTGATTTAAATCCCCCGAATGCGGAATTGAAGCTTTACGGATCCAGCCCTCACGAGTATGAGTATTTTCACCGGCTCCAGAAAATCGCCCGTCAGGACTCAAGAATTCATTTTTGCGGCCCCTACGGCGAAGAACAGGTCGGGGAAGTCATGAGCGGCGCGGATGTTCTGGTGGTTCCTTCACTCTGCTACGAAAACTACCCCCTGGCCTTGCATGAAGCCCTGGCGTGCAATGTGCCGGTTGTCGCCTCCGATATCGGAGGAATGGCGGAAAGGATAAAAAACTCCTTCAATGGGTTCACTTTTAAAACCGGCGAGGAGAGAGATCTTGGACGCAAATTAAGTTTGATCCTGGAGAATCCTGAGATCCTGAATGAATTGAAAGAAAAGATGGAAGGATACATGCCTCCGCTGGTGGAGGAAGAATCCTATTTGTACGAACGTCTTTATGAAGCGTTCCGGGAACAATAGCCCGCGCAGAAAGCGCGCCGACACTGGCCGGGTTTATCAAGCCACGGAATAATGCAGCCTATGCCTTTTCAGAAGATCAAACGAATTTATTTTTTCGCGCTCCTGTTTTTCATCGGCGCTGCGACGATGTTTCTTCTTCAGTACAGTTGGCTCCAGGCTCACAAGCCCCAGTTTTATGCGATCCGTCTCGCTGCCGCGCCGGCCGCCGCCGGACTGTTCTTTTGTCTGCTGGGTCGCCTGGCGTCCAGGTTCAACCGGTTCGCCGAACTTTTTGAAGCTTCGCTTTTCATGCGGCGCATCCGTCGAATCTTCGCCGCCGGCGCCGGCGGCGGGGCGCGCGAATATATTCTGGTTTCCCTGCTGCTTTTGCTTCTCATCCTCGCATCTTTCGCCAACGTGTTTTTCTTCGGCCGCACTCTGCGCACATCCGCCACCTGCCCCGGGGCCATGCCCTCCGGCCCCTACCGGTGCGAAACTTTTGTTGGATCGAGGCCGGCGCTGGACACAGGCGCCTCGGCATGGGCTTACGAACCCTGGGCGGCAAAAGTCAGGCGCCTGTTCTCCCAAGGTCAGGCGCCGCTTTGGAACCCGAACTCCGGGGTCGGCGCGCCGCTTCTGGCCAACATGCAGTCCGCCCCGTTTTCTCCTTTCCGGCTGATCCTTCACCTGCTGCCGTTTCAATACGGATGGGAGATTTATTTCGCGCTGAGGCTTCTCGCCGCCGGTTTTTTCACCTACCTGTGCCTGCGGATGTGGAATCATTCGGCGGTTGCGTCTTTCGCCTCCGCCGTAATTTTCATGTTCTGCGGCTACAACATTTTGTACATCAACATGGGGCACCTGGATGTGGACGTTCTGGCCCCGGCCTGCATCTTTGCGTTCGAATGCCTATTCCGAAATCCCCGCCCCATCCGGATTGCGTTCGGCAGCCTTCTGGTCTGTTTTACTATTTTGGGCGGCATGCCGGAATCGGCGTTCTTCGTCCTCATGCTCTCCTCGGCCTATTATGCCTTTCGAACGTTTTCAACCCGTCCTTCGGCGCCGGGCGCCGGATTATATTTCTTAAAAAAATTCCTGCCCGTCTCATCCGCGATTCTGCTGGGATTCCTCCTTTCCGGCCCGCAACTTTTCCCGTTTTTGGAATACCTGAAGAACTCCTGGACCAACCACGTTTCCGACGTCGGCGCCGCGTCCAATCCGCTGACAGGCGGGATCTCGCTGGCGATCCCTTATTTTTTCGGCAAGATTTTCAACGGCTGGAACGACATCCATCCATTCGCGCTCGGCTCGTATGTCGGCGCCATCCCTTTATTGCTGGCTATTTTCGCCATTTTTTCCCGTAAAGACGAGTTTGATAAGAAACTCGCGTATTTTTGCGCGCTTTTTTGCCTGTTCTTCCTCTGCAAATATTTCGGCTTCTTTTTCATCAACTGGATTGGCCGCCTTCCCGTATTCGACAAGGCGATATTCGCAAAATATTGTTTGCCGGAGTTCTCCTTCTGCGTCGCCGTACTGGCGGGATTGGGCGTGGACGCCTTGATTCAAAAGCGCCTCCATCTGCGTTCGCTGGCGATCGGAACTTCCTGCTTGCTGGGCTTTGCGGCGATTTATCTTCTGTTGAAGCCCATGCAGCTCTTTCCGGAGCTCGCCGAAGCGCGCACTTTGCGTTACGTTTTGTGGCATATTTCGATCTTTCTGTTCTTTGCGCTGTCGGCGTTTTTGCTTGCGCGGCTTTCCCTGAAGAAATGCCCAAGCCTGCCCCTTCTTCTTCTAATCCTTCTGGCGGCGGCCGAACTGATCCATTACATCCCCGGCGAAAGGCCCGTCCGCTGCGACGCCGCCGCGGCGCCTCCCTACGTGTCTTTTCTCCATTCCGATCCCGAATCCTTCCGTGTTTTGGGAATCGACAACGTCCTCTACCCGAACTCCAGCAGCTATTTTAACCTGGACTCGGTCGCCAACCTGGACGCCATGTATCCGCGAAGGTATCTGACATTCATAAGATCCTTGCTCAGCCCGCAGGCGTCGGATCGTTTCGTCGGATCGGAACTGACTCTTCCGCTGGAGGACGCGGTTCCGGTCCTGAGCCTGATGAACGTCAAATATGTGCTGACTCCGGAAAGCCCTTTCGATTTGACTTCCGAACTGTTGAAAACCGCCGAAGCCGCCGGGAAAAGCCGCTTTGAAATCGACTGGTCGCAGTTCACCATCGGAGACAGAACCCGGACCGTCCTGTTTCAACGCCCGCCATCCTCGCTCGTCTACCCTGTAAAAATCGGGCCCAGGCCGGCTCTGTCTTTTGCCATAGCCCTTTCGCCCGACTGCTGGTCGCCCGACAAGGGGGACGGAGTCCTCTTCAAAATCAAAGTCCGATCCGGCGGCGCCGAACGCGATCTTTTTTCGGCTTCCATCGATCCCAAAAACGCCCTTGCGGACAGAAAGTGGTCCGAGCATTTCATCGATTTGTCTCCGGTTGCGAACCGGGAGGTGGAGCTGGTCTTCGAAACTCATCCATTGAAAAACAACGCATTCGATTCCGCGGGTTGGGTCAACATGGAGCTTTTTCAAGACGCTTCCAGCCGGAATTTCGAGCTTGTGTACGACCGGGAGATCAAAATATACCGAAACAACCAATATTTTCCGAGAGCGTACATCGTCCCCCGGGCGCTGTGCGCGAAAAACGGAGAAGAATCGCTTCGATGGCTCCGCAGCGCGCTGCCGGATCTAAAACAAAAAGCGATTCTGGAAAACGCCGCGGATTGCAGCCCCAATCCGGCGCCGGCAACCGACGGGCGGTCCGAAGCCAAAATCCTTCATTACGGCGCCCGGGAGGTGGAGATCGAGACGACTTCTTCCGATGACGGGTTTCTCGTTCTGTCCGACATGCATTACCCGGGGTGGAAGGCGTACGTCGACGGGAAAGAGGAAAGGATCCTCTGCGCCAATTATCTGTTCAGGGCGCTGCCGCTCGAATCGGGCTCACACCGGGTGCGGTTCGTCTATGCGCCAATCTCTTTCAACCTCGGACTTCTTTCCGGCATTCTTGCACTCGCATTCCTCGGACTTTATGCAGTCCTGAAACGCTGACGACTATGAAATCAGGCAAACCATCCGAAGAACCGGCGGCAGCGGCCTGCTGCCCTATATGTGAAAGCCGCGGCATTCAATACAGGTTCATGGTTCGGGGCTATTCGCTTTTTCAATGCACAAGCTGCGGGTTCATGTTTTTGAATCCGCAGCCGACGGACGAATTTTTATCCTCGCTTTACTCGTCGGACTATTTTCTGATGGGAAACGACGCTTCCGGCGAAAGTCTCCGCTCGGAAATGAAACAAGCCACCGCGCGCCTTTACCTGGATCATTTGATCCGTTATTGCGGAAAAAGCGAAGGGCGCCTCCTGGAGATCGGCTGCGGGGACGGAGACTTTCTTCTCGTCGCAAGAGAAGCGGGATTCACGGTTCAAGGCGTCGAGTTTTCCAAGAGCGCCGCGGAAAAGGCGGAGGCCAAACTCAAAGACAATTGCGTGCTGTGCGGAACGGTCGAAGACCTCCCGCCGCCGGAAAAAGCTTTCGATATCTGCGTTCTTTTCGACGTCATCGAACACGTCCGGGATCCCATCCGGTTCATGAAAAACATCCACAACCTGCTCGGTCCCGAAGGAATTTTGTTTCTTGCGACCCCTTCGCTCGACAGCTGGTCCGCCAGACTGATGAAGAACAACTGGATGGAATTCAAGCCGGAGCACCTGCATTATTTCGACAGGGAAACGATACAAAACGCCCTCTGCAAATGCGGCTTCAAGGAGATTTATGTATCTCCCAACGTCAAATACCTGAAGTTCGACTATATCCGGGACCATTTTAAAAAATACCCGGTCGCCTTTTACTCCAAAGCGGTCGGGGCCCTGGCGCGATGCCTCCCTGCCGCAGTCCGAGCCAACAACTGGAAATATACGACCAGCGGGATGAACGTCCTTTGCCGCAAAGCCGACCTGAAAGAGACGCCGGTCCTCTCCATTATCGTTCCCGCCTACAACGAAGTGAACACTTTCGGCGTCATGATCAACGCCCTTCTGGAAAAGGAGATACCGGGGATCCGCAAGGAAATTATCGTTGTGGAAAGCAATTCGACGGACGGCACCCGGAGCGAAGTTCAAAAACTCGGCGACAGGCGAAAAATCCTCGCGATTTTCGAAGACCGGCCCCGGGGAAAGGGGCATGCGGTGCGCAGCGGCCTGCAGCAGGCCGGCGGCGACTTCATCCTGATCCAGGACGCGGACTTGGAATACGACCTGAACGACTACGACCCATTGATCGAGCCCTTGCTCCGATATCAAAAAGCGTTTGTATTGGGATCCAGGCACCTGAAGGGCTGGAAGATGCGCCAGTTCGAAAACGCCCGTTCCATCGCGTTCGTCATGAACCTGGGCCAGAAGATATTCAAAGGGCTCCTGAACCTTGTCTGCAACCAGCGGCTGAATGATCCATTCACCATGTATAAAGTGTTCCGTCGCGACTGTCTGTTCGGATTGACTCTTAAGGCGAACCGTTTCGATTTCGACTTCGAAATCGTCATCAAGCTTCTCAGAAAAGGCTACATTCCGATGGAAATCCCGGTGAACTATAAATCGCGCTCTTTCGACGAAGGAAAGAAGATATCGCTGATCCGCGACCCCCTTCTCTGGATTCGGGCCCTGGTGAAATATCGATGGGAGAGGCTATATAAAGTCAGGTACGAAAAACCTTCGCGCCGGCGGCCGGCGCAGAGCCGCGTGCGTTAGCAGGCGGATCCTGCAGGAGAAGCCAATATGAAATATTTCGTTACCGGAGGAGCGGGATTCATCGGGAGCAACCTGGTGGACAGGCTCCTGGAGCTGGGACACGACGTCGTGGTTTACGACAACCTTTCCACCGGCTTCGCGGAAAACCTCGCGGAAGCAAAAAAGCGCCGCCGCTTCAAATTTATCGACAATGACCTTCAGGATCAAAGGAAGCTGACCGAAGGGATGGCTGGATGTGAATTTGTGATTCACCTGGCCGCGAACGCGGATGTGCGCTTCGGCCTGCAGCACCCGGGAAAGGATCTGGAACAGAACACCCTGGCGACTTTCAATGTCCTGGAAGCCATGCGGGAGAACCAAATCCGGTCTATCGGTTTCTCCTCTACGGGATCGATATACGGCGAACCGAAGATTTTCCCCACTCCGGAGGATGCTCCGTTCCCGGTCCAGACCTCTCTGTATGGCGCTTCCAAACTGGCGTGCGAGGGGCTGATTGAAGCCTATTGCGAAGGCTTTGGATTTCAGGGCTATATTTTTCGTTTTGTTTCGATCCTGGGCGAACGCTATTCGCACGGCCACGTTTTCGATTTTTATCGTTCCCTGCGGAACGATCCCGGCAAATTGAGAGTTCTGGGCGACGGCCTTCAGAGGAAATCCTACCTGTACGTTCAGGATTGCATCGACGCTATGCTCGCGGCTTTCGACAAAGCTCGGGAGCGGGTGAACATCTTCAACCTTGGCACGGATGAATACTGTCGTGTCAACGACTCCATCGGGTGGATAACCGACCACCTGGGGCTTTCGCCGGAGATTTCCTACACCGGCGAGGAGCGGGGATGGATCGGGGACAGTCCTTTTATTTTCCTGGACTGCCGAAAAATCCGTCAAACGGGGTGGTCGCCCCGAATCTCCATCCGCGAGGGAGTCATTCGCACGCTCCAATACCTGGAATCCAACAGCTGGCTTCTGGAGAAAAGATCATGAAAATTTGCGTTGTCGGCCTCTGGCACCTGGGAACCGTGACCGCGGCCTGCCTGGCTTCCGCCGGACATGGGGTCGTCGGCCTCGACTTCGACGCGGAAGCGGTCCGGCGGCTGCAGGCGGGGAGCCCTCCGCTCTACGAACCCGGTCTGGCCGAACTGCTTCAGCAGGGAATAAGCCGGCGCCTATTGCGCTTCACCACAGACGCATCCGATGCGTTGGCCGGAACGGAGATAGTCTGGATAGCCTACGACACGCCCGTGGATGAAGAAGACCGGGCGGATGTCGCCTATGTTGCAGACCGCGTCCTGCAGCTTTTCCCGCACCTGACCCCGGGCGCTCTCGTCCTGATCTCCTCGCAATTGCCCGTCGGCGCGACGCTTCGTCTGGAACAGGAATGCGCGAAATCCATTCCGGGCAAAAAAATCACGTTCGGCTGCTCGCCGGAAAACCTCAGGCTTGGCAAAGCCATCGAGGCTTTCACCAAACCGGATCGAGTCGTGGTCGGCCTGCGCGATCCAAACGACCGGGGGCGCGTGGCCGAACTGCTGGCGCCCTTTACAAGCAGGATAGAATGGGTTTCCGTCGAGTCGGCCGAGATGACGAAGCATGCTTTGAACGCTTTTTTGGCCGCTTCGGTTGTCTTCATCAATGAAATCGCTTCCATCTGCGAGCGTGTGGGCGCCGACGCCAAGGAAGTGGAACGGGCGCTGAAAAGCGATGCGCGCATCGGCCCGCGAGCCTATCTTTCCCCGGGCGCCGCTTTCGCCGGCGGCACCCTTGCGAGGGACGTTCAGTTTCTCAACGGGCTCGGGCTCAGTCATCAACAGCCGACGCTTCTGTTCTCCGCAGTCCTGAAAAGCAATGAGGCTCATCGGAAATGGAATCAACGGACGCTGTCCTTTGTCCTGCCGGATCTCTCCGGCTTGAAAATAGGGATATGGGGATTGACGTACAAGCCCGGAACCGACACCTTGCGCAGGTCGCCCGCAGTAGAGCTCTGCCAATGGCTGATCCGGCTTGGAGCGCGCCCGCAGATTCACGATCCCGTCGTCGGGACGCTTCCGGAATCGTTGAAACCCGGCGCGGCAATGCATCCGGATCCGATTTCAGCTCTGCAAGGAGCGTCCGCATTGGTGGTGGCCACGGAGTGGCCGGTCTTCAAAACCGTCGCAGCCAATTCAATCGTCGCCGCGATGTCGCGACCTGTTGTTCTTGACTCAAACCGGTTTTTGGCCGAGAGCCTGGGCGGCGACCCGAGGATCCGCTACTGCACGGTGGGAAAGGGGTTGTGATGGATTATTCCTTGAAAGGGAGAGCGGCTCTGATCACGGGCGCCAGCCAGGGGCTTGGACTCGCGATCGCTTGCGCCTATGCTTCCGCCGGCGCGGAAATGCTTTTGTGCGCCCGCGACGGGAAGGCTCTCGAGCAGGCCAGGGAGGATGCGGCCAGGTCGGCCGCCAAGGGGCAAAAAATTGAAGCAATGGCGGCGGACGTCTCCAGCCGGCCGGAGGCGGAACGCCTGGTCCGGCGGGCGCTGCAGCTTTTTCCGCACTTGAGCGTTCTGGTCAGCAACGCCGGCGTGTACGGCCCCAAAGGATTGACCGAAACGGTCGACTGGGATGAATGGATTCGAGCCGTCGAAATCAATCTGTTCGGATCGGTCCTGATGTGCCGTGCTCTCCTGCCTCACTTCAAGTCCCGACACTATGGAAAAATCGTCCAGCTCTCGGGAGGCGGCGCGACTGCGCCGCTGCCGCGTTTGAGCGCTTATGCGGCTTCCAAAGCGGCGGCCGTCCGCTTTGCCGAAACGCTCGCCGAAGAAGTTAGGGAGGACCGCATCGACGTCAATGCCATCGCTCCGGGCGCGCTCAACACGCGATTGCTCGACGAAGTTCTGGCCGCGGGCCCGGAAAAAGTTGGACGAGAATTCCATCAACGCGCTCTTGAGCAGAAAGCGCAGGGGGGCGCGCCTTTAGAAAAGGGGGCCCGGCTGGCGGTATTCCTTGGATCGGCAGCCAGCGACGGCCTTACCGGAAAACTCATCAGCGCCGTGTGGGATCCGTGGGAGCAATTTGCAGGCCGCATCGATGAATTGCAGAGAAGCGATGTGTACACCCTGCGCCGGATCGTTCCCGAAGACCGCTCCTTGAAGTTTTTATAGGGAGTAGCCGGCTTTAACGGCGTCGTCGCGAAACATCTGAACCGTCTCGAGAGAAAAATCGTGAAGGTCTTTCCCGACCAGTTTGAGCTTCTTTAAAACATCTCCGGTTACGGTGATGATCGGGCAGCCGATGGCGTCCGCCTGGAATATATTGAGCAGCTCCCTCGGGCTGGCCCAGATAAGATCGCATTTGGGGTGCGGACGCAGCATCTCCAGAGCCTCCTCCACCAGGGGCGTCGGATCCCTTCCGGTGTCCGCAATCCGTCCGGCGAACAGCGAAATGAAGGAAGGAACCTTGTTGTTCAGCGCTTTCGCAACTTCCCGCACCTGATCCAGCGCCATGACCGCCGTGACATTCACCTTGACGCCGCTGTGCGAGAGGCGGCCGATCAATTCCGCCGAGGATTCCCTTCGGGTGTTCGTAATCGGGATTTTCACAAAGACGTTTCCGGCCCAACCGGAGATCATTCTGGCTTGCGCTTCCATTTCGTCAAATTCGTCCGACAAAACCTCGAAACAGACGGGACGATCGGGAATGGATTTCAGGATGTCCAGGGCGAATTCCCGGTAGTTCGAAACGCCCGACTTGCGCATGAGCGTCGGATTGGTGGTGAAACCTCTAATCAGAGGATTTCGGTGCATCTCCAGCATTTCCGCTTTATCCGCGCCGTCCGCGAAAATTCTGACCTTCAATTCGGATATGGATTTCATTTATTTGCCTGCCGTGTTGAGATTTCATCCCCCGCCACGGATTCCCATTTCGTCCGGGCGGATTTCAATAGAGGGTGAGTGACGAGAAGATGCGCCACCAGGGATTGGAATGCTTCCGTGTGCGGCGTGACATGCTCTGCATTCACGGTTCCGATCAGGATGCAGCAATCCGCAACCTTCGCCGTATACCCGCCGTCGCGGCCCACAATCCCAAGGATGCGCGACCCGGCCTGTTTGGCGTATTTCAGGGCGGAAACCAGGTTCGGACTTATGTTTTTCTGGAGATTCCCGCCGCCGACCGAAAAGACCATTACAAGATCGCCGGATTGAAGCCGGCTGACCCGAAGCCAGCTTTCGAACGTGCTCGCCCAGCCTTCGTCGTTGGTGCGCGCAGTCAGTTCTGAAACATTGTCGGTCGGCGCATAGGCTTCCAAACCCGCCAGTTTCCGGAAATCATTCACCGCGTGCGAGGCGTTTGCGGCGCCGCCTCCGACTCCAAGAATAAACAATCGGCCTCCGCGGCTGCGCGTTTCCGCCAGCAGGCTTACGGCATTGCCGATGGCCTCCCTATCCAGTCCGGAGAGAATTTGACCCGCTTCCGAAATATATTGATCTATGAAATCCATGCTTCTCCCCGATCGGCGATAAACCGGCGCAATTCTTCAAGCCCTTCGAAAGAGCCGATCTCGTAAAACCGCTCCTTGACTTCGCAGGCTGCAAGTTCGCCTCTGTCCAGAAGTCTCCGGTACAGGGCGGCAAGATCGAAAGCTTGGCCGGCGGGAACCGTTTTAAACGCCGAAGAGCTGAACATTCCCAGCCCATAGTCGATATGCCGCATGTTGGGCGTTTGGCTCTGCTTGTCGTAGGCGATTATACTTCCATTGCTGAATTCCACGTTGCTTTTATCCCAACGCCCGTCGTTTTGGAAGACCGTCATCAAAGCAGGGCGGCGGCTTTCTTCGAAAGCGGCCTGAATTCTGGAATAATCGCACGGAAGATAGGAATCGCCATATAGAACGAAGAAGGACTCGCCCAGCAACGGGAGAGCCGCTTTGATTGCGCCGGCCGTTCCCAGAAAGCCCTGTCCGTCGAACGAATATTCCAGGCGGACTCCGAAACGCTTCCCGTCTCCGACAGCCAGCCGGATGAGCTCTCCGCGGTATTGAACGCACAGAACGATTCGCCGGATCCCGCGGGCGGCCAGGAGGCGAAGCTGGCGATGAATAAACGGCTCTCCCTGCACATCCACAAGAGCTTTAGGAATGCTCTCGGTAACAGGTCTGAGGCGAGTGGCCAGGCCTCCCGCCAGAATCGCCACCGGCGCAATCATCCGATCAACACCTTCGTCCCTTCGAAATCGAACCGGAAGCGCACTTCCTCCAATCCGGCGGCCGCCATGGATTGGCGCAGCAGTTTTCGGTTTTCCGCGTAAAACATGAGAAAGCCTCCGCCGCCGGCCCCAACCAGTTTTCCGCCTATAGCTCCGTTTTTCCGCCCGAGTTCGTACCACTCGTCGATTTGCGCATTGCTCATTCCGCCGGAGCGGCGCTTCTTGTGCAGCCAGTGCTCGTGCATGATTTCGCCGAACTCAGCCGTTCGGCCCGATTCGAGAGCGATGCGGCTGCGCAAACCAAGCTCTTTTATGTAATGCAGGTTTTGAATCATTTCCGGATCCGATTCCTGCGTCCTGCAGTCCTGATCCTTCAGAATCGCCCCGGCGCTTCGGGAAAACCCCGTAAAAAAAAGCAGCAGGTTGTCTTCCAGATCATACAGAGTGTCCATGCTGATCTCGAGCGGAGTCGCCGCCACGGAGCCGTTCGAGCGGAACTGAAAACAGGTAACGCCCCCGTATGCGGCGATGTATTGGTCCTGTTTCCCGACCGGTTCGCGCAGACGGTCGATTTCGATCTCGCAGGCGAGTTCGGCCAGTTCTCCGGGGGCCAGGAGTTTTCGGCGGTGGGCGTAAAGAGCCTTGAGCAGCGCCGTTGTAAAACTCCCGGAGGATCCCAGGCCTGTGCCGGACGGTATGTCCGCCAGCGTCGTGATCTCGATCTGAGGCGTGCGGAAGTTCATCATCCGGATAGCTTCCCGAATGATGGCGTGCTGAACCTCGTCCACCCGGCTCACGTGCTCCAGCTTGGAATATTTCAAGAAGATGCCGGGAACGAACGGGCGCATGATCGTCACATAGACATATTTGTCTATGGAAGCGGAGAGCACAAAGCCTTCATGTCTCCGAAAGTAAGACGGCAGATCCGTTCCTCCCCCGCCCAGCGTGATCCGCAGAGGGCTGCGAGCGATTATCATGCTTTGGACTCCGAATATATCTTTTCAACAATGGCAAGAGCGGCCCGGGCGTCCTCCAGCGAAGCGGCGGGCGGACGGTTCAAGCGAATATCTTCAAGGAATTCGGCGAATTCCAATTGCCAGGATTTGTCTTCCATCGGGTATTCCCAGACCGTGGTTTCCGGAGGGCCCATCTGCGGCAGCATCCTGTAATAGGCCAATCGCTCGACGCCATAGCTCCCCCCCAATCCTTCCACATGCAGCTTGGCCTGTTTTCCATAGATTTCAAAAGAAAACAAATTTTTCCATTCCGTGCAGCTCACATGAAGGAAAGCGGTTTGCCGCGAGGGCGTTTTCAGCAGCAAGAAAGCATTGTCGTCCACCGGCATTGGCCAGAAGTAGGTATGGCTGAATCCCGCAGCATCGCTGAAATCTCCCAGAAACGACCGGGACAGGTCGATCAGGTGAACTCCCTGATCAATCAATTCTCCTCCGCCGGACATCGCGGGGTCAGCCCGCCATTCTTTTTCATATCCGATCCGACCGCCATGGCCGTAGCGGCCCCGCACGAACATCAACGGCCCCAGGGCGCCGGCTTCGCATAGCTCTCGGGCTTTCAGCAGGGCGGGGTGATAGCGGTGGTTGAAACCGACACGGACCAGCCGGCCGCTCTTTTGGCGCGCGGCCAGAACCGAATCAATCTCCCTCACGTTGAGAGCGGCCGGCTTTTCAACCAGAACATGCTTCCCCGCCTCCAGAGCGGAAACGGCGATCCCGGCCAGCATGTTGTTGGGAGTCGAGACGACGACCACACCCACGTCGCTCCTGGCGACAGCCTCCCGGAAATCGCCGAAAGCCAGCGCGTCATTCGATCGGGCCAGCATTTCAGACTTTTCATAGCGGACGTCGGCGCAAACCCTCAGAACGGCGGGGCCAAGATTTCGCGCCCGTTTTTGTCCGATCAGTCCGCAACCTACGATGGCCACTCCGATAGAATCGCTCATGGGATTCAGCCTATCCGACGGAACTTTGCACGGCAAGAGTAGAAATGAAACTGCGCAGCTCTTTTTATTCCCGGCATTGCATCAGTTCAGCCGACGCCAGCCGGAGATGCGGCCGAAAGAAATGCCTTCCTTGCCTAAACAGACAAGCCCTGCAATCAACACCGGAATCATCGAAGCCAGGTAGCACGCGTTGCTGATGCCCGCCGCCTGAGTTTGCGGATCGACGGGAGAGAGATGCCGGCCGAAGAAGTTAATCAGAGCCAGACTCAAAAAATACTGGTATCCGCCGACTCCGGCGGGAGTCGGGATGGCGACCCCCGCAGCTGTCATGACAACGAGCAGGGCCGCCCCGCTCAACGGGAAACCCCGCACATAGGAAAGGACAAAAAACCACATCTGCAGCGTGATGCAAAGCCATATTGCCATCGACAGCAAGAGGACGCGGAACATGACGCCCTGGTTTTGGATCGTGCGGAAACCGTCCAAAAAGCTTAATACCGGTTTTCGAATTTTTATCGGAATGCGGGCGGCCCAATCGCCGTTGCGCAATAAGAACAGCAAAACAGCCAAGCCGGCCGCGAAAACAAACAAGCCTTTAATGGAATAATCCCGAATGCTGAGGAGAATCGCACCCCCTTTTTCGGGGCTGTGGATTGCTCCGAAGCTCAAAGCGGAAAGGTACAAAACGAAAACCAAAAAAATGCTGAAAAGATCCAAAACCCGTTCAAAAACGCTGGCCGCAATCGCCGTCGCCGAAGATATGCGCTCTTTTCTGGCCAACAAGATCGAGGCCGCGACTTCGCCGCTGCGCGGAGGGATCACATTGATGACGTATTTGATCAACGTCAGCGAAAACAGGCTTTGAAGCTTGATGTCCGGTTTGGCGGAGGAAAGCAAGGCGCCCCAGCGCGCGGCGCGAAAAAGGATGTGCAGAAATTCAAAAATCAGTCCGGCGAAAAGCAAAACCGCGTCGCCTTGAATCATCACTTTAAAGCTTTGACGCCAATCCGGGACATCCCGGTAGATAAGATATCCGATGAAGACGGTCAAGCCGATGCTGAGGGACGCTTGAATGATCATGCGCCCCCTGGACCGGGAGGGATCCGCAGCCTCGGGCCCCTGAGGGCTTGGGTGCTCCTTCTGTGAGTTGAGCGCCTGCATGCGTCTCCTGCGAACTCCTATTGCTTGAATTATTCGATATTAAAAAATTTTTCCGGGAGCGCCTGCGCGGCCGCTCAAGATGCGATGATGGAACGGACCTTCAGCCGTTCTTTGCCATTATTGCATTCGTTCCCGGGACTGAGCCTTGCGCTGGCGCGTAACTGCGCTTTCGGCGATCCGCTCATTCACAGGAACCGGCGGCGCCAGAGGCCCGCTTTGCGCCGCCGTTTTAGAACTCCGCGGCGATCGCTACTCCGCAACTTTTTCGGCTACCAGATCGCCGACCTGCGAAGTGGAATATCCCATGCGTCCGGCCGCCAGCGATTTGAGTTTTTTGCTCGTCACGTACATAACCGCCTTTTCAATAGCGTCCGCAGCCTTGTCTTCTCCCAGCGTGGAGAGCATCATCTGGGCGGCGCAGATCGCCGCCAGCGGATTGATCACGCCTTGCCCCGTATATTTCGGAGCGCTGCCGCCGATCGGCTCGAACATGCTGACGCCTTCAGGATTCAGATTGCCTCCCGCGGCTATGCCCATTCCTCCCTGAATCATGGCGCCCAGGTCCGTGATGATGTCGCCGAACATATTTCCGGTCACGATCACGTCAAACCATTCGGGATTTTTGACAAACCACATAGTGGTTGCATCCACGTGATAGTATTCCCGGACGATTTCCGGATATTCCTTCTCGCCCATTTCATGAAAGGCCCGTTCCCAGAGATCGTAGACAAAGGTCAGCACGTTCGTTTTGCCGGAAAGAGCGAGAGTGTTCCTGCTTCCTATGCCGCGCGATTTTTTGCCGTATTTGCGAGCGTAGTTGAAAGCATAGCGGAGGCAGCGATCCACCTGGAAGCGGCTGTAAACCGACGACTGGACGGCCACTTCATGCGGCGTCCCCTTCATCGTCACGCCGCCGGTTCCCGTGTAAAGATCGCCCGAATTCTCCCTCACAACCACGAAATCGATATCTTCCGGCTTCTTGTCTTTGAGCGGCGTCTCCACTCCGGGGAAAAGCTTGACTGGACGCAGGTTGATATACTGGTCCAGCGCAAAGCGAGCTTTCAGGAGAATTCCTTTCTCCAGAATCCCGGGCGCCACATCGGGGTGCCCGATAGCGCCCAGAAGAATGGCGTCGAATTTCTTGAGCTCATCAATGGCGCTGTCCGGCAGAGTTTCGCCGGTGCGTTTGTAACGCTCTCCGCCGAAATCGAATTCGGCAAGTTCTATTTTAAAATTGAATTTGACGGCCGCGGCTTTCAGGACTTTGACAGCTTCGGCTGTGACTTCGGGCCCGGTCCCGTCTCCGGGCATGACGGCTATTTTGTGCACCTTTCAATCCTCCGTGGAATCGCTTTGCTTTTTAGATTTCCTGGAAAGCGTCTCAGAACGCTCCGCCAGGAGCAGAAGACAGCGAGAGGATTATAAGGGAAGCCGTCGATTGCAAGCAAAATTTAATTGGTTGATTGCCGGAAGCGAAGCCGTTCGCGCCGGCAGAACCGTCCGATGGATGCAAATGCCCGCACGAAATGGGAGGATATGGAAAACCGCGGTTGTCAGGGGGGCGAATCCCCTCCCTGACAACCGCGGCCCTGAAATCCCAGGTTATCTCCGGCATGACCTTTAGGGAATGACGATGCTGGTGTAATAGATGCTGACGGAAGGCTGGGCGGCGCCGGGCTCATCCGCACGCAGGAATTTAAAAACCACCGCCGATCCGGGCTTCAGGCTTTTCACGAATTCAAGCAGTTCCTGAGCGTCCCCAACCTCTCTGCCGTTGGCTGCGACGATGATGTCGCCGCCCCCCTGATCGGCGCCTCGAAGGCCGGCGTCATCAGCCAAACTGCCGGGCTTTACGGCGGTCACGAACGCTCCTCTGGAGATATTGAACATTCGGGCGGCTTGAGGCGGCACATTGTCAAACTGGAGCCCGATCTCGGTTTTGGGTTTCGCTTCTTCCTCAAAACTGAACTTGCCTTTTTCCTGATCCTCAGCCGTTCTTTCCGCCAACGTAACTTCGAGAGCCTTCTCCTCTCCGAAACGAACGACTTTGACCTTTATGGTGCGGCCGGGGGCGGTATCCGCCACAATCATCCGAAAATCCTGGACGCCCTGTATTTTTTTGCCGTCAAATTCCACAATCACATCTTCCGGCTTAATCCCGGCTTTTGCCGCCGGCCCTGTTTCAGAAACATTTCCCTTTTCGTCGATGACTTTGGTGACCAAAACGCCCGAGCCCTGCTTCACTTTGAAGAAATCAGCCATCGCAGGAGTAAAGGGCAAATTATTGAAGCTCACGCCCAGCCAGCCGCGAGAGTATTTTCCGGTCTGAAGGATCTGGTTGTAAACCTTGATGAAAAGGTGAGAGGGGACCGAAAATCCGACTCCTGCGCTGGAACCGCTGGTGGTCGAAATAAAGCTGTTGATCCCGACGACTTCCGCGTTCATGTTGACCAGCGGTCCGCCGCTGTTTCCCCTGTTGATAGCCGCGTCCGTCTGCAGATAATCATTAAAGGTTGAATAATACGGAGCCTGCTCCTGATTGAATGTGCGGCCGGTGGCCGAAACAATGCCCGCCGTAACTGTCTGTTCCAGGCCGAAAGGGCTGCCGATCGCAATCACCCAATCTCCAACCTTCATTCTTTTGGAGTCGCCGACCCGGACAAACGGGAAGGCCTTCTCGCTGCTGATTTTGATAACGGCTATATCCGATATCGCATCGGTTCCCACGATTTTTGCAGTGTATTCGCCGCCGCCTGGCACGCTGACCTTTATTTTGGTAGCGCCTTCCACGACGTGATTATTGGTAATAATATACCCTTTGGGGTCGACGATCACGCCCGATCCAAGGCTGCGCACCGTCTCCTGTTCCGGGATTCTCGGGGTTCCAAAACCAAACCGACGGAAGAACTCGTTCATCGAATCATCCTGTTCGGGCTCCAGCATGCTTCTGCGCCTGGTGATCACTTCTTCGGTATTGATATTCACCACGGCCGGCGCAACTCTTTTCGAAACCTCCTCAAAGGCCTGCGACAACCCAAGCAGAGCGCCTCCCGCTACCGGCTTCCCGTCAGTCTGAATCTGCAACTGGCTGTCGCCCGGCCCTTTGGCAACCGCCCGGTTTGAGATTACAGTCCCGATCCCGATGCCCAGGCAAAGAACAATTAAAACCGTCAAAAAACCAAAGAGCTTTTTGCCGCCTGGAACTTTTTCGTTCTGCTGTGCGTTCATTTTGAATCCCTCCCAAACTTAGGAATTTCGCGGACTCGGAGAGGCGCGCCGGCACGCCGCCATCCCGGATTCCCCCCGCTTAGATCTTTCGGCCGCCAGCATTTTTACGCAATGGGAATCCTTTAGTTGCAAATTTTAACATATCCGGACTTCCATTAATCCGCTCTGATTACTTCAACTCGTTTCGCCGGAATCGAAATCTTATGCAAAATCCGCCGACTGTCGCTCCACAAATCTATTATCAACCGGCCCGAATCAACTCTGAGATGATTCAAATCCATCCCTTTGCCGCGAATAAAAATCCTATCCGTTCCAAGATCGCCGACTCTCAAAACTCCCCCATCCAACTCCTGAGGGACAACCGCTTCATACAATTGCAATTTCTTCCCGCCAAAGTCAAACGCCCGGACAATAAAAATAAAATGATGAAATATGTTCGAATCAAGAATCATGCACCGTTCACCGACCAGAATGCCTCTCCTGCCCCCGCCGCCTTGGATTTCAAACATGGCTTCGCCCGGGCTGAACGTTCCTGCAATCGCGCCCTTCTGCCCGCCGATGTCGGTTTTCAGGCTGTAGGTTTGAGGCGAAAACAGGCTGTCGGCCTTCAATCGCGTCTCCATCTTCACCTTACGGCTTTTTTCCCCGGGCTCCTTGAATTCCAGTATTGAGCTGCTGACAACTCCCTCGGAGGAGGCAAGAATGGCAAACTTCTCTTTGCCCACTTCTTTGCCCGCGATGTAGATCTTGAACTGGGATTCTTCGCGCGAAGGCGCCGTTTCACTTCCTTGAACCGGAGCAGGCAAAATAAAAAACGCAGCCCAAAGAAAAAGCGCCATCGGATGGCGACCTCCAGGCTTCCGATTCTCTTTGCCTGGAATCAAGCGCTGCCGGCCGGCGCCGGTCAACGCCTGACGCCGCATAACAGTCGAATTTTTCATGGCAACTGAAGGTTTCGCCCCTGGGATTTTCCGCCGTGGAAGAACGCCCCGAAGCGCGCGAAAAACATTCGTTTTCTTAACCTGCATTATTCATGAAGCTTCTACTGCGGCGACGGATCCGGGCATGTCGGCGCGCCTTGCTAAAAACCTTCATGAATAATGCGGGTTAATATCCCATGTTCCCGATGCTCTTTTTGCGCGACCGAATTCCAAACGATCTATCAGGATTCGACCTCAGACAAACCCATTCCCGCATTCGGGCCCCGAGACGTTTTGACATCGCGATCCCAAAAAGCCTTTTTCCAGGAAGAAAATCCGCCGCCCGCTCGCCACGCGTCCATCGCGGCGATCCCGGCGTCTTCACCGCCTTGAGCCAGCATATACTCCACCCACCCCCATCGGGAAGAACTTGGTTTAACCAAAACCCTGTCTTTCAATCCGGACCTGATTTTGGACAACTTCCTCTCGAGCGAAGGAACCGGCTCATAAGGCGCCCCGTCCAAAGGCGTGTTTCTCTTGGCAACAAAAGGCGAAATGCTCAACGAGAGCGGCGTGATCCTTGCCAGTTCAAGAGAAAATCGGACCAGTTCATCGATATCCTCGATCGTTTCTCCGGGCATGCCCACCATCTCATACAATTTCAATCGGTGCAATCCGGCGTTTTTTGCCAACTCGGCTGCGCGAATAAGATGGGTTTCAGTCGTCTGGCGGTCCACAATGCGACGCAACCTTTCAGAGGCGCCGTCGGAAGCCGTGGTGAGCGTCCTGTACCCTCCCCGGGCCAGCAGGTTGACCAGCTCTTCGTCGAGGCGGTCGGCTCGAAGGCTCGAAATCCCGATTTCGCGGCCGCTCTCCACGATTTTCCGAACAATCTCCCTGATTTTGGGATGATCCGTGACCGCCGCTCCAACCAGCCCGACCCGACGGGCATTTTCCGGAATGAGAGAAAGCACTTTTTCGGGAGAAACCAGCCTCATCCCCCCGTTCGTCGTGCGCCGCATCACGCAATAAGCGCATCCACGGGAGCAGCCGCGCTCGGGCTCGATCAAAAACATCGATTTTAAAACAGCGCTCGGGGCGAGTATCTGAGAATATGCGGGAAGACGGCCGTCGTCTGCTTTTGCAATCGGAGAGCAGCGCGGCGTCATCCCGGGCGCATAAAAGCCGGGACGGTTCGAAAAAAAAGCCGGCAATTCACGCCTGGGCAGTCCAAGGGAGGCGTCCAGGAACTCATGAATCAAATCCTCTCCTTCGCCCAAAAAAATCAAATCCACAAAAGGGCTCAAGAGCGCGGGATTGGAATTGGTCAAAGGGCCTCCGGCCAGGACAAGCGGGTGCTTTTCGGTACGGTTTTGCCGCAGGAGCGGGATGCCGCTCAAGTCGAGCGTTTCAAGAATTCCGGGCAGCTCCAACTCATAAGCGATCGAAAAGGCGACTATCGGAAAATCCGAAACCGGAGATTCGCTCTCGTAGGTAAAAACCGGCGATTGGATTTCCCGGTAATCGCCGGGTTCATCCGGCAAAAACGCCCGCTCGGCGCTGGCTTCCGAATGAAGGTTGATTTCCCTGTACAGGGTCTGAAATCCAAGCGAACTCATTCCAACCGGGTAGGGGGCGGGATAGCACAAGGCAATCCTGAGAGAGGATTGTTTGCGCAGAATTCCCAACTCCTCTTTGACTCTACGACGCACTTTCGTCAACAGGTTCCAGGAATTCATAGAATCCAAACGCACGGAACCGCAATCGTCAGCAAGCCAAGCGGCGCCCTGACAGTCGCGGCTTTCGAAAAACTCCCTCAGACTCCCCGCGCAGCGTCCGGCCAGATGATTTTGTGCAATTGGATCTGGAGTCGAACGGCAAGTCCGCAATCCAGAATCCAGCTCGCAAGGTCCGGATAAGAAAGCCTGTTCCATACCGGTGAAAAAAGCACCGCTCCCGCCCGGGAAAAAAGATCGTGTTTACGGATGATTTCGCAAGCCCATTCAAAATCGCGCCGATCGCCGATCACGAATTTCAGCTCGTCATTTTGGGTCAGCCAGTGAACGTTATTGAAATCATTGTGCGCTTCCATGCCGCTGGAAGGGCATTTAAAATCCATGATTTTATGCACCCGCGGATCCACCTCGCCGAGCGGCATATGGCCTCCGGTCTCGAGCAGGATCGCGTAATTTCGATCGAGAAGGCTTCGAAAGAGCTCGTGAACCGCCTTCTGCAGCATCGGCTCGCCGCCGGTTACCAGCGCCAGCCGGACCGGGAAAGCTTCAACAGTCCGGAGAATTTCCGCAACAGACATTTCCTTGCCTTCTTCAAAGGCATAAGCGGTGTCGCAATAGACGCAACGCAGGTTGCACCCGGCCAGTCTTATAAAGGCGCATGGCAGTCCCGCAAAAGTCGATTCACCCTGGATGCTGTAAAATATTTCGTTGACCTTCATCTGCAAGGTTCCCCGCTTCCGTTTAAAAAACATGAATGGAGAATCGGAACTCATGACAGTCGTCCCTGCGGGAATCCGGCGCAAGGCTCATGACCGATTCAAGGGAAAAATTTCCAGGCTTTTTGAGTCGGGCCGTCATCCCTCATTTTAAAACCCCTGGCGGCAATTGCCAAAACTTCAACGAGAAACAGGAAACCTTTTACAGCACGCGGCTCAGCGCCCGGCCCGTCGCCGACCCTTCCTGCCGCGCCACCTGCTCGGGAGTGCCGACGGCCACGATTTCCCCTCCGCGATCTCCGCCTTCCGGTCCGAGATCGATGATTCGGTCCGCCATCTTGATGACGTCAAGATTGTGTTCAATCACCACGACAGTGTTCCCAAGGTCGACCAGATTATTGAGAATATCGAGCAGCTTCTTGACGTCGTGAAAATGGAGGCCGGTGGTCGGTTCGTCGAGAATGTAGAGTGTGCGCCCCGTTGCGCGACGGCTCAATTCCTTCGCCAGCTTCACCCTCTGCGCTTCGCCGCCCGAAAGAGTCGTCGCGGACTGGCCGAGCTGAACGTAGCCGAGGCCGACGTCGTTCAGAGTCTGCAATTTCTGGGCGATCGCCGGGATATTTTCCAGCTGGGCGGACGCATCGCTGATGTTCATCTCGAGGAGATCGCCGATCGAATAGCCCTTGTATTTAACCAGAAGCGTCTCTTTGTTATAGCGTTTTCCCTGGCAGGTTTCGCACAGCACGCGCACATCCGGGAGAAAACTCATTTCGATGCGGCGCAAGCCGTCTCCCTGGCAATCCTCGCACCGGCCGCCTTTCACATTGAAACTGAACCTTCCGGCTTTGTATCCGCGGATGCGGGATTCGGGGAGCATGGCAAAGAGTTCCCTCAAAGGGCTGAACAGGCCGGTATAGGTTGCAGGATTTGAGCGCGGAGTCCTGCCGATAGGCGACTGGTCGATTTCAATCACTTTGTCCAGGTGCTCGACACCCAGGATTTCCTTGTGCTGTCCGACGTCGGTCAAAGCACGGTGAAGTTTGCGTGAAAGCGCCTTGTAAAGGATGTCTTCCACCAGCGAGGATTTTCCGGAACCGGAGACTCCGGTCACGCAGATAAACAAGCCCAGCGGAAACTCCACCGCTAGATTTTTAAGATTGTTGTGCCGGGCCCCCTGGATGACGAGGGATTTGCCGTTGCCCTTGCGGCGGACTTTCGGATATTCAATGCGAAGCTCCCCCCTGAGATATTTCCCGGTAATCGAATTCGGGGAATGAATCACTTCATCGATTCCGCCGGATGCGATGACTTCGCCGCCGAAACGGCCTCCGCCGGGGCCCAGATCGACAATATGATCCGCGCTGCGCATTGTTTCTTCGTCATGCTCCACAATCAGGACTGTATTGCCCATATCCCGCAACTCCGCAAGCGTGTCGAGCAATCGCCGGTTGTCTCTGGGATGAAGCCCGATCGAGGGCTCATCCAGGACATACAGCACGCCCCGCAGTTTGGAGCCGATCTGAGTCGCCAGCCTTATCCGCTGCCCTTCGCCGCCCGATAAAGTGGATGCGGGCCTGTCCAACGAGAGATATCCGACTCCGACATTCAGCAGGAATTCCATCCGGTCGCGGATTTCTCTCAAAACCTGGCCTGCGATCTTTGTCTCTCTTGGGGTCAGGTTGATTCGGAGAAAGGCTTTTTGGGCTTCCTCCAACTGAAGCCGCGCATAATCGGAGATGGAGAGGCCGTTGATCCTTACCGACCTGCTTTCCGGCTTGAGGCGCGATCCGCCGCAGGCGGAGCAGTTTTGCATGGAAAAGAGCTTCTCGATCTCCTTTTGCCTCCGCAAATCCTCTTCGCTTGCGCGCAGCGCCTCAAGCTTCGCGGCCACATCTAAGAAAAAAACTTCGGTCGCTTTGGCGGGAAAACGCCCGAAAGGCGTTTCGGCGTCGACCTTGAATTTGCGCGCCGCGGCGATCAACGATTTGCGCAGATATTCTGCGACAGGCGCGGAATCGATTGCGAATTTGATGGAGGCAATTTTATCGCCGGGATCGAGAATCAGGCTTTCCGGATTGAAAATCCATTCCACTCCCATGCCCTCGCAAGCAGGGCAGGCGCCGTGTCTGGAATTGAACGAGAAAGAGCGTGGTTCAAGCGTCGGGATGCTGATTCCGCAATCAATGCACGCCTGGCGTTCGGAAAAGAGTTTTTCTTCAATGTCCAGCGCGGCGATGGAGACAAGCCCTTCCGCCAAATCGAGCGCCGCCTTAACCGACAATTCCAGGCGCCGGCGGATTCCCGGCTTTATCACAACCCGATCGATAATGACTTCAATGGTATGGTTTCGGGTTTTGCTCAGCCGGATGTCTTCCTCGAGTGATAGCATCCTGCCGTCGATTCGCGCCCGCAGGTAGCCTTTTTTCAGGTATTTTTCGAAGAGCTTCTTGAATTCCCCTTTTCGGTCGCGAACCACCGGCGCCATGAGGAGGACGCGCGAGCCTTCCGGGTAATTCATGATCAGGTCCACAATCTGGTCGAGGCTCTGGTGTGAGATCGGTTTGCCGCAAACAGGGCAATGAGGACTCCCGACAGAAGCGAAAAGCAGCCTCATGTAGTCATAGATTTCGGTTACGGTTCCCACGGTGGAGCGGGGGCTGCGGCTGGTCGTCTTTTGTTCGATGCTGATTGCCGGGGAAAGCCCTTCAGCGCTGTCGACATCCGGTTTCTCCATTCTTTCGAGGAACTGGCGCGCATATGCGGACAGCGATTCAATATAGCGCCGCTGCCCTTCGGCATAAATAGTGTCGAAAGCGAGGCTTGATTTGCCCGAACCCGACAATCCGGTTATCACGATCATTTTTTGCCTGGGGATTTCCAGGCTGATATTTTTCAGATTATGCTGGCGTGCGCCCCGCACCACTATCTTGTCTAACATAGCATAGCCAAACTTTTTATTGTACGGCCATGCAGCGACTGCGTCAAATGAAGCAAAAAAAGAAAAGCAGGGTGAACCGCCGTCATTTTTTCGCGTCTAATAAACAACGGCGGGCTTTCCACGGGTCGTGCATAAAAGCCGGTTTCGGCCGGCTTGGCGCTCCAACGAATTCCCCGGGCGCCTTGACAACCATCAATTTGTTTCTGTATTGTCGGACTTCATGCCAAAAAAAAACGGTTGGTATTTTTTCATTCTCTATTTGGCAATTTTCGGCAGTTTTTGCGGACTGGAAATCGACACTTTCAACGGAGAGCTGCCGTTTTTTCGAATCGACACGCTTCTGCTGTTTCTGAACATTCTGCCGGTTCTGCTTGTCCCGCCCGCAGTTTACTTGCTTTTCTCATCGTTCCAATCTCTATGGATCCATCGGGCCGCCAGAACCGGCGTTCTGATTCTGAATTCTCTATATTTCCACATCGTTGTCTTCCTGCTTTTATACAAGGCTGTACGGAAGCAGGATTTTGACATGCGTTTCTTCTGGTACAACCTGGAGGATGTCCTGCCAACCGTCTGGAAGCTTTTCGCTCCATGGACGCTCGCAGCCGTCGCCTTGATCGCAGCTTTTATCTTCCTCCAGGAAGCCGCCTTTTCGCCGGTGCGGAAAGCTCTTGGAAAATCATCGCGGAAAGCCGGGCTTTTTCTCGCATGGATTCTATTGTCGTCCCTTCTTGCCCAGACGGCGACGATGGACGCCGTCCGCGGATCGACTGCGGGCTTTTTGCATGCAAATTTTCTCAGCGACCGCCGGATCAGAGACGAATATAGAAAACTCAGCCAGGAGCACATTTCATTCATGAAATCCAGGACGCGGAAACCGGCTCTTTTGGCGGACCCGTCCATTCTGGGAGATGTCGTATTCTTCATCAAACAGGAAAGCCTCAACGGCCTGCTGACCGGATCGAAAATAACTCCGCAACTTCTGAGGGCGGCGCAGGACGGCGTGCTGTTTGAAAAACAGTACGCCAATTCCATACAGAGCATCCGCGGCTATGAATGCATTCTGTGCGGCGTCCCCCCAAGCATGACGGAGGCTTTTTCGGACCTGTATCCCCCGGACGATTTCAAGCAACTGGGCTGTCTGCCGCAGATATTCAAATCGCTGGGCTACCGCCCTTTCTACTTTTTCGGCGGAAGCCGCAATCCCAGGATTTCCCGTTTCGCGCAATCCATAGGCTTCGAAAAGGTTCTGACCGATGAAATCGTCCGGCCGGGCGACGTGAAATTCGACTGGGGATACAGGGAAGACATCTACTTCAATCGCGTACACGAATACCTTCAGAAGCGCCATCCAAAGGACAAGCTTTTTGTGTTCATCGATACCGGCGCCACCAATCATGATCCGTTTGAGGTCCTGGACGACAAGCTGCTGAATAAAATCCCTTTCCCGAAACCGAAAACATTTGAAGAGCGCCTTTCAAACACGACGTTCGTACAGGACGCTTATTTCGGCGGGTTTTACGATTTTTTCCTGAAGCATTACGCGCACCGGGGCACCCTGCTGGCGGTAAGCGACCACGCATGGCCGATTCCGCTCCATGAATTTAATGTTTATAACGAGCGCGGGGCGTTCGAAGAAAATTTCCTGATTTCGATGCTCTTTGTACCGCCTAAATCCCGAAGCCGCGATTTTTCTGTCGGCTCAACGGTTTCGCTGCGTTTCAGTCAGATGGATATCGTTCCCACAATCCTCGATCTGATCGGAATAGACCAGGATTGCATGCTCGGGGAATCCTTTGCGCCCTGGCTCCTGGAAGCTCAAAAATCACAAAGGACGCGGTCGCTGAAAACCAAAATTTCCATCCAGCCATACGGGGGAGGATACATTTCCGCAATCCAATACCCGCAAAAATATCTATTTGACGTGCTGGGGCGGAAAGTCCGGGTCTACGACCTCGACAGGGATCCGCAAGAACTTTCGCCGGTCGTTCGCAACGCAGGGGAGTGCATGCACGTCATCCGGGATTTTTTTCAGCCGCAGAATCGAGTGCATTAAAACCCGGCTTCTGAAAACGCAACTGCGGTCTGATCCAAAACGCCGCTTCTCTCATAGAAACAAACGTTTGCAGGCGAACCGGAAGTGCGGCACACTTCTGCCTTTTCTGAACGCAACCGCTCGATCCATTGTTGTTTATGCATTTCGAGCGAACAACCAAACGCTTGCGGAAGCCTTTTTTGAGTTCATGCCTGCGTAAGGGATCGAATGAATCGCTTCATAGCAGGAATCTAATGAATTAGTATCTACTTGCTATTTCCCGGCCGGGAGATAAGAATTTATGCTTCTTTGTTTCAGTATTCTAATAAACCAAGTCAATCAGCCGAGATACAAGGCCAATGAATCACGCCGCGGCGCCGCGGCAGCGCAATCTATGCCTGCAAGAAATAAGTTGAGGTTCATGGATAAAGTTTTATAATCCTAAAGTTGAAAACCATAGCAGGCTATAGCATTTACAGCCGGAACCAATAATGGCGTGGACCGATGCGGGCCCTTGGCAAACCGCTTCTATAAACAATTGAGCGATCCGGTTGGCTCTTGTTCGCGCCGAAAAAATCCTTCCTGGAGCATTGCAGGCGGAGAGTCGTTTGTGAACAAGCCTGTAAGCGAGAGGGCGAAGCTGTATTTGAAAAACCGTCCGGTTTTCTTTGACGACAGCCACCTGGAGCGGATCGGTGCTCTATTTTATAATCCCTCGGATTCCTGTGGGATGAGGGCTTTGCAGTCTTTTTTCCATGATTTATTCGAGGTGCTTTGGTTTCGGACTCGAATTATTTTCGTCATCGATGCAGGCATTCTTCCTCGGTCGATTTGGAAAAATAAATGAGTGCGGCTAAATATTAGGAGGAATCGAATTGACACCATCCCTCGTTAGACTCGGCTGCCGACCCAGAATCGCGGATTGCGCGCTGATTGGCCTCTTGCTGTTGTTTGCCGTTTCTGCGCTGCGTCCTCAGACTGTGAATTCTCAATCTTTATCCGAATCCGATCCAATTGCCGGCAGCGGACAAAAATTCTCGGATCAGGATCCGTGCAGCGGCCCCCTGGCAGCCCTGCTTCCGGAATGTCAGCCGAAGGCGTCGATCCAACCGCCATCGATCCATTCGTTGGCATCTGCGGCGCCCGCCTTCGCTCAAGCCGGCGAAAGCGTTTCACCGACAAGGGAGGGAAAGACTTCCATGCTCCCGGCGGCGGAATTGCAGCCTATCGCCCCGGAAGCCCCCAGCGAATTTCAGCGTTTTGCAGCGTCGTCGATAGGACGGATTCTGCCTGTCTTCGGGGCTTCGCTCTTTGAGCGGGTGCCGACGACTTTCGCCCCGCTGGATCGCATCCCGGTAACCGCGGAATATGTGATCGGGCCGGGCGACGAAATTCTGCTTCGCGTCTGGGGCCAGGTGAGCCTGGATCTGAAGCTGGGGGTGGACAGATCCGGGGGCGTTTACATTCCTCAAGTCGGAAATGTCAATGTGTCCGGCATCCAATTCAAGCAGCTTCCCGATTATTTGCGGTCGCAGCTGGAAAAAGTCTTTCGGAATTTCGATTTGAGCGTCAACATGGGACAGCTTCGATCGATTCAGATTTTCGTGATGGGCCATGCGCGGCGTCCCGCGACCTACACCGTCAGTTCGCTCAGCACGCTGGTGAATGCCCTGTTCGCATCGGGCGGGCCTTCGGCCCAGGGCTCCATGCGCAGGATCCAGTTGAGGCGGGGCGCGAATCTGGCGGCGGAAATCGATTTGTATGATTTGCTGCTGCGGGGAGACAAGTCCGGCGACATTCGACTGACGCCCGAAGACGTAATCTTCATCCCCCCGGTCGGGGCGCAGGTCGCTGCCTCCGGCAGCCTGAAGAATCCGGCGATTTACGAGCTGAAAAATGAAAAGACAGTCGGCGAGCTGATACAGATGGCCGGAGGGCTCGCTGCGACGGCCGACCGGAAGCGCGCCAGGATCGAGCGCATCAAGGACGGCGTCTCCCGCGAAGTGCTCAATCTTTCATTGGATCCCGATTCCATGGGGATGGCTCTGGCGGATGGCGATGTATTCCAGGCTCTCGCGATCGCGCCCCGCTTCGAAAACGCCGTGACTCTTCGCGGCAATGTAGCCAATCCCGGCCGGTTTGTCTGGCGCGACGGAATGCGGCTGCGCGACATAATCCCCGATAAGGAATCGCTGATTACGCGGGATTATTGGAAAAAACGGAATCTGCTCGGATATACGCCGGAAGAACAGGCGATCCCTGCGGCCCCGGCGGCGGAAGCGGCGCGCCAGCCGGCTGAAACACGCGTTGCATTCGCGATCCCGGACATCAACTGGTCGTACGCAGTGATCGAAAGACAGGACCCCGGGGACCTCAGCGCGGAGCTGATTCCATTCAATCCCGGCAAGCTGATTCTGGAGAAGGACGAACGTCAGAACCTAAAGTTGCAGTCCGGCGACGTCGTGACGATTTTTTCCCAAGCGGACATTCGCGTGCCTCAGTTTCAGCAAACGCGCTTTGTCCGGCTCGAAGGGGAGTTTCTCGCGCCCGGGATATACAGCGTGAGTCCGGGCGAAACGCTCGATGAGATCGTCCAAAAGGCCGGAGGACTGACGCCTCAAGCCTATCTGTTCGGCTCGGAGTTTCTTCGGGAATCCACACGTCGGGACCAGCAGCAAAGGATGGATCGATACATCCAGGACCTTCAGCAGGAGGTTGAGAAAGCGGCGCCGGAGCGCCTTGCGAACGCCGGCTCGGATGAATCCGCAAAGCTCGCGCAGGAGATTCAAAGCCAGCGACAACTGCTCCGGCAGCTGAGCGCCATAAAGGCGACAGGCAGGATCGTGCTGAACATGACGCCCGACAGCAGCGACCTCTCCATGATTGCGCATTTGCCCCTGGAAGACGGGGATCGATTTATTGTTCCGTCCCGACCCGCCACCGTGAATGTCCTGGGCGCCGTGTACAATCCGAACGCGTTCCTCTTCGGCGAAAAAAGCCAGGTCCGGGACTATATCAAAAAGGCCGGCGGCCCCACGCGACATGCGGACGAAGACCGCGTGTACATTGTAAGGGCCGACGGATCCGTGCTGCCGAAGCATCAGACGTCCCGCTTTTCAAAAACGCGTTTGAATCCCGGAGACTCCATTGTGATGCCGGAGCAGCTGTTCAAAACGACCTTTATGATGGGTTTGCGCAACTGGTCGCAGGTGATCTCCCAATTCGGCTTGGGCGCCGCCGCAATCAACGTGCTTCGATAGAGGAGGCTGTGTTGACAAATAATATCGATCCCCGACAAACACAGGCAATCGATAGTCCGCCGGCTTTAAACCAGGCCCCGGAAGAGACGAGCATTCTCGATCTTCTGCTCATTCTGAGCGCCAGGAAACTGCTCATTCTGGCATTCATTTTCCTGGGGGGGCTTCTGGCTGCGGCGCTGGCTTTTCTCGTCGCGCCAACCTATACGGCGACCGCCGTCATTATGCCGCCCCAGCAGCAAACCTCGACGGCCGCAGCCATGCTGAGTCAACTGGGCGGCGCCGCCGGCCTCGCAAACCAAAGCCTCGGCATAAAAAATCCGGCGGACCCCTATATCGGAATACTGAGCAGCCGGACGGTGGCGGATGAATTGATCGGTCAATTCAATCTGCAGCAGGTGTACAAAAAAAACAAATTGGCGAACACGCGGAAGGCATTGTCGGAAAGAACCAGGTTCAATTCTGCTAAATATTCATTGATCCAGATATCCGTTGAAGACCGCGACCCGGAACGCGCGGCGGATCTGGCGAACGCCTATGTGGAAAAGCTGCAGGAGCAGAACAGCAGGCTGGCCATAACCGAAGCTTCGCAAAGACGTCTGTTTTTCGAAAAGCAACTGGAAGCGGAGAAAAACAACCTGGCAAACGCCGAAGCGGATTTGAAAAAAACCCAGGAGCAAAAAGGCATCTTTCAGGTCAGCAGCCAGGTGCAGGCCGTGATAGCTTCGATGGCCCAGATGCGCGCCGAGGTCGCCGCCCGTGAAGTGAACCTGGAGCGCCTGAAAGCGGGCGCCACGACGAACAATCCGGAAGTTTTGCGGCAGGAAATCGAGCTGAAAGCCTTGCGCGGCAAACTGAAGGAACTCGAAGCGAACAGCTCGCAGAAGAGCGCCGCCGATCCGTTCATGCCGACTTCCATGGTGCCGGAAGCCGGCCTTGAATACGCCCGGCGGCTTCGGGAAGTCAAGTATCGTGAAACCCTGTTCGAAATTTTGGCCAAACAATATGAAGCGGCAAGGATTGACGAAGCGAAACAAGCCCCGCTGATCCAAATCGTCGATCGCGCAATTCCCCCGGATGTGAAAAGCGCGCCGGCGCGCGGGATTTATCTGATGATGGGGGTTCTCCTCGGGGGCGCTTTCGGAATCGTTGCGGCCGTGTTCAAAAATGCCGCTCAGGATCCGAAAAACGCCAGGAAAATAGCGAACTTGAAAGCG
>CAZXSV010000013.1:0-72458 GCA_964642735.1 uncultured Acidobacteriota bacterium
TAGGGGAAAAAGCCTCTCCCTCCAGCAAGGTTGACGATTTTCTGGATTTCATTGCGGCCGGAGCCCAAGGAGCCCTGCGCGCTGACAACGAAGACTTTGGCTTCCGATTCCCCTGCGAATTCCCGCGCCTGCGCCGGCGAATATTGGCCAATGAATGGAAATGAGGCCATACAGCCGAAGGCCAATCTAACGGACGCGCGCATGTTTCCTCGCTTCGTTCAATATGTTCGATCCCGGCGTCGATAAAAAAGCAGATAGAACATTATATCCTCAAACGGCAGAATGATCGGGTTTATTTATTATTCGCCTGCTACTAACGAACCGTGAATCCAATCCGCCGGCGAGGACGCCGGGGCTCCGTGCGCCTGTGAATTCAATCGTCAAAAGGGAGACCAGAGAACCATCCGCGGCTTCTTGCCGAGCTCTTTGGCCAGGTCTGCGAGACGGCCGAATTTCATGCACGCCGACATGCAATGCTTCACGCAGGCCGGTTCGAATCCGTCTTTTGTCAAGTGAGGGCACAAAATGCAGACTTCGGTCGGAAAAGGAAAATAGGTCAGGTACGCGCCGCCGCCCGGAAGCTTCTGTTCGACTTCGAACACTTTGATCCCGCGCACTCCGGGCTGGTGTTTGTATTCCTGGGAGCAGGCGACCTCGCAGCTGTGGCACCCGGTGCAATACTCGTAATCGATCAGCAGCCCGTATTTTTGCTTCTTCTTATCCATGCGTTCTCAATCCCGGTTCGCCTTGTAAACCTTGCACAATAAATTTTTAATCGGGGCGCCCAACCCGTCCTTTCCCTGGCTTCCCATGGGAATCAGCTGGTTGATGTTGGATTTCCATGCGCCGAACAGCGAGGGCTCGGCGCCGTCTTCTTCGGGAAACCACCAGCCGTGGGCGGCCATAACCATTTGCGGCAGCACTGCAAGCGTCAACTTCGCTTTGAATCTCTGCCTGCCCAGCCAGTTTTCAACCCACACCCATTCCCCGTCGCCGATATCATGCTTTTTTGCGGTGTCCGGATGAATTTCGACTGTCGGATCCGGATCCAGTTCGCGCAGCCATGGAATGTTCCGGTGTTCCGCGTTGAAAAAGGCGAATGAGCGCCTGCCGGTGCTGAGAATCAGCGGATACTCTTTTGCCAGATCCGGCCGGCTGACGTGAGTGAACGGCGGCTCTTCATAGTGGGGAAGCGGTTCCAGTCCCCACTGCTCGCGCAACGAAGAATACAGCTCGACTTTTCCGGACGGGGTTTCAAACCCGGGCCGCCTGTCTTTTCTCAACAACCCTTTTTCATGCCGGCGATAGGGTGCGCTCGGATTCCCTTCCGGAGGAAACGCCCATTTTTTCTCCTGCAACTGTTTGAAGCTCATGCCGGAGTTCTGAAGGATGTTGTCGAACAGCTCTTCAATGGATTTCCAGCGCAGATTCGGATCGAATCTGCGGGCGAGCTCGAAGTTGATTTCCACATCCGGCTTGCATCCCTCGACGGAAATGGCCTTATTGATGGTTTGAAGCGGAATCCACCAGCTTCGGACGCCGTCTTTTTCCAGAAATGTAGCCGCGGGAAGAACAATGTCCGCCAGTTGCGTCGTAGGCGTCATGAAAAGGTCGGCGGCCACGACGAAATCCAGCTTCTTGAGGGCGTCGCGCCACTTTTTCGGTTCGAAGCCGATTCCGGCGATCAGATTGCCTGTCTGCATCCAGATGGCTTTGATCGGGTAAGGCTTTTCCGTGAAAATCTGTTCCAGGACTGTGTCGGTCTGAGCCCGCCAGATAAATTTCCGGAAAGGCCCGTATTTGTCGATGCTGATTCGTTTCCGGTCCGCTTCTTTGGTGGCCAGCTTGATGACCCCCTCCGCTCCGGGAAGCGCGTAGGAGACGCACTCGAAGGCGTTTCGTGCAATGATATTGCCGCCGGGGACTTCCAGATTTCCGGTGATGCACCAGAGCGCGGTGATGGCTTGGGCCGTGGGAGTGATTCCGGGAGTCGAATCGATCGGCAATCCCCAGTGGATCGAGGCGGGCTTGCATTCCGCAAAAAAACGGGCGGCGGCGCAGATTTTCTTTTTGGGAACTCCGGTGATTTCCGATACGCGATCCGGCGGATACTGGTTCACTTCTTCGCAAAACGCGTCCCAGACAGTCCTGCATTCGACTTTTTTGCCTTCTTTCAGGACCACCGTGTGCTTGCCGTGCAGCGCAGGCTTGCAGCCGGCCGAGCGATAGGCCGCACGGCTGGATTCCCAAGCCGCCGCCTGCTTGCCGGCGCCGTCCCAAATCATGAAATTATCTTTGCTGCCGTCTTTATGCACGTCGGATTCGCGCAACAGCTTTCCGGAATCGATCCGGAGCAGAAAAGGAGCGTTGGTCCATTTCTCGACAAATTCCCGGTCAAAGAGGCTGTCGTTGATGATGACGTTGAGAAAACCCATCGCCAGAGCGCCGTCCGTTCCGGGACGGAGCCTGAGCCAATGTTTGGCCCTGGAGGAAAACCATGTCAGCCTCGGATCGATGCAGACAATTTCGACGCCTTTCTTCATCAGGTCGATGAACCAGTGGCCGAAAATATTGTCCGGGCACGTGTTGGGGATATTGTATCCCCAGATGACGATGCATTTCGGCTTGCGGTACCTGGGATCCTGATAGCGCTTTTCAAACCACTGGGCGGCGTCCGGGACGCAATAGTCGCCCAGAACGGTTTCCACGGCGGCGATTCTCGGGCTGTAGCAGGCGTTTCCGCTGAGCGCAAAGACGACGTTGGGGCTTCCGTAGGCGTAGGCAAGCATGCAGAGCCAGGGGCTGATATCCCGGCCGGTGCCCATGCTGAAAATGACGCTTTCCGGGCCGTGGTCTCTGCGGATGCGATCCATCCGGCTCTCAATTATGTCATAAGCCTCGTCCCAGGATATTTCCTGCCACTTTCCCTCGCCCCGCTCCCCGACGCGTTTCAGCGGACGGGTCAGACGGTCGGGATGGTAGACATACTGGGTCATGGCGAGGCAGCGTGCACAGAGCCGGCCTTGATTCCAGGGGTGATCCGGATCGCCTTCTATTTTAATGAGCTTTCCGTTCCGAATGTGGGCTAAAACTCCGCAGGTTCCATGACAGCCGGGGCCCGCCGACCAGGAAGTCGTCTGGACGATCCTGGTGTCCTGAGATCGGGGCTTGGTTTTCGATCCAGCCAATTCTCGCATCCTCCAGAAATCTTCGCCGCGGCTCTCCGGAGAGCTGTGGCGCTCTTTCCGTATCTATCCTCTAAAACCGGTCAGCAAAATATGGAGCCATGAGTTTAACACTTTTTTGCGTTTCTTTGAGACCTTTGCGCGTGCTATATAGGGTTTCCCTGTTTCCCGTCGAAAACACCGGACCGGGAACTGCCAATTATGAATCGGGGATCCTGAGGAAAGAATGGAATGAGCGGCATACCTGTTCTATACGTGGAATCCGATTGCATTGCGCGCGGCTGGGAAGAATCCCTTATCGAGTTGAACCGGAAGGGCTGTTCCATCCGAACGCAGTACGACAAGGAGAGCGACCCCCCCAGCAAAGACTCCACCATGATTCTGACAATTAAAAATCCGCTGTCCGAACCGATGATTCACAAGGATTTTCCCGGAGGGCCGCAGGAGCTGGAGGAGTATGTGATGGAGGTTTGCGAGGGCATCAAAGACCACCTCGTCCGCGACCGGGAGGATCCGGCCGACACCCGGTGGGAATACACCTATCACAGCCGCTTGTTCGCTTATGACGTTCCCGGGATGAATGCTGTCGATCAGATTGAAATCATGTGCCGGAAACTTGCCGAAGTCCCGTACACCCGGCGAGCTCAGGCCGTCACATGGAAAGTCTGGGAAGACAACAAATGTTACGATCCTGCATGCCTCCAGAGCCTCTGGGCCCGGATCACCGAGGAAAAAGGCGAATGGTTTCTCAGCATGAACGCGCGCTTCCGGTCCAACGACGCCTATAAAGCGGCCTTTATGAATATCTTCGCCCTGGCGAGGCTGCAACTGAAAATGGCCGCGCGCATTTCGGCGCTTTCGGGCAAGCCCATCCGGATTGGCCGGTACTGTCACATGGCCGACAGCTACCATATTTATGGATCGTCTTATCGGGAATTTGAGGGGCGGTTTCTGGGCGCGCTCGAAAAACGCACTTTCGAACAGCGCACCATGCGCTATGAAGATGTGCGCGAAATGATGGAGCAAGCCCGCCCCGACATTCTCGAGAAAGCCCGCCGCCTCGGCAGATAAAAAAATCCACGGATTTTAATAAATTACAAATTTGCGAATGATGCGCCCCGCCTGGAGCGGATGGGCGCCGAAGTTCCTAGGGCATTTCGGCCTCCGGCATATCGAACAGGGGGAATTGGTTTTGATTTATCTTTTTTAGGGATCCGTGGAATCCCTGGCGTTTTTTGCTTTAACGATTCGCCGGTATTCCTGTAACATGACGATTTTTCTTCTGGGGAGGTCTTTTCATGGCTGGGCCGTTGACGGGTGTGCGCGTTGTAGAAATTACGATGTTTCAACAGGGTCCGATCGCCGGGACGAAACTGGCGGATATGGGCGCGGATGTGATAAAGGTCGAGCCGAAAGAGGGCGATCCGGGCCGCGGCTTTATGCGCCTCATCGGGGCCATGGTGGGCCTCAAAGGCCACAACTACTATTTCGAAAGCAATAATCGCAACAAGCGAAGCATTGCTCTGGATTTGAAATCCGCCCAAGGGAAAGAGATATTTTTTAAGCTGATCGACAACGCCGACGTATTCCTCACGAACATGAGCATCGACGCTCCGAAAAAAATCGGCATCGGGCCCGACGATTTGCTGAAGCGGAACCCGCGCCTCATCTACGGCCATTCCTCGGGATGGGGGAGAAAGGGTCCCGACGCAGCCAGCCTTTCGTTTGACTACACAGGCATTGCCCGTTCCGGGCTTATGTTGTGCGCCGGAGAACGCGGGACGCCTCCTTCTCAAATGCTGCCGGGAATGGGCGACGAAATCGGCGGATACATGCTGGCCTGGGGAATCACGGCCGCCCTTTACGCCAGGGAGAAAACCGGCAAAGGCCAGGTGGTCGACACTTCGCTTATGGGCAGCATCATCGCGCTTGCCGGTCTTATCATGGACGCTCCCGCAATGCTGGGCCAGGAATACCCGAGAGATTCACGTTCTGAGAACGGCAATCCTCTCTACAACCATTATCGATGCCGCGACGACAAATGGATTGCCGTGGCGCATCTGCAGCCGGACCGCTATTGGCCCGCATTCTGCCGCGCCCTGGACATCGCGGACCTGGAACACGATGCCGGATTCAACAGCATCGAGGCTCGAGGAAAACACTCCGGGGAGCTGATCCGGATTCTGGACCGGAAATTCGCCTCCAGGGACAGGGACGAATGGTTGCGGCATCTGAACGAAGCCGGTCTGATCTGCACCCCTGTGCAGTCTCCGATGGAGGTTACGAAAGATCCGCAGGCGCTGGCCAACCATTATTTTATCGATGTAGACCATCCCGAAGTCGGGCGGATGAGGCAGGTGGGCTTTCCCTGGGATTTCAGCGACACGCCCGCTTCCTGGAGAATGGAAGCTCCCAAGCTGGGCCAACACACAGGAGAAATTCTGAAAGATCTGGGCTTCTCCGAAGAACAGATCGTCCTGATGCGAAAATCCGGCGCCATCCTCTAATAAAAAACGAAAACGCCGCCGACCAGCGCCACGCGGCAAAAAGCGACTTCCGTTTCGGTTCAATTCATCCGAAAAGCCTCCGCTCGTTTGCGGAGAAAAGACCTATCGGATGGACGGAATGATGGTGCCGCCGGAAGGAAGAATCGTTACATCCGCCTTCGGCATCTTCTGATAAGCCTTCCCAATCGCCTCCTCGAGGCTGGAGGCGTAGGTGAAATCCATCATCTCCACCTGTTTGCGGGTCAATCCTTCGGTATAGTGGATCACGGTGTATTTTTCGGACAGTTCCTTGAAAGGGACGCCGAGCATAAAGAAAGAGATGCCGTGAGGTTTAATGCTGTCCGGGATGTCGCCGCGCAGCAGCCGTCGATGATAGTCGTTCGCACTCTTTGCTTCGGCCATCTGCTCGATGAGATCCGTCAGGGGGCCCGCCTGTTTTTGTGCCGCAGCCCAAATAATGATGCCGCCTGTTTTCACAGCCAGCCTGGCGTTCAGCAGGGATTTCGTCGCCTGAACCCCGATTTCGAGCGGGGCCGCCGAAGTGATGACAATGTCGGCTTCTTTTGGAAGCGGGACCAGGTAGAGAGAGGCGCCGTATTCAGCCGCCTGGCGATGCTCTTCGACCGGGTCTCCGGCAAAAGCACGGATCACCCGGGCCGATTCGTTCACAAGAAAATCCAGTTTAAAAGACAAGCCTGCCAGCCGCGCCATTTCGACGGTTTCGTCGTAAAAAGGATTCCCATCTAAAACATTGAGTCTGCAGTCTTTGTTGCGCAACCAGGCGTAGTGATGCTCTCCGACCGTGCGATAGGAGCAGACGCCTGGCATGATAATTTTGCATCCGCCGCTGTGGCCTGCGTAGGGATGAGGCATGCACGTTCCGATGCCGATGACTATGTCCGCTTCGGCGACATGCCGGTTGATCTCGACCGGCGTGCCCCGGCGCGTCTTGCCCATGAAAACGCTTTCGGCCGACTGCGGATCGTGCATGTAAACGCGCTGCTGCAGTCGCAGGAGCGTCTCTCGGCCGGCTTTTCTCTCGAGCTGCTCCGGAGTCAGAGAAGGGTGCGTCCCTCTTGCGCAGATCGCAGCGATGCGTTCGTCTTCGACCCCGGCGCGATTGAGCCTGTTAAGAATTATCGGCAAGGCGGTTGAGGAAGGCGTCGGCCGTTGAATGTCGTCAAAAAGCAAGGCGACTTTCATGCCGGGCCGGGCAAGCTGTTCCAGAGCAGGAGCGCCGATCGGGTTGTCCAGCGCCCGTTCAATCTCGCCGGCGACGTCGTCGATGACAGGCGCTTTTGCGCAATCCTGCGAACTGAGAACATTCCATTCGGATGGAAGAGAAAAACTGAGTCTGCCGCCGCTGTAATTCAGATAATAGTCCATATCCCCCCGCATTTCCTATTCTCCGCAATTATATCCGTAGGAATGCCGGCATTTTGGCGGCTGCGACCAGAATTGCCGTGCAACCCTGATCTTTCGGGCTTTCGAGGGACGTTGCTTCAAGATATTTCCCTTGACAGCCCCAACAGGCCTCACTATGGTTTCCGAACTGGCGACATTATAAAAGAAGGGCTGCCTGCAGCTCATCCAGTCCGAACCGGGACGGATGGCGGCCCTGAGGCGGCATCGGCAGCCCGGGCGGGAGCAAGAATGAAATCCAAAACAATCACGGTTATCGGCGCCGGACCCGTTGGCGGGATCCTGGCCGCACATCTTTGCGCTGCCGGACAGACGGTGGTCCTGGTGGAGGCATGGAAGGAGCACCGGGAAGCCATCGGCGCTGCGGGCCTGAGGATCACGGGGAATGAAGAGCTGACTGCCCGGCCGGCTATTCTCCTTGAATCTATTGGCGATCTGGGAGATATAGATCCGGAATTCGTTTTCATATGTATAAAAGCCTGCGATCTTGAATCCTTGCTGGGCGAACTGAGCGTTGTGGCGAAACGATCGGATGCATTGTTTGTCTCGGCTCAAAACGGCATCGACACCGAGCAAATCATCGCGGAACGTTTGGGGAGCGGCCGCGTCCTGCGCGCAGTGATCAGCTATGGCGGCGTTTTGATCAAACCCGGCGTCATACGCGAAACCTTCTTCAATCCGCCCAATTACCTGGGGTGGCTTGATGAAAGGAGCTCTGAGCGCTGCGCGGAAGCGGCTGCGGCGGTCACGGCCGCAGGACTGGCGATCGAATCGACAGCCGAAATTCAAAAGTACGCCTGGAGGAAGACGCTGCTGAACACCTGCACGATGGCGATTGCCGCCGTCACGGGCATGAATATGCAGGAAATGATGAAGTATCCTCCCTCGGCGCAACTTGTGGGACTGCTGCTCAGGGAAGCCATTGCGGTGGCCGCAGCTTATGGATTCGATTTCGGGCCGGATTTTTTTAATGTGGTTATGAAGTTTAACGAACGCGCCGGGCCGCACAAGCCTTCCATGCTGACGGATCTGGAAAATGGACGCAAAACCGAGAATCGGTTTCTGATCCGCAGAATTGCGGATTATGGAGAGCGGAAGGGGATTACGGCGCCGATGCACCGCACGATGGCGTGTCTGATCGATGCATTGGAATTGCGCAATCGCGAAATCCGAAGTGAAGGAAAATGTTGAATTTACAAAAACGCCGCGGATTTCACGGATTTTGCTGATATATTGGAATGTTTGTTTTTCTTTGAAATCTGCGGCGTTTTTATTTTTGGAACAGGAGTCGGGAAGTGAAAACAGAACAACGCAATCCGGTAACGTTTAAGAAGATCCAAGCGACAAGCAAAATGAAAGAAATCATGGAAGCTCATTTCCGCGAATTGGATGAAGCTGCCAAGACCAAGAGCAAGAAAATCGCATGGTGCACCAGCGTGGGCCCCGCCGAACTGTTGCGCGCGGCCGGGTTCCTGGTCTTCTTTCCCGAAAACCACGGCGCCATGCTTGGGGCAAGCCGCATGGCGACAGACCTCATCCCGGTTGCCAACGCCATGGGCTATTCGCCCGACATCTGTTCCTATCTGACGGCGGACATCGGGTCCTACATCAAAGGTCAAAGCCCGATCAGCAAAGCGTATCCGGGAATCAGCGGGCCTCCGAAACCCGATATCCTGGTGTTCAACACCAATCAATGCCGCGACGTGCAGGACTGGTTTGAGTTCTATGCGCGGGAATTTAAAGTCCCGGCCGTCGGCGTTCAAACGCATCGCAGCATCGGCGAGCTGACCCAGGCGCATGTCGATTCCATAGCGTCTCAGTTGAAAGCGCTTGTTCCCACGCTGGAGGAAGTTTCGGGGAAAAAGCTCGATTACGACGAGTTGAAACGAGTGGTAGGCCTATCCCGACAATGCACCGATTTGTGGAAGCAGGTTCTTCAGATCGCCTCCAATGTCCCTTCGCCGCTGACCTTTTTCGACGGCGCCATCCACATGGGCCCGGCGGTGATTCTGCGCGGCGAGCAGAGGGCCGTCGACTATTACAAGCTTCTTCTGACCGAACTGGATCAACGAGTCAAAGACCGCGTCGCCGCCATCGACGGAGAGCAATTCAGAATCTACTGGGAAGGGATGCCGATCTGGGGGAAGCTGCGCGAGCTTTCCACACAGTTCGCCGAACTCAGCGCCTGCGTCCTGGCCTCGACCTATTGCAGCAGCTGGGTTTTCACGGCCCTGGAGGCGGACGATCCCTTCGGCAGCATGGCTCAGGCCTACACCGAGCTGTTCATTGTCCGCGATGAGCCCTACAAGGAAAAATATTTTGAGGAACAGATCGCGCGCTACAAGATCGACGGCATGATTTTCCATGACGCGAAAACCTGTCCCAACAATTCCAACAACCGGTACGGCATGCCGGAACGCCTGGCCCAGAAATACAATTTGCCTATGCTGGTCATTCACGGCGATCTGAACGATTTGCGCTGCTATTCGGAGGAACAGGCCCGCACTAATATCGAAGCCTACATTGAACAGCTTGCGGAGAAAAAGGGACGGTGAGCGAAGCATTTGGAGGAGTGGACGTCGGGGCTTCGGCGACGAAGGTTGCGATCATTGACGCCGCCCGCCGGCTGATAGCCTCGGACGTGCGGAAAACCGGTGTGGATTTCGAGAGCAGCGCGCGCGAAGCGATGGACGCGGCTCTCGCCTCCTGCGGGTTGAGCTATCCGGAGTTGACGCGTGTTATTTCTACCGGCTATGGCCGGCACAATGTGAAGTTTGCGCAGTCGACCCGCACCGAAATCGCCTGCCACGCGCGCGCCGCGTACCATCATTTCCCGCGGCGGATCACCGTGGTGGACGTGGGCGGCCAAGACAATAAAATAATTCATATCAGCGCCTCGGGCGGGCGCGAGAGCTTCAAAATGAACCGGAAATGCGCCGCCGGCACCGGGGCTTTCCTGGAAGAAGTCGCCCAGCGCATGGATGTGCCGATCGAGCAAGTCGACGCCCTGTCGCGACAAGCCTCCCGAGTCGTGCGGATGGGGAGCTTTTGCACTGTTTTCACCAAAACAGAGATCCTGGCCCACCTTCGTGCCGGCGAGAAAGTTCCGGATATCGTGGCCGGCCTGGTCGATTCGGTGGTCAAACGCATTATCGAAATGGATCCTCTTACGGGCGAGGTAGTGGTCAGCGGCGGAGTGGTTGCGCACATCCCGATGCTGGCCGAAATGCTATCCCGGCACCTGGGCCGGCCGGTGTACGTCTTGCCGGAAGCCCAGCTCGCCGGCGCTTTCGGCGCCGCCTTGCTTGCACTGGAAGATTAGTCGTCAGAAAACATGCCGCGGAGGCCCCAGAAAGCGCAGAGATTCAGTTCTCTGCATTCTCTGCAGCCAAATAATTTTGGAGAATTTTTCATGTTAGATTCCCTTTTTCGACCCCGCAGCGTCGCCGTCATGGGCGCTTCCAACAACAAGTTTTCCATAGGAAACCGCGTCGTAAAAAATCTTCTCGATTACGGTTTCAAAGGCCAAATCTACCCGATCAACCCCAAGGAATCGGAAATTCTCGGGCTCAAGGCATATCCGGGCGTCCTCGAGTGCCCCAAACCCGTGGATATCGTCTGTATCGCGGTGAAGAGCGCCCTGGTGCCTCAAATGGTGGAAGATTGCGGGAAGCATGGGGTGAAATTCGTCATCATCCATACCGCGGGATTCCGTGAGATGGGCGGCGAAGGCGCCAAACTTGAAGACGCTTTGCTCGAGAACGCGCGCAAATACGGAGTGAGGGTCTACGGGCCGAATTCGCAGGGGATCATGAATTCGGATCCTGACGTTTCGGTCTACGCCAATTTCACCTTTACGCCTCTGGGGCGCGGCAGGGCTTCCATCCTCGCTCAGAGCGGCGGAGTGGCTGAAATGATCAACCTGAACCTCCGCAAGATGGGATCCGGTTTCCGCATTTACGCCTCGCACGGCAACGCCTCTGATGTGAATACCAATGAAATTCTGGACTACCTGGGCGACGATCCGGAAACGCACACGATCCTGATGCACATCGAGAGCATGAAAGATACGCCGGGCTTTATTGAGCGGTGCCGCCGCATTACAAAAGACAAATCAATCCTGGCGATTCGAACGGGCCGGACCGCCGCTGCGGCGAAAGCCGTCAGTTCTCACACCGGTTCCCTGATGCAGCAGGATTCCCTTACCGACGCCATTTTCGAGCGTGCAGGCGTTCTGCGCTTCCAGACCGTGGAAGAAATGGTCGCCGCCGGATACGCGTTCGCCAAGCAACCCGTTCCTAACGGGTCCAGAGTCGGAATTATCGCCAATGCAGGCGGCCCCGGAATTATCGCCATTGACGAGTGCGTCGGGAACGGGCTGCAACTGGCTAAATTCTCCGAAGAGACCAAGGCCAGGCTGCGCGCCGGATTGTATGCGGAGACTTATGTTGAAAATCCGATCGACGTGGCCGCGACGGCCACAGCCGATCACTTTGCCCTGGCGCTCACATGCCTGGACGAAGATCCGGGCGTCGATTCCATCCTTCTGACAATGGTGACGCCGTTTTTTGTCGATTGCGAAGCGATCGCCCGCCGCATAGCCGAAACCGCGCCCAAGCTGAAAAAGCCCATCATCGCGGTGGTCATGACCAACGAGAATTGGGCGGGCGTCGTACAGATTATCAAGGACGCCGGGATTCCGGTTTTTGACTATCCGGAAGCGGCGTCGCGCGTCCTGGCCGCGATGGCTCGATATGACGGGCTGCGAAAGCGGGTGGCGGAATCGCCCGCTCAAGTCGAAGGCAATAAGGCTCGAGCCAAAGAAATTCTGGCCGGCTGCCCCGGCGGTTTCATTTCACAGGCGGCCGCATTCGAGCTTTTGGCTGCCTACGATATCCCGGCCGCCCGAACCTTGCCGGCTTCGAATGCGAAAATCCCGCAGGTTTCCTATCCGGCTGTCCTGAAGGTGGACAGCGCCGATGTCGTTCACAAGAGCGACGCCGGCGGAGTGGCGATGGATATTGCGAATGAAGGCGAGTTGAAGACGGCGATTGCGGAGATGGCGAAGAAGTTCCCCGGCGCCGGATTTGTGGTTCAAGAGCAGTGCGCCCCGGGAACGGAGGTCATTATCGGCATGAAGCGTGAAGAGGGCGTGGGACCGGTTCTCATGTTCGGCCTGGGCGGCATTTATGTCGAGACGCTGAAGGATGTCACGTTCCGTCTTGCCCCTCTTTCCAGCCAGGACGCCGCGCGCATGGTCAAAGGGATTCGCGCTTACCCGGCGCTTCAGGGGGTTCGCGGCCGGTCGGCCGCCGATACGGCCGCAATCGAGCGGCTGCTCCTTGCGGTTTCCCGGATGGCGATCGATTTGCCGGAGATTCTCGAAATGGATTTGAATCCGGTAATTGTTTACCCGGCCGGCGCCAAAGCCGTCGACGTACGGATCAAAAAGTAAAACTCAAAAGATCTGCAATTCCGGAGGGGGCGGCTTTTCAGGGCCGTCCCATCCTCTCATTGCCTCTATCGATTCGAAGACCTGCAACCACTGCCGGCTCTGCGCCACTGGGCGTTGTCCCGCATCAGCTCCGACGCGCCGCCCTGCGTCTGCCCCTGCGCCGCGCCGAACGCGGCCTATTGTGCTTTCACCAACGGGCTGCCAACCCATGGATGTGAACGAGGAAGCCTGTGAGGTTTCGAAGGAGCGATGCACCGGTTGCGGCGCTTGTGCAGCCGCATGGCGCGGCCGGCCGCGGGCGGAAGAAATCATGCGTCGGCTGCAGCGACGGATCGATCCTATGCCCTGTGCGCCGGCATCGGAAAAACCGTCTTGAAATTGGATGCAATTAGTTTCTGGTCGACAGGTCGATTTTTCAAAACCCAGCCGCATCGATTTATCTAACCCAAGGCGGGTTCGTATTGCTATAATAACGCCTATATCGGAATCATCGTGGATTATGGATAAAAGGATATTTGAGTTGCCGTCTTTTTGGCGGCAGCCTATCTCTGCAAAAAAAGCAAGGCAGGGGAACTATGATGGAAGAACATTTTTTCTTGATATTCATCGGCATCGGATTGGTCATGATCCTGGCGGAACTGATGATGGGCTGCTTCACCGGGTTTGACCTCGTATTCCTCGGTTCCGCTTTCATCCTGGGCGGATTGATCGCCTGGCCGTTTCATTCATGGATGCTCGCTCTTGTTCTAACGATGATCATCTGCCTGGCTTATATTTTTTTGGGCAGAAAATACGTCCACCGATGGTCCGCTGGAAAAAAAGAAATATCCAACATCGACGGCATTATCGGATTGGAAGGGATTGTCCTGAAGGACATTTCTTTGCCTGACGTCGGTTTGGTAAAAGTGGGCAATGAAGAGTGGAGGGCCAGGGCTGAAACCCCGATTGAAAAGGGAGAGGCGGTCAAAGTTATAGGAATTAGCGGAGTAACGCTTAATGTAAAAAAATACAAAGGAGGCGATTGATGGAACTGGGATCTTTAGTCTTAATAGCACTTCCTGTGATAGTCATCCTTCTTGTGCTGTCCAAATCCATTGTGATCATCCGTCAGGCTGAAAAAGGGCTCGTCGAAAGGCTGGGCCGGTATAAAGAAACGCTTGATCCGGGTCTTCGAGTTCTGATTCCCTTCATCGACGCTCTGAGAGCCCGGGTCGATATGCGCGAATCGGTTTTGGATATTGAACCGCAAGCGGTTATCACCAAAGACAACGTCGGCATCACGGTGGATGCCGTGGTCTATTACTATGTGACGGATGCCAAAGCGGTCAAATACGAGGTGGCCAACTTTTTTGTAGCCGTCAGCAAGCTGGCCCAAACCAATTTAAGAAACCTTGTTGGCGATATGACGCTGGACGAAACGTTGGGCTCTCGAGAGCGAATTAACTCATCGTTAAGAACAACGCTGGACGAAGCCACCGACAAATGGGGCGTAAAAGTAACCAGGGTGGAAGTCAAAGAGATCCTGCCTCCAAAGGACATCACAGAGGCCATGAGCAAGCAGATGAAAGCCGAGCGTGAAAAGAGAGCCACTATTCTGGACGCCGAAGCCTATAAACAGAAACAGATCCTGCAGGCGGAAGGGGACAAACAAAACGCCATCCTGGTTGCCGAAGGCGCCAGGCAATCGGCTATTTTAAGAGCCGAGGGCGAAGCCAAGGCCATCGAGAACGTCTCGACCGCAGCCAAAGAGTACTTTGTCGGCAACGCTCAATTGTTGAAACAGCTGGAAGTCACTCAGGCGGCATTGCAGCACAACACCAAGCTGGTTATCTCCGATCAGTCGCGTCTGATCAACGTGCTCGGATTGGGCGAAGAGCTCAAAGGCATAAACAAACAATCCTGACGGTTTTCCGGCGGTTTCGGAATCCATTGCACAACCAGGGCCCCCGGAGGACTGAAACAGGCAAAATACTTCACCGCCGAACTCACGCCTGAGGAAAAGAACGTGGGATTCGGGCCCAGCCCATGTTGATCGTCACTGCAGACGACATCATTTCCGCACCGCGTTGGTTTTTACGATTCGAAGTGTAATCCGCGACCTGCGAATTCGGAGCCTGTCGGTCCATCAGGACTGGCCTTTTGGCGCAGGAAGCCAACCATCGAGGTTTCGGGCGAATCAGGCGACCGTTCGGGATGCGACTTTTCGCCGAAAAGGCGTCAGACGCTTCGCCTGCCGGTTATTTGTGCTATTTTTTATTCATTATGGATACGGCGGCGAAATTGACGCTTCTGGCCGGAGCAGCCAAGTACGACGCCAGCTGTGCGTCGAGCGGCTCTTCGCGAGGTCAAGGGACGGAGGGGCGCGGCCAGGGGACGACTCTGCCGGGCGGGTGCTGTCACAGCTGGTCGGACGACGGCCGGTGCATTTCTCTGCTGAAGATTCTCTTTTCCAACGCCTGCATCTACGATTGTCTGTATTGCGCCAGTCGGCGTTCGAACGATATTCCCCGGGCGACCTTCACGGTCGAAGAAATCGTCGACCTGACCAGCCAGTTCTACCGTCGCAACTACATCGAGGGGCTGTTCCTGAGCTCCGGAGTGGTGAAGAGCCCGGATTACACCATGGAGCGGCTCTGCGAAGTCTGCTCGCGTCTGCGGCAAGCCGAAGGTTTCCGCGGGTACATCCACCTGAAGATCCTCCCCGGCGCCAGTCCCGAACTAGTGCGGCAGGCCGGGCTGCTGGCCGACCGGATCAGCGTCAACATCGAGCTGCCTTCGTCGGAGTCGCTGATGCGGCTGGCGCCGGAAAAGCGCCGGGAAGGCATTCTGGCGCCGATGAAACGGATCGGCACGGCTATCGTGGCCAATCGCGATGAACGCCGCCAGTCGCGGCGGGCGCCGGCATTCGCGCCGGCCGGACAGAGCACACAGATGATCATCGGCGCCTCTCCCGAGTCCGACTACCAGGTTCTGCGGCTGTCGCAGGAACTGTATCGCCGGGTGTCGCTTAAGCGTGTCTACTACTCGGCTTACGTGCCGGTCAACGAGGCCGCTATGCTGCCGGCTATTCAACAGCCGCCGCTTCGCCGCGAACACCGTCTTTACCAGGCCGATTGGCTGATGCGCCTCTATCATTTCGAAGCGGAGGAACTGCTGAGTCCGCAGGAGCCGTTTCTCGATGCGGAAGTTGACCCCAAGGTGAACTGGGCGCTGCGGCATCTCGCGCACTTTCCGGTCGAAGTCAACCGGGCCGACCCGCGGATGTTGCTGCGTGTGCCGGGGATCGGAATTGTTTCGGCGCGCCGCATCGTAGCCGCCCGGCGCTGGGGGGCGCTCGACTTCGAAACTCTGGGGAAATTCGGTGTGGTGCTCAAGCGGGCCGCCTATTTCATTACATGCAACGGGCGGATGCCAGTTGGCGACCTGCTGGGCCGGCAGCAGGCGTTGCGGCAGCGTCTTCTGGAAGAACGCCCGGCGGCCGACCTTCGGCAGCCGCTGCTGCCGGGCTGGAGCGATCCGGCCGCTGCGTCCCGGTTGACGGCCGCGCCGGTCCGGCAACAGCTGACTGCCGGCGCGCCGGAAGCAGCCTGGGAATCCGGGATAACCGGCAGGACGGAATTTGCATGATTTACGAATACGATGGCACCCTGGCCGGACTGTGGAGCGCATTCGAAACCGCCTTGCGCGGCGACCAAAAGCCTGACGATTTTCTGCCGCCGTCGGCCAAAGACGGAGGCGGACTGTATGACAAGCCGACGCCCGTAACGACCGACTTCGCATTGACCGAAGCATTCGGGGAGCGCCTGCTGGCGTCGGGACAGGAGATCCCGGGCGAGTTCGTGCGGGTTTTTCTGGCTGAAACTCCCGGCGGCGAACGGCTGATGTTCCGCTACTGCCTCAAGGCGCTCGCAGGCGGGGGAAGCATTCGCGGCAATCTGGCGGATCCCGATGTGCGCCAGTTCCAGAACCTGGTCCGCAAGGTGGGGCGCGAGGCGCACCGCTACCGGGGACTGCTGCGTTTCGAAGAGCTGGAAGACGGCCTGTTGTGGGCAAGCTTCCAACCGCAGTACAACGTCTCGGTCCTGCTGGCGCCGCATTTTCGTTTTCGCCTGCCGAACGAGCGGTGGCTGATTTGCGATGTCGGGCGCGGAACCGCCATCCACTACGACCGACAGGCAACAACAGCAGTGGAACTGGAGCCGGCGGTCCTCGCGGCGCTGCGCACTCGCGGGCAACTGCCGGGCAGGACGGCGGCAAGCGATCCCTATGCCGAAACCTGGCGGCGTTTCTTCCGGGCTGCGGCTATCGGCGACCGCGCCAATCTCAAGCTGCAACGCCAGTTCATGCCCGAACGGCTCTGGAAATGGCTGCCCGAAAAGCGCCCGTCGGCGCTTGAAAGCAGTTGAAATACAAAAGCCGCTTAGCCACGCAGACGCCCAGTCCTTCCGGTGGAACGTTCCTTTGCATTCGTCTGTTTTATTTGGCAGCGATCCCATATAATCGGCCGCATACAAGAATATCGGACGGGATTGAATTATGAGAAGTGTTGCGGATTCAGCTGCGGCGCCGCAGGCGACGGGAACTCCTGTGTATCCATCCGCCGTTTATGCGTGGTACATCGTGGTTGTGCTTTACCTGAGCTATACATTCTCTTTTGTCGACAGGGCCGTCATCGGCTATCTTGTCGGCCCGATCCGGGAAGACCTCCAGATCAACGATTTCCAGTTCAGCCTGCTTCAGGGACTGGCTTTTACCGCTTTTTACGCGACCATGGGCATTCCGCTGGGCCGGCTGGCCGACAGCCGCAGCCGGCGCGTGTTGTTGGCCATAGGCATCGGATTGTGGAGCTGCATGACGGTTCTCTGCGGTCTGGCTTCAAACTATTGGGAACTGTTTTTTGCTCGAATGGGCGTCGGCGTCGGCGAAGCTTGTCTTGCGCCTTGCGCCTATTCCTTAATTGCGGACTGCTTCCCGAGAGAAAAGCGCAGTCTGCCGCTCAACGTATTCGCCGGCGGCGTTATGCTCGGATCCGGAGTGGCCAATGTTTGCGGCGGACTGGTCGCCCAGTTCGCGATAAGCAGCGGTCCCAGAGAAGTCCTGCTTCTGGGTTATCTGAAGCCTTGGCAGTTGTCGTTTGTGCTGGTGGGGCTCCCGGGGATATTTTTCGTTCTGGCGATGGCGAGCATCCGGGAACCGTCCCGCAAAGAACAGCGCGGCAAGGCGAACACCGCGGCGATGTTCCGGTATCTGCAAAAACATTGGGCGACATTCAGCTCCCTCATCGGAGGCACCACCTTTGGCGCCATGACCAACGGCGCCATTTTGGGGTGGGTTCCGGTCTGGTTTATCCGCCGTTTTGACTGGACTCCCGCACAGATCGGCCCGCATTTTGGGGTCGTCAACTTTATTTTCGGAACTGCCGGACTTATTTTGGCGGGAGCGCTGGCGGGAAAGTACATTCGCGCCGGCAGGAAAGCGGTTTCGATCAAGTTGATGATGGCTGCGGAGGGCCTGGTTATCATTCCGCTGATTCTGGCCCATGTCATCGATGACCCATATTGGGTGCTGGGCTGCACCGGAAGCGTGATTTTCTTCGGCGGCTTTTCCGCAGGCCTCGGCCCGGCGTCCCTGCAATCCATCGCTCCGAACGAGATGCGCGGTCAGATCACAGCCATCTGTTTCCTTATTCTAAATTTGGTCGCAGGCACCGTCGGGGCAGCGGCTGTCGGTGGATTGACCACCTATTACTTCGCCGACGACAAAGCGGTTCGATCCTCTGCCGTCATCGTCGGCATCCTCGCGTCCATCCTTGGAATTCTCTCGCTTCGGCTCGGGTTGCGCGCCTACGAACGCACCGCCGAGGAGAACAATTCCTCGCGGTGAGGTTGTGATATTATTCGCGGGATTCTTGGGCTGGCGCCGGCGAACCCCGATGCATTCTGATTAAAAATGGGAAGGCGAGGAAATCTGCTTTAGCGCGGTCGTTCGACCGCGCGTTCGATGAATTCTGACGCGCGCCGGTGAAATCTAGCGCGCTGCTCAGAAGGGATCTGCTGGTGGCATATGTTCCGGTAGAATTCGTGGATGAACCTGAAACAGGCTTCATCTCCTTTTCCCGGAACCGCGCCTGGAGAAACCGGTTTCAGGAACCGGTTCTTCCCGGCGAGACCCCGGCAGAGCAGCTCGATTTCATCCGCTTCTTCGCCGAGTATGGCTGCGACAGCGGCCACAGAAAATTCCATCCCGTTCACGCTTCCCGCCTGAAGCAGACGCTGTTCGCCGGGCGTGCACTGTTCAAATTGCCGATCGACGATCTGTTGGATCGTGGGCGGCGCCGTCAGTTCAATATTCTCGAGCGTTGTGTCGAGGATCCATCCGTTGTTGCGATGAACGATGAAACCCTGTCCGGTGAGACAGTCAAGAATATTAGCGATAAACAGGGGATTGCCGCTCGTTCTCTGTTCAATCCACGGAACTATTCCGGCGGGAAAGCTGTGGGCCGGGAATCGCCGGGACAGGTATTCACCGATGGCGGGTTCATCAAGAAACGGAAGAGAGATTTCATGACACAACTGGCGAGCGTCCAATTCACGCCTGATGTTTTTGAAAGGATGTCCGTCGGCTGTGGATTCGGCCGGTCGGCAGGTGGCGATCAACATCATCCTTGACGGTCCCCGCCGTTGCGCCCAATAGGATATCCAGTCGAGGGTGGATGGGTCGCTCCAGTGGATGTCTTCGAGCGCCAGGATCAGCAGTCTGTCCGACGTCAGCTCTTCAAACGCTTCGGCGAGTTCGCGCAGCATGCGTTCCCGTGTTGCATCCCGCACTTGACGTTGAATGTCTTTCATCCGGGAGCGGATAGCCAGCGACGGCATCTGGGCTATCCAAAGCGGCGCATGGCGGCGGAGCACCGCCGCGATGCGCCTGTGTTCCGGCAATCGGCAGAGCCCGGTGAGCGCTTCGAGAAGCGGCATATAGGCTTCGGTGCTTCCGTGGGACTGGATGCAATGCCCCCTGGCCGTCCAGGGGCGGCTTGGATTCCATGAGCGGCGGGTGAAAACACGAGGCGCCGCTTCATCGAGGAAAGCGTCGATGAGCGCGGTTTTCCCGATGCCCTGTTCGCCGCTGATGAACAGCGTCTGGCGCACGCCCCCTTTGGCTTTTTCCAGATGCTGCCGCAATTGTGAAAGCTCCCTTTCTCTCCCGACGAAGAGACGGTCGATTGCGACCGGGGCCTGCGCCTCGCGCGTTTCGGCTTCAGGAAGCTCGGCGTCTTTGCGCTGCTCGCTGGGAGTTCCGATGAACCGGTATCCCCTCCGGTGCACGGTTTCAATATATCTGGGCGTTTCGGATCTATCCCCCAGAGCTCTTCGAATTTCAGCCACACAGTGCTTGAGGGCTTCATCCCCCACGTTACAGTCCTGCCAGAGGATGTTCATCAGCTGATCCTTGGTGACCAGTTTGCCGCAGTTTGCGACCAGGTGTTTTAAAAGTGCGAATGATTTCGGCCTCAGGTGGATTTTCTCCGGGCCTTTCATGAGCCATTCATCGGCAGCATTCAGGGTGAAGTCGTCGAATGTGATTTGTTTGCTGGGCGTCATTATTAAAATTTCACCGAAATTTCACTTAAGTTGCTTGATTTCAACCGGCTACTGATGTTATCAACGCAACATAGTACATAAGTGACATGTATCTCGTCCTTCTACTGCTATGGCGACGCGGCCGGAATCGGTTGAAGTGTGCTCTTCCGATCTGTCCGCACAGCGGCAATCCCCGGCGATACGCACCACTTGTCACTGGAGCGACATGGCGCACGGTCGGACTGCAAAGGTCCGTAAAGCCTTTATCGGCAAAGGCAATTAAATTGAGGAGAATTGTCCATGATTGAATATTTTAAGAAGAGAAAAGCGACCCGCCCGCTTCTGGCGGCCATGATTCTTTTGTTTGCATTCACGACAATCGGCCTGGCGCAAGGGGGGCGATACCAGGTGAATCCATGGTCTTTCGGCGTCCATGGAGACACTCAGTGGTATGTTCCATCCGATCCCCTGGGCGCTGAGAATCCGGACAACCCGAATTACGTGAGCGCCGCCGTAGCCAGAGCGCTCAACCAGCGATTCATCAAAGAGGGCGTCAAGTTCGTCATCCAGGTAGGAGACCTGTCGGACAGGGCGGGAGACGCCGCTATGTATACCCGAGCGGATGTTTCCGCATCTCTTTATGATAAGGGCATAGGATTCTTCCCGTTGCGCGGCAACCATGAAACCTATGGATATATGTATTTCCTGGACCCGCTCAACAATCTGAATATTCCGGCTTTTCTTGGCGCGTTTCCCCAGACTCAGGGGATGGCAAATACCTTCGGCGCCGCCAATTTCAGCAGTCCGGCTATTGATGCCTTGAAGGGGCTCAGCTATTCCTTTGATTACGGAGAAGCCGGCAACAATGCAAGATTCGTCATCGTCGATGTCGAGGCGACAAAAATTTCGACGACAACGCCGGCGGCCCATGCGACATATGGCCCTGGCGCTTTTTATTTTGGGTTTACCGTTTACAAACATACAGCGGATCTGTCGGGAACGACGGGCGCCTATGTCGACGGAGTGTGGAAGAAGGTGCCGGCCACAATCCCGGCAGGGGAATACTTTCGAATAAGCAGCGGCAAGCCAACCACCGATTTTTATGGCTGGAACAATGGCATCGTGACCCAATATAACGCAGGCGGCAATATATGGCCGATTGCGGACAATCTCTCTTACAGTACAAGTACGGTTTCCGGGGAATACTGGCCCGGCACGCAGCAGGGCTGGATCAGCGGACAACTGGATAAAAACGTTCGCGGTACAGAGCATGCATTTGTATTCTCCCATAGACCGTTGATGGGTGCGAACCATGCGGATGGCTTCTTCGGCAGCAATCCGGGCTCGAAAGCCTCCGATCAGAATGTTTTCTATGCCAGCCTGGTGAATAACGACGTTCACTACATGATTTCAGGCCACGATCACATTTACAATCGGGCTCTTGTCGACAGCCCCGACGGCTTGTCGCAGGTCGAGCAGCTCATTTCTACCGGAGCAAGCTCAAAATTCTACGATCCTGCCAGTTTGGACAGTTTTATCAGCAGCTATGGAGATGTCAAGAAGCGCGAGACCCAGATTTCACAGGAAACATGGAACATGGGCTACTACATCTATACTGTCGATGGGCCCCGCGTAACGGTCGATTACTATTCCGATTCTGAGGGCAACTTTGCAGACGGGGACGACTATCCTGATGGCTCCGGTTCGCTTTTGACGCCGGACTTCGACTTTGTGAAAAAAGAGACGTGGGGCTATAGCCTCAATGGGCGGAAGTTCCTTGTCCCTCAGGGCGGCTCCTTTACTGTTGTCGAGGACAGCTTTAACGGCACAACCGCAAGGATCCTCGACGGTGTCAATAACAGCACGACTACGGACTCCACTCCTGTCGCCTTCAGTGGTGGAACACAGGTTAGCGGCCCTCGTCCGTTGAGCAAGGCCGTCAACACCGGTTGGGTTGAGAAACCGAAAAAGCAGTTCAACTTTGATGAGCTCAAAAGCGATATTCTGTCCCTGTGGGGCATGTCGGAGTTGGGCGCCGAAGATAAGACCGACACGTATGTGCTCTCCATGTCATTCGAGCCGACTGCCGCGTCTTTCCTCGGGACCGGCGATATCGGCATCGCCACTTTTATTGACGGCAAATGGCTCAATGCGGTGGATGAAAACTTCGGCGGCGAGAAGGAATTCGTCTTGGGAGAATACAAACCGGAATACGGGCTCGGGACCTACGGCGTCGACCCGAACACGAACACTGCATGGGCGGTTCTGAACTACAACGCCGATTTTGCCGTTGGGGCGGATATCAATCGGCCGAACAGCAAAACGCTGCCCGTTTCGTTGCTGTCGAATCCTGGATTCGAATCGGGGACTCCGGGATGGACATTCTATACGAATGGCGTGGGTTCGTTTGGCGCGGATGCCGCGGGAGTTGCGAGCGCCGCTGCAGGTCATGTGAAGGTTGTGCACGCAGGTTCCAACGCTCAGCTTTACCAGGAAGGGATTGCGCTCGAACCGAACACCCGGTATCTGTTGAGCTTCAAGGCGTATTCTAATTGGGGCCACGATGTCGAAGTTTCGCTTATCAAACACGGCGCCCCCTATACCAATTACGGGCTGTCGTATTATCGATGCGATCTTGCTTCCACTTGGACCGACTGCACGGTGCAATTTACGACAACCGGTTTTTCCGGGAACGTGAATGATGCGCGCTTGATGTTTTGGCTGCCGCCGTTTGCACAAGCGGGCGATCAGTATTTCTTCGACAATGTTTTGCTGGTGAAGGCCGCAGTTTCGGGGCCGCCGGCGATAATGGTTCCGCCTTACAGCCGGACAGTTGCGGCGGCGAGGACCGAGACCTTCACGGTTGTGGCGAGCGGCGCCGAGCCCTTTTCCTACCAATGGCGCCGGGACGGCATCGAAATTCCCGGCGCTACAGGCGCGTCCTACACGACCCGTATAACGTCAGCGGAAGACAATTCCGTTTACGATTGCGCGGTTGCAAACTCCGAAGGAAGATCGACGAGCGGGTGGGCGATCGTTGCCACTAGCACGCTGCTGGCGAATCCCGGATTCGAATCGGGCGTCAACCCGTGGGAGTTTTACGCCGCCGGCGCGGGTTCGTTCGACAACGATGCGCCGGGCGAGGCGAGCTTTCACGCAGGGCATGCGATCATTGCCAAGCCCGGAGCGAACATTCAGCTCTACCAGGCGGGGATAGCGCTCCGGCCGAACACGCGTTACCGTCTGAGTTTCAAGGCCTACTCTAACCAGGGCCACGACCTGGCGGTATCGCTGTTCAAGCATGACGCCCCGCTTATCCACTATGGTTTGACGGATCGCACTTTCGACCTCGCCGATGCCTGGGGAGTCTATTCCGTGGAGTTTAAGACGCCGGGCTTTTTCGGGATTGCAAATGATGCGCGGCTGATGTTCTGGCTTTCACCGTTCGCCGCCGCCGGCGACGAATATTTCCTGGACGACATTTTGCTCGAATATTTCCCCTATTAGTTCGATAGCGTCCGACTGGCACAGCTCCCTCTGCCGCGGCAGAGGGAGCTGTGGATTTTAGCGACAAATATGGGCCTGTCCCGCCTGGCGGGATTCATGCATTTCCGGCGGCCTATGGCTGCAATGAATGCATCTGTAGGACGATGTGCGCGTCAATCTGCGGTCGGACGCAGGCAAAGCTTTTATTTAAGCTCATCTGCAGGCGGAAGCCCATCGAACTTCCGGCTTCCCCCCTTATTCAATAATTTTTGGTCGGCAAAATCGAGCAATGCCGACCAATCCTCCGCAGTCATTCCATGCCCGCCGGGACGAAAGCTTGCTCCCAGGTTTTCTTCAACCCCCAGGAAGGAGTAGGTCGGCTTGGCGGCCAGATACGTTTGTACGGCGGCATAAGCTCTGCCCCATTGGTCCGCCAGCGAGTTGCACATGATGAAAAGACGCGGCGCCGTTAAAGCGACAAGCCAGTGCTGGTCGCAGGGAAGCTTTTCGGTCTGGCCTTTGAATTCGGCGAATCGCGGACCGAACCAATATGTGTTCTGATCGACGATTTCAGCAATCCCCTGGCCAAGTCCGTTGCCCATTTCCTTGCCCGAAAAGCGCAAAGCCATTCCAGCAGCCACCGGAGCGCTCAGCGCGATTCGTTCATCCAGCGCCCCGGCGAGGAGGACGGCCTGGCCGATGCGCGACGCGCCGGTGGCCATGATCTTATGCCTGTCGATTGCCGGATCGGTCGCCAGATAGTCCACGGCGCGGGAAATGCCCCATGCCCACGCCGCAAAATCGTTCCAGTCATAATCCGGGTAAGCAGGGAAAAATCCTGTGGAACGATAATTAGGCGCATCGGCGCCAAGCTGGCTGCAGGCGATGGTTGCGACGGCATAGCCGCGGGCCAGTGCGGCTTCCGAGGGCCCCAGACTGTTTTCTCCTGCGCTGAAACCGAGCGAAATCAGCACCGGGTGTCGTTTCGCAATTTGAGCCGATCCGGGTTCGACCGGCGTGAAAAGGCCCAAATCGAATCCCAGTTTTCCGCCAGGACCGAAAGTCAGGTGAAGCATGCGATAGTCGGCTTGCAGCGTCGCAGTCTCTCCGACGCGGCCGCCTGCCGGAATGCGACGTATTGGCGCCGCCAACGAAGCCTTGAGGTTGCCTGGCGGCGGAGGCATGTGGCCGTACTCGTAGTCTTCAAGGATTTTGATCATTTCCTGCCGGCGCGCTTTCCACTGTTCGCGCGTCTTGACCCTGGTTCCGTCATTCATAGTCAACGGATCGGGCATTTCCTTGATGACGGGCAAATCCTTCACCGGGATCGTCTCGGACTTCTGTCCGAATGCGGTCAGCGCGATGATGATAAGGGCCGAAATGAAGCAGCCTTCAAGAACGATAGGACGCATTCGATTCATTTCTCAGACTCCTGCTTCCCCTTTAATGCAAAAAACGGGAAAATATGGATTCCTGTTCTCTTGTCGATTCGACCGAGCGACATAGCGAACCCGGATGCTTCTTAAATTTAGCTTTCGCAAAGCAATATTGCAGATTTAAATGCGAAGAGGCGCGGCGGCGGGCGGGCATCTGCTTCGGCGCCGCTCCTCGACGATGGCGACGCATCGCCCCCGTCGCGGCGCCTTGCATCTGTCCGCCCGGCGCTCGCGCCAAAGTGTAAACGTTATTCATTGACAGGCCCTTAATTCCCGACCTGATCAAAAGATTGGAGCCTATTGTGAGCGATTCGGCGGCTAATTGCAAAATAGAGTTTGGAAAATATCAGTTTTAACTTAGGATGCTGGTACAGCAAAGCTTGTTCGCCGACAGCGGAGGAGGGCGCGTGGCCGCGAGGATTCTTCCTGTGGCAGGCTGGTTTGCGTTTCTTCCGGCTTCGTCGTCGCCGCAAACTGCGCGCTGAAATAATCATGGGAGGCCATTCGCCATGAACCGCAAGCAATTCCTTGAATACGTCGATCACTTCAACAACCGCAGGTTTGACAAAGTCGTGGAATATTTTTGCCCGGATGTCACGCTGGCCTATCCGGACAACTTCATGGGCCCGCAGATCCCCGGTTTGACCGGGAACACGCTTCACAGCCCGAAGGAGTTTATAGCCAACTACGAAGCTCTTACCGCCAACATACGAGAAGTTTTGAACGTAGGCGCTTTTCTATCCGAGGGCAGGCAGTTCTGCGTCGAACTCGTCACCGAATTCCATGTTTTGCGAACTCCTCCGCCAGGCGCTCCCGGAGCGCAATGGAAAGAAGGAGACGTTATTATCATGAACCAGATGGTGCTTTACGATCTGGATGAGAACGGCAAATTCAAGCGCATGCGCATCTTTCATCATCGCTACCTGGATCCAAAGGGAGTCTAAACCCGATATTTTCCTATTGAATCGGGCAGGTCTTGTCCGATAGCCTAAGGCAACCTTTCAGCTATTGAAAGAATCCGGCTTAAGCTTAGTACGCGTGTTTGCAATTGCGGCAACGCGACCGACTGTTCCCAGGAGATTTCGGATATGGCTCTGAAAATATTGGACAGGGAAGGCTTTTACGGTTGGGTGAACCTTGGCGTCGCATTTGTTTTTAATGTCGCCGTGATGATGATGATGATGGCTTTTACATTATTCCTTCCTTTTTGGAACAAGGAATTTTCCTGGAGCAGAGCGGATATATCCATCGCCCAGACAATTTCCATAATTCTGGCAGGCATCGGGGCTCCCATGGTCGGGATATTCATCATGAAACAGGGCGCCCGGCGCGCGATGGTTATCGGCAACTGCCTGTGCGTGGCAGCGCTGGCATTGCTGGCCTACCAGACAAAAATATGGCACCTGTATCTGCTTTCGGGAGTCGTTCTTGGAATCGGCATGAGCATCGGGGGCATGCTGGCCATGATGACCGTGATCAACAACTGGTTCGTCAAGAAAAGATCGATCGCGCTTGCGATCGCGTTCTCCGGGATGGGCTTGTCCGGAATTTGTTTCAGCCCGTTGTTAATGGCGCTGATCGACGCCGTGACCTGGAGAAAAACGTACCTCATCATCGCGGCGGTGGTATTCGTCTGTTGCGTGCTTGCGCCAGGGTTGTGGATTAAAAACAAACCGGAAGATCTCGGACAGGTCCCGGACGGGCCTGTCCGCTCACTGCCGGAAACGATGGAAACCCCGGGAGCGAAGCCGAAAATCTACACGACGCCGGTGGATTTTACGGCCAGGGAAGCCTTGAAGACGCCGACTCTTTGGCTTTTGGTCCTTTACGGCACTTTGATGTTTTTTGCAATGAACGGGCTGGTCACCCATCAAATCGCTTTTTTGTTGGACGTGGGCATTTCGCCCGGCAAAGCGGCAATGGCGGGCGGATTGATGTCCGCGGTTATGGCCATCAGCCAGATAGCCATAGGAGTTCTGGGGCTCAGGTTCAACATGCATTCGCTGGCTGTCAGCTCCATGGGCATTGCGATCATCGGCTACATTACGATCCTTTTCGCCAAATCTTTGCCCATGGTGCTGGCTTACTGCATCATTCTGGGAATTGGATTCGGCATCCAATCCATCGCCATGGGAAACATATTCCCTAATTTTTTCGGCGTATCCGAGTTCCCCAAAATTATGGGATACACGATGCCGTTCAACACCATCGTCAGCAGCTTCGGAGCGCCTGTCGCCGGAGCTATTCGCGACAGGATGGGGAGCTATATACCCGCATTTCAGCTGTCGATTGCGCTGCTTGCGATCGCCCTGATTTGCATTATTTTCGCGAAACCGCCGGTGCATCCTTCGTTGAAGAGAAAAAGCGGACAGGCAAGTTCGCATGGGGCCGCATAATTATTTCCCGGGCGCAGCGGCGAGACCGCTTTCCCGCGCAAAAAAAAGGGCGCAAAGCGTCTGCGCTTTGCGCCCTTTAAAAGCGTCCGTCGAACAATCAATATCGGTAATGATCCGGCTTGTAAGGCCCGTCGATGGGAACCCCAATATAGTCCGCCTGCTTTTGCGTCAGCCGGGTCAAACGGACGCCGATTTTCTCCAGGTGAAGCCGTGCGACTTCCTCGTCGAGTATTTTCGGAAGCCGGTAAACAGCCGGTTTGTATTCCGCGCGATGCGTCCACAAGTCCATTTGGGCCAGGCACTGGTTCGTGAAGGAGTTGGACATGACAAAGCTCGGGTGCCCTTCGGCGCAACCGAGGTTGACAAGCCGGCCTTCCGCAAGCAGGTAGATGCTGCAACCGCTCGGCAGATCATACCGGTCCACTTGAGGCTTGATATTGACTTTTTTCACTCCGGGAGCGTTGTTCAAAGGGTCCACCTGAATTTCGTTGTCAAAGTGGCCGATATTGCAGACGATCGCCTGGTCTTTCATCTTCAGCATATGTTGCAGCGTGATCACGTCGCAGTTGCCGGTCGTGGTGACATAGATGTCTCCCTCGCCAAGCGTCTCTTCGAGGCGCGCCACTTCAAATCCTTCCATGGCGGCCTGCAACGCATTGATCGGATCGATTTCCGTCACGATGACGCGCGCGCCGAATCCTCGCAAGGAGTGGGCGCTGCCTTTGCCGACATCGCCGTAGCCGCAAACAACCGCCGTTTTGCCCGCGATCATGACGCCAAGCGCGCGTTTGAGGCCGTCGGCCAGCGATTCGCGGCAGCCGTAAAGGTTGTCGAACTTTGACTTCGTGACCGAATCGTTCACGTTGATGGCCGGGACAAGAAGCTTTTTCGCTTCGAGCATCTGGTAGAGGCGGTGAACGCCAGTCGTGGTTTCCTCGCTGACCCCTTTCCATTCTTTCACGATTTTGCCGAACCAGCCGGCCCGTTCTCGGGCGCATCGTTTCAGCAAGTCCTTAATGACCTGCTCTTCATGGCTGCCGCTTGGAGTTTTCACCCAGTCGCTTCCCTGCTCCATTTCATAGCCCTTGTGCAACAGAAGCGTCGCATCGCCGCCGTCGTCGACGACGAGCTGCGGCCCTTTGCCCCCCGGATGCGTGAGGGCTTCGAGGGTGAACTCCCAATATTTTTCGAGCGTTTCGCCTTTGAAAGCGAAAACCGGGATGCCCGATTTCGCGATCGCCGCCGCCGCCTGGTCCTGCGTGCTGAAAATGTTGCAGCTCGCCCAGCGCACCGACGCTCCGAGTTCCACGAGCGTTTCGATGAGCACGGCTGTCTCGATGGTCATGTGCAGGGAGCCCGAGATGCGGACGTCTTTCAAAGGCTTTTGCGGGCCGTATTTCGCGCGTATGGCCATGAGGCCGGGCATTTCCTGCTCGGCCACCGATATTTCCTTCCGTCCCCATTCGGCAAGGCCGATATCGCTGACAAAAAAATCCTGCTTTGCAGAATCTCCGGCGCTGCTTTTTTTCATCGTTGGTGCATTGGTTGGCATAAATCGATTCCTTTTCATATTTATTTACACAAATTCGGTTGAACAGGGCCTCGGCTTTATATAAAAATAATCTATCGACATATCCTGATAAAATGATATATATAAATCTTGTCTCAAGTCAACCGGTTTTTTGACGCAGCGATCGGAGCGGAATAATGGCCAAAGTGCTTCAATCCTTCAAGGCGCTGTCGGATGCGACGCGTTTGAGAATTTTGGCGTTGTTGGAGAAGAATGAGCTGTCCGTTTACGAAATTCAGGAAATTACGCGCATGGGGCAGTCGAGAATTTCCACGCACCTCGGCCTGCTCCTGGGTTCAGGTCTGGCAGAGACGCGCCGGGAAGGAAAGCATGCATTCTACAGGCTGAACCCGGACCTGCAAGAGGAAGGGCTGGAGTTTGTACGCCTGGCGATGCGCGGCGCCCGGGAGCTGCCGGAACATGCGGCGGACCAGATCAACCTGAGGCGCATCGTGAACCGGCGGCGCGAAACGGCCCAGGCGTATTTCAACCAGGTCGCCGGGCGTTTTGACCGCCTCTACGGGCCGGGCCGGTCCTGGCAGGGTTTCGGCCAACTTCTTTTGAGAGTCCTTCCTCCTCTGACGGTGGCGGACCTTGGCGCAGGCGAGGGGTTGATGAGCGAGCTGTTGGCAAGGCGCTGCAAAAAGGTGATAGCGGTCGACAACTCCGAAAAAATCGTGGCCTTCGGACAGGCTAAAGCCAGAAAAAATCATATAAAAAACCTCGAATTCAGACTGGGCGACCTGCAGAATCCCCCGATTGAGCCCGGGAGCGTGGACCTGGCGATTATGAGCCAGTCGCTGCACCATGCGGAAAGCCCGGAGACGGCAATATCCGCGGCCTTCAAATTGCTGCGTTCTCCGGGCCAGATCATGATTTTGGATTTGTTGGAGCACAAGTTTGAGAAAGCGATCGAAACCTATGGCGACCGCTGGCTCGGGTTCGCCGAAAGCGATCTGAATCGCTGGCTGGAAAACGCGGGATTCAAAAAGATTGAGATCTGCGTCGTCGCCCGGGAAGAAGAGCCTCCGCATTTTCAGACGCTCCTGGCCGGCGGCGTGCGATAGGGCGATGGAACCCGGAAGACGGATCAATCCTCGAGTTTCATTCTTTGCCATGGTTTGCCCTGTCTTTTCCAATCCTCATTATTCCACCGCACGGCTTCCTTCTTCCGGATTCCATGGGGAAATATAACCACTGAATGAACCCGCCGCCGTCCACGGGAAGGCCCGGGAGACGGATTTTCTAAAGAACCCTAAAGTACGCAAGGACTTCAGACGATGAGAAGGGTCGATGTTCGTATCAGTTGCTCAATGCCGGGCGCCACGAACCATTGAATGAGTGAACGATATGCAGATGAAAGAGCTCCAAAGCCTTTACCTTCAATCTCCCAAATTGAACCAATTGAATATCCTCAGGGAAGTGGCCGGCAACGCACGCATCACCCAGGCGGAGCTTGCCAGCCGCTGCTCGCTTTCCGTGGCGATGGTGAACAATTACATGAAGGAGTTGTGCGCCGGCAACAAGCTCGAATACCACCGCAAAACAACCAAAAGCGTTACCTATCACTTGACGCCTTCGGGAGCGCGTTACCTGGAAAGCCTTCAGCTGGAGCTGATCAAGGAAATGGTCGACATGTTCGTGGCGGCCAAAGAGCAGATTCGGGCTCGCATCGTCAGTCAGGCGCAGACGGCCCTGCAGCGCGTCGTATTGTTCGGAAGCGGCCATTTGGCCCAGCTTGCCTTCCATGCGCTTGAACTGGTCGGGGCCAACATTCTCGGAGTATGCGATGACAGCCCTGCGGCGATCGGCGCCGATTTTTGCGGAAGGGAAGTGATGAGCCCGACGCAAATCCGTTTCATATCTCCGGACGCGGTCGTTATCGCGGACTCGTCGAGGGCTCAGGAAATCTGCCAAAGCCTGAGCGGCCTCTCAGAAAAGGGGATTGCGCTGATCCGCCTGGACGGCTGCGCTGAATTGGGAATGAATGACTTGATCCAGGCCCATTCGCCGGCGGCCGCAATCAACATCTGAAGTTCGCCTCGCTCATTCCCTCAGCCGAACGTTCCGACAAGCGTCCGGACCGGCGATTTAAGACATCATTCCTAATCCGTTGGGAGATCCCCCGGCTTTGCCGGGGAGGCAGCAAAAGTTTGACAGTTCCGGGAGTAAGCTTTGAAATTCTTAATCGGCAAAATATTCACAGGGCTTCTCTCGCTCGTTGCATCAAAGTTTGATTCCAAGCACGCTGCCCGAATTTCATGTTTTGTTTTGGGATCGCGATAAGCCCCCTTTGAGGGGGCCGCGATCCATAAAGCCACCGGCTTTGCCGGTGGATACTTACTTCCTATGGCAACCGCCGTTATTCTGTCCAATACGCCGCAGCCCAGCTTCAGGATTATCGGGGATTTATTTTCGCATAATTTTCGGGAGGCCGGCGTAAAGGTCGTTGAACGAGACGTCCCCTCAAATCAGGAGCAGCGCGCTGCTCTGAACCGGGAGTTTGAAGGACAAAAAGCGGTTTTCTTTCATAATGTGGCGATCGGCCGCGATTTTCAAACGATCCCCGGCGCCATCAACGTGGGTTTGCCCGCCTATGAGTTCAGCCGGGTTTATGATTCGGCCGTCCGGCTTCTCAATAAGTATGATGAATTATGGGTGACGACGAGCCATGTCGGCGATGTCCTGCAAGACAGCGGCGCCACGGTCCCGATCCTGCGCATGCCCCCCGCACTGGATCGCGGGAATTTTCCGCAAAAGGCGGATTACAGTCCGCATAAGCCCTTTCGATTTCTTTTTGTGGGCGAGCCTCATTTCCGCAAGGGAGCGCATTTCCTGATGCATGGTTTCGTCAAGGCTTTTCCAAACGCGGGGTCGGCGGAACTGATTATCAAGACGGGAGCGCATCACCGGTGGACGCCGCTGCGCGAAGACATCCGTTTGATTTCCGATTGGCTTTCCACAGAGGCTATGAGAAAGCTTTATGCCGAAAGCGACTGTTATATATCGGCCTCGCTGGCCGAGGGATTGGGGCTGCCGATCGCCGAGGCTATTTTATGCGGGACTCCCGTGTGCGCCAACTATTGGGGGGGGCATAGAGACCTGCTGGCGGATGGGGGTTTTTTTCCTTTAAAATATTTCGAGGCTGACAGGCCGTGGACCGGAGAACCGCAATTTTACACGCCCGGGCAGAAATGCGCTATTTCCAACGAAGCTTCCGTGGCCGAGGCGATGCGCAAGATAGTCGACAGTTCGCCCGCCCGACGTCAAAGAATGGCGGCCAGGGCAAGGGAAAGCCTCCTGCAAAGCTATGGATCGGCAGCTTTAAGGCCCCTTTGGGCGAAAGAAGTGGCGCGGCTGTGGAAAATGCAAAATCAGTCCGGCCATGAAAGAAATTCAAGCATGGAGCTTCCAAAGCCCGCGGCGATCGTCGAGGAATAAAACGGGGCCGCATCATTCGCGCTCGAAGATGCGAATCCCGTCGCCGTCGAATTCCGCAATCAGCAGCAGGTTGTCTCGAACCGCCATGCACCCCGGCATAAAATCCAGAGTCAAGGACGCAAGTTCTTCTCCCATGCCGGAGAAAATCTTCAACGTTCTCAAGACGCGTCCCTGGGCGACGGCCATGGCGCCATCCCGAAACATTACGGCGCTTTCCGGCCATAGGAGCCGCCCTCTTCCAAGACCGGCCCGGCCGATTTCGGCGACCGGGCCGTCATCCGCGGCCATCTCCAGGATTCTGTGATTGCGATGATCGACAACCCATAGGCGGCCGGAGTTTTCATCGGAGCAGAATCCCAAAGGGTGGCGCATTCCCCAAATGTCTTTTTTGTCGCCCGGCCGGGCAATTTGCCAGGCGCCGGTCGGCGGAACGCGCACAACCCGGTGATTGCAGGTGTCCGCAATCAACATGCCGCCATTGCCGTCGGGAGCGATGCCGTAAGGGCCGTTCAAAACGATGGGAGCAGGTCCGCCATCCTCGACAGTTTCAAAAAGGTTTGTTTGGAAATCCCATCGACGGAGTCTTCCGGTCAGGTGTTCGATGATCCAGAGACGGCCTTGTGCATCGAGCGACAAACCCGCCGGATTTTGCAGGTTTATCCGATTGCCGGCGCGGGAGTCCGTCACCTCTACCAGCTTTCCGGTTTCGTCGAAGTGAGCAATGGCGTTGGCGTTAAAAAGGCTCGCAAATAAATGGCCGTTTCGAGCCGCCGCCAATCCATAAAGCCTTGCCGGAGGATTCACACTGCCCGGCGGAAGCGAAATCCTGCCCGCCTCCTTTATGCCGCGGGAGGTTTTTGGCAAGCTTCTGAATGCGGGGCGGGCAATCGGACAAACTGCACTGTTGACGAGCGCGGGTTCCAGCGCAGTCAGGGAATGCCGTGTCTCCGGCGCCCATTTCGGATCCACAAGGCTGGCGTCGATCCAGGAAGACAGGTTTCGGATAAACTGTACCAGGTTTTCTTCCAGCTCCGCGATAAGCATGCGCCAGCGGGCGAAAGTTGAATGCGGCGCTGCGAACAAGGAGGAACCCGCAAGGCGCGAAAGGCGCCGGGTCCAAACCGGAGCTTCGTAATAAGGGACAGGGGCCTTTTTCAAGCGGGCAAACGGATTTGGGGTTTCTTGAAAGCCGAAAGCTGCGCCGTCCTTCTGCGGCGGACAAGTCCTCGCAAGGACCAGTCGGTCGAGCAGTTCCCGAATTTCGCAAATTTTTGCTGAGACTTGTTCGGCAAGCGCCTTGCCGACGTCCGCCGCTTCCTCGACGCCCTTTGGAAGGGATTTCGTTGCAAGGCAAAGCGTTTCGACCATGCTGCACCACTGGAGCGAAAGACGCGTGCGTTCCCGGATTTTCGCAAAAGAAGAATGCAGTTCCCGGTTCATGGCGTCCATGCGAGCGCTTATTTCTCCGGGCAAAATCTCATCCAGGGCGTCGTCGTCCTGGTGAAGAGCCAGCATTTCGCCCAAATCCGTCAGCGCGGCCAAAGAGCTCCAGAGAGCATGCAATAATTCGTCGGGCGCAGCGGAATGTTCGTCGGCGATCGCCTTTTCAAGCGACCGCTTCCAAAGGGATTCCGATTTTTGCATCCCGGGAATCCGTGACAGCTCCATCCTTAGGAGGCTGGCGCCATTTTGAAGCCAGACCCCATTGGAAGAGATATTGGATGGGACGGGCGTTCCCTCTATCGTTTCCTCATGGAAAAGGCCTCCGGCCGCATCGAAAAAGAGGAGCCGATTGTCGGACCGGTCCCAGCCGACAAAGCCCGAACCGTCGGCTGAAATCCATTCTGCATGCGGGGCGGATGGAAACGGCAGCGGGAAGAGATTGCCGGATAAAACCCCCTTCAGCCGGCGGGAAAAAGGTTCCCAGACAAAGAGAGAGTGTGCGGAAGACCCCAGAATTCTGGCAGGGTAATAAACAAAGTCGAAACTGGGATGGCTGGGCAGGCTTTCGGCGACTCGGCACAGATCGGAGCACGTGTTGGCGGCCTGCAAGCGCCCTTCCAGGTTGGGAGGCAGCACGCTGCCGACATTGAATTGCGCGTTTCCTTCCTCGTCCAGAATGTGCAGCTTGTGGTTGGTTTTGTCCAGAACAATCCAGCAGCGGCATTCCTGCGGACATCCGTCATTGCAGCGGATATAGCGGATGTCGTTGATTTCTCCAAAGCTTCGTCCATCCCAGCAGGCGATTAAATTTCCTTCGAGGGATAGGAATTGCACTCGATGATTCCATGAATCGCAGACTGCCAGGCAATAGCGCCTTTCTCCTTCATGCCGCAGATATCCGAGCTCAATTCCCCGAGGATAGTGAAAGCAATTGTTTTCCGATCCTTTGCCGCCGACATGCCAGCGGGGGCCGCCTCCCCGATGAAGCGATGCCACGAGATGATTCAACTCGTCGGAATAGTAGAGATTCCCTTCCGGATCCAAAACGATGCTGTGCAGAGGGCCGGGCGCGCTTCCGCGGAGGCAAGGCAGTTTGAGTTCCTCGATTGTGGCGGCGGCTGTCAATTCCCGGTCTCCATGATAAAAATATCGACTTGCGGCATGCCGCTTCGGTCGTCTTCCCGGTCAGGACTTCCAAGGCATGAGGGCTGCCAGTTGCCCGCATAGTCGGCGAACGGTTTTCCTGTGGGGTTGATATTCCCTCAAACACACGTCGCTGCCGATGTACTCATTGTAAGGATAGAAGACGACGTCCGTGGGTTGCGTATGTTCGACAATAGCCGTGAACTGTTCTTCCGGGCTGAAATGAGCGCGCTCGCATAAAACCACCGGAAACATCATCTCGCTTTTCGACGCGATGGCGAATCCGCTCCTGATCTGATCGCTCCAGGTTCGGCCGGGGGCCGTGGGGATGTGAACGACGCCGTCAATAAAGCCGTCGATTTCACACGCCATGGCATCGTAATCAATGCCCATGATTTCTCTGTCCGCATGGAAAGGCTGCATGGAGCGAAAGGCTTTAACCAGGGCTTGATATCCATGAGAGGCGGCTTCCTGTTTCATCGCATGCAGGCATCGGTTCACCCTTTTTTTACGTTCGGCCGCGCTGTCTCCCGGGAAGGTCAGGTCTTTATCAATATGGTGGTAGCCCGCGTCGGAGAGCACGTTCATCACGCCTGCGCCTTTGCATCGATACAGACAATCGCCGGTCAATTCGGCGATGCGCCGCTGATGGGCCACGAAGCGCCGGATGGAATTTTCATCGTAGGAAGTCGCCGGGATGCCATGGTCCGGGCAAATATAGATGGAACCCCCGCGCGTTTGCAATGCGGATTGCGGATTTTGATCCCACCATTGTCTGGCGAACAGACCGGCGCCGAAAGCGCAGATCGGGAGAATGCGAAGCCCCTGGTTGGGGCTTTCTTCTATCAGCCGATGAACGCCGGCCAGATACCGCTTGTGCCATTCATCGCAGGGTTCCAGGAAAGACTCATGCAAGTCCACAAGAATGAAATCGAACCCCAATGCGCGCATATCCTCGAGATCCAGATTGATCTCGTCCGGATCGTCCAGTGTGTATTTGTTCCAAAGATAGTAATAAATGCCGGGCATTCGCGATCTCTATTCGTTTTGTCGGAAAGCATGTTCCGTCGCAAACAGCGTCTTTTTCATGGATGCCCCGTCGGCCGCCGGCGAATCCCAAGCGGGTCCAAATCAGGATGAAGCCGGACGAAAATGCCGCGCCGCATTTTATGGAGTCGATTCCCGGACTAGGAAGCGCGCGAAAAACGTTCCGAATTCGAAGAATATCGGCGACGGATCTCCCGCAGCTGCGGCCCCGGTTGGCATTCGAACACCCTCTTCCCGCATTTCCTGGCGATCGCAGCTATATTGGCGAAGCTCAGGGCCATTTGCAGCGTGTTCACGTAGAACGCCACATCGTAGGCCTTCGCCAGCCTCTCTTTCAGTTCCTGGCCAAGCCCCTCCCACCTCATCAATCCCGGCTTCGGGTATTCGAAAACATGATCGATGTCGGGATCGGTTAATTGGACTCCTTTGGAGACGAGGACATCGATGGATGAATTCCAGGGCAGCAGCGATTTGATGGAACGGTAAGGATCCATGCGTCCGGATCGGATCACCAGGGCTTTGCAGGAGCTTTTGTCGGCGAAAAACGCCTTAAAATCCTCGAGGCTCACCAAACCGTCCTTATGGTCCATCGCCAGCATCAGGAGAACGCGCTCCCTGTCGGCTTTCGGAAACTCAGGGGTTTCCATCAAGACTTCGCTGTTTTGACCGAAGTGGCTGCTGTCGGTGATATTGTCGACCAGAATGCGGCCGTGTTTGAGCGCCCATTCGCCCACTTCAGTCCCGGGGTAGGGGACCAGCTGGTTGAAATAAGCGTAATCCAGACCGACCTTGTTTTTAAAAGCAATGCTTTTGACGACCTTTTTTAGAGTGTCGCCGGGAAGTCCGAAAATAAAGTGACCGCCGACGGGAATGCCGGCTCCTTTCAGCAGGCGAATGCCGCGAGCCATCTGCTCAACCGTTTCCGACTTTCGGATGGCTTTTAGGATCTCGTTATCCGCGGACTCGATTCCGATCGCCACTCCTTTGCAGCCGGACCTTTTCATTAAAGCAGTCAGTTCCGCGTCGAGCCGGTCGGCGCGAATGCCGTTATTGGCGTACCAGCCCACTCTCAGGTTCGCTTTGATCAAAGCCTCGCAGACCTGCTTCGCATGATTGATGTCCAGCGTGAGATTGTCGTCAATGAATTCAAAATCCCTGAAAACGTATTCCCTTCGGGCCGCGCGCAGCTCTTCGACGACTCCCTCCGGAGAACGCTTCCGAAAACGGCGGCCATTGATTTTCGGCACGCTGCAGAAGCCGCAGCTGTAAGGACAGCCGCGGCTGTGAACCATGAGATAGGGGAACAAAGAACGGTCGATTCGATGCCAGGTCCGGTAGGTCGGCCGGGGGAGACTGTCAAGATCAGAGAGGAAATCAATCGCGTTCATTTGCCATTTTCCACTCTCCTTGAACGCCAAACCCGATATTTCGCGCGGGTTTTTGCCTTCGATCAGATCCGGAAAGGCGACTTCCCCTTCGCCGGCAAGGCCGTATTCAAAGACATCCTGCCGACTGAGATACGATTCCCGAAGCACGCTGATATGAGGCCCGCCGGCGATGGTATGCGCATCGGGACAACTCGAAAGGACCGCCCGCATGGTCTTTTCGGCGGAACTGACAAGAGCGGTCTTCACCGACGCTCCAACCCAATGAGGCTTGAAGGCGCGGGCATATTCCGCCGCCTCATCATCGGAACAGTCGTAATTATTGAGGTCCAACACGCGCACGTCGTGCCCGCGCGCGAGAAGCGCCCCTGAAAGGAACGCAAGCCCGGCATTGTGCGTCACATACCTTTGTGCTCCGGCGGGATCAATCAACAGCACTCTCATCAACGGCCTCCTCGAGCGCCCGCATGCGGTCTTCAGATCATCCATATACAATGGACCGATTTCAATCTCATGCTCCGGCCATGGGCGGCGTTTCTGCAAATTGCCCTTCGCCGGTCTTGGCGTGGGCTGAAGGAGCGACTTTCAAGCAGTCGCCTCCACGCCCGCCAAACGGCCGCATTTCACCAGGGGCGGAGAAGCTCCGGATGCTTCGCGGCGCGTGCTTACGAATTCTAGGGCGCCGAGCCCGGCGCGCTGCAGGATTGGCGGTTTTCCGGCGCTGAACGACGGCACGGAATTTTTAAACCGCTTGCCGCTTCCACAACGCTTTTCCCAGCATTTTCTTGAAGGGTTTCATCATAGACGGCGAGCAGATCGTTTAAATAGCGCTGGGCGCTGAAATTCTTTAAAGCGTAAGCGCGCCCGGCCTCTCCCATTTGCCGCCGCAAAGAATCCTTCTCAAGAAGCCGGTCTATGCGATCCGCGTATGCGTCCAGATCTATCGGAGGCGCAAGAAATCCGGTCTGGCCGTCCTGCAGCCAATCGCGGACTCCGCCGACATCGAAAGCCACTACCGGTTTTCCCTGCATCATGGCCTCGATTCCTACCAATCCGAACGGTTCCGGCCACAGGGAACTGAAAGCAACCACTTTGGCCCGGGCGTAGGCTCTGCCGAGTTCGTCTCCCGCGATCCAGGGTTGCAGTTCAAGGGAAACCCCAAGCGATGCCGCCTCGCGCAGGACGGAGTCCTGGTAATTGTACTGGCCGAGGACGCCGCCGCCGCCGACCACAGTCAGGATCGGTTTCGATTTCAGCCGGCTTATGGCGCGGATCAATTCCAGAAGTCCCTTTTCGGGGGTGAGCCTTCCGACAAAGAGCACCCGGTTTTCCTCCGGCGCATTGAAGCTGTTTTGAGCCATGCGCGTAAAATTCGGCAAAACGCGAATCTTGTGCTCCGGATAGCCGTTGTCGATCAAAACGTCGTGTATGTAGTTTGAAATGGCGATGAAACGCGCAAAACGAAGCTTTAAAAAACTGTTCTCGCGACCCACTCGCAGTTCGCGGAATCCGCGCTGACGGCCGCAATGGATTGCACATTCTTTCCCCATCGGGTGGGGGCATATCGATCCGTCCGGCAAACGCTTCATTTGGTTGGCGCAGAGATTTTCATAGCTGTGGACGGTGCGAACCAATGGAACGCCGACGTTTAGATTTTTAAAGAACTCAAGCGAGGGGAAATTGTGCACGTGAATCAAGTCGGGCGACTCAAGCGTGATGATGTCCTGCAGATAGTCCAGGGTTTCCAGATAGCTTCGCGAGCGGCGATGACGGTCGTAGCTGCGGCGATTCCCGAGAGGCACGATCAGTTCGGGGACATAATACTTATTGATACAGGCCGGCCACCATTCGGGGCTCTTCACCCTGCGGTCGTCATTCGCTGCCACAAGAGAAACCCGATGGCCCCTCTGCAATAATTCCAAGCAGGTGTCGAAAAGCAAGCGCTCGGCGCCGCCTTGAACTGCGGAGAATGAGTTCAAATAGAGAATTTTCATAAGCGCGCCTGCCGGTCGTTCTTATCCGCACTGTCGGCCCCGGCAATTCCGGCGATTGATTGCGGCAGCGAACGCTGGATAAAATCCTTTCGGGGAGACGACGGAGCGTTGAATTCCATGCGATAAGATTCGATTTCGATCGTCGCCGGCAGCTCGATTTCTCTTACGTCCAATCCCCACATGTCGTGGGTGAAATGCTTGTTGTCGAGGGTGTAAAACTGATCGCAGGGAAGAAAACAAATATGGCGCTTTGCAGGCCAGGCGATCGAGCCTTCAAAAACATTGCCCAACCGCCATCGTTCCTGATCCGCGCGACGCTGCATGGTCAGGCATTTGTAAACGAAACCTCTGGGATCGATCGTAATGTGCGAGTGCCCCCCATTGCAGCTTAGCGGAACGGAACCTGCCGTATTGAGATTTCGGACCTCTTCATAGGGAGACTCGTATACTTTCAGCCCATGTTTTCGCAGAAGGGCGGCTTCGGCTTGCGAATTGTGAGAGGGATGGTCGACGATGTTGACCGATACCGGATAGTGATGGGCGAGCTCAAGGCATTTGGCGGCGAAGCCGTCAAGGGAGTCGGGGCTGGTAGGGTGATAGGAAGCAGTCCATGATACGCAATTGGCCAGCGGCGCTTTTTTAAACGATTTCCAGGTTTCGCCGCAAAGATTTGAAGTTACGGCCCAGCGATGGGTTTGGGAAATTTGCTCAATCAGCCGGTGGAATTCCGGAAAAATCGTGGGTTCCCCCCCGACGAAATCCAAAACGGCGGACGGGGGGATATGCTTGCGAATGGCTTCGAGCCATGCCTCCGCGGAATGATCCAGGCGCCTGGAACGGTCCGCTTCCGCTGCGGTCACCCAACAATAAGGGCAGGAGGTCGCCTCATTGTTGTGCAGATTGCAGAACCAACTGATGTTGATCATCACGGAATCTAGTTGCACTTGACGCTCCTATCCCAACCAGGCTTTTACGAGAGCCATGGAACTCGCGGTCGCAAGTCTTTTTGAGCAATTCATGGGCCAGGAGGCGAACCGCCGGACCGGAATTTTTACGATCGCCATAAGTGCAATGGTTATAATAATATGCATGATGATGGCCGGCGCCGGATTGCGGGGAGAAGAATTAAAAATCTGCTATCTTGTGATTCATCCGCCAATCCGGTGACACGGGAGTGTCGTAATTCCGTAACAATCTTCACCGGATTCCATGCGCCGGACCAATCATTGAAAGGATGAAACCGCCTTTTTCAGAAATGCTTCAAGGCCGTTGATACAAGCGGTGTCGCGATAAGCCAGTTGTTTGAGCCTGGAAATTTTTTCCGAAACCAGATTTCGATACGGTGGATCGGTCCCCAGCCGTTTAGCGACAGACACATACTCGTCAACGCTTTTCGCTTCCAGCTCCGTCAGTCCCATCATCGCAAGTATTGCGTGGGTGTGGCGTCCGCGCATAAGCTTGCCGGGCATGGTTGCAAGCGGGAGATTGCAGGATAGCGCTTCCAGGGTGGAGTTGCAGCCGGACCAGCCTATGCTGTCGAGGAAAACGTCGGCTATTTCGTTAAGCGATTTGTAATGGGGAGGATCGAGGTGGGGAAGAAATTTGACGTAATCCGAACAGCGAAGCCCGTAGCGCGCAAAAACGGATTCCAGCCGTCGTTTGAATTTCTCGCCAAGCGACTGCGATTTGACGTAGCTCAAAAAAACGAACTGGCAGTTTTCCGCCTCCAAGGCGATTTTCGGAAAGACTTCGTCGAATTGTGGGAGATATTTAAAAAGCGACTGGCTGCACAGGAACAAAACCTTGTTCTCCGGCAGGCCGAAATCGGCGCGGCCGGCGCGCGCGGACTCCACTGCCGGCGGCTCGTAGCAGATGGATAGGTTGGGGAGACGGACAAGTTTCTCCGTGTAGTGTTCGTCGCCGTCCGGCGGTTCCATCAGATCGCTGCTCAGATAGTAGTCTATTGTCGGCAGTCCGGAAGTGTTGGGGTGCCCCCAGGAAGTGCACTGGACCGGGGCGAGACGCAGGGAAGCCAGCCGAACCGTGGTCGGATCCATGCCGATTTCGGGATAAATAAGAACGTGCAGGCGGTCCCGGCTGATACGGTCGCACCAGTGTTCCAGGGACGGGATATTTTCGGTGAATGAATGAAAACTCCCCCTGGCGGCTTCGGTCTGATCGTCCACTCTTTGGCCGGTGTAATATCCGTATAATTGGAAATCCTTCCGGTTGAGATTTTCCACCCAGCCTTTGATGGGAATTTTCCAGTTCGAATGCTGGAAATAGAAGCCGGATACGATCCCAATGCGAAGAGGCTCGCCGGGCTTTTGCGGGGGCATAGGCTTTTTTTTGGACCAGACGGGAAAGGAAGCAGACTGAATCCGCGCCATCAGATTTCCGTAAAGCGATTGCAGGAGGCGATCGTTTTCGCCCTGGTAGGCGAGAAAGAACGGCTGGCAATTGCCCACCAGACCGGCTGCCTGGCCCAGAACGCGCGGGTCGGACAAATCCAGTTCCTCGGAGAAATTTACCAGCTCCTGCCGGTATTTTTCCCTTGTCTGCGCAATCTCCTCGACGGAGTCCTGAAGAAGAGGTATCCCGCCGATGCAATGCCCCATACGCGCCGCCAGGGATTTGGGCTTGAGAGCGACCGCCTTTTGAAAATGGACCGAAGCTTCTTCTTCTTCTCCTTGTTCCCTGAGCGCGTGTCCCAGGTTCAGGTGAGCTTCGCACATGGTCGGGTCGGCCCGGATAGCCTCACGAAAATAACCGGCGCCCGTTTCAATCTGTCCCAATTCCGAGAAAACATTCCCCAGGTTCAGGAGCGCCCTGGCATAGGAGGGATTTATGGCCAGAGCCTTCGAGCAGCATTCAATGGCTTCGTTCAACCTCCCCCGCGCTTTCAAAGCCCCTCCGAGATTGGCGTAAGCGTCGCAAAATCCGGGATTGAGCCGCAGGGCTTCCCGATACTGCCCGATAGCCTGCTCGGGCTCTCCAAGCCCTTCCAGAACCAATCCGAGGTTGTTGTGGATTTCGGCCCTGTTGGCGTCCAGTTTCAAGGCCATGCGGTAGGATTGAACGGCGTCTCGCAGTTTCCCCTGCTCTTTGAGAGCATTGCCAAGATTGTTGTGAGCGTCCGCGTATTTCGGATTCAGTTTCAGGGCTTTGCGGTAGCAGGCTTCCGCTTCGCGAATCCGCCCTTGCGCAAGATAGACGTTCCCGAGGTTGTTGCGGTACTCCGGCGTCCGATTCGCCAGCGACAGGGCGCGGGATATGAGGTCGACGGCTTCCTCGTATTGTTTCCTCTGGTAGGCGATCACTCCAAGAAGATGGAGGGCGTCCGGGTTGTTTGGCTGATGGAGGAGAATCCGGCGATATAAGGATTCCGCTTCAACCAATCGTCCGCTCTGGTGGAGTTTTACGGCGTCGTCCAGGCTGCACGGTTCAGAGTTTTTGTCCATTTTCTTTTTCAGCCGCGGGAGGCAAGTCCACGGAGAACACGGAACCATGGAAGTAAATTATGTTTGTTTTCCGTGGGCCTTCCGTTTGACGCCTGCAATTAATTTTCAAATGGGAAAACATATTGAAGGCGAAGGTCGTCGCGCATTTTGCACAATTGCCGCTGCACGGTCGGGTCGACCCTGGCGCCTTTGACGGCACGTTCCTGCGAGGCCAGATATTCTTTCTCTCCGCAGGTGTAGATGCGATTTTCCCCGGGGATCTTCCGGGAAGCGCGCAGTCCGCGCAGAATGTCTCCGGCGGTTTTTTTGAAGGATCGGATGTCGGTGAAACACTCGATGTCGATGGCGATGAAAAAATGCCCCAGGGCGTAAGGGATCGGGCGCCCCTGTTCGTCGGCGCCGCAGAGTTGCTTCAAAAATGCGCCTTGCTGCAGGGCCGCCGACAATATTTCCACAACCGTGGCAAATCCGTATCCTTTATGGCCTCCCGTCTCTTCGCTAAGCCCGCCGATCGGCGTGAAAGCGCTTTTTCCCTTAAGGAGGTCGTCCAGTATCTTTTGAGGATCGGTTTCGGTCCTGCCGTCCCAGTTAATGACCAGGCCCTCCGGACAATTCTTCCCCTCCCGGACGTATTGCTCGATTTTTCCTCTTTGGATGATTGAGGTCGCATAGTCGTTCGTGAACGGAAATTCTTCATCGGTAGGGATGCCGAAAACCAGAGGGTTCGTCCCCATCATGTTTTCCACCCCGTTGGTCGGAGCGATCGAAGGCCTGGCGTTCGTCCCGGTTATGCCGATCATGCCGGCCTGCACTGCCATCAATGAATAATGGGCCGCGTATCCGTAATGGGTGGAATTGCGGGCGACGACCATGCCCATGCCGTGAACAAGGGCTTTTTCGATGGCCATTTGCATGCACCGCTTGGCAATGACCATGCCCATGCCGTGATGTCCGTCGACGACTGCGGCGGCTTTGCGATCGCGCACCACCTCGAAGTTCGTGACCGGCTGTTGGACTCCGCCCATGACAATCCGGTCGTAATAGATGGGCTTCAGTCGGCCGACGCCATGCGAATCGATGCCGCGCCTGTCTGCGGCGACCAGCACTTCGGCGCAGGTCCTGGCGTCTTCGTCAGGGACTCCGACCCCCTTGAAGACGTCGACGATGAATGACTCCAGCAGTTCAAAGGGAATCCAGGATGTTGTAGCGGCCACAAGTTTCTCCGATGTTTGCTTATTTCACCAATCCGGCGCGCTTTGCGCCGAAACAGAGCGCTCATCTTACCACTAACCGGCATGGATCATGAAGTTTCGCGGCGAGGGCCGGTTCGTTGGTTTAGCGCTCAACCGAAGCCCGCGCCGCCATCCTCGGATGAGAAAAACGGATGCAAGGGGCGACAATATAAAACTTCGTGCGAGCGCATTGGGTATAATGTAAAAAATTACAGACATTCGGAGGCTTTCATGGATAAAAAAACCGTTTTGCTTGTGGATGATGAAGTGGATCTTCTCGACTCTTATAAGACGATTCTCGAGCACGAAGGATTTGCCGTTTTTACTGCGACCGGCAGCGCAGAAGCCTTGAAAATCGCCGCTTCCAACCCTATCGATGTTGCGGTGCTCGACGTCATGATGGAGACGCCGACCGAGGGTTTTGAGCTTGCACGAACGATGCGCCGGAACGAAGAGACAAAACGAATCGCGCTGCTGATGCTGACCTCTGTCAACACCCACAATGAAGAAATAGGCTCGTTCGTACGCTTCTCCGATCGCGACCGGGATCCCACGTGGCTTCCAGTCGATCGATTCGTGGACAAGCCCATCAAACCCCAGGATCTCGTTGCGATCGTCCGATCGCTTTCGAAAGCATGGACTTTTTCACGATGATCGCCTGAGCCCTTAATCCGGATTGTTCATGAAAGCTATTAGCTATGCGGCGCAGCTGAAGCTGCATGAATAATGCGGGTCAAGCCCTCCAGCAAAAGATTGGTTTCCACGCCGCCACCGTCGTCGAGAGCCGGGCGGGCAGATGCCCGCCCGCCGCCGCGCTCCTCTGGGCTGCGGCCTGCAGGGCCACTGGCGTTGTTGCTCGTTTACCTGTGACCCGGCATGCTCGTCGCTCGCTCCTGGCCAGTGGGCCTCTGGGGGGCCAGCAGTAAAATGCAACCTTTATTCATTGCCAGGCCCTAGAACTTCAGGGGCGGGACGCGAGAATTCATTCAAACTCCTGTTGTCGTGCAACGGGCTGCAGATCATCTCGCGGCCGCGGCGCCGGATGGGATCTGGAACCAGAATCTGACCCATGCGCCGTATTCGCTTTCCACTCCGACCGTACCTCTCTGAAACTCGATGAACCGCCGCACGAGATACAGGCCGACGCCTGTTCCTTTGGCAAGTTTCAACTGTGGGTCATGGACACGGTAGAACTTCTGAAAGAGCTTTCCGATGCTTTCGGGCGCCACTCCGACGCCTTCATTGTAGACTTCGACTCGAATTTCTTCGCCCGCCTGCAGCGTGGAAATCAGGACCGTGCTGTTCTCGCGGCCATATTTGACGGCATTGCCGATGAGGTTGTCCATGACCACCCGCAATAGATCCGGATCCCCGCGGAGTTTCTTCGCTTCGGCATGGAGCGCAAGTTTCATTTCTCGCGCCGCAGCCTGGCTTTCGAAGTCTGCCATGGCGGGCCGCGCCACTTCATCGCCGAAATCCTCGATATCGACCAGCCTCGCTCTGAATCCTTCGCCTTCCGCCCGGCTCAACTGATTGAAGCTGTGTACGACCTCGAGCCCGTAATCCAGAGCCCGCTCCATCGCAGATATCGGGCGATTCATCGATTCAGACACTTCGCCGGCATACCCCTCGGTAATCATCATCAGTTGAGCGCGGGCGCCGGCCAGCGGACTTTTCAACTCGTGCGCCACGAAGCCGAGCACCTCCAGGTAGTCGTCCAAAGCCTTGCGCGCCTTTTCCCGACTGGCCTCGAGCTCGGTGGCGCGGGCGACGATTTGTCCGGCCATCCGGTTGAAAGTCTCGCCGAGAACCTGGATTTCCTTGGGATCGGAAGAATCCACGGAAATCGATTTGGGCGAACCGGCGCCTAACGACGTAGCCGCTGCGGTTAGGGCGCCCAAGGGGCGAGCCACCTTCCTGGCGAACCACAGGACAAGGAACGATACGAACAGCGAGAGGCCCGCGATGGAAATCAAAAACTGCATAATATCCCGTCGCGCCTGCGCGATGTAGGGCGCTTCGTCGAGACCCGCGTACACCATCCCCAGGACCTCTCCCTGCTTCGATTTGATCGGCTCATAGCTCGCGATCATCCAGCGATCGAGCACGCGCGCGCGGTCGTTCCAGGGCAGTCCGCGATGAAGGACGCGTTCAACGACCTCCGGCGAAGCCCGGGTCCCGATCGCCCGTTCCCCCTGGGCTGTAACAACATTCGTGGCGATTCGCACGTCCTTCTCAAAAATTGTAATAGTAGCCTGCGGCGTTCCATGGACACGGTCGGATCCGAAGACGAACTCCCGGATCTGATCCGGCAGCCGGTTTTCTCCTGACAGGGAAAGGATGGCGACATGGGCTTCTCCGGATCGATCCAGCGTTCCCGAAGCCAGGCACAATCCGCGATTCAACAAAACAAAGCCTTTATCGCTCCCCAGTTCCCGTATTGAACGCAATAACGCCGCAAGAGACGGGCTTGAAGCGGCTTCACTTTTGGCAGAAATATCGATGCGCTTTTCATTGGTCGACAGGCGATCCATTTCTGACTGAATGAGCCGGAAGGCGACTCGAATCGCATCCTGAACCCGGGCTTCCGCCTCGCGTTGGGCAGTGCGCTTTATCAGGCGATACCCCTGGACGCCGACGACGCCGCCGATAATCCACGTCATCAGGATTCCCCAAAGAATGAGCCGATGGCTTAATGTCTGTCCTTTTCGCGTCATATTCTTGTCTTCCCTGAAAAAGCATCCCCGGTTCGACTTCGCTGCGAAACTTGATGAATAATACGGATTAACGCTTGCGTTTTGTTTCGGAATAGAAAAGGTCGGACCAGAGGGGAGGCAAAGGATAAGCAATCAAAGTTCGAAGAACCATGATTCGGATTTCCGAACGGCCGACCTTGATGCGGCGCCGTTCATCCAATACATTTTCAGTTTTCAGGCGAGCCAGCGTTCGCGCGCCGATAAGAATCGGCCAGGAGCAGGCCAGACGGATGCGGGGTTGAGCGAACGGAAGCCTTTTCACGTAATTCCATCCTGCGGCCAGGTGGTCCTCTGTCTGTTGCAGGTAGCAATCGTATAAGGGGCGGAACCGGTCCATGAGGGACGGGTCCAGCAAATCGCGCGGCTCAAGGCCTGCAGACATAAGGCGATTTGCAGGCAGGTAGCACCGCCCCTGGCGCAAATCCTTGGGGATGTCGCGCAGAATATTCAACAGCTGCAGACCCTTGCCAAACCGAATGCCGTCGGCGATCAGCGCTTCGTCATTCAGAGGATATTCCGACAACAGATGCGCGCGGCACACCTTCGTCCAGAACTCGCCGACGCAGCCGGCGACGCAATAAGCGTAATCGTCGAGTTCAACGTCGGTCTGAAGCGAAGCCACTTCGGAGGAAGACGCCGCTCCGAAGCGGATCAGGTCCATATCCTGCCCGCGAATGATCGTCTCGAGAACGGCGCGGATCAGCAGACGGTCTTCCGAAGGCAAGGAGATCAGCCGCTCCAGAATGTTTCCCGCATTCGACAACAATTCCCGTTCCGCGGGCGTCCCTTCGTTTGCCTGCGCCAGATCGCCAAAATCCGGGGGCGGGCAGCGAGAGCCTTCGCAGGTTTTGAAAATAGCGGCGCGAAGCTGAACCAGGGCTTCACGCCGGCGTTCTCTGTTCACCAAGCCGGTGTCGGCGATCGTGTCGGTCGAGCGCGCCAAAAGATAGGCGGTGCTCAACGGAGCGTTTATCGATTGAGGCAATAGGCGCAGAGTCAGGTAAAAAGACCGTGAGACGGACCGAAGCAAGTCGTTCAATTCTCTCAAGCGCAAAGCCATAATGGCGGAATTGAAGCATAAAATATAAGGCCAGTCACGATGTAAAAAATAAACCGGGAAATGCGCAAACCGCGCAAACGAAAAATATTTCGCGCGGTTTGCGGCGACGGGCATGAATTGTGTTGCAGGCGCTTGATCCTTCGGAAATAATTCACCGCCGGGGAGGCGTTCCGGCAACCTTGAAAAAAGGCTTATGAAACCTTACAAAGCGATATCGAAGTCGGTTCTCTATAAAAATCCATGGTGGAAATACTGCCGCGACCAGGTTGAACTCCCATCCGGCAATCTTGGAGAGTATCACTATGCGCTTACGAACGGTTCGTCCATGGTGGTTCCTGTCCAGCAGGACAGTCAGCTGCTCCTGGTGAAGCAATACCGCTATACGGGGAAGCGGGACAGCATCGAATTCCCGTGCGGAGGATTGAAAGACGGCGCAACTCATGATGAAACAGCGCGAAACGAACTGCTGGAGGAAACGGGATTTCTGGCGGGACAGCTGACGCCCGTAGGCGCTTTTAATCCCTGCAATGGACTGGTGGATGAACTCTGCAAAGTCTACATCGCGCGATGTTTGACCTATTCCGGCGCCCGTCCGGATGAAACCGAAAGCATGGAATTGGTCCGCTTTTCCATTGAAGAGCTGGAGGCTCGGATTCTGGACGGGACGATCTGGGACGGGATGACGATCGTTTCATGGGCTCTTGCCAAACCTGTTTTGATCGACAGTCGGATCTAGCCTCAAAATGGTTGACAATCGAAGAGCAAACAAGGATAAGGACGCCTTGCGTTTGCATGTTCAACTCTTGTTTTATGGACTCATGGAATGGACATACCTCAATTCATAGCACAGGAACTTTCGCTGAAACTCCATCAGATTCAAAGCGCGCTCGAGCTTTTTGCCGAAGGAGGGACGGTTCCTTTCATCGCTCGCTATCGGAAAGAGAAAACAGGCGAGATGAACGAAGTGCAGCTTCGGGCGCTGCTCGAAAGGCACACTTATCTCGCCGAACTGCAGGAGCGAAAAGGAACGATTCTAAAATCGATCGAAGAGCAGGGGAAGCTTACCGACGACCTCAAGGCCAAGATCGAATCCTGTCTTCAAAAAACGGAGCTTGAAGATCTTTACCTCCCTTACAAGCCGAAGAAAAGGACTCGGGCCACCGTCGCCAGGGAGAAGGGCCTCGAGCCGCTGGCTCTTTTCATCCAATCCCTGAATGAGCCGGACGCGCCGGCCGCCGATATCGCTGCGGAAGCCGCCCGCTACATTTCCGAAGAACAGGCCGTTCAAAGCGCGGAGGAGGCGCTTCGAGGCGCTGCCGACATCCTGGCGGAGGAAGTTTCGGAAAAGGCGGAACTGCGGCGGCATCTGCGCGACTGCTTGATGCAGGAAGGATTCTTCGTCTCGCGGATCAAGGAGGAATATCCCGAGGGATCGACCAAATTTGAGATGTATCGCGACTACAGGGTTGGGGTGAAGGCAATTGCGCCGCACAACATGCTGGCGCTTCGGCGGGGAGAAACGGAAGGCATTCTCATCTTTACCATCGAATTTGACGCCGCCGCCGCCGTGCTCTACCTCGAATCGAAGGAAATTCGCACAACCAGTGAAAATGTGCGCGCCTTTTACAAAGGAATGCTTGCGGACGCTTTTGAACGGCTCATGAAAACCACTCTGATCGGCGAAGTTCGGCTCGAAAAGAAAATTGCGGCCGACCGGGAGTCCATCCGGACTTTCGAGACCAACCTTCGGGAACTTCTCCTGTTCAGTCCCGCGGGTATGAAGCCGACGTTGGGCATAGATCCGGGGTTCCGAACGGGATGCAAGGTTGCGGCGGTGGACAGAACGGGAAAACTGCTGGAATACGAGACAATCCAGCCCCACAAATCCGATGGAGAAAGAGCCCGGGCCGCGGAAAGCCTGAAAAAGCTCATCGAAAAGCATCAGATTGAGCTCATTGCAATCGGCAATGGCACTGCGGGCCGGGAAACGGAATCGTTTGTCGCGGAAGTCTTGACGCAGCTGGATCAGAAGCCGGTCAAGGTTATGGTCAGCGAAGCCGGCGCCTCGGTTTACTCGGCCAGCGAAGCGGCGATCGAGGAATTTCCGGACCTGGATCTTACCGCCCGCGGCGCCATAAGCATCGCCCGCCGGCTCCAGGATCCGCTCGCGGAGCTTGTCAAAATCGACCCTAAATCCATCGGGGTCGGCCAGTACCAGCATGACGTGGATCAGAAGCTGCTGAAAGAAAAGCTCGATGATGCGGTCGAAAGCTGCGTCAATTATGTCGGAGTGGATCTGAATCTCGCTTCCAAGGAACTGTTGAGCTTTGTCGCGGGGGTGTCCTCGTCGGTGGCGAAGAATATCGTCGCATTCCGCAATGAACATGGAGCTTTCCAGAATCGCCAGGAGCTTCTGCAAATACCGAAATTCGGACCGAAAACATTTGAGCAGGCTGCAGGTTTTTTGCGCATCCGCGACGGGGAGAATCCTCTCGACAACACCGCCGTCCACCCCGAAAGTTATTTTATCGTCGAAAAAATGGCCCGGGACATCGGCATGCCGCTCCACTCGATTTCAGAAGCTTCAAGCAAATTCGGCGCTATTGATCCCGGCAGGTACGTTACCGAAAGCATTGGCGAACCCACGCTGCGCGACATCCTGGCCGAGCTGGAGAAGCCGGGCCGGGATCCGCGCGCCGAGTTTCGCTATGCTGCATTCAGAGAAGAAGTGAAGGAAATCAAGGATTTGGCCCTCGGGATGGAACTGGAAGGCGTCGTAACAAACGTCGCGAATTTCGGCGCTTTCGTGGATATAGGGGTGCACCAGGACGGCCTCGTCCACATATCGCAACTTGCAGACCGTTTCGTTGACGATCCCAAGAAGGTCGTCAAAGTAGGGCAGATCGTCAGAGTCCGGGTTCTGGAAGTCAATGAACCGCTGAAAAGGATTTCGTTGTCAATGAAAACGCAGAGGCGCAGCGGCAAGCCCGCGCTTGGCGATAAAAAAGCGTCCGCTCCGGAAAAGAAGGCGGCTTCCGTCAGCGACCTGATGGCCAAATTCAACAAACCGAAATAAAGAAGGGACGCAAAATTCGGGTTTTTCGCGACAATCAACGCTCCGTTTCTTGTCTGGCCGGCTAAGGAGTTTTATATCATTGCCAATATGCGTTTAACCGATACCCACGCTCATTTGTGCGACCCCGTCTTTGACCCGGATCGGGAAAAGGTTATGGAGCGGGCGAAAGAGGCGGGCGTTTCGGCGGTTGTCGCTGTCGGCGAGAATATGGAAGATGCGGTGAAGAATTTGGCTCTTGCGGCCCTTCATCCGATGATCCGCCCGGCTGCAGGTTTGTATCCGGCTCTCCTTGACAGGGGGCTGGCCGGAGAAATGCGGGACTTCATCCGAAACAATCGGGACAGGCTGGCTGCAATCGGTGAAGTCGGCCTCGATTACTGGCTTGTCCGGGAGGAATCCGACCGAGAGATCCAGCGCGAGATTTTCCGCGGTTTTATTGACCTGAGTCTCGAAATTGAATTGCCGCTTAATGTGCATTCCCGTTCGGCAGGAATGCGCGCTATTGAAGTTCTGCTGGAACGTTCCGCCCGGAAGGTGCAGCTGCATGCTTTCGACGGAAAGGTTTCGGCCGCCATGCCGGCCGTGGAAGCCGGATTCTATTTTTCAGTACCCCCGTCCGTCGTCCGGTCGGAACAAAAGCGGAAGCTGGTTAAAAAACTGCCGCTTTCGTGCCTCTTGATCGAGACCGACAGCCCGGTTCTTGGCCCTGCGGCGAAGGAACGCAATGAGCCGGCCAATGCGATAATTGCGGCGGAGGCGATTGCGGAGCTGAAAGGAATGGATAAAGCCCGGGTGATGGAAGCCGTCGAGGAGAACGCGCGCCGGCTTTATGAAGCGGCCCTTTCATAATTTTCGTCGACCGGGAGATCTGAACCAGCCGCCGCCGCCTTGGCCAATTGGTCGCAGCGTTCGTTTTCGCTCTCGCCGGCATGGCCTCGGACCCACTTGAATTCCACGCTATGAATTTCACACAGGGCGAGGAGTTTTTCCCACAAGTCCGGATTGATCGCTTTTTCTTTCTTGTTGCGACGCCATCCGTTATCCCGCCAGCGAAGCGCCCATCCCTTTTGGATTGCATGGACAAGGTACTGGGAATCGCTGAAAACGGTGACGCGGCAGGGCTCTTTCAAAGCCGTGAGCCCTGCGATCGCGGCATAAATCTCCATGCGGTTGTTGGTCGTGTAGCGAAATCCTCCGCACAGTTCTTTCCGGTTTGAATTGAAAAGCAAGACGACGCCATAGCCGCCCGGACCCGGGTTGTTGATGCAACCGCCGTCGGTGTAAAGCGTCACATGCTTGGCGCTATTCATTTTCGCTCAGCGATAAATTCTCCCGCAAAATTGTCGGACTGGGGGCCTTGGGGTGTTCCGGATTGGGCGTCCAGTCTCGAACAGGCTCGGCGACGACTGCCGGCTGCCGACGGTGTTTGCGAATGCCAAAAACCTTCAGGAAAGCGTCCTGTTTTGCCATCTGGATGGCGAGAGCGGGATCCACGCCCTTGGGGCAAACCTGCGAACACGCTCCTGCAAAATGGCAGCGATACAGCCCGTGACTGGAATACAATTCGGACGCCCTCTGCTTCGCTCCTTCGTCGCGCGAGTCCGAAGAATAGCGCCAGCCTTGTGTAAGAGCCTGCGGGCCGGTGTAATTTTCGGAAGTTGCGACCGTAGGGCAAGCTGAAAGGCAAAGCCCGCATTTAATGCAATAAGCAAACTGGATGTAGTTTATCAGCTCCTGATCGGATTGGAAATATTCTCCTGTCGGATGGTTCTGCTCCTCGATGTCTTTCCGAATCAAATAGGGTTTAACCGACCGGTGTTTGGCGAACAAACTATCCAAATCCGGAACCAGATCGCGGATGATTTCAAAATTGGGCAGCGGCTTGACAACAACGCGATCGGAGTGCAGGTTCATGATCTGGTTGTTGCAGGCAAGACGCGGCAGTCCATTGATAAACATGCCGCAGGAGCCGCAGACTCCCATCCGGCATGAAGACCGCCAGGACAAAGATCCGTCCAGGTGCTCCTTGACCCAGTGCAATCCGTCGAGCACGGTCATTCCTTTCGAGACCGGCACGGTATATTCCTGCAGGTGCGGCGATTTATCCTTTTCGGGATCATACCGCAGCACTTCAAAGGTTACTTTTTTCAGGATCGTTGAATCCTGCGCTGACGATCCGCTCATGGTATTGCCACCTCCTTCATTTGAAACACGACGACGGCCGCATAACTGCCGTAGAGGAAAAAGGCGCCGCCGGCGACAATGCAGATCCCGCCGATCGCTTTTTCCGCCGTTTTTGAAAGGGACAGTTCCAGCAGCATGCTGCGGAGGCCGTACAGGCCGTGAAACAAGGCCGCTCCCAGCAAAACGATATAGGTGAACATATAAACGACCTGTTGACTGCGGTGAAAGACCCTGGAGGATTCAACCGGGTTTCCGGATCCGAATCCCAAAAAGTTCGCTATCGCGCCCAGATGCATGGTACCCATGTGCACGCCGAGCAGAATGAGTATGATCACGGCAGCCAGTATGTGCCAGAACCACAGTTTCGATTCGCGCATGGGCTTCTCCTATCTCATATGGATGAAAAGATCTGCGCCGCCCACAATCATAAGAGCGGCTGCGATCAGCATTGTGGTAATAAGCAGCGGCTTCTGCCGCAACGTCGAATAGCTGTAGGGATATTCGGGGAGCCCGGGTTTGCCGATGTTGAATCCCAGTTCAACAATGATGAGGCGGATGCCGTTGACGGCATGGTAGGCGAATGCAAGAAATACCATGAATTCGCCCGCTTTGAATAAAGGGTTCTCAAATACAGCCATGGTTTTATCCCAATTCTCAGGGCCTCCCATGCGAGAACCGGTAACATAAATGTGCATGAGAAAATAGGTCAGGATGCCCAGGCCGGTTATGCGGTGCAATGCGTAGGCATAGCGTTCCCATCCATATCGGCCGCCGTGAAACCAGCCCCAAAGTCCAAGTCTGTTTGGGATTTTTTGATGTTTCATTTCAATAATTCCTTTCTACGGGCTCCCAGGTGGTTATCGTCACCGGTTTATAGCTTAGCTTCGGGCCCTGCTCGCCGTAGAAGGCCAGAGTGTGCTTCAGCCAGCTGACATCGTCGCGCTTCTTGAAATCCCGCCGGGAATGCCCCCCGCGGGATTCAGTCCGCTTCAAAGCTCCGGTTACCATAACCTCTGCAATATCAAGCAGATTGCCGAGCTCAAGCGCGTGGTACAAATTGGTGTTGTAAGCCAGGCTCTTGTCGTCAATGTTGATGTTGGCATATCGCTTCCCAAGCGAATGAATTTTATCCAGCGCCCGCTGCAATTCCTCGCCGGTTCGGAAAACTCCGACATTGGCGTCCATGCAGGTGCGCAAATCCTTCTTGATCGCGTAAAGGTTCTCCGTCCCCTTTTTCTGAAGCAGTCCCTCAAAAACGCGTTTGTATTCGGCGGCGATCAGGGATTCGGGCGCCGGAGCGGCTTTTTTCATTTCCAGGCAATACCGTCCCGTCTGGTCTCCGGCGATCTTTCCCCAAACCAGGCATTCGGCGGTGGAATTGGCGCCGAGGCGATTGGCGCCGTGAAGGCTGACGCAAGCCGCTTCTCCAGCCGCCCAGATTCCCTTAATTCGGGTGGCGCCATGGATGTCCGTTTCCACTCCGCCCATCGAGTAATGGGCGACAGGGCGGCAAGGTATGGGCGTATCGATGGGATCGAGGTCGTTGAATTGAATGCAAACTTCGCGGATCAGCGGCAAACGTTCATTAATGGTCTTGGCGCCCAGATGTGTCAAATCCAGGTGGATGTAATGCAGTCCGTTGGGTTCGTCGAATCCGCGCCCTTCCTCGATTTCGGTCATGATGGAGCGGGATATCACATCGCGCGGGGCCAGCTCGAGTTTTGAAGGCGCGTACTTGTTCATGAAACGGTTGCCTTTGTTATTCCGCAGGTAGCCCCCCTCGCCGCGGCAGGCTTCGGTAATCAGGATTCCTGAAGGGACAAGGCCGGTTGGGTGAAACTGGAGGAACTCCATGTCTTCCAGCGGTATGCCTGCCCGGTAGGCCAAAGCCATGCCGTCTCCGGTCACTGTGTGGGAATAAGTGGTGAAGCCGAACAGCGTTCCGGCGCCTCCGGTTGCGATAATAAGCGCTTTGCCGCGGATAATTTTGAATTGGCCGGTGGCCATGTCGATGCAAGCCACCCCGCAAAAGACGTTATTCTCAACCAGGATGGCCGTGACGAAATGTTCATTATAATGGCGGACGCAGTTGTATTTGAGAAGCGTATCGTAAAGCGTCTGCATTTCGAAAAAACCCGTTTTATCCTGCGCCAGGACTGCGCGGGGATAGCTGTGGCCGCCAAAAGGCCTTTGGGCGATGCGGCCGTCCGGGCGGCGCGTCCAGGGGATTCCCCAGTGATCAAGCTGCAGAATTTCGGAAGGAATCGTGTGAACAAAAAGATCCACTACATCCTGATCCGCCAAAAAGTCGCTTCCTTTGATTGTGTCCCAGGCGTGAAGCTCGCAACTGTCGCCGTCCTCCGGGTGCAGCATGGAGGCTGTGCCTCCTTCCGCCGCAACGGAATGGGCGCGCATCAACTGGTTTTTTGCCACGATGGCGATATCCAGCTTCCCCTGCGAAACGCGCGACGCTTCGATCGCCGCCCGCAAACCGGCCAGGCCGGCGCCAAGAATTATGAGATCATGAGTGACAACATCGGCCATTGTGCGGCCCCCTCCCAGCATCAAATCGTCAACAAAAGAGCCAACCGTCTCGGCACGCTATGATTTGCACACATTCGGCCAGCTCCAACCGAAATAACCTTGATAAGCTCTTGTTTTGACTGGAAAGCAAAACGGGAGCTGAACTGTACTGCGGACAACAGAGCAGTGTACATCATTTATGCGGGTTTTGTGAAGATCCGCAATGAATTTTATTTGTTTCTATAGCGGTCCAGTCCTGCGGAAAGAGCCTCTATGGCTTCTTCAATCTCGCTTTTCTTAAGGACATAGGCAAATCTGGCCTTTTGCAGACCCTGTGAATTCTGCATATAAAAACCTGCCGCAGGAGCGATGAAGGTCGTCTTGTTCGCATGGGAAAAACGGGAAAGCATATAGGCGGCGAAATCCTCCGCGTTCTCCACGGGCAACTGCGCCACGGTATAGAAAGCGCCCATGGGTTTGTGCAGGGCGATCCCGGGGATGTTCTTCAAACCAAAATAAAGCGCGTCGCGCCGCGACTGGAATTCACGGATTACCGTTTCCAGATAGCCGGGGCGGATGCGATCCAGCATATAAGCCGATGCAAATTGTTCGATGGTCGGGGCAGCCAGCCGCGCCTGAGCGATATGGAGACTGGCGGTCAGTATTTCTTCGTTGCAGGTCAATAGACAGCCGACTCTGGCGCCGCACAGGCTGAAGCGTTTGGAGAGGCTGTCGACCACAATGACCCGTTTGTTGTTCGGGGCAAGCTGGAGTATCGAAAGCGGCTTGAGCTCGTCGTAAACAAACTCCCGATAAGTTTCGTCCACGATGAGAAAGATATTGTTCTCTTCGCAAAGGTCGAGCAGTGAGAGAAGCTCCCCCCTGTTGCAGACGGTCCCGGTCGGGTTATTGGGGCTGCAAAGCAGGATGGCTCGAGTGCGGTTGGTTATCTTGTTTTCTATTTCGGATCGTTCCGGGAGGGCGAAGTTCTCTTCCGTCTTGCTTGACACCGGGACAAGGTCCACCCCCGTGATTGCCGAAAAACCGAGGTAATTGGCATAGGTCGGATCGAAAGTGATGACTTCATCTCCGGGATCGCAGCATATCATGAACAGAAAAACCAGGGCTTCGCTGGCGCCTACGGTAATCAGGAACTGCTCCGGACTGGTTGCAATTCCCAGCGTCGCATTCATGTACCTGGACCATGCGCTGCACAGATTCTCATTGCCTTGCGACTGTTCGTAGGCGACTATTTTCTGTTTATAAAGCCGAAGCCCTTCGTGAAACTCCTCCGGCGATTCGATATCGGGCTGGCCTATGTTGAGATGAAAAACGTGAATGCCCGATTTCTTGGCTGTGTTGGCTAAATGGGCCAGCTTGCGAATCGGAGACGGGGGAGTCTTTCTCGCTCGATTGGAAAGCTTCATTTTCATCATCTCGGCCTCCATTCAGCCAAAGAAAAACGCTGCAAAATATTTAAACGCTCAAAGATGGCAAGACTACGCCATTCCTGCGGCACTATCAAGCTTCTTGAATCCGGCTATGCCGTCTCCTCAATCTTGCCGAAAGATCCGGCGAACGCAAAGAAGAGCGAAAATCTGCTGATCCGTCTTCTCTCCTTTGCGGCCAGGCTGCTATTCTTATCGACTTTTATTTTGGCCGTGTTATGGAACTTCCAAAAAGGTTTTATCTATCTCAGGCTGGTCGAAGCGCTGAATTTATCCTAAACTTCATAGCAAGCGTGTTTGGATTGGAATAGATGTTCTGCAAGAAAAAGGAGGATGGATGAAATACGAGGCATTGAATTTCGAAAAACTGCTGGGCGCGGAAGGTTTCAGCAATCAGCTCCTCACCAATCATTTTACCCTGTACCAGGGATATGTCACGAATACGAACAAACTCATGGACGAGCTGGCTGAACTGGAGAAACAGGGAAAAGCCGCCACTCCTCAATATGCGGAAATGAAACGCCGGTTTGGATGGGAATTCGACGGAATGAGGCTTCATGAGCTCTATTTTGGCAATATGGCAAAAGGCGGCGCAGTCCTGGACAAGGGGTCGAAGCTTTATGCAAAAATCGTTGAAGGTTTCGGATCCTTTGAAAATTGGGAAAAAACATTTAAGGCCGTCGGCGCCATGCGAGGGATCGGATGGGCGATTCTTTACTTTGATGCGAAAGGGAGCCAGCTGCTGAACGCCTGGATTAATGAACACGACGCCGGCCACCTCGCTGCGGCCGCCCCCGTTCTGATCATGGATGTTTTCGAGCACTCTTTTATGATCGATTACGGATTGAAGCGCGCCGACTATATTGAAGCGTTTTTCAAAGCGATCGATTGGTCTGCGGTTGCGAAAAGATTCGATTCAGCCAACGCATAGAGGATCCGGGGACTTTGGATAAAACGCCACGGATTCCACAGATCAGACGGATCCGGGAAAATAAATCTGTGAAATCTGTACCTGTAAGGGATCGGTGGCGTTTTTAGCCCGGATATGGTTAAACCATTGAATCCACTTGGGAAATCATGAGGTGCGCGAGTTCGAAAAGGCGGCAAAAGCCGTTGCGCAACTTCTGAGGCATTTGTTTTTCCCTATCTTCTTCCTGAAAGCGCGACGCTATCTGGTCTATCTGGTCGCTTAGTTCCGGATCTGTTGATAAAGCAATAATTTGCATCATTTCGACCATCCGGTAGAGAGCATTCAGCAGATGCTCCCAATCAGAGGAGGCGGCGATTGCCGCTGAAGAGTAGCGCTGCTCCACCTTCCGGATCGCATGCGTCATTTGCCGATCCTGATCCACGGCAATAGCGATAAGACCCATGAGCGCAAAACTTGCGCGCAAAGCCGCCGCAGCCTTGCCGATTTGTCGGCCGGATCCTGCGCCTAAATGGACTTGTTCGTCGATCTTTCCGATGAGGCCGGCTGCCTGAGGGCTGCCTTCCGTGAACTGGTGGGCTAAAGTGTTGATGCAGTTATAGATCGAAAATGTTGCATTCAGAAGACGATCCGGAAATTCTTCGGCCTGATCGGAAGCTTCATGGAAAATGGAATGGCGTTGATCGATCAGCCGCTTGTAGCGGCTTTCCCTGTCAAGGGTCCGGGAAAATACGCACAACGCCTCGACTGTGTGGTATGCGCCCACAATGCTCTGGGCTTCGACGTCGCCCTCCCGGTCTGCATATTGTTCCAGGTAGTCTCGCCAGAGACCCATGAGTTCTTGACCTGATTTCCCCTGTGCAGGCGGATAGCTCATCTTTACCTTTGACGATTGACAATTGAAGATTGGAAACAAACAAAAAGGAAAAGGTCAGGTTTTCTTTCCACGGGATCGCCTTAAAAAATTGAAAATAAATCTTCTTTGCCTTTCAATCGTAAATCGTAAATCGTCAATGGTAAATGGTAATATTTCGCTATGTTTAAAATCCGGGACGTTTGCATCGATCCGCCGCTGGTTCTGGCGCCGTTGGCCGGGCATACCGATTCCCTTTTCCGACAGGCGATAAAGCGATTGGGCGGATGCGGCCTGGTGGTTTCGGAGCTGGTCAGCACTGAGGGAATGACCCGGAACAAAACCGGCTGCGCATACATAACTCATTTTGATGAAATGGAACGGCCGGTTGCAATCCAGATTTTCGGATCCGATCCCTCTCGCATGGCTGCGTCGGCGTCTCTTGTTGAGGAGATGGGCGCGGACATCATCGACGTCAATGTCGGCTGCCCGGTCAAGAAGGTTGTCCGACAAGGAGGAGGAAGCAGCCTGCTGCGGGATTTGCCGCTGCTCGAAAGAATTTTCCAGGCGGTTAGAAATGCCATCAAAATTCCCTTAACCGTTAAGATTCGCTCGGGTTGGGACAGCAAAAACATCAACGCGCTGGAGGTGCTGAAGCTTGCAGAGGCTTGTGGAGTGGAAGCGCTGACAATCCACGGCAGAACCCGCTGCGACCTTTTTTCAGGGGAAGCGGATTGGAATATCATTGCAGAGGTGAAAAGCCGTGCCCGGATACCTGTGATCGGAAATGGGGATGTGGCTGCCGCTGCGGACGCTGAGAGAATGTTCAAGACCGCCGGAGTGGACGGCGTGATGGTTGGCCGGGGAATTCTGAGCAATCCCTGGTTGATAAGGCAATGCTGGGATCATTTGTGCGGACGACCGGTTGTCCGGGCGGACAGGACCGAAAAAGCTGCGTTTATGATGAGCTTTCTTCGGCGGATTCATCAGGAGGCGCCTCGGCCGGCCGCTCTGGGAAAGATGAAAAAGATCGGCGGCTGCTTCTCGAAAGGATTTTCCGGGAGCGCTCAGTTGAGGGCGCGGATTCATGGAGCGAAAAGCGCCGAGGAGCTTTTGGAGACCGTCCAGAGCTATTTCGCCCGGGAACTATCGTAGAAATGAACGGATCAGACCAATCCCTTTTTTTTGCGTTTCCAGCCGAAAATTGCGGCGACGCCAATGCTGACAAGGTAAAGAAGCACCATGGGACCCGACCAAATCATCAAATTAATAGGGTCGCCGGTTGGAGAAAGGATTGCGGCCAGTATGACAATTATCAAGACGGCATATCTTAATTTATTCCAGAGAAAACTCGCGGAAACCAGGCCAAAGATGGAAAGGAATGCGGCGAGAACCGGCATCTCGAAAACAATGCCAAAGCCAAGGATCATCATGTTTGCCATGTCAAAATAATCAATAATCGTGATATTCGGAGTGAATGAAGATCCCAGCTTAATAAGAACTTTGCAGGTTGTCGGGAGAATGACGTAATAGCAGAACGCCCCGCCGGAAACAAAAAGCAATATTGACGTGACCAGGAAGGGAACAACATACCGCTTTTCTCTTCTATAAAGGCCGGGCGCAATGAATTTCCAAACCTCATAAAGAGTGAACGGGATCGTAAGAAAAATGCCCGCTATGAATGCGACCTTCATATACATAAGGAAAGGCTCGGTCAATCTAAGAAAGACGAGCTGCGATCCGGGAGGCAGGGCTGAGGTTACCGGTACCGCGAGGAAATCATAAATTTGTTTGGAAAAGAATGCACAGGCGCCAAATCCGAGGGCAATGTACGCTGCGATGTGAACCAAGCGCTTGCGCAGCTCATCGAGATGTTCCAGGAAGGACATCTTCCCGGATTCATTTTCCTGCTGCGGCTGATTATTATTGTCCTGCAACTCCGTAGCTGAATCGCTCATGAATTGTCTTTTGTCTCTGCTGTCTCTTTTGTCTCGGCTGTCTCTGCGGAGCTGCTGTCGTCTTTGAGGATATCCGATGGCTGAATAGAGCTTTCTTTCAATATTTCGGAAACGGCCTCCTTTTCTTTGTCGAGGCGCACCTCATCCTCCCAAGTCTGTTTCAGCTCGTTGGACGCTTTTTTAAACTCCGCCAAACCCTTCCCAATTGTTTTTCCAAGCTCAGGCAATTTCCGGGGGCCGAAAACGATAAGCGCAAGAATGAAAATAATGACGATTTCCTGCATCCCTATCGAGCCCATAGCCTCACCTGCTTTCTTGCCGCTTCACGACCATCGATTCGTTGATCAAGTCTAAATTAGCGATAATCGGAAGTCAAGTTGAGCAGGCTGCATGCCCGCTCGACATATTCATTGATCAGGGCCGCAAATTTATGGGAGACGCATGCGAAAAAGGGCTTTTCCCGTGTTCTCCGCGTCGTCTCCCGAGGCGGAATCTTTTGGCGGCAATCCTTTCTGAACGTCATAATAAAATGCATGATTCAAAAATGATTAATCGAGAGAGTGGCAGGATGGGCCAGGATTTTTTCGGCATTTTTCATCCGGGCTGTTCGAAATTGAAGCGCCTTGTCACCTTGGCCGGGGACATGTTATACTCCCATGGCCTTAGAGCGCCACGGTTGGAGCCAATCCTTTATGAAACATAGATTCTCCGTTCTGTTAGTCCTGGTGGTTGCAGTATCCTCTTTGGTCGGCGGGTTTTTAGGCGGCGACGCAGCCGCCGACCCCGGATCGGCCGTCCCGGCCTCCCGAAGCGATTTCCTCACCAATTTCACTGAAGCTCTGGATATCATTCAGCAGAATTACGTGGAGAAAGTCGGACCGGACAAGCTGGTCTACGGCTCCATCAAAGGAATGCTTCGGGTTCTGGATCCGCATTCTGTATTTTTTGACCCTAAAGAGTTTACTAAACTTAGAGAAGAACAGCACAGCAAGTATTTCGGGCTCGGCATCAAAGTGCGCCCGATCATTCGCGATCGGGGCAAGGTAGTTATTTTGGAGCCCCCCAATATCGGCTCTCCGGCGGAACGCAGAGGCCTGCGTGTGGGAGATGTCATTGCCAAAATTGAGGGGGAGGCCATTGATGACTGGACTTCCGATGAGGTGGTGAACCATCTTAGAGGCCCTCGTGGAACCAAAGTCAACATCACGGTCGAACGCCCGGGAATTCGAGACCCTCTGGAGTTTACGATAGAACGCGATGAAATCCCCATCATCACTGTTCCCTACGCTTTTGAGATCAAGCCGGGAATTGGATATGTAAGGATTGACAGGTTTTCCGAATCAACCGCAGACGAACTGCGCGACAAGCTCAAAGAGATGAACACGGGAAAATTATCGGGCTTAATCCTCGATCTTCGAGACAATCCCGGCGGATTGTTAAACCAGGCTATTGAAGTGTCGGATTTCTTTGTTCCGCGTGGAGAACTGGTGGTATCTACCAAAGGCCGTGTGGAAGGATCCGCTAAAAACTACCGCGCTCCCAGTGTTGAAAAAATACAGATTCCTCTGGTCGTCCTGATCAACCGGCACAGCGCCAGCGCTTCGGAAATTGTCGCCGGCGCCCTTCAGGATCACGACAGGGCTCTTATCGTGGGCGAAACCAGTTTCGGCAAAGGCTTGGTGCAGACCGTTTATCCTTTGGAAAACAACACTGGAATGGCTCTCACGACCGCCAAGTACTACACTCCCAGCGGAAGGCTCATTCAACGCGACTATTCCGGATCCATTACAGAATACTATTACATGGACGGCGTCAGCGCCCCTCCTGCCGAAGATAATTCCAACCGGGAAACAAAATCCACCGATAACGGGCGCAAAGTGTATGGAGGCGGAGGGATTACGCCTGATATTATCGAACCCATGAAGGAGCTGAACCGGTTCGAGGGAATTCTGGTTTCCAAAGATATCTTCTTTGACTATGCCCGCCGGCTGACTGCCGGACAAGTGCCTGGAGCTAAAGAATTTGAGGTGCATCCCCAAGTCGCTCAGAATCAATGGAATGGCGGAAAGTCGAACAAGCCGGCGCCCAATCTGGAAATTAGCGAGGCCGTTCTGGACGATTTCAAGAAATTCTTGAAAGAAAAGAATGTCGAATTTACAGATGAAGATATCAGGCTAAATGTCGATTTTATTAAGAGGCGCATCAGAAATGCAGCATATATACCTCTGTTCGGACTCCAGGAAGGCTTCCGGATAGCAGTTTTGGGAGATGCGCAAGTTATTAAGGCCCTTGAAGTTATGAATGAGGCAAAAGCGCTGTTAACGTCAAGCCGGGACAATTCCTCGGCCGCGAAAAATCCGAGTCGTTAAACAGCGACAAGGTCGCCTAACGGCGCGTCTTGAAAAAGATATGCCGGCAATTCAGGGTCGAAGCCGTATCAGAGGATTAGATGGATTTGGCTTCCATTCTATATTAGACTGACCGGCGATCAATCTATTAGACTTGGATAAATTTTAGCGGATGCATACTGCACGGATTGTTAATTGGATCCTCTTGTTGTGCCTCTTATGTGCGCCTGCCCTGTTCGCACAGGAGCTTGCATCCATGAGAGCGTCCGCTCAAACTGCCGACGCTGATATCAATGCCAATTTGCCTTCGGGACTTCTGGAAATCATAAATGCATCCCGCTCAAAATACATCGAAGGATCCAACCTGATTAAATCTGGCGATGCGGACAAGTCAAGGCAGCTATTTGACGAAGCTGTCGATATCGTTCTGCGGTCGAATTGGGAATTGGCGTCCACGCCCTCGCTTAACCGGTTTTTCCAGGATCTGATTCAAAGAATCCAGCAGGACGAATCGCTTTATTTGCTGGGCCCCGCTAAAAATGACCCCCAGATTGAATATGCTGTCGTGAGCGATCTTGAAAACATGGACTTGGTTCCGGTTTCAATTGACGCCGCTCTCGATGGCGATCCGATTTCGGACTTAACCGAAACCAGGTATGAAATTCCGATAACCATCAACGACATGGTTCTTAAGTCTCTGGATTTCTATCTGAATAAAGGTCGCAAATATTTCGTTGACGGCCTTTTGCGGTCGGGCCAGTATCAGTCCATTATTGAAAGGGTATTTCGGGAAGAGTCCGTACCGCTGGAGTTAATGTATCTGGCACAGGTTGAGAGTTTTTTTAAGCCGCACGCGGTTTCCAAAGCAAAGGCGAAGGGCATTTGGCAATTCACGGAAGCGACCGCCAAACGATATGGGCTCAAGGTCACCCGGGATGTGGACGAGCGTTCCGACCCGGAAAAATCAACTCGGGCGGCTGCTCGTTACTTAAATGACCTGTTCGCAATGTTTAAGGACTGGAACCTGGTGCTGGCGGCGTACAACTGGGGCGAAGGCAAAGTGCAGCGTCTCATTGAAAGCACCGGGCTCAAGGATTTTTGGCAGCTGGTCGATCTTCGGCGACGGTTGCCGGAGGAAACCAGGAAACATGTTCCTCTCATCCAGGCCAGTGTGATTTTGGCCCGAAATCCTGAAAAATACGGACTTCCGACGCAACTGGACCCGCCTTTAAAATATACGGAAGTGTCAGTATCCAAGCCCATTGATCTAAGGGCCGCTGCTAAAGTGTTAAGCACGACATTTGATGAACTCAAGAAACTGAATCCGGCTTTGAATGGGAACACAACCCCGGCCAATTATCCTGATTTCCAGTTGAAAGTGCCGGTCAACTCGGATCCAAGAGCGCACGAAGAATTGAAGTCGCTTCCAACGGCTAAAATGGCGCCTGTTGCGGAATACAAACGCCATAAAGTCAAGGCTGGTGAAACCCTCTCCGAAATTGCCGCTCTCTATCACGTTTCAGTCAAGAATCTCCAAAAGTCGAACGGCCTGAGCGCAAAATCGATGATTCGAGCCGGCACTGTGATTAAAGTGCCGTTGAGGGGCAAGACTGTAAACTCCGGCAGCGGAAAATCCACCGGCAAGATTGGGGAAAAGACCAGCTCGAAAATCCGCCAAAGCTCTGGAGTCACTGCGGCCGGGAAGAAGAAGACGTCCCGGCGCTCCACGTCATAAACTGTAGGAAAGCCAGAACAATTCCACCGCTCCGAACGTATGTATCTTAGTCGGCCCGACCGAGCCGACTTAATTTTTAGCCGGATTTGGAGATATGAATTCTGTCGCCCCAAAAAAAGCAGGCGGAATGAGTTTCCGCACTGCGCTGCTGGAAGCGTTCCGCATTTCATTGGATTCGATCTGGACGCACAAATTGCGGTCGGTCCTCACGCTTCTCGGCATCGTCATTGGAATTGCTTCAGTCGTGACGGTCGGCGCCGCCATTGAAGGGCTGGGATCTTTCATTTCCAACAGGGTTTCGAATGTGCTGGGAGGAAATGCGTTCATTGTCGCCCGAATCGCAAGAGTGAACATGTCCGCTGAAGAATTTGAAAAGGTCATCAAGAGGAACAAAGATCTTCGTCCCGAAGATATGAAGGCGGTCGAGGACAGATGCGACGGCTGCGAGGCGATATCGCCCATGTACAGTCGGACTGACGATGCAAAAAGGGGCGACCGGACTTTCTTTGATGCGAGCATATCGGGAGTCAATCCGGACCTGCTTAAAATTCAATCGATCGATCTGGCCGAAGGTCGATTCATATCCGATGTCGATGTCGCTCATGGACGGAACACCGTGGTGGTCGGCGCCCAGGTTCGAGAGGAGCTGTTCGGCGCCGGGGAGGCGATTGGCAAGGAGATACGTATCGGAGGCGAGCCCTTTACCGTCGTCGGCGTTGAAGTGCGCAACGGCGGCATGATGGGCCAGTCAATGGATAATAAAGCGTACATCCCGTTTACGACTTTTCAGAAAAAATATGGAACGCGGCGTTCAATCTCGTTTCGGGTCAAATCTCCATCCGACGCCACATACCAGGCGACGCAGGACGAAGTCCGGCAGATTCTCCGGGCCCGGCATAAGCTCAAGCCCAACAAAGAAGATGATTTTGACATCCTGGCCAGCAGCGCCGTTCAGGAAGCCATCGGACAATTTACCGCAGCCATATCTCTGGTGGTCATACCCATCATCGCCATTTCGCTGGTTGTCGGCGGTATCGTGGTCATGAATATCATGCTGGTGGTCGTGACCGAGAGAACCGTGGAAATAGGGACACGGAAATCCGTAGGGGCCAGAAGAAGCGATATTCTGCTTCAGTTCCTTGTCGAATCGGCGCTCCTGGCTTCCTTCGGGGGTGTCTTCGGCATCCTGCTTTCCCAAATCGTCTGCATGATTATTGAGAAGGCCACTTCGTTTCCAATGCAGATCACGTGGATTTATGTTCTGCTGGCCATAACAGTCTCCTGCGGAATAGGGATTGTTTCCGGAATTTATCCTGCACACAAGGCTTCGAAGCTCAACCCGATCGTCGCGCTGATGAAAGAGTCTTAAAATATGGAATACCGCGAAAATATGGCTATGGCCATGGAAACGCTGTTAACCCACAAGTTCCGGTCGTTTCTTACCATTCTCGGGATTGTGGTCGGCATATGGGTTGTGATCGTGATCGCATCCATTCTTACGGGATTGCGGGGAAGCATCGTCAATCAGATTGAGGAACTGGGAACGAACAATATTTACGCTTTTCATCTTCAGCTCAACGCCGTCGGGGGAGGAGGGCGCCGGCCCAAAGAAGAACGGATGCGGAAACCTCTTAAATTTGAAGATGCGCGGGCCATTAAAGAACAATGCCCTTCCGTTCAGGATGTAAGTATAAGAGGCCTTCCGTGGAGGTCTCGAGTTCAAATGAAGTATAAAGGAAGCACTCTGCGCAACACTCAGTTTTTTGCGGTATCGGCCAATTATGTCAATGTGGCCAATGTGAAAATATCGAATGGCCGTTTTTTCACCGATGTGGAGGATTCGCATCGAATGCCTGTCGTCGTGCTGGGTCCGGATGCAGCCGAGGCAATGTTCCAGAAATCGGATCCCATCGGCAAGCAGATGCTCATCAATGACCATCCCTTTACGATCCTGGGCGTGTCGGAAAAAAGCAAAGCGGGCGCTCTGGCAAGCGAAGCGGACAATGTCGCGATCATACCTTACGGCACATTCCGCAAGCTGTTCCCCTGGGAGGAAAATCATCTGCTTTACATTCAAGCCCGTTCCGGCCAGCGGGAAACCGCGCTGGACGAAATCGAAAGCCTTCTGCGCCGCAGGCGTGGAGTCAAAGCGAGCGAATCCAACAATTTCGATCTGACAACCGCCGACCGGTTCATACAACAGCTCGATTCGGTAATAATCTCGGTGGGGGTGGTAGCCATTGCAATTTCAAGCGTGGGATTGCTTGTGGGAGGCATCGGCGTGATGAATATCATGCTGGTGTCCGTCACGGAGAGAACCAGGGAAATCGGAGTTCGAAAAGCCATCGGGGCGACTAAAAAGGATATTATTTTACAGTTTCTATTCGAGGCCATGACTCTCACCGGAATCGGAGGGATATTCGGGATTATTTTGGCGGCTGCGTCGAGCTATATTATCGTCGTTCTATTGCCCGCGCTGCCGGCCGCCATCCCGCTTTGGGCTGTGGTCGCCGGATTAGCCGTATCGATCACGGTCGGGCTGGTCTTCGGAGTCTGGCCCGCCCGTAAAGCAGCGCAGCTGGACCCAATTGAAGCCCTTCGTTACGAATGACCACGGCGACTGGATTTGAAAATGAAGCATTGGACGCCGGACGCCGGTTTACTTTTGACCGCAATTGGAGTACCGTTGACTCTCGACTGTGCAGTCTAGGAATTTCCCTCGCCCAAGCCGTTATTCCTCGCCTGTTTCAGAATCCCAATTCAATGGAAGAAATGAGACGTTTGAATGACTAAATTGCTGCTGTCCGGAGTTTTTAAGCCTTTTGGAGTCAACGATGACACCGGGGAATCGCTTTGCACGATGGAGCTTCTCAACAACCAGGTGACGCGCGAACAGGGGATTCATTCCCCCCGCTCCAACAATCCCAGTTTCGGCCTTTACTTATTGGCGGAAAACATCCAGGTCCCCGCCACCGTATTGGACTTTCCGACATGGGAGGAATTCACCCGGGAAATCGACGCCGGAGAGTACACCCATGTGGGGATTTCTTTCATCATTCCCAATGTTTTGAAGGCCGCCCGCATGGCTCAATACATTCGAAAACGCTCCCCCAGTACCAAAATCATTCTCGGGGGCCACGGAACCGCTATCCCCGAGCTTCGGGGGCTTGTAGAGTTCGATGAGATCTGCCGCGGCGAAGGCATCTCCTGGCTGCGCCGCTATTTTGGAGAAGAGCCCGACCGGCCTATCGTTCATCCGGTCGTCCCTTCTGCGATCAACTCTTACATTTACGGGGCGCCCATACTGGGTAAAGCGGGCATTATCATCCCCGGAGTCGGCTGCCAGAACTCCTGCCGTTTCTGTGCTACGTCCCACAAATTTGAGAGGAAATACACGGCGTTCCTCCGCAACGGCCGGGATATTTTCGAAGCCTGCAGCAAATCCGAGGAAAAGCTGGGTGTGGACGACTTTGGGTTGATGGACGAGAATTTTTGCAAAGACCGGAAGCGAGCTCTTCAGCTTCTCGAAGAAATGGAAAAGCACGGGGAAGCCTATACCTTCAGTATATTTTCTTCGGCCGAAACAATCGCCGATCTGGGGACGGACTTTCTGGTGCGTTTGGGCGTGAATTTTGTCTGGATTGGAGTCGAGTCCAAGGCGGATTTATTCGAAAAGACTAAAGGGATCGATCTTCACAAAATGATCGGCGATCTGCAGGACCACGGCATCTCCGTTCTGGCTTCTTCAATCCTGTTTTTGGAACATCACGATAAAAAGAGCATTCACCAGGATATCGACTGGGCGATTGGACTGAAATCCGATTTGATGCAATTCATGGAACTGGGTCCATCCCCGGGCACGAGCCTCTATCAGGAATATGAAGCCGCCGGCAAAATCATGGCCGGCATTCCCTATCCGAGAAAGCATGGGCAGGATGAGATATGGTTTCACCATCCACATTTTACTCCCTCGGAAAGCGCCTCTTATCTTCGCCAAGCCTTCATTAAAAAATATCGGGAGCACGGCCCCAGCGTTTTAAATATGGCCGAGACCGCCATCAAAGGCTTCATCAGGGTGCAAGCCGGGATCGAGGAAAGATCGAAGGCAGGCTTGTGCTGGGATCCGCAATTGCTGAAATATGTTCCGCAGCAGCGCCCTGCGAAGGATGAATTCATGATGCTGCGGCTCGATTCCATTCGAAAAAACGCCCTGCGGTTCCGGCCGGCGCTCAGCAGCATGCTGCATTATGCTCCGACTCCTCAAGCCGCAGAAAAATGCCGGACTGTCATTAAGTTGTACGAAAAGACTTTCGGTCCGATGACGCTGGCGGAACGACTCAAGTCTGCGGCAGTCCGCGTCCTGGCCGTCGCGGAGAGCCTGCGCATCAAAAAGAACGGCGTCGTGATGCGACAGCCTCCTACCAATCGGGTGGTCTATCCGGACAGAAAGCTCGAAATCCAGACGGACGAATGTCTGTTGAATATTGCAAAGCCCGCCGAACAGCTGGAAATGGAAGCCGCCGCGCGATAAAGATGACGGATCGGTTTCCTGCCCATCGCCTGAAGGTTTGTTGAACGGCCGCATCCCACATCGCCGAGGATGCGGCCGCCGACGAGCGCTCCCTGCCCCATAGACTCAAGGTTCAGTTTCATCAATCCCGCCGCAACAAGCAGAATCGTAGTGCAATTCACGCAGACTTTGGCTTAATCTTAATGGAAATCTCGTTGACGATATCCGTCCGGAGCATGAAAAGGAGAATGCCATGGATCAAACCATTCGTTTCAAGCTCAACAATCGTCCGGTGAGCGTCACTACGGATGGAGAGAGAGATCTTCTTTGGGTGCTGCGCGCCGACCTGAACCTGACAGGCGTGAAATATAGCTGCGGACAAGGCCAGTGCGGCGCATGCACCGTGATTGTCGACAAAGAGGCGGTTTTATCGTGCCGGCGCCCGGTCAAGGAGGTTTCGGGGAAAGAGGTTATTACCATCGAAGGGCTGGCGCAAAACGGAGAACTGCATCCGATTCAAAAAGCCTTCATAAATCACGGCGCGGTTCAATGCGGCTTCTGCACTCCAGGCATGATTCTCAAGGCATACAGTTTGCTGCTTAAAAATACAAAGCTCAGCCGGGAGGAAATCGTTCAAGGCATGGAGCGGCACCTTTGCCGGTGCGGCTCCTACGGCCGGATTATCGAAGCCATTCAAACAGCGGCTGCCGAGCTGAGAGGAGGCAAAGCATGACGGACCGACAATCCAACCTTATGCTCCGGAGAGAATTCATTAAGATTCTGGGCCCCGGGATTTATTTTCTTTTTTCCATCGAAGACGGGCTCTTTGGACAGCAGTCCCGCGGCGGTTTGGGCAAATACCCCGATGATTTCAACGCCTACCTGCGAATCGGCGAAGACGGGAGAGTGGAGTGTTACACCGGCAAGGTCGAACTGGGGCAGGGAATCATCGCATCTTTAGCGCAAATGCTGGCGGAGGAACTGGAGACGCCCTTTGAATCCATCCGGATGGTTATGGGCGATACGAAACTGTGCCCCTGGGACAGCGGCACTAATGGCTCCCGAAGCATCAAATACTTCGGACCGCCGCTTCGCGCCGCAGGAGCGGAGGCGCGGGAAGTTTTAATCCAAATGGCGGCCGAACAACTGAAATTGTCCCAGGATCGTCTTTTTGCCAAAGACGGATTTGTGTCCGAGAAGACGAATCCATCGAATAGAATCGGCTACGGGTCACTTGCCAAAGGGAAAATCATTGAAAGGCATTTGGCTCAAAAGCCTTCGCTGAAGCCGTCGACGGCGTTTGCGGTCTGCGGGAAATCCTATCCGCGCGCCGATTTTGCGGAAAAGGTTTGTGGAAAAGCTCTGTTCGCGGGAGACGTCCGGCTGCCGGACATGCAGTATGGAAAAGTGCTCAGACCTCCAGCGCACGGGGCGAAACTCAAATCCCTGGACGTCTCTGCGGCAAAAACAATCCAGGGCGCCAGCGTGTTGCAGGAAGGGGATTTCATTGCGGTCGTTCACCCGCTGCCCGATATGGCGCAGAAAGCTCTGGGGCTCATCAAAGCGGAGTATGAAATTCCCGATCCGAAGGTCGACGATAAAACCATCTTTGAACAGCTGGCCAATACTCCTTCGCGAGACAACATAGTCGAGCGAAAAGGCGACCTCGCGGAAGGCGAAAAATCTGCTGTAATCCGGTTCGATGAAACCTACAGCACTCCCTACGTGGCGCATGCGCCTACCGAAACCCACACGGCGCTGGCGCATGTGCAAAAGGACAGTGCAACCATCTGGGTCGGCACTCAGAGACCGTTCGGCGCCAATGATGAAATCGGCAGGGCGGTTGGAATCGCGGGCGACAAGATCCGGATCATCACTCCGTATGTCGGCGGCGGTTTTGGGGGGAAAAGCCAGGTGGGACAGGCGGTGCAAGCCGCGCGGCTTTCCAAAATGGCCGGCATTCCGGTCCAGGTGGCATGGACGCGCGATGAGGAATTTTTTTACGATACTTTCCAGCCGGCCGCCGTTGTCAAGATCCGTTCCGGGCTCGACGGCTCTCAAAAAATTGCCTTTTGGGATTATCATGTGTTCTTCGCCGGCGATCGCAGCTCCCAATGCATTTATAGCGCCCCTCACTTGAGAACCACGTCGCGCGGAAGCGGTTTCGGGGGAGGAGGTCCGCATCCTTTTGGAACCGGCGCATGGCGAGGGCCCGGCAGCAACACCAATATTTTCGCGCGCGAATCGCACATGGATTTGATGGCTGCGAAAGTCGGGATCGATCCGCTGGAGTTCCGGCTCAAGAATTTGTCCGACCGGAGGATGATTCGCGTCGTGAATGGGGCCGCGGAGCGATTCGGCTGGAAAGCCGCCAAAGCGCCCAGCGGAAAAGGGCATGGCATGGCGTGTTTGGATTACCTTGGGACCTTCGTGGCTGTCATGGCGGAAATCAAGGTGGATCGCAAGACCGGGAATATTGAAGTGGTTCGCGTCGTGCTTGCCCAGGACATGGGCCCGGTCATCAATCCCGAAGGCGCCCGAATGCAAATGGAGGGCGCCGTTACGATGGGATTGGGTTATTGTCTGAGGGAGGAAATACATTTCAGCGGCGGCAGGATTATGGATCTCGATTTTGGGGCGTACCGCATTCCCCGTTTTTCCTGGGCGCCTAAAATAGAAGCGGTGCTGATTGAGAATCACGAAATTGAACCCTCCGGATGCGGAGAGCCTCCCATTGTAGGAATGGGAGCGGCTATTGCCAACGCGCTTTTCGACGCAACCGGGATTCGGCTTTGGCAACTTCCGCTGACGCCGGACAGAATTATGGCAAAACTTGCGAGGTAAGGGCCTGTCAATGAATAACGTTTACACTTTGGCGCGAGCGCCGGGCGGACAG
>CAZXSV010000014.1:0-71732 GCA_964642735.1 uncultured Acidobacteriota bacterium
GGCGATGCGGCGCCATCGTCGAGGAGCGACCTATGAAGATTGACTCACGCACCATCGGGGATATCCACTTTCTTGACTGCAGCGGCAAAATAACTCTGGGCGAAGGAACAATGACCGTTCGAAACACGGTTCGCAGCATCCTGAAGGACGGCGGGAAAAAGATCGTCCTCAATTTGGCGGATGTCCACTATATCGACAGCCCCGGAGTAGGCGAACTGGTCAGCACTTTCACGACGGTTGCCAGTCAAGGGGGGCAGCTCAAGCTTTTATGCCTGACAAAGAAAATCCAGGAAGTAATGGCAATCACCCGGCTCCTGACAGTGTTTCAGGTTTACGACAGCGAAAAGGCGACTATTGCCAGTTTCGCTTAGCGGGCAGGCGCCTTTTTTGGCCGGAGGTTTGGAAAACGCCTGGCGACCGGCGAAGACGGCCTTCTCTCCGGCCGCAGTCCCGATAAACAGAAGCGCTTAAGAAGGGAACAACCATGTCCGAAAATCGCGGAGACAAAGCCAGGTTTGATTGCGAACGAAAGAAAAATATCATTCGTCGAAAACGAATTCAAGAATTGCGGAAGAAGCTGGCGCCGGAAAATAAAGGGACAGCCGTCTCGAATGGCACGCCCAAATAAAAATCGGCACGACGAAGCGGCCAGGCTTCGCCTGGCCGCCGGCGCTATCGGTCACGTCTGTGCCGGCTTTGTTCATTCAGTTTTAAAATCCGCAGTCCGCGTACACGCTCCAATCCAGGCGCATGCCGCCCTATAGCATCAAGCGCCGAACCCATCCGCAATCCGCGGCTCGCTCCGGCGACCTTATCCGTTTGATCGCCACGCCATTCTCTATTACAATATTGAAGTATCTTTCGATCCATAGAGCAAATCTCAGCCCAAGCGAGCAGCCGGAGACCGTTATGCCGGAAAAGAAACACGAGCCTGTCGACTGGGAAGCAATCCTGACAGGAATCTTCCGCGGGAAGACCATTATGGAATATGGAATAAACCGCAACATTTTCCGGCAAGGGCAGCCTGCGGATTCCTTGTTCTACATCAGGCGGGGCAAGGTCAAGCTCATGGTTATGTCTCAACAGGGCAAAGAAGCCATTGTCGCCATTCTCGGCGCCGGCGAGTTCTTCGGCGAAGGCTGTCTCGCAGGCCAACCATCGCGCATGGCGACAGCGGTCACGTTGACAGAGTGCACTCTCGATAAAATTGAGAAGCCGCTGATGGCTCGTTTGCTCCACGAACAGCATGACGTTTCGGAATTATTCGTCAGGCATTTATTGTCGCGGAACATCCGCTATGAAGCGGATCTTGTCGACCAGCTTTTCAACTCGAGCGAAAAGCGGCTGGCGCGGATTCTCCTGCTGCTCGCCCATTTTGGAAAGGAAAGCAGAGCCGAAATGGTAGTTCCAAAGGTGAGCCAGGACACTCTGGCGCAAATGGTCGGCACGACCCGGTCGAGAGTGAGCCATTTCATGAACAAGTTCAGGAAGCTGGGGTTCATTGATTACGACGATTACGGATTGACGGTCCACAGCGGCCTCCTCAGCATCGTCCTGCACGAATAAACCTGCCAGGGACGAAAGTTCGCTTTGTTCGCCGGCCGGACTTTTTTCTCCAGCGTCTCGCTTATCCTCCTCCTGCTTCATTTGACGATCGATTTCCCGCCAGCGAGCTTTTTGGATGTCCGGCTCTTTCGCCTCAGTCCGGGCCCGAGGTGAGCAATTTTGAACATATGCTTGAGCAATATCGAACGATCACCGGACTGTCTCCCAATTATGCTAGTGTCCTGTCCCTGAAGTTCGTTGTAAATATCGGCGAGATAGGTAACGAACTTCAAAGACGGGACACTGGCGAAGTGGATCTCTAGACCCAACTTCTCAAGCGGGCTAAGTCCATTGTCTTGCCTGGAGTCGTCGGCAAGGAACGAATCTACTGTCGGAATCATTCCTTCTGGTCGCTACTGCGCCGTCCCGGGCTCTTCTCGATGGCAATCAACGCTGCAATCTTCGGCTTGCGCTTTCGCAGGATATTTGAAAGGACGCCATGAAACTCTATCTGATCAATCCATCCAATCCGCTTGTCAGCATCGTGAAAGTCAGGGAAAGCCGATGGAACCGCTACCGCGTGTGGAAGCCGCTCGGCCTTATGGTCCTCGCGGGCATGACTTCGTCAGAGTGGGAGATTACGATCGTGGACGAGAACCTCGGCGCCCCGGACTATCCGGCTATGCCGAAGCCCGACCTGGTGGGCATTACCGCCTTCACATCCCAGGCGAGCCGCGCCTATGAAGTAGCCGGCTACTTCCGGAGTCTGGGGACGCCGGTCATCATGGGCGGCATCCACGCAACCATGTGTTTGGACGAAGTTGCAGCGCGCGTCGATTCGGCCGTCACGGGGGAGGCCGAATCCGTCTGGCCGCAGGTCCTGGAAGACGCCCGGCGGGGCAGTCTGAAGCGCCAGTATGACGGGGGACTGGCTAAGATAGAGGACGTCTCGCCCGCCCGCCATGATTTGCTGCCGGCCAGATATGCCTTTGGGGCTGTTCAGACCACACGCGGCTGTCCCTTGAACTGCACCTTTTGCAGCGTGACGTCGTTTAACGGCGCCCGCTACCGCCAGCGCCCCATCCCGGATGTCGTAGGGGAATTCCAGGCGATCCGCGAAAAACGCGTTCTGGTGGTGGACGACAATCTCATTGGCACGCGCCCCGAACACATCGAGCGCGCCAAAGACCTGTTTCGCGCCATGGCGAAGGCGAACCTGCGGAAAGAATGGATTTGCCAAGCCACCATCAACTTTGCCGATGACGAAGAACTCCTGGCATTAGCCGCGAAGGCCGGATGCAAAGGCGTCTTCATCGGATTTGAATCCCCCGCGCCGGAGGGCCTGCGGGAGCTCGGGAAGAAATTCAACCTTTTGAAGGGACGCGATATCCGCGACTCGGTTCGGCGCATCCAGCGACACAACATCATGATCGCGGGATCCTTCATTATCGGTCTGGACGCAGATCAACCGGGCATCGGAGAGCGTATCGCCCGCGCGGCCAGCCACTATGGCGTCGACAACCTGAATGTCCTGTTCCTGACGCCCCTTCCCGGCACACGCCTGTGGGATCAGATGAAGGAAGATGGCCGCATAGCCCTCAGCGCCTTCCCGGAAGACTGGAAGTACTACACGCTGACCTACCCGGTAGCCCGATATACAAATTTGGACCTAAACGCTGTTATCGGGGAAATGATTTCCTGCAATCGGAGATTCTATTCCATGCCGCGAATTCTTCGGAGGCTATGCAGCAACGTGTTGCAGAATCGTGCGCCGCTGATCAGCCTTGTGGGCAATCTTTCGTTCCGGAGCAACGTCCATATGGACTGCAAGGCTTATCAGGACTTTAAAAATCAACGTGGCCATTGCATCGCCGAGCAGGTTGAGTGCATGAAAAACCCGGCGCCGGCGACAGTTTAGCGGCAATGCAATCCACTACTCATAGTTTCATCTTAATCGTGCAAAACTACGCTGAGCAGGCCGCTGTGGACCTTCAATCCGTCGCCATCGCTGTAATCGATAAAGCCCAGCTTCCTGAACTTGTTCATGAAATGACTGACCCGCGACCGGGTTGTGCCCACCATCTGCGCCAGGCTATCCTGACTGACTCCCGGGAGCACAAGCTCTGATTTGCTCTCCTTGCCAAAATGAGCGAGCAGCAAAAGGATCCGCGCCAAGCGCTTTTCGCTCGAATTGAAAAGCTGATCCACAAGATCCGCTTCGTACCGGGCATTGCGTGAAAGCAAATGTGCAACGAACAATTCCGAGATCTCGTGCTTCTCGTGAAGCATGCGCTGCATCAGCGACTTCTCGATCCGGAAGAGACTGCAATCGACGACCGTTGTAGCCGTTGCCATGCGAAGCGGCTGACCGGCAAGGCATCCCTCGCCCAGAAACTCGCCGGCGCTTAATGTTGCCACAATCGCTTCCTTGCCGTGTTGCGACATCACCGAGAGCTTCACCTTGCCCTTCCGCACATAAAATACGGACTCCGCGGGTTGTCCTTGATCGAAGATGCGCCGGTCCGCCCCGTACTCCACAACGGTTTTTCCGCGTGGGATGATTGCGAGCAAGGCTTCCCAATCGACGGGCGCTCTTTTCTTCATTGCCATCAGATGCTCCCTCTCCGCATGGCTGAGTGCGAATCAGGATGTGAACAGTCGCTCATTTCGCCAACATCCGGGTTTCGGTTCGGCGATAGCGCCGAATCGCAGCAATACTCCGCGTTCAGGTTCAGGCGATATTTTCCCATGCCGCGCAGGCGATTCGGTCGCACGCCCTTTATCCGTATTCATTTACACTGTCTCGATATGAGATCTTAGGGCCTGTCAATGAATAACGTTTGCATTTTGCTGCTGGCCCCCAGACTCGCCGGCCAGGCGCGAGCGACGAGCATGCTGGTGTGCATGTAAGGAGCGAGCAACAAAGCCAGCGAGCCTGCGGGCCGCAGCCCGAAGGGGCGCGGCGCCTTGCATCCGTCCGCCCGCCGCTCGCGCCAGAGTGTAAACGTTATTCATTGACAGGCCCTTATTGGAAACACGGATCAGTACATTCCGCCCATCCCTCCGCCTTGAGGCATGGCTGGCTCCTGCCCATTTTCTTTGATCTCGCAGATGAGCGCCTCGGTAGTCAAAAGCAGCGACGCAATGGACGAAGCATTCTGCAACGCCGTCCGCGTCACCTTCGTCGGATCAATCACGCCGGCCGCAACCAGGTCTTCATAATTTTCAGCCTCGGCGTTAAAGCCGTAGTTCGCTTCCCGGCTTGCTTTAACCTTCTCGACGACGATCGAGCCTTCGTGGCCGGCATTGAATACAATCTGGCGAATCGGCTCCTCCAGCGCGCGCTTCACGATATTCGCGCCCACGGCCTCGTCGCCCTCCAGTTCCAGCTTCTCCAACACAGGCAGGCAGCGGAGATAAGCCACGCCGCCTCCGGGAACAATCCCTTCCTCGACCGCTGCGCGCGTTGCGTGCATCGCATCTTCGACGCGCGCTTTCTTCTCTTTCAGTTCCGTCTCCGTGGCGGCGCCGACCTTGATAACCGCGACTCCCCCGACCAGCTTTGCCAGCCGTTCCTGCAGTTTCTCGCGGTCGTAATCCGACGTCGTCCCCTCAATCTGGACGCGCAGCTGCTTTACACGGCCCTCGACATCCGAGTGTTTCCCGGCGCCTTCGATGATCGTTGTGTTGTCTTTATCGATGGCGATTTTCTTGGCTTGGCCCAAGTCCTCGATCTTGATATTCTCCAGCTTGATTCCGAGGTCTTCCGAGATCACCTTGCCGCCCGTCACGATTGCGATATCCTCCAGCATCGCCTTTCTTCGGTCGCCGAATCCCGGCGCCTTCACGGCCGCCGCCGCCAGCGTCCCGCGCAGCTTGTTCACAACCAGCGTTGCGAGAGCTTCGCCCTCGATGTCCTCCGCGATGATGAGCAGCGGACGGCCCTGGCGCGCCACCTGCTCGAGAACCGGGAGCAGATCCTTCATCGAACTGATTTTTTTCTCGCTCAGCAGGATCAGACAATCGTTCAGCAGCACTTCCATCCGTTCTGCGTCCGTTACAAAATAAGGCGACAGGTACCCGCGGTCGAACTGCATCCCTTCGACCACGTCGAGCGAGGTCTCGATCGATTTGGCTTCTTCCACCGTGATCACGCCGTCCTTCCCGACCTTGCTCATGGCTTGCGCTATGATTACACCCACCGTTTTGTCGTTGTTTGCCGACACCGAGCCCACCTGCGAGATCATTTCGCCTCTCACCGGCTTGCTCATTCTCTTCAGCTCCTCCACCGCAGCCGCAACCGTCTTTTCGATTCCGCGCTTCAATCCCATCGGATTTGCGCCCGCAGCGACATTTTTCACTCCCTCACGGAAGATCGCCTGCGCCAGCACCGTCGCAGTCGTCGTTCCATCGCCTGCAATATCGGAGGTCTTTGAAGCCACTTCGCGCACCATCTGCGCGCCCATATTCTCAGGCCCATCCTTCAACTCGATCTCCTTGGCCACCGTCACGCCATCCTTGGTAATCAAGGGCGAGCCGAACTTCTTGTCCAGGACTACATTCCTGCCCCTGGGCCCAAGCGTGATCTTCACCGCGTCGGCAAGCTGATTGACGCCGCGCAAAAGCGCCTGGCGCGACTGTTCGCCGTGAATAATTTCCTTTGCCATGATTTTGAGCTCCTTTTTCTCGTTATAGCCTGACTACTTTTTGTTCTTCTCGGGCTCCAGCACGGCAAGGATCTCCTCCTCACGCATGATCGTGTAGTCCCGATCGTCGATCTTGATTTCCGTTCCAGAGTACTTCCCGAACAGAATCCTGTCCCCGGTTTTCACGTCCATCGGCGAGCGTTTGCCGTCCTCCTGGATCTTGCCGGGCCCCACGGCCACGACTTCTCCTTCCATCGGCTTTTCTTTTGCCGTGTCGGGGATGATGATTCCGCCCTTGACGACTTCATTCTCTTCAAACCGTTTTACCAGAACCCGATCGTGCAGTGGTTTTGCTCGCATGAATGCCGACTCCCTTCCAGTATTGACGCTATTAACCCGCATTATCTTCTATTGGTTTTTATCTTCGACGCCGGCTTTTTTATTTCTGAGCCAACTTCAGCCAGGCGCGCTCAACTCAAGCATCGCCCGTCAGCGCCTTTTCATTAGTCTTATACGATGCGCGGGAAGCTGCTGTCAGGTCAGTACTGCTCACCGGCCTGGTCAATATTGACCTTGCCGGTGAGCAGTACTGACCTGACAGGCGAATCGCCCCCAGGATATAAGAATTATTTCTAGTCCCGGCCGCCGCGATTTGTGAAATCGAAATCCTTGCCTATGGGCTGCGACAGAGACAAATCCAAAGAGAGAAAGCGCATTGAAAATGAGCAAGACGGCTTTGGAGAACTTGCGGCGTTTCAGCGCGAGCCTCCGTGGCGACGCCCTGGGAAAGAAACTTGGCGCCGATGAGCCGCCGCTGCGATCGGAGCTGTTCAGCCGCGCCCAGATGAAACAGTATGGCGCCAGTCTGGCCGGCTCTCATAGGTTGAGCGGAGAACGCGCAACCAACCGGCTTCTGGCGAGGCTGGCCGAGAATGAAGAAACGCTCATTGGAATCCGCAACCTGCTTGCGGAGGCTGTTGAGGCGAACCGCAGGATTGCCCCCGCCGGAGAGTGGCTGCTCGACAACTTTTATCTGATCGAAGAGCAGATTCGCACCGCCAAGATGCACTTGCCAAAAGGCTACAGCCGGGAACTGCCTCGCTTGCTGAACAATCCGTCTCATTTCCCGCGCGTGTACGACATTGCGCTGAAGACAATTTCGCACAGCGATGGAAGAGTGGACCCGGAAGCTCTCAGCAGCTTCGTAGCAAGCTACCAGACCGTCGCCCTTTTGAAACTGGGCGAATTGTGGGCGCTCCCGATCATGCTGCGGCTCGCGTTGATTGAAAATCTCCGGCGTGTTGGAGCCCGAATAGCCGCCGACAAGGCCGATCAAAACTGCGCCGACCATTGGGCCGACAAGATGACGGAGATTGCCGACAAGGATCCGAAGAGCCTGATTTTAGCGGTCGCAGACATGGCGCGGTCCAATCCGCCCGTGTCGAACTCCTTTGTTGCGGAATTTGCGCGCCGGCTGCAGGGAAAAAGCGCCGCTCTGACGCTGCCGCTCACCTGGATCGAACAGCATCTCTCCGAGTCCGGGGGTACGATTGAAAAATCAGTTCAGTCGGAAAACCAACAACAGGCGGCCGATCAGGTTTCGATAAGCAACAGCATCGGCAGCCTTCGATTTTTAAGCGCAATGGACTGGCGCGAGTTCGTCGAGACCATGAGCGTTGTCGAGCAAACTTTGCGGGACGATCCCGGTGGAATCTACGGCAAGATGGATTTCGCCACTCGCGATCGATACCGCCACGTTGTGGAGAAGACAGCAAAAAGCAGCCGTCTGTCCGAAGGCGAGGTTGCGCGCAAGGCGATCGAACTGGCCCGCGAGGGAGCGGCTAAAAAAGGCGCCGGGGATCGGGAAGCCCATGTGGGATATTACCTGATCGACAGGGGCTTGCCGCAGTTCGAACAAACGGTGGAGATGCGCCAATCCATCCGGGCGGCTCTTCAGCGAAAAATCCGCAGGTTTCCCTTGCTCCTCTATTTGGGGGCCATCACGCTGATCACGATGATTTTTGCGGGAGGTTTGCTGGCGGCGGCGCATGGCGGCGGATTCCCCGATTGGCTGCTTATCCTGATCGGCGTTCCTTTGCTGCTGTGCGGAAGTCATCTGGCGGTTGAGCTGGCCAACTGGCTGGCGACATTGCTGTCTAAGCCGGACCTGCTGCCGCGCATGGATTTCTCCGCCGGAATTCCGCCGGAATCGCGCACGCTGGTGGCGATTCCGACTATGCTCTCGAACGCCCAAAACATCGAGGATCTCGTCGAGGCGCTCGAGGTTCGTTTTCTGGCCAATCGAGAGGACAACCTGCATTTCGGCCTCCTGACCGATTTCCCTGACGCACGGGAGGAAACGCTTCCGGAAGACGAGCCGCTGCTGCGCCTTGTCCGGGAGAGAATTGAGGGATTGAACGAAAAATACAGGAATGCAAAAGGCAGCGCCTTTTTCCTCTTTCACCGGCCGCGCCAATGGAATCCCGGGGAGAAAATTTGGATGGGCTACGAACGCAAACGCGGGAAAATTGCAGAATTGAATTCGCTTTTGCGCGGAGGCTCGAAGGATCATTTTTCGGCTTTAATCGGTTCCATCGAAGTCTTATCGAACGTGAAGTATGTGATCACGCTTGATACCGACACACAATTGCCTCGCGATTCGGCCCGGCAGTTTGCAGGAACCATGGCGCACCCGCTCAATGGCGCACGCTACGATGAAAACAAACAGCGCATTTGCGACGGATATGGCATCCTTCAACCGCGCGTTGCGGCAAGTCTGCCGGGCGCGAACCGGTCGCGCTATGCGCGGCTGTTCGGGAGTGAACCCGGCATCGATCCCTACACACGCGCCGTCTCCGATGTTTACCAGGATCTTTTCCATGAAGGCTCGTTCATTGGCAAGGGGATCTACGATGTCGACATGTTCGAGCGGGCGCTCAAGGGACGGTTCCCGGAGAACCGAATTCTCAGTCACGACCTTGTGGAAGGTTGTTACGCGCGGGCGGGGTTGTTAAGCGATGTGCCGTTGTATGAGGAGTATCCATCCGGCTACAACGCGGATGTGGATCGTCGACGCCGCTGGATTCGCGGAGACTGGCAAATTGCGCGCTGGCTGCTGCCGCGCGTTCCCGGCCTCGGCGGGCGCCGGCAGAAGAATCCGCTCTCCGGATTGTCTCGATGGAAAATCTTCGACAATCTTCGCCGCAGTCTTGTGGCTGCATCGTTGACAGCGCTATTGCTGCTGGGCTGGATGCTCTTGCCCCGGCCATCGTTATGGACCCTGTCCATGATCGGAATCCTATGGATTCCTTCCTTGACAACCGGCATTTTGGAACTGCTTCGAAAGCCGGGCGATGTGTTTCCGGCCCAACATCTCGCAGCCGTAATGCGAAGCGCCGCCAGGCGCTTCGCACAAGCGGGGTTTATGCTCCTATGCCTCCCTTACGAAGCATGCTTCAGCCTCGATGCGATCGTGCGCACCTCCGTGCGGATGCTGATTACGCACAGGAGAATTCTCGAATGGAGTCCCTCGGTCGATTCGGATTGCGGTCGCCGCGCCGATATCACAACTTTCTGGCGAACGATGTGGATCTCTCCCGCCGTTGCGATTGCCGCTGCAATCCATCTGGCGATCGCGAAACCTGCGGCGCTGGGCGTGGCCGCGCCAATCCTGGCGCTCTGGATCGCCTCCCCCGCAGTCGCATGGTGGATCGGCCGGCCTCTCGTTCGCCGCGCAGCAAGTCTGACGACGGGCCAGATCCTCTTTCTTCAAAAGCTGTCCCGGAAAACCTGGGCGTACTTCGAAGCATTCGTCGGCCCGGAAGATCATTGGCTGCCGCCGGACAACTTTCAGGAACATCCGATCGAAATAGTCGCGCATCGCACATCGCCGACCAACATGGGACTTGCATTGCTGGCAAATCTGTCCGCATACGATTTTGGATACATCCCAGCCGGACGACTCCTGGAACGCACCGCAAACGCACTGGGCACAATGGGCGCCTTGGAGCGCCACAGAGGGCATTTCTATAACTGGTACGATACGCTTTCCTTGAAGCCGCTGCCGCCCCTGTACATTTCAACGGTAGACAGCGGAAACCTCGCGGGGCATCTGCTGATCCTTCGGCAGGGGCTGCTCGCGCTCCCGGACTGCAAAATCCTGGGAGCGCGATTGTTTGACGGATTCACCGACACGCTGGGAATCCTGATGGACGCCACAAGAGGCGAGGCTTCGGCCCGGTTCGCACAAATCCAGAAAGACCTGAACTCCGATTCCCCGCCAACGACACTTACGGAAGCTCGGCGGCGGCTCGTCCGACTGGCGGATTCTGCCGCTGACGCAGCGGACGGCCTGCAGGATGACCCCGAGAACCAGGCGAAGCGATGGGCAATCATCCTTGCGCGGCAATGCCGGGATGCCCTCGATGAATTGGACTTTCTTGCTCCGTGGATTTTGCAGCCGCCCTCTCCCGGCAAACTCGGCAAGTTTGCAAGCTTCGATGAAATCCCAACGTTGCGCGAACTGGCAGAGCTCGACCTGAAGATGCCGCCGGCAATCGCGGATCCGCTCGTCTCCGAGGGGGGGCCGGACGAACGCAAAGAGTTCAACGAGATTCGAAGGCTTCTCACGGTGGCGGGCCAACGGGCCAACGAAAGAATTGCCGCCACCGAAAAACTTGCACTGCAATCCGGCGAACTCGCCGGCATGGACTGCGATTTTCTGTTCGATAAGGGCAATCACCTGATGGCGATCGGGTATAACGTTGCCGAGCGGCGGCGGGACTCGAGTTATTACGACCTGCTGGCTTCGGAAGCGAGATTCTGCAGTTTTGTGGCGATTGCGCAGGGACAAATCCCGCAGGAGAGCTGGTTTGCCCTGGGCCGCCTGCTCGCCGGCCCCGGCGGGAATCCGGTTCTGCTTTCGTGGAGCGGCTCGATGTTCGAGTACCTCATGCCGCTCCTGGTGATGCCGACGCATGAAAATACGCTGCTCGACCAGACCTATCGGGAGGTTGTGAAACGGCAGATCGATTACGGCGCCAAACGCGGTGGCCCGTGGGGCATTTCTGAATCGGGCTACAATGCATTAGACGTCCATCTCAACTACCAGTACCGGGCGTTTGGCGTTCCGAGCCTTGGGCTGAAACGCGGGTTGGCCGAAGATCTGGTTATTGCCCCGTATGCCTCCGCGCTTGCGCTGATGGTGGCGCCCGAGGAAGCCTGTCTCAATCTCGAGCGGCTCGCCGCTGAAGGGCTGGAAGGAAAATACGGCCTCTATGAGGCAATCGACTACACCCCGTCGCGTTTGCCGCGCGGCAAGTCGAGCGCCGTAGTTCGGTCGTTCATGGCGCATCACCAGGGCATGAGCTTCCTCTCGCTGGCTTATCTGCTTCTGAATCGTCCGATGCAGGAGCGGTTCGAATCGGATCCGTCGTTCGGGGCAACCATGCTTTTGCTCCAGGAGCGCATTCCGAAGGATTCGGCTTTCTATCGGCACACGGCAGAGATCTCCGACCAACGCACGACTTCAAGCGGTCCGGAGACGTCGATCCGGATTTTCAGCGGCGCCGACACTCCGATTCCTGAGGTGCAGCTATTATCCAACGGCAGATACCATGTCATGGTCACGAACGCGGGCGGCGGGTACAGCTGTTGGAAGAATATTGCCGTCACACGCTGGCGTGAAGACGGCGCCTGCGACAACTGGGGCGCGTTCTGTTATATCCGCGACAGGACGAGCGGAGATTTCTGGTCGACCGCCTATCAGCCGGCGTTGAAACAATTGCAGAACTATGAAGCAATTTTCTCGGAAGCGCGAGCGGAGTTTCGCTGCCGCAACCATGAGATTGACACTCATACTGAAATCGGAGTTTCGCCCGAGGATGACATCGAGCTGCGCCGCATCCACATCACCAACCGGTCCCGGACGCGCAGAACCGTCGAAGCGACAAGTTACGCTGAAGTTGTCCTTGCATCGCCTGCCGCCGACGAGCTGCACCCCGCGTTCAGCAATCTCTTTGTTCAGACCGAAATTGTCCGTCAGCGGCAGGCGATCCTCTGCACTCGCCGGCCCCGCTCCGCCGGCGAGCAAGCGCCATGGATGTTCCACCTAATGGCCGTTCACGGCGCGGAGATCGGAGAAGCATCCTATGAAACAGATCGGATGCGGTTCATGGGCCGGGGACGCACGGCGGCCGATCCGCAAGCCATGAGCGGTCCCGCGGCGCTCTCGGGCAGCGAGGGATCCGTATTGGATCCGATCGTCGCAATCCGTCGTCAGGTAGCGATCGATCCGGAAGAAACTGCAACGATCAATATTGTTACCGGCATCGGCGCGACGCGCGACGCGTGTCTGAGCCTTGTTGAGAAATACCAGGATCGGCGGCTGGCGGATCGAGTCTTTGATCTTGCATGGACCCATAACCAGGTCGTGCTGCGGCAGATCAACGCCACGGAATCCGATGCGCAACTCTATGGTCGCCTTGCCGGCTCTGTGATTTACTCAAATTCCTCGCTGCGCGCCGAACCGAGCGCCCTCCTTAAAAACAACCGCGGGCAATCCGGCCTATGGGGGTACGCTATTTCCGGCGATTTGCCGATTGTGTTGTTGCGTATCGGAGACTCGGCCAATATCGATCTGGTCCGCCAACTCGTGCAGGCCCATGCCTATTGGCGCATGAAAGGGTTGGCGGTCGACCTGGTGATCTGGAACGAAGATCACGCCGGCTATCGGCAAGGTCTCAACGAACAAATCATGGGTTTGATTGCCGCAGGCGTCGAAGCCAACGTGACAGACCGGCCGGGAGGCATCTTTGTAAGGCCTTCAGAACAGATATCGGACGAGGACCGCATCCTGTTCCAAACAGTCGCGCGCGTGATCATCAGCGACAGCCGGGGATCGCTGGCGGAACAGATCGACCGTCGCAATCCTGTCGAAACGCCGGTTCCACGCCTCATCCCGACTCGAATCCGGCTCACTGAATCGCCGGCGGCCGCCGCATTGCCTCGCCGGGATCTGGTTTTCTTCAACGGTCTGGGCGGATTCACCCCCGATGGGCGCGAATATGTAATTACGACAGCGCCCGGGCAGATGACGCCGGCGCCATGGGTGAATGTCCTGGCGAATTCAAACTTCGGAACCGTCATTTCGGAGAGCGGCTCTTCCTACACCTGGAGCGAGAACGCTCATGAGTTCCGCCTGACTCCCTGGGCCAACGATCCTGTAAGCGATTTGGGTGGAGAAGCCTTTTACCTCCGCGATGAAGAGAGCGGCTGCTTCTGGTCGCCCACGCCGCTGCCAAGCATGGGAGCGACTCCCTACGCCAGCCGGCACGGATTCGGCTACAGCGTTTTCGAGCATGTGGAACGAGGCGTCCGGTCAGAGCTGTGGGTTTATGTAGCCCGGGGCGCCCCGATCAAGTTCATGGTATTGAAAGTTCATAACGAGTCCGGCAGGGCCCGCAATCTTTCAGCGACAGGCTATGTGGAATGGGTGTTGGGAGATTTGAGGCCGAAGTCCGCCATGCATGTAATCACCGAGGTCGACTCCAAAAGCGGGATGCTTTTCGCTCGGAACCCCTACAACACAGAGTTCGGCGGCCGCGTTGCCTTCTTCACTGCGGAGGATGAAACTCGAACCATCACCTGCGACCGGACGGAGTTTCTTGGGCGGAACGGCACGATTCGAAATCCGGCGGCCATGGCTCGTTTGGGGCTTTCCGGAAAGGCAGGCGCCGCGATGGATCCCTGCGCCGCAATCCAGGTTCCATTCGTATTAGCCGACGGAGAAGAGCGTGAGTTCATCTTCATGCTCGGCGTAGGGAATGACGGCGAGGACGCCTTCAACCTGATCCGTCGCTTCCGGGGATCCGTCGCGGCGCGCAGCGCTCTCGAAGAGGTGTGGCATTACTGGAACCGCACGCTCGGTGCGCTTCATGTGGAGACTCCCGACCAGTCCCTCAATGTCCTGGCCAATGGATGGCTATTGTACCAGACTCTCGCGTGCCGCCTTTGGGCGCGGAACGGATACTATCAACCCGGGGGGGCTTTCGGCTTCCGCGACCAGTTGCAGGACGTGATGGCGCTCATGCATGCCGAGCCGATGCTTGCGCGCGAGCACTTGCTCCGCTGCGCGTCTCGACAGTTCCGGGAGGGAGATGTCCAGCATTGGTGGCATCCCCCTTCAGGCCGGGGTGTGCGCACGCATTGTTCGGATGACCGCCTCTGGCTGCCGCTGGCGACAAGCCGCTACGTTTTGAGCACAGGAGACGCCGGAGTATTGAATGAGCCGGTCCATTTCATCGAGGGCCGCCCGGTAAGCACGGAAGAGGATTCCTATTACGATCTGCCCATCCGGTCGGAAGAATCGGCCGATTTGTACCAACACTGTGTGAAAGCTATCCTGAGGAGCCTCCGATTCGGAGAGCACGGCCTGCCGCTCATCGGCTCCGGCGACTGGAACGACGGCATGAACATCGTCGGCGAACACGGTCAGGGCGAAAGCGTCTGGCTGGGGTTTTTCCTCCATGAAGTGCTGATGCAGTTCATGAAAGTCGCCCGCAGCCATGGCGACATCTCCTTCGCCGAACGTTGCCGGCAGGAAGCCGTTCGGGTGCGTCAGAATATCGAGCAGAATGGCTGGGATGGCGCGTGGTATCTCAGGGCATACTTCGACGACGGCTCACCGCTTGGATCGGCAAGCAATCCCGAATGCCAGATTGATTCAATCGCTCAAAGTTGGTCTGTCCTATCCGGCGCGGGCGACGCCGGGCGCTCGCGCATGGCCATGGAAGCCGTGGATCAGCGTCTTGTTCGACGGGATCATGCGCTGATCCAGCTGCTGGATCCGCCGTTCGACAAGTCGGACTTGAATCCCGGTTATATAAAAGGGTATGTCCCGGGCGTGAGGGAAAACGGCGGGCAGTACACTCATGCGGCCATCTGGGCGGCGATGGCGTTTGCCGCATTGGGCGACAAACAACGGGCATGGGAATTATTTGCAATGATCAATCCGGTGAACCATGCGAAATCTCCTGAAGAGATTTCCGTCTATAAAGTGGAGCCCTACGTGGTCGCAGCCGATGTCTATGCGCTCTCGCCGCACATCGGCCGCGGCGGCTGGACGTGGTATACAGGTTCAGCCGGCTGGATGCACCGGCTTATTGTGGAATCGCTTCTAGGATTGAAGCTGGAAGCGGACTGTCTGCGTTTTGCGCCGTGCCTGCCAACGGATTGGCAATCGCTCAAAGTCCATTATCGCTATCGGGAAACCGTCTATCACCTCGCTATTCTGCAAACGTTCTCCCAAATTGGAGGAATGACGGTGACGGTAGATGGCATCAAACAAGACAACGAAGTCATTCACCTTGTTGATGATCGGCGGGATCACTCTGCCGAGGTCCATATATACGTTCAGAACTGACATGGCGCCCGAAAATCCTGGAGATTCATGCATTTTCTCGGACCAGGGTGCGGGCCAAAAACTGTCCGCCTTTTTTCATGCGCGAAATTCAATTCCGTCAAAATCGAGCCAACCCGATGCTTGACCTTCGAAAAAGCGGACGGGAATCAGATCGACCATGTCGGAAGTTCTGACGCTGCATCCCGATAAGCGACTCTGAGCCACGGGAAGGATTTGCGTCCGGCGCCCGGAACCGGCTGCGATTTCCGGTGCGGCGCAATCCATTGGATTTAATCCGGATTATTCATGAAATGATTCGAAGCGCCTATTGCCGAGCCTGACCCGGCCATCTACAATTCCACTAGTGGATAAAGGTTGAATGAATCCCGGACCGCTGAAAGCGGCGCAGGGCAAGAAAATCCAAGCTAAAAGGATTTGAAAGGTCGACTATGCAGAAATCAGCAGAAGACATCCTGAAAACCGCCATCCTCCTCGAAATGAGAGGGAAGGCTTTTTACAGCGCCGCAGCCCGTGGAACCGAGAACGAATCGGTCCGCAAGGTATTCAACAGGATGGCCGACGAGGAGGACGAGCACATCGCCTTCCTCTCCAGGCAGTTTGCCGAATACGAAAAAAGCGGCAGGTTCGCTCCAAACGCCACGCCAAAGCGCGCCGACGATGCGGAAGCCTCCATGATCCTGAGCGAAAAGATCAAGAAAGAGATTTCCGCGGCAAGCTTTGAAGCTGCGGCCATCTCGGCGGCCATCGATTTCGAAAACCGTGCGGTTGAGATTTACCAGAAAAGAGCCAACGAAGCCACGGATCCAAACGAAAAAGAACTGTATCAGATGCTGGCCGACTGGGAACAAACCCACTTTCACATGCTGCACCAGCTGGATGAGGACCTCAAGGAACAGGTTTGGTTCGACAATAATTTCTGGCCGTTTTAGATCGGCGGATCGCCGACGGCGAGGCGTCGACTCTGCGCCCGCCCGAGAGGCGGCCGGAATCGCCGGGGAAGGACGGATATGGATCGCGTCAAAGGCAAAGTGGCTGTCGTCACAGGCGCCGGCGGCGGACTGGGCAGAGCGCAAGCGAATCTGCTCGCCAGTGAAGGCGCCCGCGTGGTTGTCACCGACATCGATATCACGGCCCTAGAAAAAACTGCCGCGGCGGTCAACAGCCGCGGCGGGGAATGCGTCTGCGTCCGGCACGACGCATCCAATGAAAGCGATTGGGCCAAAGTCATGAACAGGACTCTGGAAGAGTTCGGGAGGCTGGACGTTCTGGTCAACAACGCCGGGGTAATTTTCTATAAAAAAATCGAAGATACGTCGCTCGACGAATGGCGGCGATTGATGAGCGTCAACCTGGACGGCGTTTTCCTCGGCGTCAAATTCGCAATCGAAACGATGAGAAAGACGGGCGGAGGCTCGATCGTCAACATAGCGTCGGTCGCCGGCATCATCGGCAACCCGGATGCGGCGGCCTACCATGCGAGCAAAGGGGGCGTCCGCTCCCTGACAAAGGCGGCCGCCATCGAATGCTCAAAAGCAGGCTACGGGTATAACATCCGCGTCAACTCCATTTATCCCGGAGTGATCGACACGGCTATGGCAGAGGAACTGAAGCAGGATGAAGCCAAATATAAAACGGCTTTGAGCTGGCATCCCATCGGGCATTTCGGCGAGCCGGAAGACGTCGCCTATGGAGTGCTTTACCTGGCCTCCGACGAGTCAAAATTCCTCACCGGCTCGGAGCTGGTCATTGACGGGGGTTGGACGGCACGGTAATCTTCCTTGCCTTTGAGACTTCTTTTATCGCACCCGGAATCGTTTTACCCCCAAGGAAAGGGCGAGCGCCCGGCATTGCTCCACTTCCTCAGCCGTCAGGACGCAGCCGACAACGCTAGCTTGAACGCTGTTGAAAAAAGCAGGAGCGCGGGCAAGGAAATCGAGCATGCTTTTCCAAAGAGCGTCCGCAGCCGCCTCCGATGAGCTGTCGCCCGGAAGGCACAGCTCCCGGTATCGAGCCAAGTCAGGTGCATTCAATGAGATGGAGACTTCGTCCACCGCAACGGACAACTCCGGGAGGACGTCGCGGCCGTGAATCAGGCAGGCATGGCCGTTTGTGTTCAGACGGATCCTGGCGCCTTGGCGCCGGAGCCAGGCAGCCGATTCGACAATGAGATCCAACCGGAAAGTCGGTTCGCCGAAGCCGCACCAGACAAACTCCGATATTTTCGAAAACTCCCCCCTGGCAAGCACGGCGGCGCAGAGAGCCTCGAAATCCGGCTCCTCGCCTCCCCAAAGGGTTGCGCCGCCCAATCCGCTGCCGTGGTTGCGGATGCAAAACGAGCACCGGTTGGTGCATCGGTTGGTTGCGTTTAGATATAGCCGCTTCAAATCGCCGTATGTATATGCGTAATCCATATCGATCCTATCCTACCGAAGCCGCCGGCTTGTTGACAACCGGTCTGTTTTGCCCTCCGATTCCATTAAGTCGTTCCGGAGCAATGGAGGAGAATGAACCCTGCCTCGAAAAACGCGGGGAAAATACATTTTCAGCGTTTTCCGCGCTTTTTCAGCGGCGCCCCTTCGCGGCGCAGTCCCGATATGGCATGGAATCGGTTTTGGAGATTTTTTAGTTCCGCACAGACCGTCGGGAACGAAACCTGCCACGAACCCGTATACTGGAGTGCGATGGAAGTTCTTGACCTGCCCTGAACGCCCATATATAAAAGATGGATCAGGCAGGCGTCACTGGCAGTTTTTTTAACCGTCCCAGCTTTTTGGAGAGCTGCCCAAAATGTCAGAAGAAAAAAATAAGGAAGAATCCGTCCAGCAGGGCTCGGCGAATGTATCGCGCAGGCGTTTCTTAAAGGACGCAGGGTTGATGGTCGGGGCGCCCGGCATTGGTTCAATTGCCGCAGTCGCCGGCCAGATGGCGGCGGAACCCCAGACCGTCGCCGCCGCACAAGCGGCTAACCCGGCGGCCGGTCCGACGGCGGCGCTGACGAAAATCAACCTTACGGTCAATGGCGGAAAATACAGTCTGTTCGTCGAGCCGCACTGGAGTCTGAGACAGGCTCTGCGCGACGAAATCGGTTTCACATCGCCCAAAGACTGGTGCGGCGGCCAGGGAGCTTGCGGATCCTGCACCGTTATCATGAACGGCAGGCCGATCCTATCGTGCATGACGCTGGCATGCGAGTGCGAAGGCGCTGCGGTGGAAACTGCGGAGGGGATAGCCAAATCCCAACACCCCATCATCCAAGCCTATATCAATAACAACGCCTTTCAATGCGGCTATTGCACTCCCGGCTTCGTGTGTACGGCCAAAGCCTTGCTGGACAGGAATAAAAATCCTACGGAGGCGGACGCCCGGGACGCGCTGGGGGGCAATCTATGTCGATGCGCCACGTATCAGCGCCACCCGCCGGCCGTTCTGGAAGCGGCAAAGAATCTAAAGCAGGCCTGAAAAGGACGGGAAGTTCTTGATATCGCATCCGGTCTCCCATAAAAGTCTTGAAGCTCAGGAGCTGAAATGAAGACATTGAAGAAATTTGCGCACGTCAATGCCAGAACAGTGGATGAGGCCGCTTCTATCCTGCGGTCGGGAAAAGCGGTGGCCCTGGCCGGCGGCACCGACATCCTGGGCGCCATGCGCTTTGAAATTTTGCCGAATTATCCGGAGACGGTGGTAAACCTGAAGAGCATTCCCGGGCTGGACTACATCAAGGAAGAAGCGGGCATTCTGAAAATAGGCGCTCTGACCAGGCTGGAAGACATCGTCAGAAACAATGCCATCCGGACCAAATATGCCGCTCTGAGCGAAGCGGCTCATCGGACCGCGTCTCCCCATATTCGCGAAATGGGCGCCCTCGCCGGCAATATCTGCCAGATGACGCGCTGCTGGTATTTCCGCCTCCCGGACAACCGGTTCAATTGCATCCGCAAGGGCGGGAAGATGTGCTACGCGATGGCCGGAGACAACCGGTACCATTCGATATTCGGAGCGGTGAAAGGCTGCCTTGCCGTCAATGCGAGCGACACAGCCCCTGCTCTGGTAGCCTTAAGCGCAAAAATAAAGACCAACAAGAGACTGATCGACGCCGAAAATTTCTGGGACATGACCGTTCCGGGGTCCACCGTCCTGGCTGTGGACGAAATCGTCACCGAAATTCAAGTGCCGGCGCCGGCGCCGGGCGTTAAGAGCTCCTACATCAAATTCGCCATCCGCAAGTCCATCGATTTCCCCATTGTGAACTGCGCCGCGGCGATCGGCGGCGGGAGCGCCCGGATATGCCTCAATGCCGTTTACAACAAGCCCTATCGGGCGCTTAAAGCCGAAGAAGCCATTAAGGGAAAAACCATCGATGAAGCCCGCGCTGACGCGGCGGGCGCAGCAGCCGTTTCATCCGCGATCGCGCTTCCCGGCGAACGCAACAAATGGAAAATCCAGATCGCAAAAACGATGGTGAAAAGATCCATACTTGCCTGCGCCTGAAGATTTCAGGCTCTCATTTTTTCTCTGCGGGCCCGGCCGGCAAACAGTGAAGCCTCTTCAAATAGAAGCCCCGGCGCGAGGCCGGCGCTCTGAGTTTTTTTGGAGACGCGATTGAGAATAGTCGTCGGCATCAACGGCGCGACCGGAGTCCTGTACGGGATACGCCTGCTCGAAGTTCTTTCCGCCACCCGGGGCGTCGAAACCCACCTCGTCATCTCTCCCGCCGGCGAGAAAACCATCGAAATCGAAACCGGCTATAAAGCCTCGGACGTCCGGGCTCTGGCGACCTGCAATTATCCGATCGACGACATCGGCGCCTGCCTCGCCAGCGGCTCATTTCTGCGAGAAGGGATGATCATCGCGCCCTGCAGCATGAAAACTCTGTCCGCATTGGCTCATTCCTATGCAGACAACCTGATAACCCGCGCAGCGGACGTTACGCTTAAGGAACGCGGCAAACTGGTTCTGCTGGTCCGCGAAACGCCGCTGCACCTGGGACATCTGAAAAACATGGTCAGGGCTGCCGAAATCGGGGCCATCCTCATGCCGCCGATCCCGGCGTTTTATCACAAACCGCGCACCATTCAGGACATCATCGACCACACGGTCGGGAAAACTCTCGATCTTTTCCGAATCGAGCACAGTCTGTATCGAAGGTGGCCGGGCGATGACGAAAATGAAAATCCTTAAACTCAGCCTCGGAGCCGGCCGCACTCGAGTGCGGATTTCCGTTCAGCAGCTGGGAAGCGATTATATCGTCTGCCTTTTCAACAACCGGGGGCATGTCGGCGCGGTTGCGGTCGCCGACTACGATCCGAAAGAAAAGCGGGCCTCCACTTCCGTCATTACAAGGCTGGGGCACAAAGACGACCAGGCTGCATGCAACGCCGCCTACAAGCTTTGCCGGCGGCTCCGAAAGCCGGTATGCGCCATAGCCGGCATCCACGTGGAAGCCATCACCAAAGAGGAAATCGCCCGGATCACGCGCCACTGCGACGCGCTGGTCGAAAAATGCATCGAGCTGATCTGCCGATGACTTTGGAGGGGGCGCCGCCGCAACCGGCGCTAATAATCCTCCACCACGACGCTGTGCCGTGAAACATAAACGACGCAGGCGCCTGCTGTCGCGCCCAATCCGGAGCTTGGGAAGGAACCCGTCCATAGGGGCTGTCCGGAAGTCAGAGAATAGATGGCATTGCGGTTGGGATCGTAAACCGAATCCGGCGTCACGGTCTGAACGTTCTTAAGCTCCGGAACGGGCGGCGCGGCAATCTGGACGCCCGCAGGGCTGAAAATCACGGCGTTGCGGTATGCATTTTTATCAACCTTGCCCGCATAGACGTATTGATTGACCAGAATCCGATTATTGTCGATCCACCCCGCGCCGACGCCCGGAACGGCCGTGGTCAATGCGCCGTTCTTAAAAATGTTGGTTGCGGAATCCGGCCTTGCCTCGCCGGCGTGCACTCCCACGAGAGTTCCATCCGGTGAAAGCAGGATGGGATTCACATATTGGGTGGGCGAAAGGATGTCATCCACGGCATCCGACCAGATTGCCGCCCCTCCGCCGATCGCGGTCGTCTTTCTGACTGCAAGCCACTTTGAATTTACATTTTCCGCGGTCACTTGTCCGATGATCGAGCCCGATGCCGCAAGAGTGAAATCAAACAGCGACGGGCCGCTAAGCAGTGTGTAAGGGAAGCTGCTGATCGGCGATCCGGACGGGAGCGCATAGAAATTAAGCGTTCGGTCCGGATGGTACTGCGCATCATTCGCATTGGCGGAGGCGCCGAGGACCGTTCCGTCGGACGAAAGCGCCAGTTTCCCGCTCGAAAAACCGATCGTCTTTTGCAGCGCTTTCGAATCAGGGTCGAAAATCAGGATTTCTCCGATAGCGGTGCTGACGGCGGCACGGCCCGGAGCGCCTGCAATGCTCCAGGCTTCGCCGTATCCGAAGTATCGAGGATTGCCGGGCAGGCTCGCTCCGTCCAGAAGCGCGCCGTGTCGGTTGCCCGTCAGCCATTGCGAAATTGAGCCGGCCGCGTAAGTCTGAAGATACGCAATCGGGCAAGCGTATTGCGTCATCGAAGGATTAGGGCCGGACAAATCGATGATTCTGACCTGTCCCGTTCCAAAGGGCAGGACGCCGATCGTGGATCCGGAAGCGATTGCGACCGAGGACGAGCTTTCGCTATGGCTGAAAGCCGGAGTCGTGCTGCCGATGGGATAGACTTCCAAAGGATAGCCCGGCTTGCCCGATTCATAGGTCCAAATCCAGTCGCCCTGCCCCGTGAGGTTGTCGATTGTCGGCAGTGCGACTATTGCCTGCTGCGCTCCGGCGTCAGAGTAAACCCAGACCGTTTTGGTCAGGTTGGTCAGAAACCGGCCGCCGTTTAAAAACCAGGAATGGAATTGACCCGAGAATGTCGGACTGAGTTGGGATGCGCCGTTCGCCGTCGAAATTGTTTCGATTACGTTCTGACCCGCCGGCCCCATCGCGACCAGCACCTTGCCCGAAGCGGCGTAGGCTTTAGCCAGGGAATAGTCTCCCGGTTTGAAGACGACCGTCTGACCCGCAGGCGTATAGACAGAGAGCCCCGTTTCGGAGCCGATACAGATGGAACTGCCGTCGGACGCCAGTTGCCACCAGGGAGCGTTGGCGTCATCGGAAGCCAATCCGGGATAAACGATCAGCGACAGGAGGCGTCCGTTGGACGCCGAACGGATTTCCAGACCGTTCGCGATGCAGACCACAGCCGTTTCGCCGGCCATATCGATTAATTTTATAACGACGCTGCTCGTCGGTGGCTTTGGCTGAATTCCATCGCCGCCGGCGAGGAGGGCGCCGGAAGAGTAATCCCACAATGCCCATCGCCCGGAATTGTCCACACTGAGCACGCGATCGCCCACAATTCGTATTGCATGGATGGAACTGGCATGGCCCAGTTCGAGCAGGACGTTCTGAGCCTGGAGGACCGTGATGGTTACGCCGGCCGAAATGCTCCCGCCGGAATTGGACGCAGTCACCTGATAGGACGCCTGCGCCGCAGCGTTTGTCGGCGTCCCGGAAATCGCGCCGGTGGCGCCGTCAAGAACCAGGCCCGCAGGCAGCGGTGGGCTCACCGTGAAATGGACGCCGGCGCCGATCACCGTCGGCGTGTCCGGCATGATCGCCTGTCCAACGATGGCGGCAATCGTCGGCCGCGGATAGACAAGGTTCGACGGCGGCGCTACGTTCACCGTGATCTGGAGCGTCGCCGACGTGGACCCGCTCCCGTTTGCCGCCGTCACCTGGTAGAAAGCCTGCGCCGCGGCAGCGGAAGGCGTCCCGGAAATTACGCCGGTGGCGCCGTCTAGGATCAAGCCCGGAGGCAGCGGGGGGCTCACCGTGAAGCTGACGACAGCCCCGGTCACGGTCGGCGCGTCCGGCGCAATTGCCTGCCCGACAGTCGCGACAATCGTCGCCCGCGGATAGACAAGGTTCGAAGGCGGCGGCACGTTCACCGTGATCTGGAGCGTCGCCGACGTGGACCCGCTCCCGTTCGCCGCAGTCACCTGATAGGAAGCCTGAGCCGAGACTGCGGAAGGCGTCCCGGAAATTGCGCCGGTGGCGCCGTCGAGGATCAAGCCCGGAGGCAGCGGGGGGCTCACCGTGAAACTGACTACAGCTCCGGTCACGGTCGGCGCGTTCGGGACGATGGCCTGACCGACAATAGCGGCGATGGTCGTCTGCGGATAAACCAGGTTCGACGGCGGCGCAATGTTCACCGTTATCCGGAGCGTCGCCGACGTGGACCCGTATTTGTTGGCTGCAGTCACCCGATAGTCCGTCTGGGCGGACGAAGCCGCAGGCGTTCCGGAGATCGCGCCGGTCAAGCTGTTCAGCATCACGCCGGGAGGCAATGGCGGAGTTACGGTAAAACTGGAGACGGTCCCGGTCACAGTCGGCGCAACCGGCGCAATAGGCTGTCCGACGGCGGCGACAATCGTCGTCTGCAGATAAACCAGGTTCGACGGCGGCGCGGCGGATTGAGGCTTGGTTTTGCCGCAGCCTGCGCATCCCAGCGCAAAGACGATAAAGGCGACTGCCAGCGCGCGAGCGCCGCCGGGCAGCCGGATGAATATTTTAAAAGGATCGAGGATGCATGAAAAAGCAAACACGTTGCGGCCTCCGGTAGCGGCGCGCGCTTTTCCGCAGTCCGCGCTTCTTGCTGCGAAACGGTTTGGGCGCATGTTATTCTCTATTTCGGTATTTGAATTTGCGGGATAAATTTTACTACAATCCGGCGCAAAAGAAGAAACATGAAAGCGCTTTCCCTTAATCCGGCCGGAAAGGCAAACAGGGCAAGCTATGGGAATGGAGCATAACGGCATTGCTGTCGATGAATTGAGGAAAGAGACGCCAACATTTGTTCTTGCATTTCTAAGAACCAATCACTACAGGAGCGAACTTCCATGGGAGAATTGTTTTGGAAAGCTGCGGCAGAAGAACACGCCTCACCGGCGACTCCGTCCTGTCTTTATCAAAACATTTTCTTGTCGGCCGTCGCCGCCTTTGCGGGCGCCGCGGTCATGGTCATTGAGCTTGCCGGCGGCAGGATTTTATCGCCCTGGTTCGGAAACAGCCTCTTTACCTGGACGGGCTTGATCGGAACCGTGCTGGTCAGCATGAGTTGCGGCTATTGCCTCGGAGGAATTATCGCCGACAAACATCCGGACTATATTGTATTGTCGCATCTGATTGCCATCGCCGGCGCTTTTACCATGTTCATACCTTTTCTGCACCCGTTCCTGGAAAGCCAAATAGGCATGATGCACTTCATTTCGGGGCCAGTCGCCGCAAGCCTGCTGCTTTTTGCAGCGCCCGGCTGCTTGCTGGCCGCGGTCTCGCCCTTTGCAGTGAAGCTCAGGAGTCTTCATTCGCGCGATCAAAAAGTCGGCGTTTCTTCCGGCCACATCAGCATGTTTTCGGCCTTTGGCAGCGTCATCGGCACGTTTGGCGCCGGATTCTGGCTTATTCCGAACTTACGGCTGCGCACGCTATTTCTCATTGTTGGAGGGATTCTCGTCTTGTTCGCCGCTGCCGGGTATGGTTTGTTCACCGCTTCCCGCCGGCGCCAAGCCCCTATTTTCGTAGGGCTTTGCCTGCTCTTCGGCGGAGCTATGGCCGTTTTGCTGTTTACGGAGGCGCCGGTTAAAGCGAACACGCTTTTTGAACAAAACAGCTATTACCATCAAATCAGGGTTTCTGAAAACCGGACCGACGCCGGAGTCACACGCCGTATGCTCCATCTGGATTCGACGACCGAGGGCGGCCAATATCTGAACGCCAGGGGATTGCCCATTAATTATCAAAAGTACTGGGAGTTGACCAAAGTCTTTTGTCCCGGGATAAAATCGGCTTTGTTTCTTGGAGGAGGAGGATTCGGCATGCCGGAAGCTCTGCATGACGCCTTCCCGCAATCTCGTATTGAGGTGGTCGAATTGGATCCCGCGGTGATTGAAGTCGGACGCAGATTTTTTCGCATCGAGCAGCATCCAAGGATGCGGGTTTTCGCCGGAGACGCGAGGCGCCACCTTCGCCACACGAAGCATAGATATGACTTCGTTTTCGGCGATGCTTTCCACGGCGTCCATAATATTCCAGCGCACTTGGTCACAGTGGAATTCTTTGACGCATTAAAACGGCGCATGACCGATCGCGGGATTTATATGATGAACGTCATCAGCGCCGTCCGAGGGGATTCGTCGCTTTTATTTCATGCTGTGGCCAACACGATGGCTCAGGTTTTCAACCATATCGAGGTTTTCACCCTTGATCCCGACCATCCCGAAAAGCTGCAGATTTTGCTCCTGCTCGCCTCGCAGGAAGCGATTCGGATCGACGAACTCTCGACAACCCAATCCATAAATCCGACAGCAAAAAGGATTTTTTTGAAAAGCTATCTTCGACCGGATCAGTATGCTATTTCCAGGCAGACAGTCCTGACGGATGAATACAATCCCGTCGAATACATAACCGCCTCAGCAAGAAGGAGAAAAGCTGCGCCCGATGGCAATTAAACCGATTCTTCAAAACCGCAGAGCCGTCGCTTGCGCCATCGCATTCTGTTTGCTGACGGCCTCGCCCGCGGCTTCCGCACGAAAAGGGGACGGCGAGGAGTCCGTCCATGTTTTTATCGATCGCTATTTTTCAGCCTGGTCGAGCGGAAACATGGACGCCTACCGAGACTGCTTCCATCCCAAAGCCACGATTGTTTTTCTTGACCGGGCGAACGCCCCGAAAGCGGAGTTCGCTCTTGAGGCCTTCATTCAAAGCCAGGCGGAGGCGCACCGGAAATCTGTCGTGAAGATGCGGGAAATCCCGCTGTCAAAGCGCGTCATGGTCGCCGGCAAGGCGGGTCAGGCAATTGTTCGATGGAAATTGTTTAAGGATCGTCAACACGTCACAGGAGTGGACCTGTTCACGCTGGTTTTGACTTCGGGGAAGTGGAAAATCCTGCATCTGGCCGTTCAGAATGATTGACGGACAATGTCCGGAAATCCATCCATCGCATCCTGCGCCCAAACGGCCGCGCTATCCTGAACTGGAGAAGCTACCTCAGCATTCTTTTGACTCCGACTAAACCCATCAAGCTGAGACCGAGAAGAAGCATCGACGAAGGTTCAGGAACGGCTTCGACGCCGGTTCCCTTCAATTGAATAAACGCTGTAGTCCCAGGGTCGCCGACAGAATCATTGCTTTGGATAAAAAGGTAAGCGTTGAAAGAGCCCAGGCCGGCCGGCGTGAAAAAAACGTCGAAAGGGATGTGAGTGCCGGTAGGCGTTTCCATAGGCAAAGCCGGGGGCGCCGCGGGGTCCCAAACAGGGTCCGTAGGATCGAGAGAGAACGATCCTAACGCATAGTAATCTGGCGGATATTTGACTTGTGTGTAATCTTTTGCTTCACTTAATCCTATTACATAAACCCACACTGCCGTCGGCCCCTTGCTCAGGAGATCGAAAGTAACGGCTTTGGATCCGCCTACCTCGACATTCCCATAATCGTAGCTCGGATCAGGCCAGGCCAAGGAAGGGCTTTCGATGTCGAGATCCTGCGAATGAACCAGCCCAACGGTGCTGAAATTAGCGCAACACAGCACGATGCCGAGGATGGCAAGAGGCTTTGCATTTCGCATTCCGCTTATGCTTGGATTCATTTCCACTCCCTCCATGGGACCGCGCGACAGCTGAAGCCAATCGCCCCCTGCATCTCAATTCCATGTTTGCTGTCGCAATCAAGCGTCATATAATAATTCGACGAGCCTCCGCGAGTCTAAAGGACAGAAAAATTCTATAATTTGATATGCAATTGACGTCATTATACGACTTTATTTCAGCCAATGCCCGAAATCGTTGTCGATGATGATGGATTCATGTATTACATTTTCGCAGCCTGTCTTCGAATTCATCCTATGCAGAAACGCCGAACGGGCCTCCCGACAAAAATATGGTTCTATTTTCCTCGTTTTAATGTATCTTCTACGGATCAAAAGACACTTGGACGAAACGTATTCTTTTTGCTGCCAGCTCCCGCAATTTTGACGGAAGGCATTGGAGATTTGATGAGATTTCCCAAGAAATGGAGCGGATGTCCCGATCCGCAGGGGAATCGAAACAGAATTGATAATTTCGAGGAGGTTAGCCAATGATGAATATACCGATGCACCGATTCAAGTATTCCAAACTCACAAAAGAACAGATCGGCGGGAAACTTGCGGCCGCCGCGTCCGGCCCGAAATGCGCATCCGAGTTGTCGGACGTCCTGGCCGGCAAGTCGCTCAAGATCGTGACTGAAAAAGGCCCCGTTCTGAACTACTCGTTCAAGAACAAAAACAGGTTGACGCTGGCGGAAAACAACGCAGCCGCCGTTGAAGCCGCGTACGGCGCCCTGACGCTCAAGCAGCTGGTTTTCTTCTCGCACATGATCCCCAAAGCCCAGAAGGGCTTTAACGTCTTCGTCGACCTCAAAACCAACCTGGCCACGGTTTTTGAAGTATGGTTCTGCGGAGGCAAAGACCCGAGCGGCCAGGCGCTGGACGACCGCGAAGTCCAACGCCAGATCTATTTCGGGTACGTCGAAGTCGCCGGCAAGGCGGCCCCGAAAGAGCTTCATCACACGACAAACCGGCTTGAGGGTTCGGGCATGTACTGGAAACAGGACACGGGGATTGAAACGCTGGACCTGTATCCTTCGATCATCTCTTCAAACTTCATCGAATTGACCCGTCATGCCGACGACCTCAGCTACTGCAGCCCGTCGGACTACATCATGGTCAACGACAACCTGTTTATCTATGACAGGACCGAATGCGAATTCTCCGGCACTATGACGTTGTACGCCATCGACTTGTTCACCGAAACCCAGGCCGGCATGCGCCTCGGCTTCAACGAAAAGGACGAGCTGGAATATTACATGTTCCGCGGGACGGGCAAAGTCGTCGGCCAGCTGACTTCGCTGGCGCCGTTCGACGAACACGGCAAAACAATCAACCTTGCCATGGGCGGCGCTAAAAGCAAGCCCGGCGCGGCGGCGCCGGCGGCGACGGAAGCCAAGGGCCAAAGAACCGTTTATCGCCCGGGCAGGAGTTTCAGGAATATGACGGAGGAAGCAGTCCATCAGGCCGCCGAAAAGAGCACCGTGACGTTCACCGGCGATCCCAACGCCCCTCAGCAGCAGGCCGGCATGATGGGAGGCAACCTGCTTCCGTTCAGCGACTTGCTGGTCGGCAAGGAATTCACGCTCCACTATGACAACGAAGGCCCGGGCTGGAACTACAGGGTTCTCGACATTTACAATCTCGAATGGAAAAAAGAAGGCGAGAACCAATGGCGCAAGGAGACCTACCGGGCGTTCGAAGCCGATGAAAAACTTTTGTTTTTCGCCCACATAGTCAGCGGAAGCAAGCCCCGCAGCGCCCGGAGAATTGCCCTGGACCTGACCAATGGTCTGACGACCTGCATACTCTCCAAAATGGGCACGGAGTATTACGCGAACGAGGTTTCCTATCGCGCCGTTTTCGGCGCAGCCGAAATGGCAGGAGTGCCGTTTCCGAAGTACGTGCGCCACGAGTTCACCGATGAACTGACCGGCCGCGGATTTACAAGGACCTATTCCGACCAGATGACTTCCATGCACCTGTACACCACGCCCCATTCCTCATCGTGGACGATATACACGGCGAATCAAACCCTCGGCATGCAGTGGTGCGCCCCAGCCCTTTATGTGAAACTCCGCGACGGCGTGTATATCTTCGACCTGGTGGAGGAAGCCTGCAACGGCGCAGAGACCTGCATCATAGAAAACGAAAAAACGAAGAGGGCGATCGGCTTCGGCTTTTCCGGCGGCGAAAGAGGAGTGAGTTTCAACACCATCGGAGCTATTGCGCGTGACATCGGGCAGTACGACATCAAGCATTTCTTCGGGCCGAAGGCGAAAGGAGTTTAGGATGAACAAGATACGACCGACCTCAAAATCCTTCGACCGCTCGGCGCCGAACGACGGGCGCCGCTCGTTCATCCGGAAGACGGGTGCAGCCTTGTCTGCCGTGGTTGCGTCTGCGGCGGCGGGCTTTTCGAGAACCGCGGCTGAACCGTCGGATGGGCTGAACGACCAGATCCGACGACTGTCCGGGCGGGTGGCAAGCCTGGAAGACGCCGACAGAGTCCGCAGACTGAATCAGGCCTATCAGTCCCTTCTCGACCGGGGCTTGTACGAAGACGTCGTCGCAATTTTCGCCGACGACGCCGAAGTGGTTTACAATGGCGGCCTTTTTCAAGGGAAGGAGAGCATTCGCCGCCTGTATTGCGACCACTTCGCGCCCGGCCTCACCGGCAAAAAAATCGAGCCGGCGCCGGGATTCGAACCCGATCCGGCCGGGCAGCCGGATAGCGTGGCCGTCGCCGAGGACCGGAAGACCGCTGCCGGACGGTTCATATATTCCATGCAGGTCGGCATGCCTATGACCGGGGATTCTTCCCTGGTGTCCATGGCGCGCCTGCAGGGCGAGGGAATCGTGAAGTGGTGGGAAAGCGGGACTTGTGAAGCATCGTATGTGAAAGCCGGCGAGAGCTGGAAGATCCGGAGGCTGGAATACCGGACAGCTTCGAAGGCCGACTACAGGCCCGGCAGGTCTTATGCCAGGCCGATCGTCGTCCAGGGCTTCCAAGGCGTATTTCCTGAAAATCCGACCGGTCCCGACAGGCTCGTTTAGCGCAGCATCCTGCGGCAAATCCGGGAAGCTCCGCAAGGACCAATCCGCTTCGGCGGGCCGCGCATATTTGACGCTTTGCGTTGATTTGCGCGGCCGCCAAAGCCGAATTATTGGCCTGAACGAGTCGCTTTTCTGACGACATCCCCCAGGCTTGACTTCAGCATAAGGGCGTCTCCCTGCGCCTCGCCGGTGAATTCGACTCTATTGACGACAATATTGAATTTGTCGCCCCTGACTTTGCCCTTGATCGCAGTCTTTTTGCCCCCGGAAACCAAAGATCCGGAAATTGTCTGAAAGCGCTGCTCGATCGTGAGTTCATCGCCGTTTTCAAATTTCCAGCTCCCTGCCAGGTTCGCAGGAACAATCCAGAGATAGGCCGTGCACCAGCTGCTGCAGTTTTCTTCCAGCCGGACGGTGTCGTCGGACTCCCAATCGTCCATGGTGAAGCTGTTGGAAACCACGCGGGTTCCGGGCTTCATCGCAAGAATTTTCGGGCGCAGTTTTATATTGATGTCGGGCAGCAGAAACAGCGTTAAAACCGTTCCTTTTGAGAAATCCGTTTCAAACAGATCGGCCTGGACGAAAACCGCTTTTTCACCCATGCCTTCCCTGGCTGCATTTTTCCTTGAGAGCTCGACCATGTCGGGATTGTATTCGATGCCCAGCGCCCGCGCGCCTCGTTTTGCGGCGGTGATGACGGTTCGACCGTCTCCGGAGCCCAGGTCGATCACATAGTCCTGCGCAGTCACCCCCGCCAGATCGAGCATTTTTTCGACAAGATCCTGCTGAGTGGGCACCCACACGACGTCTTTGCCTGCCTGTCCGACAGTCGGCTGATATTCGTCTTCCTGCTGAGCTTGAGCCCATGCGCCTGCTGCAAAAAACATCAACCCTAAAATAAAACTTAATAAACGGCCGGAATGGAATCGGTTCATATTCAGCTCCTCTGTCGCAATGCCTGTTGTGTTGCCGGAAAACCGGAGCGCGCGATTATAACCCTAATTGCACGGATAAAAATAATAATTAGTCCGTTTTAATCTGCACAGAAAGGTCCGGACCGCTCTTCTGTCAACGGTTTGCCGACTCCGGCCGCTTCTTCCGTCCTAAATGCTTGTGAATGAAATAGCCGAAAAGGCCTATCAGGATAAGGACTACCGCGATATCGATGACATGGCTGTACTTCATCACTTCCGACCAGTTCTGTTTCAGGTAATATCCGGCAACCGTTAAAAATGCGTTCCACAATCCCGCGCCGGCCACGGTGTAGATGGAAAAAGGGAGGAGGCGCATCCCCCCGGCGCCCGCCGGTATCGAAATGAGATGGCGCACCACGGGAATAAACCGGCTTATAAAAATCGTCGAGGCGCCGTATCTGGTGAAAAAGCGCTCTGTGAACTCAAGGTCCTTGCGGTCCAGCAGCAGGTACTTGCCGAACCTGTCGATAAAGGGCTTCCCTCCCCATGCGCCCATCCAGTAGGAAATCAGCGATCCCACAATGCTTCCGAGAGTGCTGAAGAGAATCACACCGGAAAATGTAAGCTTTGCCTCGGCAATAAGGAATCCGGCAAAAGGCATCACCGCTTCGCTTGGGACAGGAAAGACCATGCTTTCCATCGTCATTAACAGAAAGACGCCCGCATATCCGATCTTGTCAATAAATGCCGTCGCAAAATCAGCGATGAACTCGGTAATTCCCACAAGATTTCCCTTTCCGGCTTCTGCGGCCCTGGTAGCGCCCGGTCCGACCGCAATTTCAGCAATCGGGCTTCAGCCCGGGAGGAAGCTTGCCTTCCAAATTAAAGCGATGCATCCAAATCACGGCCGGCGACTCCTGCCGCCGGCGCCCAGCCAATATATCACAGGTGTCCGGCCGGCCTGACGGAGCGTTTCGATTGGCCGTCAAAGCGCGCCGCTTGCCAAAACAATAGATTCTTATATTGCCATTTGTTAAGCTGAGGTCAAAGCATGGACGAGGGAACTCAATGAACAGCGATTGCCTGAGAGGCAAGACGGCCGTTGTCACCGGGGCCAGGAGAGGCATCGGCAGAGCGATCGCACTGGCGTTCGCCGCCGCCGGCGCCAATCTCGCGATCTGCGACCTGTCGGTGGAGGACGGCGGCCTTCACAAAGCGGCTGAATTGATTAAACGTCTTGGCGCCCGATGCTTTGCCTTGAAGGCGGACATCTCCAGGCGAAAAGATGTGGAAAAAATGGTCAAGGCCTCCGTCGCGGCGTTTGGCCGAATCGACATTTTGGTGAACTGCGCCGGAATCTGGATCCCCGGAGAAAATTTGATCGAATGCAGCGAAGAGAACTGGGACAAAGTCATCGACACGAATCTCAAGGGTTGCTACTTTTGCTGCCAGGCGGCGGGAAAAGTCATGATTGCGCAAAAAAAGGGAAGCATCGTCAACATTTCCTCTCAGGTCGGATTGACTCCGGGCGCCGGCGCCGGCGCCTATCCTGTCAGCAAAGCCGGCATCATCATGCTGACGCGCCAGCTGGCCCTTGAATTGGGAGGATTCGGCGTCCGGGTGAACGCCCTGGCCCCGGGCATTGTCAAAACAGATTTCAACTCCGAATTCTGGAAAGATCCGGCGGTGGAAAAACAGGCGGCCGGGACGGTCCCGCTCAACCGGTTGGCGGCGCCGGAGGATGTCGCGGAAGCGGCGCTGTTTCTGGCTTCCGACAGTTCCGGCTACATAACGGGCGAGGTGCTCGCCGTCAGCGGCGGGTGGAAGCCCCAATCCACGATCGCCAAAACGGCCGGCTGAACCCGAAAAGGTTGAGGTACAAGCCTGTTCTGCCGCCAGGCAGTTCCGGCAGGCGCCGCAGCAGAAGCTTCATGAATAATCCGGATTCAATGCCGGAGGCCTAACGCAGCCGATGGGCAAGCTCGACGACGCTGGTCCCCAACAGGCGAGCTTCATCGATAGCCGACATGTCGATTCCGCCGCCGACTCCCGTGCGCACATCGCCGGCTTCTCTTCCATAGCCGATCGCGCCGCCGGCCACGATCATGCCTTGGGCGATGCAGAATGAATTCAAAAGCGACCGCGCCTGAATGGCGCCTACTCTTCGGGTCACGACGAGCGTCCCCGCCACCTTGCCTTTTAGGGAACGCCGCCGGAGCAAGGCGAACATGCGATCCATGGCGGCTTTCATTTGCGCCGTGACGCTGCCGAAATAAACAGGGCTGCCGAAGATCACGGCATCGGCCCGGTCCAGCATGTCATAAAGCTCCACCATGTCGTCCTGGACGATGCAGGCGCCGACTTCAAAGCAGGTCCCGCAAGCGTCGCACGGCGCCACCTGCCTTCCCGACATAAGGAAAGTCTCGGCCTGCCATCCGGCTTTCAGAGCCACGTCCAGGACTTCATTCATTAAAATTTCGGTGTTGCCGTTTTTCCGGGGGCTGCCGACAATGCCCAAAATTCTCATAGCTTCCTCCAGGCGACGAGTCCAGCGTTTGCATTTATGGATTGCAGAAGCTGTCCTCAAACGTTACTCAATTGCAATATTGCATTAATGCTGGAATTATATCTGTAAAAAAAAATGGGAAAACAAACAGGCAGATGAATGGACGAAGATGAAAAATGATCCCCGGACTGAATACGCTCGACGCCTCGAACAAAGGAAAGCCGCACTGGAAAGGCATGAGTTTCGGCATCGCCGGATAGGCAATGCCAGGCTCGCCGTTTTTATGGCTGCCGCGGCGCTGGCCTGGTCCGCTTTCTCTTCACCTGGGGTCTCCGGATGGTGGCTTCTGGCGCCTTTGTTTGTCTTCATTGCTTTAATGGCCTGGCACAGCCGGGTTCTTCTCGGGCGCGAGCGGGCGCGCAGGTCCGTCGATTTCTACGAAAAAGGGCTGGCCCGTCTGGAAGAACGCTGGGAAGGGATGGGATCGGCAGGTTCCTGCTTCGACGATCCGGCTCACCCGTATGCCCAGGACCTGGATCTCTTCGGCATCGGCTCTTTGTTTGAACTCCTGTCGAGGGCTCGCACGCACGGGGGCGAACAGATGCTTGCCTCATGGCTGAAATATCCGACCTCCGTCGAAATAATTCGCTCCAGGCAATCTGCGGTTGAAGAATTGCGGCCCCGCCTGGATTTGCGCGAGGATCTGGCAACGCTCGGAGCAGATGTCGAAACCGGCGTTCACCCGGAGCCGCTGATCGGCTGGGGGAAAGGGCCCGCGTCGCCGAAGGCCGTTGCGCTTCGATTTGCGGCCGGATTGATCGCTTTGCTGACCCTGGCTTCGCTTGCTGTCTGGGCGGCTTTGGATCAGCGTTTGTGGTTTTTTTTGATGGCGTTGATCGAAATATGCTTTATTTATTCGAGGCGGCGCGAGACGGCAATAGCGGTGGAAGGAGCGGAGAAAGCCTGCCGGGATCTGCAGCTGCTTTCTCTCGTGCTGGCCCGGATCGAAAGGGAGCGGTTCGAAACCGACCATCTCCGAAAATTGCGCGGGAAGCTCGATTGCCATGGGCTGCCGCCGTCCCGGCTGATCGCCCGCCTTAATTTCATAATCAACTTGCTCGATTCAAGACGAAACGCTCTGTTCGCCCCTATTGCCTTCCTGCTTCTCTGGGAAATGCAGCTGTCCTTTTTGGTTGAAGATTGGCGGAGGGAAAACGGCGCAGCCATCGAAGAATGGATGTCGGCGACAGCCCAGTTTGAAGCGCTCTCTTCATTGGCCGGATACAGCTATGAGCGGCCGGGCGATCCCTTCCCGGAGTTGACCGAGCAATCGCCCTGCTTTGAAGGCGAGGAAATGGGGCATCCTCTTCTTCCCGATGGCAAATGCGTTCGCAACGACGTCAGCCTCTCGGACAACCTTCGGATACTGATCGTCAGTGGATCGAACATGTCCGGCAAGAGCACGCTGCTGCGGACTGTGGGCGTCAATGCGGTGCTCGCACAGGCCGGCGCCCCGGTTCGAGCCCGCCGCCTGCGGATTTCGCCGCTGGCCATAGGAGCGTCCATCCGGATTATGGACTCGCTCCAGGCCGGCGCCTCCAGGTTCTATGCGGAAATTACCCGGCTGCGCAAGATTGTCGATATCGCCGAAGGGCCGGTCCCGCTGCTGTTTTTGCTGGACGAACTGCTGCACGGAACCAACTCTCACGACCGCAGGATCGGCGCGGAAGCCGTGATCGCAGGGCTCGCCGGCCGGGGCGCCGTCGGCCTTCTGACGACCCACGATCTGGCCTTGTCTCATATAGCCGAAGCCCTTGCTCCGCATGCCGCCAACGTGCATTTCGAGGACCATCTCGAGAACGGCAAGATCGCCTTCGATTATCGCCTTCATCCGGGCATAGTCCGGAAAAGCAACGCGCTGGAACTGATGCGGTCCATTGGACTGATCGGGAGATGAGGTTCTGGATCCGTTGCGAAACTTGAAGATCGGCAAACTTCGATGCCACAGCGGCGGGCTAGCCGTATATTGCGGCCAGGGTCTCGGCAATCCTCTCCGCCGCGCGGCCATCCCACAAAGGCGGAGTCTTCGCAATTTTGCGGCCGCCATTCTGACTGCGCCGGTAAGCTTCGATAATCGCGGCGGGATCGGTTCCCACCACCCTATTGGATCCGATTTCGACCGTGCAAGGCCTGTCGGTGTTTTCCTGCAGCGTGAGGCAAGGAACGTTGAGCATGGTCGTCTCTTCCTGAACGCCTCCCGAATCGGTGAAAACAACCTTTGCGGAAGAAAGAAGTTTGATGAAATCCAGATAGCCCAGCGGATCGATAAACCTGATGTTGGCGCCGCCGGTCCGCATTTCCGCCTCGGAAATCCGCCTCCGGACGTTCGGGTGCATCGGGAATACCACCGGCATATCCCGGCCGATGGTTCTCATGGCCGAAAGAATGCCCCCGAAGGCGTCGGGATTTTCGACGTTCGGCTTATGATGGACGGTTATGACCGCATAGGGTTTATCGCTTAATTCCAGCGCAGGCAATATTTTTGAAATGTCCGCCTTCTCCCTGTTGTGAAGCAAGGTATCGGCAATAACATTGCCGACAAGACAGATTTTCCTTTCGGGTATCCCTTCCCGGCGAAGATTTTCCATAGCGACCTGTTCGGAACAGAACAGCAGGTCGCTGAGGCTGTCGGTCAGGATCCTGTTGGTCTCTTCCGGCATGGATCGGTCGAAACTGCGCAACCCGGCCTCAACGTGAATGACTTTGATTCGCATTTTGGCGGCGATCAGCACACAGGCGATTGCGTGATGGACATTTCCGATCACCAGGACGCAATCGGGATTCTGCTGCGCCAGCAGCGATTCAAACCGCATCATGACCGCGGCGAACTGAGACGCGATGCTCCCTCCGTCGACGCTGAGGTTCACATCCGGTTCCGGGATCGACAGCTGGTGAAAGATAAGTCCGCACATTCTCCAGTCGGCGCACTGGCCGGTGTTCACCAACAGGGGATCGATTGCGGGCGGCCGTTTGAGTGCGTTCATCAGAGGAGCAATTTTAATGAAGTCGGGGCGCGCCCCGGTAACCAGAATAATTTTCATAGCCTAATCCACACGTAGCAGTCCATGTCTCTGCCGGCTTCCCGCGTTTCATCGACTCAAAAACACGCCACAAAGGAAACCGCCTCTAAAATTGCGCCACCCAAAACATAGCAACAATTATTCCATATTGGATAAACGCTTTGTTTGGTGGAATTTATAAAATATTTGTTTCTCCGGACGAAACTGTCTTTTGCATAAAATTCTTACACATTGAGGGCCGGCCGAGCGGTGAAAGCCGCAAAATGTTTGGATAGATGCACAATTACAAGGATTTAAGAGCGTTGTCGCAAACTGTCCGGCACTGTAAGGATCAACAACAATCTTTAGGAAAACCGGGAATGAACTTTGCAGGAATAAATCGGCGGATCAAAATTGGGAACAGGGAAGCCTCCCGACCGGCGCGTTGTTGGATTCCTTTTTCAAATTGCGAAACGCTTCTGTCGCCCGATTCTTCCCCAAAATCGTTTCAAATTTCTGCCAGCGGCTTTTTCGTTGAACAAGCGACGCAAATTTTGTTTTCAAGCTTCATTCCATCCATTAAGATGAACGGTTGGTTTATGGAGGCGCAAGTGACGGAATTCATGAATTGCACAGTTGGAGAGCTGCTGGAATACAATGCGAACAAACACCCGGACAGGGATGCGCTGGTCTATTCCGACCGGGACCTGAAGTATTCCTATCGGGAGTTGAACGCCAGAGTGGAAAAGCTGGCCAGGGGCATGCACGCCCTGGGCATCTCCAAAGGGGATCATGTCGGCATCTGGGCTACCAATGTGCCGGATTGGCTCACGGTTTTTTACGCCACCGCCCGCATCGGCGCCGTGTTTATCACCGTCAATACGAGCTACCGCCCTTCCGAACTCGAATACGTCCTCCGTCAATCCGACATGAAGGTTTTGTTTCTGATCGACGGCTACCGCGACACGGACTATGTCCAAACGGTCTTCGATCTGGCGCCGGAATTGAAAACGTCGCCGAAAGGATCTCTCGAAAGCCATCGTTTCCCTTTTCTGAAATCCGTCGTCTACATCGGGCCGAGACAGCACCGCGGGATGCGGAGTCTCGCGGAAGTCATGGACTTGGCCGATTCGGTCGGGGACGACGAGTTCGCACGGATTAAGAGAAGCCCTCATCCGCTCGACACTGTTAATATGCAGTACACTTCAGGCACAACCGGTTTCCCCAAGGGAGTGATGCTGACCCACTACGGGATCATCCACAACGGTTTTTCCATAGGGGAGCGCCAAAAATTCACTGAACGGGACCGTCTCTGCCTCCCGGTCCCGTTGTTTCACTGTTTCGGAATCACCCTCGGAGTGATGGCGATCCACACTCACGGCGGAGCTCTTGTCCCCCTCGAAACCTTCGATCCTCTGATGGCGCTTGCCGTCGTTCAAAAGGAGCGTTGCACCGCAATCTACGGCGTTCCGACCATGTTTATCGCTGAACTGACCCACCCCATGTTCAACATGTTCGATCTTTCCTCGCTGAGAACCGGGATCATGGCCGGCTCTCCCTGCCCGGAACCTGTCATGCGGCAGGTAATGGAAAAAATGAATTGCCGGGAAATCACCATTGTCTATGGCCTGACCGAAGCTTCGCCGGGGATCACACAGACGCGGACGGACGATCCCGTGCCTATCCGCATCGGGACTGTCGGAAAGCCTTTTGACGGCGTGGAAGTCAAAATCATCGATCCGGAAACCGGCGCCACCTTGCCGTCCGGGACGCCGGGAGAACTGTGTTCGCGCGGCTACAATACGATGAAGGGCTATTACAAAATGCCCCAGCAGACGGCCGAGGCCGTCAGCCCGGACGGCTGGCTTCGAACGGGCGACCAGGCGGTCGAAGATGCGCAAGGGTATATCCGAATTACGGGACGCCTCAAGGACGTCATCATCAGGGGCGGCGAAAACATTTATCCCAAGGAAGTGGAAGATTTTCTCAGGGAAATCCCCCAAATACGAGACGTGCAGATCGTCGCCGTTCCAAGCGAGAAATACGGAGAAGAAGCCGCCGCATTCGTCCAGCTGCAGGATGGCTCCGGTCTGGAGCCAAGCGAAATCCAGGATTATTGCCGCGGCAAGATCGCCCGCTACAAAATCCCCAAATTCATCTTTTTCACCGAATCCTTCCCGTTGACCGCCAGCGGCAAAGTGCAGAAATTCAAACTTCGCGAAACGGCAAAAGAGAAATTGAGAATGAAGCATGAGGAGTCGACAATGGCGGCAGCAGTCAATCCATAGCCAAGCCTCGGCCTGAAACCTGATGGATGCCGCCGCCGGGCTTCAAGAGCTCGTCGCTCGCGATGCTACAGGAGGCGAAGAGTCAGCAGTAGCGCCGCGATCAGAAGGGCGCCCGCCGCGAAATTGACCAGGACCACCTTTTTGCCGTGCCGAACAAGCTCTCCGAACACCGCGTGCACGGCCAGGTAAATGAATCCGCCGCCGACATGCGCCAGCAGCATATCCAGCCAGAAGCCGTCGATCTTCGGCGCCGCCCAGAGGCCCACGGCCCCTCCCAGCAAAGTCGTGGATTCCACAGCCGCGACAAGTCCCAAGGCCGCAGTCCGACGGTAGCCGGCTGCAAGCAGCAGTGCGCCCAGCGCAAGCCCTTCCGGCGCCTTGTGCACACATATAGCCAAAAGCAGCGCGGCGTCGAGCCCACCGGACATTTCAGCCTCCCGGCCAAGCGCCAGCGCCAGCCCATCCATGGCGCTGTGAAGACTCAGGGCGATGATCATCGCCATGGCAATTTCGCTGAAATGGTGCGTCGCCGCTTCATCGAAATGACTTGCGGCGCACGCCGGGCAGACGTGGAAGACATAACGGCTGATCAAATAAAAGACCAGATATCCGGACAACAGGGCTGCGAGGAGCTCAGGGAAAGAAATGGCGCTGAAAACCTCGGGAATGATGGAAAACAGAGTGACGCCCAGGAGAGCGCCGGCAGCCAGGCTGATCAACCGGCACAGTCGCCTGTGCGAAACAGCCGCCAGGGAACTAATCCCTCCGCCGGCGACAGCCAGCAGAAAAGCCAATGCAACCCGAATAGCCACCGCGCCCGCGTCCTGCAAATCACCTCCCGAATCGAGTCTTACGTCTTTTGCCAGACAGAAACATGCCGATGCAAATGAGTTTGCATTTTAATTAAAGCATCCCGATTGTCAAGTTTTTTGCAACAGATCTTGCAATAGCAATCTCTGAAGGTTTAGGATGGTTTTTCGGAGAGAAAATGAAGAGAAATACAACCCAAAGAAGCGCCATCGAAGAAGTTTTCAAACACGACGATCGCCCTCTTGGCATCGAAGAAATATTAAAAGCAGGCCGCCGAAAGGTCGGCTCCCTCAATCAAGCGACGGTCTATCGAAACTTGAAACGCCTCGTTCAGAATGGATGGCTTAAGAAAATCAACACCCCTGAACTGGGAGTTTTGTACGAAATCGCCGGCAAGGAACATCATCATCATTTCCAGTGCCGGTCCTGCGACCGCCTGTATGAAATTTCAGGCTGCGCCCTGAACGAACAAAACCTTGCTCCGCCGGGTTTTGTAATGGAAGGTCACGAGGTTTTTATCTTCGGCGTCTGCGCCGCGTGCAGAAGCTCAAACGCCAACCTTTTCTAATCCAGCAGCCCAAACTGCGCCCCAAAAATAAACTAGGGACAGCCTCCAAAGCCTTCAAACCATAATTTGGAAGCTGTGGAAACTGTCCCTAATTTCTGCGAAGCGGGCTTAACTCGCCAGAGGAAAAGCCCGCCCTGCTAATGACATTTCAGGTAATCAGTTATCATCTAGCAAAATAGGCGCCAAAAAATAAATGCAGATATATATTTTTTATTAATTAAATATATTTTTATCTTTCTATAATTTATTTAATATATTAAATTTGTTTTCATATTAAATTCCATAATCATAAGCAGACATTTGGTATAAATAATGTGCCTTGGGATATATTATTTCCCCAATAGTCATCCACAAGCATCTGAAATCAAATCTGCGGATCGTTTGATTTGACGATTCCTTAAAAGATCACAGCCGGTGCTCTTTGCGCACGACCTTTCGAGCCCCGTAATACCATGCATGGCTCCAATCTTTTGGGGGGATAACTTCTTCGAGCCTCTCCAGCTGGTCGATGTTTTTCAGCCGTGTGTAAATCAGTTGCCAGGCGCAAGGCCTGTCCGGATCCACTTCGCATCGGCTTTCAAGCGATCCTCCGCAAGGGCCGTTCAGCAGACGCTTGGCGCAGCGGGTTACAGGGCAAATGCCGCCAAATTGCGCCAGCATGCAGTCCCCGCAGCCAAGGCATTTTTCAGTCCAGATTGCCTGTTCTTCCAGCACTCCGAGAAATTGGGTGTTGAGTCCGGCGTAAACCGGCTTGGCGGGAAATCTTTCTGCAATTGCCTGCACGCCGGCGCCGCAGCCGAAGGAAACGATCGCTTCGGCTTCAGCCGCCGGCCCCGCAAGGTCCTTCAGGAACTCATTTTCACACTGACGCTCGATTGTAACCTGCCGGATTTCAATCGGCATTTGATCGAGTTTCCGGGCCATCCGGATCGCGTAGGAGGCGATTCCGACCTCGCGTTCTCCGCCGGCCAGGCATACGGTGACGCAAGTCCCGCAGCCGACAAAAAGGACTTTTTGGTGGCCGGCGATTATTGATTTCAGTTCAGTGATGGATTTTGGTGAAGCGACTATCATTGTCCTCCTCCGCTTTCTTTCTTTTCAACTCGTTTGAGGGGATTGGGGCCCAGGGAGACCGCCGCCGCCGCAATTTCGTGCAGGCAGCGCACAAATTCCGGCGCCATGGAATCGGAAAGGTTCGCCATCTTGAGGCGTTCGCCGCCCAGGCCGATCTCGTCCAGGATCGATTGCGCGCGCTCGATTCGCCTGCGGGCTCTCAGGTTTCCATCCTGATAGTGGCAGCCCCCTTCCAGGCAGCCGGCCGCCAGAACGCCGTCGGCGCCTTTTTCAAAGGCCTCCAGGATATGTTCCATTTCAAGCTTTCCGGTGCATGGGACATGGAGGATGCGTACGCCGGGCGAGTATTGAATGCGCTGAATTCCCGCGAGATCCGCCGCGGCGAATCCGCAATAATTGCAGCAGAAAGCGATTATATCCGGCGTCCATACGGCCGGCTTCCCTTCAACTCCCCGATTCCCGTCCGGCTGCATCATGCATAGCCTCCACCGACGAGCAGTTCATCCAACATGGCGGTCATGATCTCTCCCTCCTGGTGCTCCAGCACAATAGCTTTGGCTGGACATGCGGCGACGCAGCCGCCGCACCCCATGCATTTAGCTCCCCGGATTTCGGATTTCTTAAGCGCATTGATCGCGGGCGCCCCATAAGGGCAGACTCTCACGCACGTCGCGCAAGCGACGCAATCGCGGGGATTGACATGAGCGACCCCGCCGGCGATCTCCAGTTCGGCTTTGGACAGAATCCTGGCGGCCCTTCCCGCCGCAGCCTGCGCTTGCGCGATCGCTTCATCGATAAACCTCGGGGAGTGAGCCAGGCCGCAGACAAATTCCCCTTCGTTGCTCAGATCCACGGGACGCAGTATGGGATGGGCTTCCAGGAAAAAACCCTCCGGGGTAAGAGAGTTTCTCAACAAGGCTGCAAGGGCTTCATTGTCGTGTCCCGGAGCGATTCCCGTGGAAAGAACGAGCAGATCCGGTTTCAAAACCAGATTGCGGTCCAGAGCGGCGTCGCGGACCGTCATTGCGATTTTCCCGTTCTCCTCGACAACCTCGGGATCGCAGCCGTCCGGATAACGGATGAACCGGACTCCCAGACGGCAGGCCTGCTGATAATAGACGTCCCGGAATCCGTTGGCGCGAATATCCCGGTGAAAAACGAAGACGTTGGCGCCCGGGAAGCGGCGTTTGATTTCAAGGGAGTTCTTGATCGCTTCGGAACAGCACACCCGGCTGCAGCAGGGATTGACCGCATTCCGGCTTTCCACGCATTGAATCATCGCCACGGTCGGATCCGGCTTGCCCGCCGGGAAATGCGGCAGGGCGCCGCTCGCCAATTCGGCTTCCAGCTCCCACTGGGTCGCCACGCAGGGATGTGCGTTATGCAGAAACTTTCGAGTCGGCCGTTCCCGGCCGCCCGTCGCTACAATCGCCACTCCATGACTGACGGCTTGTTCCTTGCCCGATACGTCCAGCACGCTCCTGAAATTGCCGACCTGCCCGGAAATGGAAGTCAATCGGGCGTTCAGATAGACGACGATATTCGAATCCGATAAGATTTTTGAAATCAATTCTCCGGTCCAGGCTTGGACATCTTCTCCTTCCAGAGTGGAGTAAATCCGGCGCGCCCGGCCGCCAAGAAAAGCCTCCTTCTCAACCAGATGAACCTTGTAGCCTTGGCCGGCGATGTTCAGCGCCGCCGTCATTCCGGCGGCCCCTCCGCCAAGGATCAAAGCTGAAGCGGTCACCGGAACCTCTCCCTTTCTCGAAGTCTTTAAGCGTCGGGCCCGGGCGGCGGCCATGGAAACCAGTTCAAACGCTTTTGCGGTCGCCGCAGCCGGGTCCTCGCGATGGACCCAGGAGCATTGGTCCCGAATGTTCGTCATCGTCAACAGGTGCTTGTTCAGACCGCTTTCCCGCAAAGTTTCCTGGAAAAGAGCCTCATGGATGCGCGACCAGCAGGAGGCGACCGTCAGGCGGTTGAGCCTGTGAATTTTGATCATTTCCTTGATATGCTGCTGGTTGGCTTCCGAGCATGTGTACAGGTTCGCTTCGGCATGAATCACACCGGGAATCGATGCGGCTTGCCTGACAAGCCGCTCCACGTCGACGACCGACGCGATGTTGCAGCCGCAACGGCAGACGAAAACCCCGATCCGGGGAGGCTCGTCGGCCGCGTCCCGCTCCCAGGGATATTCGCGCTTCTGAACCAGGGTGCCGCGAACGGCGGTCAGCTGATGCATCGCCGCCGCAGCCGCGGCCGAAGCCTGCGAGACCGACTCGGAAATGTCCTTGGGCTCCTGGAAAGCTCCGGCCACGTAGACGCCGGGCCTCGAAGCGGCGACCGGCGAGAGCCGGTTCGTCCGGGCGAAGCCGAATTCGTTCAGTTCCAGTCCGAGACGGCCGGCCATTTCTCCGGCCTTGGAAGAGGGCCGGATCCCCGAACTGAGAACCGCAAGGTCGAACTCCTGAAGCCGTTCCTCGCCCTCCGGGCCGCGATAGCTCACGCTCAGGTTCTTCGTATCGGGCGCCTCGACGATTCGAGACGGAATCGCCCGCACGAACCGCACTCCGGCTTTATCGCGGACTCGGCTAAGATACTGCTCGAATTCCTTTCCCGACGCTCGCAGGTCTGTGCAGAAAATCGTGATTTCCGGTTTTTCCTCGGCGTTTTCCCAGGCAGCCATGGCCTCTTTGACGGCGCTCATGCAGCAAATGGAAGAACAATTGCCCTGGCCTCGTTGCGCATTGCGGCTCCCGATGCACTGAATGAATGCAATTCGCCTCGCTGCGGCGCCATCCGAAGGCCGGCGCACGCGGACGCCGAGCAAATCTCCGGCGGAAACCATTCGTTCGAACTGAATGTTCGACAGCACATTGACAAACCGGCCGTGGCCGAACTCGGGCCACAGCGAAGCCGGGAACTCTTCCGTTCCGGGCGCGAGGATAATGCCGCCGACTTCAAGGCAAAGCTCGGAAGCTTGCTGTTCATGGACAATGGCGCCAGCCGTGCAAGTTTGAACGCACTGCATGCATTCGCTGCAAAGCCCGCAAGACAGGCAGCGCCGGGCCTCCGATTCCATTTGTTCCTTGCCGAAGCCCAGATCGGTTTCGGCAAAGCTCTGCAGGCGCTTTTCCGCTTCCCGTCGAGACGCAGCAACGCGTTTCAGTCTGGCGGCGTCGGGCCTGGGATTGGGCGCGAATCCGGCGCGAGGCGACGCCTCGACGGCGGCATGCAGGGAAGCGTCCATGCTTCGGATGGAAGCCGCGCCGCGGATGAAGGCGTCGATCGCTTCAGCGGCTTTATGGCCTTGCGCCAGGGCGTCGCCCAGCGAGGACGGGCCCAGGACGGCGTCGCCGCCCGCAAAAACGCCGGCCGCGCTTGCAGCCAGAGTTCCGTCGGTTCGTATCCGCCCGCCGGGTCGAAGCTCCAATCCCATTCTGGAGGGGTTCGGTTTGGCGCCCGATGCGACAAGGACCGCATCCGCCGACAGGGATGAAATATCGGAATCGTCAAACAACGGATCATATTTCTTATATTCATCGAAAACGCTGGTGCAGGCTCGAAAGAGGGCCGAACAAACCCGACCGCCCGCCGTTTCTATCCTGGTGGGCCCAAGGTTGTGGTGAAAAACGACTCCTTCCGCAAGAGCTTCCGCGACAAGCGACGGTTGGGCCGGCATCTCGTTTCGGCTCTCGAGGGTGGCGATTTGCACGGATTTCACTCCCGGCAGACGCAGCGCGCAGCGCGCGGCGTCCACCGCCATGTCGCCGCCTCCGATCACCAGCACGACGGCGCCCAGGTTCGGAATCCGGCCGGCGTTCACTTCGTAGAGAAATCTCAAACCTTCCCAAACGCCCGGCGCGTCTTCTCCGGGAATGTTGAGCTTGCGGGAGATCCAGGCGCCGGTCGCCAAAAAAACAGCGTTGAAACCGCCGTGGGACTCCGCGCCCGGCGGTTTCGGTTTCAACAGGTCCGCGGGTTTATCGATTGTCACGCCGACCTGAGCCTGCACGCCGAGGTTGAGGATTTGACGGATTTCGCCGTCCAGCACATCCTTCGGCAGGCGGAAAGCCGGGATCCCATAGCGAAGCATGCCGCCCAATTGCGGCTGAGATTCGAAAATAACGACTCTATGGCCGCTCAAAGCCAAATCGGCGGCGGCCGTCAATCCCGCCGGGCCGCTTCCGACGACCGCGACTCTGCTTTCCGATCGCCGCAGCGCAGGAGTCCAGGCGGGATATTGGCGAGGATGGAGGTTGATGAAATCGGCGACGAATCTCTCGATGGAACGCGCGGACAGCGATTCATCGATCGCCTTTCGATTGCAGCCGCTTTCGCAGGGATGGCGGCAGATCCGGCCGCTGACGGCCGGAAGCGGGCTTCGGCGGCGGATCAGATCGTACGCCTCGGTGAATTTGCCCGAAGCGGCCAATGCGATGAAACCCTGCACGTTGACGCCGGCGGGGCAGGATACCCGGCAGGGCGCCGGGTTCGCCGACTTTGAAATGCTGAAGGCGTTGGGTATTGCCTGAGGGTAAGAGCGGAAGATCGCCTTCCGTCCGCTCAATCCGCCATCAAACTCATTGGGGAGCTCGACCGGACACGCCGCAACGCAGTTGCCGCAGGCATCGCATTTTTTCAGATCCACATAGCGCGGATTCTGGCGGATATGAACTTGAAAATTGCCAGGCCCGCCGGAAACGCTTTGAATTTCGGCCAATGTAAGGACTTCGATATTCCGATTGCGGGCGACCTCCACCAGCCTGGGCGACAGGATGCACATGGCGCAGTCGCCGGTCGGGAAAGTTTTGTCAAGCTGAGACATGCGCCCGCCAATCTCCGGCGCCGAATCCAGCAAATAGGCTTTAAATCCGCCGTCGGCCAGATCAAGCGCCGCTTGAATGCCGGCTATCCCGGCGCCGCACACCAGCGCCGACCCTATTTTTTCGTCCGTCATCGCAATCCTTTTAGCGCCACTGAGAATTCTCGGGGCGCCGACGACTCTCAAATCCCGGACAGGAACCGGGCCTGCCACCCTTTTTTCTCTCTCTCCCGGAACGAAGCCCGAGAAAGCATTTGCAGCAGGCGACAAAGGGCTGAAAGCCCGCTTCAGAAGACTCCCCTAATTTTTTCCAGCCGCCAACACGGACAACCGGACGGCGCTGACCTTTCGATAGACTTCATGCGGCGCCTTGACTTCTCCGTCCACCTTGAGCAAGTCTTCGATCCTGATTCCAAAAAGACGCTCATTCTCCGCCAGGTAGGGGCGGATCAGCCGCCAGTCCTTGTCGCTGAGATCTGAAAACACGCCGCCATTGAGCTGCCGCTCGATCACCTGCCTGCGGGGATCGCGGATGTAGATTGCGCCGCCGCTGGCCAGCGAAAACAGGTTGCCGCCGGGATAGGGCGTCGGCTGGGGCTTCATGCGGCCGCGCGGGTCGAATTCGACGCCGTTCAATATAACGAAGCCTCCCCCGTTGAGCGGATCTCCGGCCATGAAGGATTCGGCCAGGAAATCCAGGCAGGCGCCGTTGATGACGACGCGAGGACGTCCAACGGCGTTGATCAACGGACGGCCGGCGGCGTTTCCAAGAACGTAGACCTCTCCGCCCTTGGCGCCGTACATGAAGGTTTGACCGACATCCCCATGGATGACCAGCTTGCCGCTGTTGGCGATTTGGGCCACCTGATCCTGAGCGTTGCCGTGAATATGCAACTGCAAACCGTCCATGCCGCTTGCCGCGTAATCGCCCGAAGACCCGTACAAGTCGATGCGAATTTCATCGGTTTCGGGCCCAAGGCCGGCGCCATGGAATCGCTGTCCGCGCAGCCGGAAAACGATAAATCGCTTCCAGCCGGCCCGGCAGGCGCTTCGGAGAAGCGTTGCATCGCAGTCATCCCCTTCCGGGGGAAAATCCTGCGCATCAACGATCAAAACTTCTTCCCCGGCCCTCGGGGGCGCAAGGCGGTCGCGCGTTCTGCAGTCTATCCGCCTCCAGAAGCGCGTCGAGGGTTCGCCGAAAAGCGGGGCCCGATCGAACAGAGATTCCAGACTCTCCTCGACGACCCGGATCACGGACGCCCGCCGCTTATCGCCGGTGTAGAAACGACGGTCATGAAGCAGCGTCAGCGACTCGATCGCCGCGGATCGGGACGCCGCATTGTCCGCGCCCTCGACGATGAGGCCGCAAAAATGCCGCAGGTCGCCGGGGGCCCAGGAGGGCAGGTCCAGCGCATACCGGAACAGGCTGTCGACGCCTCCCTTCTGCAGCCATTGGTGGACCAGCTCTTTCAGCGGATCCGGGCTTGGCCGGCTTCCGGTTCCGGACGGCTTCAGGTCGCATCGGACGGCGCCCGAATCGAGCGTCACCGGGCGGCCGAACTTGTCGGCGCACGCAAGCGTCTTCCCCCCATTCCGGGAATCCACGCTGAAAACAAAGGCCCCTCCATCGGTGCTCGAACCGCCGCGCGCATTCCAGTACTTGTCTGCAACCGGACAGAATCGATCGTCTTCCCGGGCCAGGCTTCTTAAAGTAGCGTCGATCGCCTGCTTCTCGGAACAGATGAGGCCGATTTGCACATCCCCGCTATCGGAAAGCGCAAACACCTGCGGGCGGAGCATCGATGTGTCGGTGATGCCCAGCAGCTGGACTTTTCCTTTATCCGGCTGGCTGCGCGCAATGATGAAAAACCAGGGGCCGTCGGGAGAAGCATGGATGTGGGCCGCTTGAATCTGCCGGTAAACAGCCTGTTTTTCGGGCGCAAGCTGGTCGAAATCCAGCTCGGCGGTCGGCGCCAGCGCCTCGATGATATATTCCAATGGATATTTGTAAACCCGATCCCATAAATCGAAAAGCTGGACCGACACTTCGGTGTCGGTGAGGAATTGCTGGCGAATATTTCGCTGTCTCAGATAGTCGCAAACGGAATAATAATTGGCAAAGTCGCCGTTGTGCACCAGGGCTTCATTGACGCCGACAAAGGGATGAGCGCCGCCCGGATGCCAGACGCGCCCCTTCGTCGGATAACGTTGGTGCGCGATCCATGCGTGCGCCTTAAAATCGCGGAGCCGATAATATTCGATGTTCTGCTCGGCGTAGCCGACCAGCTTGAACACCAGCAAGTCGCGTCCGTGCGAGAGAATGAAAGCGCGCTTTTCTCCCAACGATGCGTAATATTCATCGTTGATCCTGTAGGAATTCCGCCAGATGAATTCATCTTCGAGGTCTCGAGGAGAAAGGCTTTTCAGCCCTGTCTGTTCGGCAAAGCGCTTTAAAACTTCGGGTTTTACACGGACGATGTATCGGTGAACGTCCGGCGGGCGGACTTCCAGCCCCGGGACGTCCCGGTAATCGTCTATATGGGGCTGCCGGGTCGACGAAACCACTTCAAAATTCGGCAACACGTATTTGCGTTCGAGTTCGGCGTGGCACGACGCGTCCAACAGGGCTATCTGAAGCAGGTAATAATCGTTCAGCACATCGCGAGACACGCCCATCTGCTCGGGAGTCAGCCCGACGGCGGCGACGCCGCCTCCCTTGCCGTTGCCGCGGTTCTGCATCTGAACCGACGGCTCGTAAATGAACCTTCCGGCTAAAGGCACGGTGCAGGCGAAGCCCGTGACGCCGCAGCCTCCTTCTTCGGCCGATTTCTTCAGATCAAGCTTGTTCGGAGAATAGATTTGCGACCGTGTCGCCAGCAATCGTTCTGCAGCATCGTTCACTTTGTCGCGCCCCCCCTTATTCCAAATAACAAAGGACGTCGCTGCGGCCGCGCAGCTGGCGAATGGAGGACATCCCCAGCCGCTGCAGCGCCTCGACCATCTGCACGCGCCAGGCGTTCTGCAGGTTGACGAGTCTCTGGGCCGCCCACTGCAGATCCATCAGTTCCGCCAGCTCCGGATCGGTCGACGCGATCCCCCGAGGGCATCCCCGGCCGCTCTCGCAGCAGGCGCATCGCACACAGCCAAGCGCCACCATTTCGGCCGTGCCGATCACGACTCCGTCGGCGCCGAGCGCGATCGCCTTGAGCGCGTCGTACGCCGTGCGGATTCCGCCGGAGGCGATCAGCGAGACCTTTTCCCGGATGCCTTCGGCGGCTAAAAATTTGTGGACTTTCGGGACGGCGTACTCGATGGGCATCGCAATGTTTTTCTTTGCGATATCCGGCGCCGCGCCCGTGCCGCCATAGCTTCCGTCCAGATGGATGATATGAGCGCCTGCGTAATAGCTGCCGACCGCAACCATGTCGACGTCGGTGGGAGTCGAAACTTTCACGCTCACCAGGCACCGGGGATTGACCTCTTTGATCCAGTCCAGATGCTTCTTGTGATCCTCCACGCTGTAAACGCTGTGAAACGGAAACGGGCTGAACAGAGCGTTTCCTGCGACGGCGCCGCGCATGCGCGCAACAGCGGGAGTGTTTTTATCGCCCAGCAGGTGTCCTCCCAGGCCAGGCTTGGCGCCCTGGGCATATTTGAATTCCACGATTCTCACGCGCTGGATCGTCTCCTCGCGCACCCCGAACAAGCCGGTCGCGACCTGCGTGATCATGTGGTCGTCATAGGGCTTGAGCCTGTCGGGATAGCCCCCCTCGCCGGTGCAGCTGAAAGTGTTCCAGGCCGCCGCCGCCCGCGCTTTCGCCAGGATCGTGTGAATGCTCACGGAGCCAAAGCTCATGCCTCCGCCGTAAACGGGTATGTCGATATGGACCTGCGGCCGGCCGTCTTCTCGACGGTTCAAATCCAGGCCGGTGTCGACCTCCCGATCGACAATTCCGGACGGCGCGCTTGCCGTAAGCCCGGGGATTTCGAACTGGAAACGGATCCGGTCAAAACCTCCTCCTGAAGCGCCGCAACGGCATTCCAGGTGCGGCGGGGGGACCGCGCCGGTTTCCGCCTGATGCCAGGTGGACAAAATCAAATCGCTGGACCAGCGCGGATCTCCGAAGCATTCCACGTTGGGATTCAGTCTCATGACAAGCGCCTTCTCCGGACAGAGGCTGACGCAGTCCTGTCCGCTGTCCGCGCAGGCCGGGCCGATGCAGCGATGATCCCGGGGCCGAGCCATGAATGCGTAGCCTTCCGGTTTGACATGAACGCCATGGGCGCAAACCTCCACGCAGCGGCCGCAGGAAATGCACCCTGCCAGGCGGTCGACTTTGAATTTGCCGATGGCGTTGCGGTATCGTTCGGGCGTGGGCCGCACGGTCCGATCCACTTTCTCCTGCGGCCAATCGCTTCGTCCCGGCTGTTGAAGCGGCGTCTCTTCACGAATTTCCAAGTTGGATGCAGCTGCAATAGTTGTCGTCATGCCTGTGCCTGTGTTAAAAAACAGTCTGGAAAGCTCCTACAGGGCGTTGAGCGATCCTCTGAAGCTTCTCGACGGGAGGAGCAAACCCCGGAAGCCTGAAAGGATGGCGCTGCACACTGAAAACAATGACCGGCGCCGAAGCGCCCTGCAGGAGCCTTGCGGCGCCGGCTTGACTCGCCAGAGGAAAAACCGGCGCCGAACATTTCCAATCATCCACACTCTTATTTCCGCGTCGCACGCATCAGATCTCCAAAAGATTCCTTTTCAATATCTTCCATGAATATGGCCCGGCCCATTTCGCCGCGCAAACGGCGGACTTCGCGGATGCCCATTGCGCCCAACACTTCAATGAGCTGGCTGTGCCAGGCGCCCATCAGATTGACCATGCGTTTGGCCGCATAATCGATGTCCACGGAACCGATTTCGGCGGGACAATAAAGCCGGCGGCTATTATTCACAGCCGCGGGATGCGCTCCGCGGCAAACCCTGCAGCCAAGCGCAACCAGCAGCGCCGTATCGACGCCCACGAGATCGGCGCCGCAGATCATCGCTTTGGCCATGTGTTCGGCCAGCGCAATGCCGCCGCAAAGGATCAGCGTAATTTCGTCCCGGATCCCCTCGTCGACGAGCCGGGCGTGGATCCCACGCAGCGCATCCTTGGCATGGCGGCCAGGCAGTCCGCCGGGAAGCAGTTCCCTGCCATGGAGGTCGGCAATGAGATGAAAAACCTTCAGGCCCTGCACGGAAAGTTCGAGAATGCGTTCTGCCGAGTCGGGCTGCAACGGCATGCGCACGGAAACGATCGCCTGCGGCCGGAGGTCCCGAATCCGGCGGATCGATTCGGCGATTTCCGGAGAATCGAGCAGCTCCATCATCGGACAATGGCCGGCGATCAGACCCTCCAGACTTCCAATATCGTCAAGGCTGAACAAGGGGACGACTGAAGACAAAAGCTCCGGATCCAGGTCGGCTGCGTTTTTTGCCTCCATCAGCGCGACGGTTTTCAGCTCTTTTGCGGCAATGGCCCGGGCTCTGGACATCTTGCGCTGCTTCATCGGCCAGGGGGGGAGGTCCAAAATCGCAGGGATCTGGATTTCCAACAGGCGCAACGGCGGAGTTCGCAGTTCTCCTTCCGGAGAAAATTCCAGACGCATCGGCTTACAGCCTACATCGACGGAAGTGGAAATGTACTCGCGCCCGTGAATTCCGTCCCGAGTCGGGCGAACGATTTCGGACATATCCGTCCATATGGAATCAAAGCCGGGTCCCTGGAAAGGGCCACGGTAGCCGGCGCCGGAAACAGGAATTTTGCCTGAATCGGATTGAACCCAGGTGGAGGCGATGATGTCGGGCTTCCAATAGTCGTCTCCCATGTCGAGAAATTCGGGGTTCACCGAAAGGCTCAGCAGTCCCTTGGTGCAGCCCTGAACGCAGGAAAGGCATGCTTTGCATTCATAAAGGGTTTGAACGGCCGCTTCGGGATCGCGGTTGTGGGCCGACTCGCGGCTGTAGACGTCAAAACAACAGCGCGGTTTGACGCAATTGCCGCACCGGGAACAATCCTCGCGCCAGTCGACGCCGCCAAACTTGCCGATCCGATGGAATCGTCCGGGAGTTGAAATCGTGTGAATGTGATAGCGTTCAGGCATATTGTCCGTAAAGGAGACTATTTTCTATTTTATTATTTTCATTATTTTCACCGCTTGAAAACAAAGCGGCGCTTTCAGTCTTCAAGCGATCCGGCCGAATATGGTTGAAAACCTGCCGCACGACATCGGCGGTCCGGGATTCGCAGCCTCTGCCGAGAATGTGGACGCCATGGACGCCGCGGATTCTTTGAAGCCGGTCCGTTATTTCCAAAGCCATCTCAACGCCTTCACGGCCGGCGTCCGCCGAACCGGAAAGTCTCGCGAGGACGCCGTCCGGGATGGGCCCGTACGCCTGGTTTTTGTGCAGCTCTCGCGCAATGGCGACGCTGGTCAGCGGCAAAACGCCGGCGAGAACAGCCGCGCGCTTTTCCAGCCCCGCTTTGCGCACCGCTTCCATCCATTGCTCAAAACCGTCCAGGTCGAATACCGCGCCCGTGACGATAAAATCGGCCCCGGCCGTGATCTTCTTTTTAAGGCGGAGCAGGTTCAGTTCCATCGGGCGCATATAGGGATGAACGACCGCCCCAACGCCGAATTCCAGCTTCGGTTGAATTTCTTTTCCGTCATAGGCGGATCCGTCGAGAATTAATTTTTTCAGCGTTTGGACAAATTGAACCGAATCCAAGTCGTGAACGGCGGCGGCCTGGGCGCAGACGTCCTTTTGATGCCTCCCGCTCATACACAAAATCGCCGCAAACCCCATGGCCGCGGCGCCGAACACATCGCTGAGCAAAGCAATGCGATTGCGGTCGCGGGTCCCCATCGACAAAACAACATTCGAATGGCCGGAGTTTTTCAGAATCCGGGCCGCGGAAAAAGCGGAACTGCGGATCCCATCCGGGTTGTCCGCAACCACAACCGCGTCCAGCCCGGGAGGAAGCGACGCTGAAAACGCTCGAACGGCCTCCGGATCGGCGCCGCGGGGAGGCAAACATTCCGCCGTGACAATAAAATCATCGAAAGACAGCGCGCGCACGAAACTATTCATCCGCCTCCTCCCGCGCCATCCCGCCATTCCGACCCAGAGGATTGGCCGGAAAATACTGCAGGGACTGCAGCGCCTGCCGGCGGATCTCCGCAACCCGGTCGATCCAACCATCGCGTCCACCGGTCTTCTCCGGCCTGTGCGCCGAAAGCGCCAGATCCTCCGCAGCCGATCCCGGCAGATGGAAAAGCAGCAGACGCTCTTCTCCAAGTCCGATCTCCCTCAAAATCGAGCGGACAAATTCCACCCGACGAAAGCAGCGACGGCTGCCTTCAATGTAATGACAGTTGTCCTCTTCACAGGCGACGACCAGCGCAATGCTGGCGCCGGATTCAAAGGCCCTTAAAACATGTTCGGGCTGAAGCCGGCCTGCGCAGGGAATCACGACCTGCTCGAAACCTGCCGGCCAGCCGAAATCAGGGACTTCGGGCTTCGCCCTGCCGGCGGAAGTCAGCTTTTTCCCGGGACGGGCGCAATTGGCGCATATAAAAACTGCAACCGACGAGTCTGGAATGCCTTCCACCTGCCCTCCTGAAACGTTTCTATGCTGCGGACTCGGAATATTCAGACCGATGCGGGGCGTCTTCATCCAACCTATGCTCTTCGCATTGCACGACGCCTTTGCGCGCATCGGGAAATCCGCAGGCCGCCATGTTTGAACAGTTGGAGCACAAACCCATCTGATCCGCACAGGCGTCCCCTGCGATCCTTCCGTCCCGGCCACTCGTTCGTCTCCCGCAGGCCGGCCGAACCGAGAATTCTTCACATTGGATTATTTCCAGCCTGGCGCTGCGCCTTAACACGCATGTGAGATCATGTTCGCAGCTTTCGCAAAGACCGCGGTATTGAACCCTCTGGGCCATGGCTAATTCCTTTCCTTGCCGCCACCCAAAACATAGCTTAGTTGCAAAGAACATGCCAAGAAACGCACTTTTTTAAAATAAATCCAATAATTATTTATTTAATGTTTAACAGTTATATATAATTATTATGAAATATTTTTTCATTTAATCTTATTAATGTGGTCTTTGCGTATGGTATATATTTTTCTCAATGGAACATATATTTTACTTCGCGTAACGACTTTTGCGATGGCCTGAGGGAGGGAAAGCGCAGACTTCGTTGCTTTCCCGGTTACAGAAAACGTCATTTATTGGGGGTTCCAGGAAAGGGGGGGCGCTGTTCTTTTTGAAGTTTGGCCGGGCTGATGATTTGAGCTGGGGTTCAGCGGTGAATGCGGTATTGGTCCAGTCTTTTTCGCAGGGTGACGCGGCTTAGAGAGAGGATGTCGGCCAGTTCCCGTTGGCTGTATTGGCCCGAATCGATGAAGTAGCGCAGCATGGTTTCTTCCACGGTATCGATCAGGGCGTCCCTGACTCCCGAGGGATTGCTCCTGGCGGCCAAAAAACGCAGGACTGCCTGGCGCAGTTCGGATTTGGGATCGGCAGCATTGCCCAAATCGGCCAGCGCGGGCGCCGCCGGGTTGCTTTCGCGGATCTCATCAGGAAGAAGCTCAAGCGACACTGTGTTATCGGGACTCATCACGACGGCTCTTTCGATGCAATTTTCCAATTCCCGGACATTTCCCGGCCATGAATAAGCCAGCAAAGCGTCCAGAGTTTCCCGTGGCACGACAAAGACCCGGCGGCCGGCTTCGCGGTTGTATTTTTCGAGGAAATGATCCACCAAAAGAGGGATATCCTCGCGGCGGTCTCTTAAAGGGGGAAGCTGGATTGGGATGACGTTCAGCCGGTAAAACAAATCGTGGCGAAACCGGCCCGCTTTGATTTCGGCGCGCAGGTCGCGGCCGGTTGCGGCGACGATGCGGACGTCCACCGCAAGGGTGCGGCTCGATCCCACCGGCTCCAGTTGACGCTCCTGAAGCACGCGAAGCAGCTTCACCTGCAGCCGCGGACTCATTTCGCTGACCTCGTCCAGGAAAAGGGTGCCGCCTTCCGCCGCCCGGAACCTGCCCTCGTAATCGCGCACCGCCCCGGTGAATGCACCTTTCACGTGCCCAAACAGCTCGGTCTCGAGGAGAGTTTCCGGCAAAGCCCCGCAATTGACTTTAACCAGCGGGCCGGCCGCTCGGTCGCTGTTGTAATGCACTACATTGGCGATCAATTCCTTTCCGGTCCCCGTCTCGCCGGCAATCAACACCGAGGAGCGGGAGCGCGCCGCCATAGCGGCCGTTCCGAGCAGACGCCGGATTGCGGCGCTGCCTCCGACAATGCTGTCGACTCGATAGGTCCGGCGCAATTCTTCGCCCCGGCGGGTCAAAGGATCGAAATCCCCGGCTTCCCTTTCTTCCCCGCCCTGCACGAATACTCCTTCATCGAAATCCAGAGGCTGGGGGACTCCGATCGCCGCGCTCCTGCCCGCGGCTTTGCGTATCGTCAGGGCGCGTTGTCCATTCAAAAGCGACACTTCGATAATGACCTGCGTAATGTGCCGCACTTTCGCCAGGAAAGCTTCGCTGTGGGCTTCCTTCTCGATGAGCCAGCAAGCCAGCGTGGAAAGATCGTAAAGCCTTGGGCAGAGGTGCCCGAACAGGCGTACGACTCTGTTCTCGTCCCCCCAAAGATCGAGCATGCCGGTCAGGGAGTCGAAAACGTAATTGGCCGACCGGCCGCCTCGCGTCCCCACTTCAATCAGGGCTTGTTCCAGGCGGGAAGGATCGGCGGGATCGGCGATATGAACAGGGGCGTGGACGGCGTCGCGGGCCGGGTTGTCGAAGAACTTCAGAAACATTTCATCGGAATTGCCTTTGCCGGATGAAAAGCAATCGATCAAAGAAAATCGGCCGGGGGACATGAAGTGGGCGTATTTGGCTGCAATGGTTTGGGGGGAGCGGTTGAAGCTGACATAAACGACCGGGATTTCGTCTCTTTCGCATGCGGCGACGAAACGGGAGATAAAATGGTCGCCCGCGACTCCGGAATCGATCTCCCAGACAAGGTTGTCGCCCGCGACCACCCCCCCGATGGCTTTATCCACTTCGGGCATGCCGGTCGTAGGTTTGCTTTTAATAGCCATGGCGCCATGTTAAAGCCCGACGGCGATGAATTCAACCATTCTGAGAAATTCGAAATCAGCCACGGAAGAGATGCACACGAAAGAAGCGGACGGGCTATCGATATTCCATTCATCATCGGCGCTCTCCGTGCGATTTTCCGTGGCTGACGTTTGACGTCTAGATGTTGTAGCCTTCCTCGCCGTGTTGGCTCAAGTCGAGGCCCAAGATTTCATCGTCGGCCGAGACTCTCAGGCCGATGACCTCATCGACGATCTTTAAAATAACGTAGGTGCCGATCGCCGCGATTCCCCAGGCAATCAGCGCGCCCATGAATTGGTTGACCAGCTGGCCGCCGTTGCCTTCCAGCAGCCCCACCGGCAGCGCCGATCCGTTCGAGTCCTTGAATATCGAGTTCACCGCGCCGGTGGCGAATATGCCGGTCAACAGGGCGCCCAGCGTGCCTCCCGCGCCGTGGACGCCAAAAGCGTCGAGCGAGTCGTCGTAGCCGAACATGCCTTTGACCTTGGCCACCATCAGATAGCAGACCACGCCCGCCAGAAGGCCGATGACCAGGGCGGACATCGGTGTCACGAATCCCGCCGCCGGTGTAATGGCGACCAGGCCGGCGACCGATCCGGAGATGGCGCCCAGGACGCTGGGTTTGCCGTTGCGTATCCATTCCGCTCCCGCCCACCCGAGCGTCGCCATCGCCGCGCTGAGGTGGGTGGCGACAAACGCGCTGGAGGCCAGCGATCCCGCCGAGAGTGCGCTGCCGGCGTTGAAGCCGAACCAGCCGACCCAAAGAAGACAGGCGCCGATCGCGCTCAAAACCACGCTGTGGGGAGGCATCGGATCCTTGGGGTATCCGAGCCGTTTTCCGAGAAACAGGGCGCAGACCAGCGCCGACACTCCCGAAGTGATGTGAACGACCGTCCCGCCGGCAAAATCAAGCGTCGGGATCCGCCCGCCCAGAGCGGCGTTCAGGAATCCTCCTTTGCCCCAGACCATGTGCGCCATCGGGGCGTACACGATGAAGAACCAGAGAATCATGAACACGACCATGGCGCTGAACTTCATGCGCTCCGCGAATGCGCCCGTGATGAGGGCAGGAGTGATGATGGCGAACATAAGCTGGTAAACCATGAAAGTCTGCAACGGAATCGTCGCCGAATAGTCCGGATCCGGGCTTCCGCCCACGCCTTTCAAAAACGCGTTGCTCAGCCCGCCGAGAAACGAGTTCCCAGGAGAAAACGCCAGACTGTAGCCGACCAGCGCCCATAAAACGGAAATGATGGCCATCAAAATGAAGCTTTGCATCATGACGGACAGCACGTTTTTCTTCCGCACCAGCCCGCCGTAGAAAAGCGCGAGGCCCGGCCCCGTCATCATGAGAACCAAAGCCGAGCTGACAAGGAGCCAGCTGTTGTCTCCCGCGCTTTTGGCTTCCATCGCCTGCGCTTCGAGACGCGCCATCCTCTGTTCGACCGGGCCCGGCTGGATTTCAGATTGAGCTCCGGCCAGCGCGACGCCGGCGAATATTAGAAGGACAAGAAACAAAGCACGCAATCGATACATGGCAACACCCCTTCTTGGAATGGTTGAAAAACAAGGCGTTCTGTCGTTAAAGAGCGCTTTCGCCGCGCTCCCCGGTCCGGATGCGAAGAGCGTCCTCCAGGGGCCAAACAAAGATCTTCCCGTCCCCGATCTCTCCCGTGTAAGCCGCCTCCCGGATCGCCTTGAGGACGGCTTCCTGCTGATCGTCGTCCACCGCCAGTTCCAGTTTGACCTTGGGGATCAGGTCGATGCTGTACTCCGAGCCGCGATACCGCTCGATCTGCCCTTTCTGCCTGCCCGCGCCTCTGACATCGGAGACCGTCAAACCGACGATGCCCGCATCGGCGAGCGCCTCCTTGACATGTTGCAGGCGGTGGGGTCGAATCACTGCGCAAATCATTTTCATATCCGATCGTCCTCCCGTTGCAGGTTTCTTTGCTTCAACAACCGGGAAAGGATTTTGCAAATAAGGCGCCAAAGCGCGAAGCTTCGGCGAAAAGGCGTCCGGCCCTAATGGAAGATCAAGCGACAGAGTTATTTAACGCATTCCTGGAAGAGCGCCGGCCCCGGGCGATCCGGAAGCCTGAGGGCAACATATATGTAATTATTGCCGAACTTATAATACATTTATGTATATATTGCAGCGACCGGAAAAGGGAGGGCCGGCCCGCGAGAGGGGAGAGATATTACAATCGTGTCTGCATTGTCTTCAATATTACTTTTTTGTAGATTCCGGCGGGTTCGCGCGGCGCCAATGGCAGCCCGTATTGAAAGTACCATAGGCCGCGCGCATAGGTATTGCGGCCAAGATCAAGGCGCAAGGAGGAGACGGCGCGGTTGCGTCGGAGGCGACGAGCGACGCGGAGATCGGCGCCGCGGGAGCATCCGCCCCTGCGGCGGGCAGAACGCGGCCTGCAGCGCTGCCACCGCGTCGCCGTTAGGGTTCGACGCGGATCAGCCAGTAGTTCTTGCGGCCCCGGCGTAAGATCAGAAAGCTGCCGTCGATCACGTCGGAGGCGGAAACGGCGGACGCGGCGTCGGCGATGCGCCGGTTGTTCAGATACACGCCGCCGGCTTCGATGGCGCGGCGCGCCTCGCTTTTGGAAGGAACGATTTTGCATTCGACAAGCAAATCCTGCAAAAGCTTCCCTTTCGGCTGCAGGTCTCGGATCGAGATCCGGCCCGAAGGCACGTCGGCGAAGATGTCGGCGATTTCCCCGGCGGACAATCCGCTGACTTCGCCGCCGAACAGAGCCTGAGAAGCCTGTTCGGCTTTCCGGAGCTCGCTTTCCTCATGCACGATCCGGGTCATCTCCCGCGCCAGGCGGCGTTGCGCATCGCGCTGCTCCGGGCGCTGCTCGACAGCCGCCTGGAGTTCTTCGATCTCCCGCTCTCCGAGCCACGTGAAAAATTTCAGATAGCCGATTACATCGCGGTCGTCGGCGTTGAGCCAGAACTGATAAAAGCGATAGGGCGACGTCCTTTGCGCGGAAAGCCAGACCGCGCCCGATTCCGTTTTCCCGAACTTGGTCCCGTCCGCTTTGACGATCAAGGGGTAGACCAACGCGCCGGCAGGTTTGCCCCGCATCCGCCGGATCAGCTCCACTCCGGCCGTAATATTGCCCCATTGATCGCTTCCTCCGGTTTGAAGCGTGCAACCCTGATGGTCGTGCAGATGGAGGAAATCGTACGACTGCAAAAGCATGTAGCTGAATTCGGTGAAAGAAATCCCGTCTTCACGGTCGAGGCGGATTTTCACCGAGTCCTTGCTGATCATGTAATTCACCGTAAAATGCTTGCCCACGTCGCGCAGGAAATCGACCAGATTGAGCGACAGCAGCCAGTCCGCGTTGTTGAGCAGGCGCGCCGGATTCTTTTTGTTTTCGAAATCCAGAAAATGGGCGAGCTGCCTCTTGATGCACTCCACGTTGGATTCGATCGCCTCCCGGGAAAGCAGCTGGCGCTCGGTCGCCCTTCCGCTGGGATCGCCGATCATGCTGGTCCCCCCGCCCGCCAGAGCGATGGGGATATGTCCGAAACGCTGCAGGCGCGCCAATGCGATCAACGGGACCATGTGTCCGACGTGCAGACTGTCGGCCGTTGCATCGAAACCGTTGTAGGCGACGACCGGGCCGGCGGACAACATCCCGGGCACGCTGTCGGTTGCATCGTAAACCAGACCCCGCCACTTGAGCTCGTCGAACGCGCTTTGCTCCATTGTGATTCCCTCCGACTTCATGAATCGCGTCCTAAAAAGATACAGGATTCGGGCCCAAGCCGCCAGCTTTTCCAAATCTGCCTCCCATTTTTAACTCCGGCATGCGCCGGCTATATAATTTCGGCTTGTATCTGGCATTTCAATGTCCTATAAACAGGGCCATAAAAAAGGCATCCGAATCATTGGTCTTAGGCATAGCCGAACAGGAAAGGCATAAAAATGGAAAATAACGATAGCGCAGCGAACGCCCCAGAGACGGAATCGGGCGCCATGACTTTCGTCCAGAGGCTTGGGGGCATTTTTTTTGAGCCGGGAAACACATTTGCAGACATCAATAAAAAGCCGACCTGGCTGGCTGTTTATATCCTGGTGGCTTTGCTCGCAATGGCGTTCGCCTATGCAGTCAGCCAGAGGGTGGACACGGCGGCCATGACAAGAAAATACATCGAATCCATGTCGTCCCGGATCCCGGAGGAACAGCTGAATCAAATGGAGGAGCAGATCGCCGCCCGGCAGAACAGCCCAACTTCCAGAATCGTTTCTCTCGTCCAGGCGCCCGTCTTAGGCATTGTAGTGTATTTGGCACTGGCCGGAATTTTTATGCTGGCGTTTCTGTTGATGCAATCCCCGCTGAAATTCAAAAAGACGCTCTCCGTCACAATCTGGGCGCTGGCGCCCGCGTCCATCGTTCAGCAGCTTCTCAGCATCGTCGTCTTGTACCTCAAAGAGCCCTACACGGTGGAAGCCACGTCCGGGATCGTCATGAGCAATCTGGGTTTCGTCGTCGACAGCCAGGCCCATCCGATGCTGCACAGTCTTCTTTCCTCGCTTGACGTATTCTCATTGTGGGGGATTGTCCTGCTTTCGATAGGATTTGCGGCCATCTCCGAAAAGAAACTGACCAAGGGCAAAGCCGCAACCGGCGTCGTCATCCTCTGGATAATTTTTATCCTCGGCAAGGCGGGGTTCCGGGCGATAATAGGAAGTTTTGCAGGCATGGGCAGATAGCCCCCTGCCCCCCGGACATGAACGTTTAAAAGAAGGCCGGCGGCGGAAGGATGCCCATCCATCCGCAAACCGTTCGCGGATAAGGATCCGATGCCGCTTTCAGGGGTGCAAGATGAATCCTGAAGAAATTTTGCGATTGGCTCAAGGCTTCATGGAGAGCAAAATCCTGCACTCCGCGGCCGAACTGAATCTTTTTACAATTCTATCCCAAACGCCGCTGTCCGCGGCGCAGGTCGCGGCGAAGATTGGCGGCGACGTCCGGGCCTTGTCCGCTTTAATGGACGCGGTTGCGGCCATGGGGCTGCTGGCAAAGCAGGGCCAAACCTATCAATGTGAAGCCTCCGCGTCCCGGCTTCTGGCCGAAAATTCTCCCGACACGGTCCTTCCGATGGTTCTCCACATGGCCCACTTATGGCCCCGGTGGTCCCGCCTGCCGGACATCGCCCGGGGCGCCCCTGCCGCCATGGAGGAGTTCAATTTTGAGCGCAATGACGGAGAATTGCGCGCGTTTATCGGCGCCATGCATTCCATCGGCGCGCCATTAGCCAAGCAGATCGTTGCATCCGTCCACGCCGAAGATTCGAAAGCGCTGCTGGACGTGGGCGGCGGATCGGGGACCTATACCATCGCCTTCCTGCGCGCCGCGCCTGAAATGAAAGCCACCTTATTCGACCTTCCCGAAGTCGTCGAAATGGCCCGGGAACGTCTGACGGAGGAGGGATTGATCGACCGCGCCACGCTGGTCGCCGGAAGTTTCTACGAGGATGAGTTTCCCGGAGGCCACGACCTCGGGCTGATCTCGGCTATCATTCATTCCAACAGCTTCGAAGAAAACCTGGATCTCTACAAAAAAACCTTTCGGGCTCTGAAGCCCGGCGGGCGCATCCTGATCCGGGATTACGTCATGGATCCGGACCGGACTCATCCCCGGGACGGCGCTGTCTTTGCGATCAACATGCTCGTCGGGACTCCGGGCGGCGGATGCTACACCTACAAGGAAATCGAGGAAGGATTGTCGCAGGCCGGTTTTGCCCGCGTGAACCTCCTCCGATCCGGCGGCCATATGGATGCCGTCGTCGAAGCCTTCAAACCCCGCTGAGAGTCGCACCCGGGGACTTCCGGCCGCCCGCCTCCAGGATATCTTGACGGACGCGCCATGATGGCATTTTAATGCCATCATGGCGCGTCATCAGATTCAGCTTACCGAAGAGCAGTATCGGCGCCTCAAGCGCTGGGCCGCCAGCCTGGGGATATCTTTTGCTGAAGCCGTGCGACGGTGCGTCGCCGAGCGGCTCTCGGATGAAGAGCGCGTTTCAAACCGAAAGGCTTTGATCCGCAATGCCATGAGCGTTCTCGGCAGTTATCAGGATCCGGAGAAAGCGTCGAATGTCGCCGTCAACCATGACCGCTGCCTTTCGGAGGCTTTGCGAAGATGAGCGTCTTTGCGGACACTTCGGCTCTATATGCGGCAATTGTAAGAACCGAAGAACGCCACAGAGAAAGTTTGAGCGCATTCAAAAAGCTCATCGAAAGCGGTCGCGCGGTTAAAACCACAAGCTATGTCGTTTTGGAAACCGCCGCGGATTGCACGGATTCCAGGGATATAGATTTATTTAATCCATGAAGCCCGCGGCGCTATTGAACCCGGGTTAAAGGTCTCTTTTGCGGAGCCGGATGGTTTTCGGTGTAATTTCGACCAGTTCGTCTTCATTGATGAATTCCAGCGCCTGCTCGAGCGATAGGTCGCGGAACGGCACCAGTCGGATGGCTTCGTCGGCGGTGGACGCCCTCATGTTGGTCAGCTTCTTTTCTTTGGTCACATTCACATGGAGATCGACAGTCCGGGCGTTCTCACCGACGATCATTCCTTTATAGACATCGACGCCCGGCCGGACGAAAAGCTCGCCGCGCTCCTGCAGGTTGTAGAGCGCATAGCCTGTCGCCGATCCCGATCTATCCGCAACCAGCGCTCCGGTGAGACGGTTCGTGATTTCGCCGGTCCAGGGCCCCCATCGCAGGAACATGGAGTTCAACAGTCCGGTTCCCTTGGTATCGGTCAAAAACTCGGACCGGAAGCCGATCAGCCCTCGCGAAGGGACTTCGAAATCCATGCGGACGCGCCCGGCCCCGTGGTCGATCATTTTCGTCATGCGCCCCTTGCGCCTCCCCAGCGCCTCCGTCACCACGCCGATGAAGTTGGCGGGACAATCGATCACAACCTGCTCGATCGGCTCCATCAGGTTTTCCCCGATTTTGCGCGTGATCACCTCCGGCTTCGAAACCTGCATTTCATAGTCTTCACGACGCATCATTTCGATCAGGATCGCCAGCTGCAATTCCCCGCGGCCGGAAACCTTGAAACTGTCCATCTCATCCGTTTCTTCGACGCGGATCGCCACGTTGGCCAGAGCCTCTTTTTCCAGCCGGGCCCTGAGATGGCGGGAAGTCACATATTTGCCGTCTCTGCCGGATAAAGGGGAAGTGTTGGCATGAAAGATCATCGATATCGTGGGCTCATCGATATGAATGGGCGGCAATGGTTTCGGATCCTCTTCATCCGCCACCGTTTCGCCGATATAGATTCCCTCAATGCCGGCGAGCGCGATGATCTCTCCTGCGCTTGCCTCCGCAACCGGCTGCTGCTTCAATCCATCAAACGTAAACAGCTTGGTGATTCGCGTCTTCTCGATCGAGCCGTCCAGCTTGCACACCGAAACGCTTTGTCCAACCGTAATCCTCCCGGAAAATATCCTTCCGATTGCGATTCGACCGACATAGTCGTTGTAATCAAGAGTTGTAACCAGAATCTGAAGCTTGTCGGCAAGAATCGGCTTGGGAGCGGGAATCGTCTCGATAATCTGCTCGAAAAGAGGCCGCAGATCCATGGAATCATCCGCAAGGTCCCGCTTTGCGACGCCTTCTTTGCTGACGGCGTAAAGGATCGGAAAACTGATTTGATCTTCGCCGGCGTCCAGATCGATGAAAAGATCGTAGATCTCGTTGACGACTTCCTGCGGCCGGGCGTCGGAGCGGTCGATCTTGTTCACTACCACGATGGCCGGAAGCTTCTGCTCCAGCGCCTTGCGCAAGACAAACCGCGTCTGCGGCAGCGGGCCTTCGGATGCATCCACCAGCAGCATAACGCCATCGACCATCTTGAGAACGCGCTCAACTTCTCCGCCGAAATCGGAATGTCCGGGGGTGTCCACAATGTTGATTTTCACCCCCCGGTAGTGGATTGCGGTATTTTTCGCCATAATCGTGATGCCGCGCTCCCGCTCGAGATCAAGACTGTCCATGACCCGTTCGGTCACGCGCTCATTGTCGCGAAACGTTCCGCTTTGTTTGAGCATGGCATCGACAAGAGTAGTCTTGCCGTGATCGACATGAGCTATTATCGCAACATTCCTGATTGGCATCGGATAACAGTACTGGCTGCCGTCAATTCTGTCCAGTGGCAACAGTAATCCCTGACGGACAATAATGGACACCCATTGTTTTTCTTTGATTGTGTTTCATGTCTGAATTTGAGACATGTGTTTGTTTTTAAGACACTATTATGAACAAGATTGTATTGCTAATGTTTAAAACTCAGAATCGAGCGTTCTGCAGCCTGATGCAAGTGATTGAAGAACTGCCACTAAGAGCGAGTTGAGTCTTAGCTGTGCTATTTTCCCGATGAATGCCTCCTATGGAACGTTCTTTGCAGTGGTTAAGTTGCCATGGCTATCCGGATCAATAATTTTTATCGAGCCGCTTGGAACCGGAATCCCGAAGTGGCGTTCAGGCTGGATACGGATAGTGTTTTTTAAATTCTGTTTTCGAAATTGGCCGCCAACGCCCAAATTTTTGATTTTTTTTGTCGCCTTGGTGTATACTCGCTCCCCGGTCATGGCTGGATCTTTTTGAAATTGAAATGTCTTGCCATTTTACTGATTTAGTCTTAAAGATTACTATGAAGGCACATTAATCGGAGTAGCCTATGGTCGTCAATAGCAATAGTTCCCTGCTATCTGAAGTTTACCGGATCAGCGGCGAAAAAATTCAGAACTGTTTTCAATGCCAGAAATGCTCGGCAGGATGCCCTCTGAACTTCGCCATGGATATCCTGCCAAATCAAGTTTTTCGTCACATCCAGTATGGCCATCGGGACAAAGTTCTGACTTCAAAGACAATATGGCTTTGCGCCTCCTGCCACACCTGCAGCACCCGGTGTCCCAACAGCATTGACATCGCCAAAGTCATGGACACTTTAAGAGAAATTTCGACCAAATCCGGCGTCGCTCCCGGAGAGAAAAAAATCTCCTTGTTTCACAAGTTCTTTTTGGGCCTGACAAAATATACCGGCAGGACCTGGGAACCGGGCATGGGCGTTTACATTATGCAGACCGGCGGATTGGGCGGAATGATGGGTTGGTCTATGAAAATGTTCCTTAAAGGCAAAATCCCTATTTTCCCTTCATTTAAGGGTGGGAGCGAATTTCGGAAACTATTTAAAAAAGCGGGAAAAGGAGGCGCTCAATGAAGGAATTCTCCTATTTCCCCGGCTGTTCGCTTCACGGGACGTCCAGAGAGTTTGACGAGTCGCTCCGAGGCGTTTTGGACCTGCTTGGCATCAGGATTCACGAACTGGAGGATTGGACCTGCTGCGGCGCAACTTCAGCGCATTGTCTGGACGAATCGCTCGCAGCCGAGATGCCTGCCCGGAACCTTGCGATAGCTGAAAAGAGCGATCGGGATCTGCTTGTTCCATGCGCCAGCTGTTACAGCCGGTTCAAGGCTGCTGAATTTGAAGTTAAAGAACACGGGAAAAAGGTCAGCTTCCCATACAAAGGAACGGTGCCGATCCGATTCGCCCTGGACTACATGTGCGATAAATCGGTCCTGGAAGAAGTTAAAGCGAAAATAGTGAAACCGCTATCCGGGCTCAAGGCGGTCTGCTACTACGGTTGCCTTCCCGTTCGCCCCCCAAAACTTACCGGCATAAAGGATTACGAGAATCCAATGCACATGGATCGGCTCGTTAAACAATTGGGCGCCGAGCCGATTCAGTGGTCTTACAAGACCGATTGCTGCGGCGCGAGCCTGATGGTTACGCGCATGGATTTGTTCAAACAGCTGATCGGCAAAATACTGACGAAGGCGAAGGAAACCGGAGCAGACTGTGTGGTTGTAGGCTGCTCCATGTGCCAGATGAATCTGGACACTCGCCAGGAGAACGTGGAACTGGATCTTGGCAAAAAGCTTGATTTGCCCATTCTTTACTATACCGAACTTATGGGCTTGGCCATGGGACACCGGGAAACCGGAAAATGGTTTAAGCGGCATTTCAAAGATCCCATTCCAATGTTGAGCGCCAAGGGTTTGATGTGATTAAGGTTTCCCGTTTCTGGTTTCCGGTTTCCCGTTGAAGAAAAACTTTTAACGGGAAATTGGAAGCAGCAAACGGGGGACGGAGGGAATAGTATGGCTGATAAGGTTGGGGCCGTAATGGTCATAGGCGGCGGAATCGCCGGAATTCAATCCTCCCTGGACTTGGCGGAATCAGGCTACTACGTCTATATGGTGGAAACTTCTCCCGCAATCGGCGGGGTGATGGCGCAACTGGACAAAACTTTTCCTACAAACGACTGCGCCATGTGCATCGTTTCACCGAAACTGGTGGAAGCGGGCTGCAATCTGAATATTAATGTATTGACGGCCACAGATGTGGAAGGCATTTCGGGCGAGCCGGGCAACTTTTCCGTTCGCATCCGCAAACGCGCCCGATTCGTAGACCTCGCCAAATGCACAGGCTGCGGAGATTGCGCCAGGGCCTGTCCCATTACACGGCCCGACGAATTCAACGCCCAGCTCAATACCCGCAAAGCCATCTATAAGAGGTATCCCCAGGCAATTCCGAATGCTTTCGCCATCGAAAAGCGCGGCGAAGCTCCCTGCCGCAATGCCTGCCCGATCGAGCAGCGCGCAATGGGTTATGTAGCCCTGATTCGCGAGAAGCGCTATGCGGATGCCTACCGCACCATTAAGGAAGACAATCCCTTCCCCTCCGTCTGCGGCCGCGTCTGCAACCACCGATGCGAAGAAGCCTGCACCCGCGGAGATAACGGCGGACACGAAGCCGTCAACATCATGCATTTGAAGCGCTTCGTGACGGATTGGGCGTTTGCGCATCCGGAAGAGGTTCAGAAAGCCTATGCTGCCGGCGTCCAGATCAAACCGGACGCCAGCGGGCTTGGCAAGAAAGTAGCCATCATCGGCGCCGGTCCTGCCGGAATGACGGCGGCGGGCGATCTGATCAACAAAAACTATGAAGTAACAGTATTTGAAGCGCTGCCGGTTGCCGGCGGCATGATGCGGGTCGGAATTCCTGAATACCGCATGCCCTACGATCTGGTCCAGCGTGAAGTCGACGAGATCGTCGCCAGGGGCGTCCAGTTGAAGCTGAACAGCCGCGTCGACGACGTCGGCGCGCTGCTGGGCGAATACAACGCCGTATTTGTCGCCACCGGCGCCCATGCCGGTCTCAAGACTCAAATCCCCGGCAACGATCTGAAAGATGTGCATGTCGCAACCGATTTCCTGCGCGATGTCAGCCTCAGCGATCCGGCAAAACGGCCGGATTTCGTGAAGGGCAAACGCGTGCTCGTGCTGGGAGGCGGAAACGTCGCCGTCGACGCGGCGATGTCCTCCATGCGCCTGGGCGCCAGCTGGGTCGGCATGACGTGTCTCGAAGCCGAAGGCAAAATGCTCGCCCATGACTGGGAGGTCCGCGACGCCCGCGAAGAAGGCATCGACGTGATGCCGGGCCGGAACTTTCTGGAGATCGCCAGCGACAACGGCAAGGTGACCGGCGTGCGGACGGTCAATGTCGATTTCCGCGGCTTCGTGGACGGCAAGATCGATATGGACGTCAAGCAAGGAACCGAGACCGTGGTTCCCTGCGACATCGTCATCTACGCCATCAGCCAGAGACCGGATCTTGCCCTTCTGAAAGACAAGGTGGAGACAGCCCGAGGCCGCGTCGTTGTGGACAAGAATTCGCTCGCGACCAATGTCCCCGGGATTTTCGCCGGCGGCGATGCCGTGACCGGCACAACGTTTGTGGTCGACGCTATCGATGCGGGTCACAAGGCTGCGCGCGGCATCCATGCCTTTCTGCAAGCCGCGCCCGCTCAGGCATGGCCTCCCGTGGTTGACATCGTTGAAAGGCTTGCGGAAGCGACGCTCAGCGATGAAGAGAAGGAACGCCTGACCGAGGAAAAATCTCAGGCAAAACGGTTTGAGCCTCCCAAGCGGCCCGCGGCCGAGCGCAAACGCGATTTCAACGAAGTGGAAGCCGCGCTCAGCGAGGAAGATGTAATCGAAGCCGCCAAGCGCTGCCTGGAATGCGGCATCTGCTCGGAATGCAACCAGTGCGCCTATGTCTGCCTCGCCGGCGCAATCAACCATAACGACCGCGACGAGGTGGTGGACCTGAAAGTCGGCGCCGTTCTGCTCACTCCGGGCTTCAAGACGGTGGACGGCAATGTCAGGCCCGAATTGGGATACGGACAGTACGCGAACGTCGTGACCAGCCTTGAATTCGAGCGCATCCTCAGCGCCAGCGGTCCGTACGCGGGCACGGTTCAGCGAATCTCCGACGGCAAGCACCCGAAAAAGATCGCCTTCATCCAGTGCGTGGGCAGCCGCGACACTTCATGCGGCAACGATTACTGCTCTTCGGTCTGCTGCATGTATGCCACCAAGGAAGCCGTCATCGCGCGCGAGCATGACAACAATATCCAGCCGACGATCTTCTACATGGACATCCGGGCTTTCGGGAAAAACTTTGAAAGCTACTATGAACGCGCCAAAAACGAATCCGGCGTGCGCTACGTCAAATGCGCCGTATCGAGGGTTCGCGAGGATTTCAACACCAAGAACCTCATCATCTCTTACATTGACGAGACGGGCAAAGTCGTTGAAGAAGAATTCGACATGGTCGTCCTCTCCGTCGGCCTCGAACCGGCCAAGCACACAGTCGCCATGGCCAAGCGGCTCGGCGTCGAAGTGGACAAGTACGGATTCGCAAAAACATCCAGTTTCACACCCCACATGACGTCGAAAGAAGGCGTTTATGTCTGCGGCGTCTACCAGGGCCCGAAGGACATCCCCGAAACCGTGGCCCAGGCCAGCGGAGCGGCCGCAGATGCGATGGCGCCTCTCGCCGTCGCGCGCGGCACAATGACCTTGAAAAAGGAATATCCGCCCGAGATTGATGTGACGGATCAGGACGCCCGCATCGGCGTGTTCGTCTGCAATTGCGGCATCAACATCGGCGGCGTCGTCAATGTCCCGAAGGTGAGAGACTACGCGAGGACGCTCAAAAACGTCGTTCACGTCGAAGACAACCTCTATACCTGCTCTCAGGACACCCAGGCCAAGATCCGCGAAGCGATCAAAGAGCACAATCTCAACAGAGTGATTGTGGCTTCCTGCTCGCCCAGAACGCACGAAGCGCTGTTCCGCGAAACGGTGCGGCAGGCTGGCCTGAACAAGTACCTGTTTGAAATGGCCAATATCCGCGACCAGTGTTCCTGGGTACACATGAAGCAGAAGAAGGAAGCAACCGAAAAGGCGGAAGATCTGGTGCGGATGGCCGTCGCCAATGCGCGCATGATCCAGCCGCTTGGGGAACACATGATATCCGTCGTCCAGAAGGCGATCGTCATCGGAGGCGGTATTGCCGGCATGACATCCGCCTTGAAAATCGCCGATCAGGGGTACGAAGTCTACTTGCTGGAGAAAGAAGACAAGCTGGGCGGCAATCTGTGGAACCTCCACTACACCCTTGACGGGTTGGATGTCCAGGCTTTGCTCCAGAGCACCGTTGAGCGGGTAAAGAATCACCCGATGATCCACGTCCTGTACAACGCCAGCATCGTGGATTCGGGCGGATCCAGGGGCAACTTCACGACGGGTGTAAAGTCCGGGCCGAACGGCGAGTATCAGCAGATCCGCCACGGCGCCGTCGTTGTCGCCACCGGGGCGCAGGAAGCCAAGCCGACCGAATTCCTTTACGGAGAAGATCCGCGCATCGTCACCCAGCTCGAACTGGAAAACAAGATTGTCGGCAAATCGGCCGACGTCGCCAAGGCGAAAAAGGTCGTGATGATTCAGTGCGTGGGCTCGCGGAACGCCGAACGGCCAAACTGCAGCCGGACCTGCTGCGCCACGGCAGTCAAGAACGCGCTGAAGCTGAAGGAACTGAATCCGGAAACGGAAATTACGGTTCTCTACAGGGATGTCCGGACTTACGGACTGGCGGAACCCTATTACGCCAAAGCGCGTGAAAAGGGCGTTCTGTTTGTCCGCTATGAGCCCGAAGAAAAACCAGAGGTGAAGAAAAATGGGCAGGGGCTTACGGTATCTTTCACGGATAAGATCATCCGGGAACGCATGGAAATAGCGCCGGACCTTGTTGTTCTGTCGGCGTCCACACATGCTCGGAACAACGACGAAGTCGCCGACGTTTTGAAGGTTCAGCGAACGCTGGACGGCTTCTTCCTGGAGGCTCACATGAAGCTGCGGCCGGTGGATCTGGCCACCGACGGCATGTATCTCGCCGGCGGCGCCCACGGCCCCAAGTTGATCACCGAAACGATTTCCCAGGCAAGCGCCGCGGCAGCCCGCGCCTGCACCATCCTTTCGAAAGAAAAGATGATGGTCGGCGGAATTGTTGCGGTTGTCGACGGAGAACGGTGTGCGGCCTGCTTGACCTGCGTTCGTGTGTGTCCCTACGATGTGCCGGTTATCAATATTAAAGGCGAAGCCGAAATCGATCCGGCCAAGTGCCACGGCTGCGGCAGCTGCTCGGCGGAATGTCCGGCCATGGCTATCGAGCTTATGCACTTTAGAGAACCGCAGCTCTGGGCAAAATCCAGGGCGTTGACAGTGGAACCAGCCCCGACCAATGCAGTGATGTGATATGAAGGAGACGGAAATGGAGTCAACCCGACAATCGGCGATGGAGAGCGCAAAAACAGCAGAGTTTGAGCCGGATATTTTGGCTTTCTGCTGCGAGTTCTGAGCCTACAGCGCTGCGGACCTGGCAGGTTCGATGAGGCTCAATTACCCGGCGTTCGTTAAAATTATCAAAGTGCCCTGCACGGGAAGAGTGGATGTGCTTACCCTTCTAAAGGCTTTCGAAGCCGGCGTGGACGGGGCCTACGTAGCAGGTTGAATGGCCGGAGAATGTCATTTCCTGGAAGGAAATCTCCGTGCCCGTAGGCGAGTGAATTACGTCAAAACGCTCCTGAAGGAAGTAGGGATAGAACCGGAGCGTGTGGAAATGTACAACCTGAGTGCAGCGGCGGGACAGCGGTTTGCCGCCATCGCCAATGAAATGGCGGAAAAGATCCGCGCTCTGGGGCC
>CAZXSV010000015.1:0-27399 GCA_964642735.1 uncultured Acidobacteriota bacterium
AGGCTCGGCTCAGTTGGCGTGGAACTGACAAACTCTCCGGCGGGGTCGAGCCTGTCTTTTTCAAGGCAGACTTGCCACCAATCAACTATCGCAGCAACTGAAGTCAGGCTGATTAACGGGCACAAAGGCGCCAAGTAAAAATCGACCATAGCTTGCCGCCTGGCTGCGTTAGATTGACACCAGTCGTGCCTGATTCCAAGTTTCTGTTATCAATGAACGACGCCCCGTCGCAAGGGCTGATTAGTAATACATAAAAAGCAAAGAAAAAATGCCCGGTCTTAGCAGATGCCCTGGTTCGCCGGTATTATTATTCATAATGTGTCCACATACGAATGACTTTAACAGTTTTTATATCATCAAGGATTTGGTACACAATTCGATGTTGAATATTAATCCTTCGGGAGCATGCGCTGGCCAGATCTCCAACCAGTCTTTCATATGGAGGCGGTGTTCGATATGGATCTTCCTGCAATATAGAGAGAAGTTTTTCTGCTTGAGGTTTTAGGCCGGAACGGGAAAGTTTTTTTGCATCTTTCTTTGCCTGTTTAGTGTAGACTAAACGCCAACTCACCAGTCAAGCTCCTCTTCGCATTCTTCTACAGATGTATTTAATCCTTTGCGAATAGATTCTCTCATTTTCGGTATTGATGTTAAATATAGCGTTTCCTGTATGGCTCTCCAGTCTTCTTCGGACAATAGAACCGCTGAGCTTCGTTTGCCCACAATTTTAATTGGATCATGGGACTCAGCCACTTCATCGACCAGAGTATAAAGCCGTTTTCTTGCCTCAGTTGCTGTAAGTGTAGACATTATTTATAGCTCCAATTTAAACGTACGCCATATCGTACGCTAATTGGGCGGGCATGTCAATTTTGGAAGCTCAGCGGTTGTCAAGGATTTTGGAGACTGCAAGTGATTGGATTTGTTGGCTCCTCAGGTAGGACTCGAACCTACAACCCTTCGGTTAACAGCCGAATGCTCTACCATTGAGCTACTGAGGAGCAATGGCGCCGCAATAAGCTAGCAAACGGAACCACTAATGTCAATCGAGAAGCTTAAAGCTTCCGCTTTTTCGCCGGTTCGATGCGGGCCGTCTAGGACCAGCGCAGAACCACTTTGCCGGATTGGCCGCTCTGCATCGCCTCAAATCCCTTCTCAAACTCCGTGTAGTGATAGCGGTGCGTGATGATCGGCTTGATGTCCAGGCCGCTTTCCAGCATCACGGTCATTTTGTACCATGTTTCATACATTTCCCGTCCGTAAATGCCTTTGATGGTCAACATATTGAAAATGACCGTGTTCCAGTTGACCTCCAGAGGCTCGGACGGGATTCCCAGCATCGCGATTTTGCCGCCGTGGCACATGTTCTCGATCATTTCGCGAAACGCCGCGGGATTGCCGGACATCTCCAGCCCTACGTCGAAGCCTTCCTTCATGCCCAACTGTTTCTGCACATCGCGAAGGCTGCCGTTTCTGATGTTATGAGCAAGCGTCACGCCCATTTTTCTGGCGAGGTCCAAACGGTATTCGTTCAGATCCGTGACGACCACATAGCGAGCCCCCGAGTGTTTCGCCACCGCGGCCGCCATAATCCCGATCGGTCCCGCCCCGGTGACGAGAACGTCTTCGCCCAAGACGTTAAAAGAAAGCGCCGTGTGGACCGCGTTTCCAAAAGGATCGAAAATGGAAGCGACGTCCCGGTCGATCGAGTCTTTATGGCTCCAGACATTGGTGACCGGAACAGAAATATATTCCGCAAAAGCGCCGGCACGGTTGACCCCGATGCCCTGAGTGTCCTTGCACAGGACGCGCCGGCCCGCCAGACAGTTGCGGCAGCGTCCGCAAACCACGTGACCTTCGGCGCTGACGACATTGCCGGGGCGGAAGTCCGCGACATTGGCGCCCACTTCGATCACTTCGCCCACAAACTCGTGCCCCACAACCAGGGGAGGCCGGATCGTTTGTTGCGCCCACGAATTCCATTCGTAAACATGAAGGTCGGTTCCGCAGATCCCGGTGCGGTCGACGCGGATGAGCACGTCGTTGATGCCGACCTTAGGTTCCGGCACGTCGTCCAGCCACAAACCGGGCCGGGATTCCTTTTTGACCAATGCTTTCATAGCAACTCCTCGACAAACCTCCACATATTAATGGGGCCGGAGGCTTTGCGCCACGCATTTGTTCTTTTAAAACCCGCAAGGCTCGAATACAATTATGGCGCCGCTTGGATCCTCAAGGACCGAGACGGCGGCGCCTGTTTGTAATGCACCCATGATTTAAACAGGCATCTTACTCAAAACGGAGAAGATAGCCATGTCTCAATCTTCAGCTCCATCGCCATCCCAAGGAAAAGTCACGATCCAAACCCTGCAATCGAAAAAAGATCGCGGAGAGCCGATCACTTTCCTGACTGCTTACGATTTTCCGACAGCAGTGGCGCTGGACCGCGCCGGCATCGACGGCATTCTGGTCGGCGATTCGCTCGGCATGGTCGTGCTAGGCTACGAAAATACAATCCCGGTCACGATGCAGGATATGCTTCACCATTGCCGGGCGGTCGCGCGCGGCGCAAAGCGCGCTCATCTTGTGGGAGACATGCCTTTTATGTCCTACCAGGCTTCCATTTCTGAAGCTATGCGAAATGCCGGAAAGCTTCTGCAAAAAGGAGGAATGGATGCGGTCAAGCTGGAAGGAGGGCGCGACCGGGCTGACGCAGTCAAGGCCATTGTCTCCGCCGGTATTCCGGTGATGGGGCATCTGGGATTGACGCCTCAGAGCGTCCACCGGCTAAGCGGATGGCGGGGGCAGGCTAAGACCCCGGAATCCGCGCGGATCCTCATCGAAGACGCCATTATCCTTGAGGACGCCGGATGCTATTCGGTTGTGCTCGAATCCATCCCGGTGGAGGTCGCTCAGATGATCTCAAGGCGGCTGGCCATTCCGGTGATCGGAATTGGCGCCGGCGCCGGATGCGACGGCCAAGTCCTGGTGACGCACGACCTTCTTGGATTGTTCGATCGATTCACGCCCAGCTTTGTCAAAAAATACGCCGATTTTTACAATGAAATGGAAAATGCCTTCCGGCTCTATATCGGAGATGTGAAAAACCGGCAGTTCCCGGCTGCAGAGCATGGATTTTCAATGGATCCCCAAGCGCTCCGCACCCTGATTCAAGGCATAGACCTGCCTGAGATCGAACTCGAATCGGACGACAATCCGGGCGCAAGATACAATTAAAAAGAAGCCGGAAGCCAGGCGCCGGAATGGACTCCTGTCCCCGGCATAGCCTCGCAGATTGCCGCTGCTTTTGACTCAAAGACGACAATGAGCCGGAAAACCGCCGATCTTCATGAAAAAAATGTGAAGCGAGCCATAGTTTTTGGCGCCGGCGCCATGGCTTGTCTTTTCGCCGCCCGGCTGGCGAAAGCGGCAGAGGTCGTCCTGTTGGATGAATGGTCTGAAGCCATCGCCGCAGTCCGGGAACGGGGAATCCGGGTGCTGGATGCAGACGGCGTCGATACGGTTGCGATCGAAGCTCATCCGCTGGGAGAGCCGATTGAGCCCGGCGATTTGGCGATTGTTCTGGTGAAGGCATGGCAAACCGCGCAGGTGGCGCAATGCCTGGAATCATGCCTGCGCCCTGATGGATTGGCGATAACGCTTCAAAACGGTCTGGGAAATCTTGAAATTTTGGGAAAAAGAGCGTTCCCGGGCGCAACGGCTATGGGCGCAACTTTGATCGGACCGGGCCAGGTGCAAACCGGAGGGGAGGGGCTGACTGAAATCGTCGCTCCCGACTGGACCGTGGATTTGTTCCGTAAAGCCGGGCTGCAGGCCAGGCGCTGCCAAGAGAGTGAATCCGAGGGCCTGCTATGGGGCAAGCTTTGCATCAGCTGTGGAATTAACGCCCTGACGGCTTTGCTGCGGGTCCCCAATGGCGAATTGCTGCGACGGCCGGAAGCCTCTTCCCTCATGGTCCGCGCGGCGGAGGAGTGCGGACAGGTTGCACGTGCAAAAGGAATAAAACTGCCTTATGCAAATCCCGCAGAACGCGTCCGGGAAGTGGCCCGGCAAACCTCTGCCAACAGGTCCTCGATGCTTCAGGACATTCTGCGCGGAGCGCCGACGGAGTGCGACGCCATCAACGGCGCCGTCGCACTGGAAGCCGCGCGATTGAAGGAACCTGCGCCGGTCAACGAAATGCTCTGGCAGCTTGTGCGGGCTGCCGGCCGTCAAACAGGAAAATGAAATGCAGACAGTGGAGAGCCTTGAAGAATTGAGGAGAATAAGGTCTTCCATGGAAGGCGCCTTTGGATTGGTTCCCACCATGGGGGCTCTTCACGCCGGACACTATTCTCTGGTCGCCAAAGCCCGGGCCGAGTGCCGCCATGTCGGAGTCAGCATCTTCGTCAATCCAGCGCAGTTCGGCGCTGGGGAGGATTTGGCCAATTACCCGCGCAATATGCCGCGAGATCTCAGCGCCCTTGAAAGTCTCGGCGTCGATGTCGTGTGGACGCCTGATGTCGCATCGATATATCCGCCCGGCTACCGGACATGGATTGCGGTCGACGAGATCAGCGCTACGCTGGAAGGCGCCTGCCGCCCGGGGCATTTCAGGGGAGTCGCCACTGTTGTCGCAAAACTGTTCAACGCCTTTCTGCCGGATAAAGCCTACTTCGGACAGAAGGACGCCCAGCAGGTGGCCGTGCTCCGCCGCATGGCCCGGGACTTGAATTTCCCGGTTGAACTCGTTGTTTGCCCGACGGTCCGCGAACCGGACGGCCTGGCGATGAGCAGCCGGAACGTTTACTTGAATCCTCGCGAACGCCAGGCTGCGACAGTCCTGTACCGGTCTCTTGCGGCGGCGAGAGAGGCGTACGACCGAGGGGAGCGAAACGGCGAGGTTTTGCGGGGAATCATGCGCACGATCGTCGGCGCCGAGCCTCTTGCCTGTCCCCAATATGTATCCGCGGCGGATCCGGAGACGCTGGGCGAATTGGAGAAGATTGACAACGGCGTCCTGCTGTCGCTCGCGGTGAAGATAGGAAAAACCCGGCTGATCGACAACATTTTGATTTCTCCGGGAGACAAATAGGCGGCCTGATAAAGGAGGAGCGCGATGCTGCTTGCCGTCGATATCGGGAACACCAGCATTACCCTTGGATTATACAAATCGGATAAGCTCGACGCTCACTGGAGGCTCGCTTCGGACAGCGAACGCACTTCCGACGAATACGGGATTTTGCTCGTGCAACTTCTGGAGCGGGCGGGCGCCCGTTCCAGCGAGATCAAGGATATAGCCATCGCTTCTGTCGTGCCTCCCTTAACCGGCGCCGTCGAAAACGCCTGCCTTGATTACCTGGGCGCCATTCCGCTGATCGTGGACGCCGGAACCCGCACCGGAATTAAACTCAGATATGAAGATCCCAAACAGGTGGGCGCCGACAGAGTCGTGAACGCGGCTGCGGTGCGGCGTTTCTATAAAGGCCCTGCTTGTATCGTGGATTTCGGAACCGCGACGATTTTCGACGCTCTCTCCGCCGAAGGCGAATACCTTGGCGGCGCCATTTCCCCGGGGATCGGCATCGCCTCCGATGCTTTGTTCAAGCGCACCGCCAAGCTTCCCAAAGTGGATATCCTGCGCCCGCCGTCCGCGATCGGACGGAATACGGTCCACGCTCTGCAATCTGGCTTGCTCTACGGCTATGTCGGGCTGGTCGAAGGGATGGTAGCCCGCTTTCGCGAAGAACTCGGACCCGAAATGAAGACGATCGGCACGGGAGCGCTGGTGGAACTTATCGCCAGAGAAACGAAAAGCATCGATATCGTGGATCCGTGGCTTGCCCTTCAGGGGCTTAAAGTGATCTACGATTTAAACCGCAGGCAACATTGAATATTGACGAATCTTATTGAACGCTTCGAGCAGGGGAGCGTTCGATTGCTTGCGTATGTCTATATAGTCGCAGTCCGTCGACAATTACCTGTCGAGTTTCTTGGGGCTGATGCGAGTCAATTCGTCCAGGAAAATATTGGCGTCTTTGGGGATTTCTCCCTCGCTTTTGCCCAGAAGCAAAGCTCGCGGTTCGATCTTCCTGCCGTAAAAGGCGGCATTGGCGTCTCTGTCCGGGCGGAGCACGCCGCCTTTGACGACCAATCCGCCGAAAACTCCTTTTGCCCGCGAATAAGCCAAAATTTTCGCCGTAAGCCATGCGTCGGTCTCGGCCGCCGCCGTTCTTCCCACCGGACCCGCTGCGACAGAAGCGTCCCCCCCAAGGGTGAACTTGCTGTCCAGCAGACTTTCGATTCCGGAAACATTCATTACGATCAGGACCAGGTCGACCGACTGGGCGCCGATTTGCAGCCCGAAGCTTCCTCCGCCGATCATAATCAAAGATGGCGGGCTCCAGGGCCCGTTCCCGTTGTCGGTCCTGCAGGAAATTACGCCTTTGCCGTAGTTGCCGCCGAAAATGAATCCCGCCCTTTTGACTCCCGGAATGACCGCGACGCAGGCGCACTTGTCCATAAGGTCTTTGGGGACTCCGTTGTCCGGCGTCTCGGAGATTTCTTTCAGCACCACCGCGGAGCGGACGACCCGGTCGTTGACTTTCTCGGCGGCAAGCAGAGAAGAAGCGCCAAACAATACAATCAAGGCGAACGATAGTTTCTTCACAGGACCTCCTCATCAGTCGCGGGCGAAATGACGGCGCCGCACCATTAGACTACCACAGGGGCGCCGGTTGTCGAAGGGATAGAGATGGATTCGGATCAAGCCGAAGCTGCGCAATTGCCTTTTGCGCGCGATTTGAATGAGAAAAATTCGGACACATTCTCGCGCAGCAGTTGCGGGAATGTTTTGTCCAGATAAGAACGGATCGAGACATAGCACTCGTCACAGGCGTTGTTGCGAGTGAATTCGCGCACCATTTTCGCCTGCTCGTGCAGGCCGTAGCGTTTGAATTGCATCGAGCATGGCTGCAGAGCGCCGTCGCATGTGACGACGAGCCATCGAAGGCCCGCTTTGCAGGCGGGAGCGCCGCCGGTATGGAAATACCGGCTGGTTGCATCCAATGTGGATATGTTGTTGGTAATCCAATGGGAATCGTTCATCCGCTGCTTGATCCTGGCCAGCCCCTCGTCCAGAACGGCAAGCTGCTCCTTTGAGTTCAGGAAGTAGTCTCGGCATCCGGTCCGCCGGGGCGAATAGGCGCTGTAGTTGAGGTTGACGCCCCATTCGGCCACTTTGTCCGCGATTGAATTGATTTCGCCCACGTTCTCGGCCGTGATGCAGTTGTTCATGACGATGTCGTCGTATCCGAGTTTTGCAACGCGAGGCACGATTTCGCTAAGATGCCGGTAAAGCCCCGGAAGCCCTCTGAATTCGTCATGACGTTCGTCGGGAAAGTCCAGACTGACGCAGAACTCGTCGGCGCCGGCCTGCTTCAGCCGGATGTAGCGTTCTTCGGTCATCAGCGACCAGTTGGAAACGAGGATGATATAGGGAAGGCCTGAACCGGACTTAATGCTTCGGATGACTTCTTCGAGGTCGGGGCGCATCAGAGGTTCGCCTCCGGACACCTGAACGACGCAAGGATGGAGCACTTTCATGTACTCTTTGTAATCCGCCGGTTTGAGGTTTTTCGAATCGTCGCGTGGGCCGCCATGGTCGCAGTGCTTGCAATAGCAGGTGCAGGAATCGGTCACTTCAAAGGAAACGACGATAGGGCGCTCTTCGAGCCAATTCAACGATCCCTGGGCTATTATTTTTACCGATTCTCCCAAGGGAACCCTTCGCATGATCTCCTCCTCCTATCAGAATAGTTGCACTTCACCATCTTACTTAGCCCTGGATGCTAACAGCGCCCAGGATAAAATGCAAGCGCTTATTAATAATGAGTTTAGGAGCACAAATCGCCGGTGCGCCCGGGATCGCCGGCATTCTTCAAAATCAGGCGTCGAGTCTGCCTGTCGACTTACTTTGATCCGGAGCGGAGCTTGGCCGAACGCTCCCTGCGCTCGCAGAAATCCTTGAGCTCCATCAATACGCTATTCCAGCCCTGGTCCAGGAAGTCGAAGGTTTCGATATCTGAAACGAGAGCATCGTCATCCACCATAATGACCTCAGTCATGGCGGATTTGGAGCGAATGCGGTAGCGGAGGGTGTGGGTAGGCTCTCCGGATGAATCGCCGCGCCCGTCGTCAGTCCAAACCATCTCCAGAAGAGAGTTCGGCTCGACGCGCGTAAAAACCGCGCGCCCTTTGCGGCTTGTCTTCCCGGTTTTCCATTGCGCGACAAACTCCCCTCCCTCTCGGGGGTTGCAGGATGCCCGATCGCAGAACCAGCGCGTCAGCTCCTTGGCGTCGGTAAGCGCTTTGTATACAACTTCAGCCGATGCCCGGATCCAGACTTTTTTTTCGATTTTGCCTTCCGGCGGCTCGTTTTTTCTCTTCCCGGGGCTAATGCTGTTGTTTGTCAACGGAATTTCCCTTTTCCCCGGACATCGCGGCCCGGAAATTCAGACCTGTCAGAATAGCCGCTAAGACGGCGACGCCGGGTATATACAATGAAAAATCGGTTATTTCCTGCAACATAATGGCGGTCAGCGCCCCCAGGGAAGCGATCCCGATCCCTCTTGCCAGCGGGTCTTTCGATTTGCGGAGATTTCTCGCCGCCGCCCGCCAGCAGACCGCCAAAGCCCAGGCAACCAGGGCCAGTCCGACAATTCCAATTTCCGTCAGGGCCTGGAGGTAGTCGTTGTGGGCGTATTTCGCCGGAATGTCCGGTTCCATCCTTTCGAAAGCAGGAAACAACCATTGAAACGTACCCAAGCCCTCGCCGAAAATCAAGCGTCCTTGAGCCATTTTCCAGGCGTCCTGCCAGATTGGGATTCGATCTTTCTCAAGATATCCCGCCTGGGCGATGGTTTCATACCGGGCCAGCACCGCATCCAATCCGGTAAATGCCGCCAGGCCCAAAATGATGCAAATCAATGCCACCCCGAGCGTCTTGGCGCGTTGCGTCTCTTCGGAGAGCTTTCCCGCAATTATCATGGCGCAAAGGCAGCCGAACAAAGCGAAGATTCCCATGCGCGACAGGGAAAACACAAGAGCCAATCCCATCAATGCCAGCCAGAGCATGATCCAGGCCAGCTTTGCGGATCCTTCGGCGCTGACCACTCGTCGAAAAGTCAGGTTCTGGCCGTGCAGAAGATGCATGGAACGATAGTACAGGTATCCCACTCCGCAGCAAACGCTCAGATTCAAAAACAATGCATAGTGGTTCCGGTTGATAAAAGTTCCATGAGCGACGCCTTCGGCTACCGGGTGGTTCCATACGAAAGCATAATCGCCCAGATACTGGACGAGCCCGTACAGCGCTTCAAAGACGCCTAAAACCAGGATGCAGCAGATCAGAAGCTTGATTTGAGCCCGGGATCGAAGCCCTGTTGCGGCCAGAAAGGCGAGGGAGACGCAGGCGGACAGGAGCAGCAAATACAGGACGGTGGAATAGCCGTCGATCGTGTGCGGCAGCGAGCCGGTCCCGGAGTCGAGGCCGGCGAAAGAGACAAGCCATTGAAGGCAGACATAGAGAATCAGCAGAAAAAAAGGCGCAAAAAACCGCAACCGGCCTATCCGCGTCTGCCCAGTCCAGGCGTCCATCAGCAGTCTGGCGTAAGCCAGGCCGATGGATAACAGGGAAATCAATGCGATCGCCCAGGGCTCATTGGAACCCCAGGCGAGCGCGGCGAAAAACATGACGAGGATCAACCCTATATCGGTAAGCATATGGAGTCTATTGTTTGCTGCAGACGACGCCGTCGATCCACAGCGAACCTTTTATCTTGTTGTCGAATTTATGGGAGCGATTCCGCGCCAGTGCAATCCGAACCGCCTTGCATCCTTCCTTTACGACAAAAGGAACCCGGATCCTGCTCCAGGGAGCAGCGGGCGGGAAAAAATCGCTGCGGGCGGAGACGCAGCCAGCATCCGGGTACCCTTCGATTGCGAAATAGGGCAGCTGATCCGTTGTGAGGTCTTGGGTCCGCAGATAGAATTGCAGCTCGTAGTCTCCGGGCGAGAAGATCGGGACAATCTGATGAAGGTATCCGGTCGAAACATTGGCGTCTTTGAAAGTGGCGCGCAGACTCTTGAGCCCGTCCATCCTGGCTTCTATATCGACCTCCAATTGAACTTCAGCGGCGTCCGGATAGCGCCAATCCATTCCGCCGCGCAAAATCTCATTTTCAAAAGAGCCGTTCCAGACAAGGTTTTGCCTTTCTTCCGATTTTTCCCATCGAGCGTCGCCGAGCCCTGCCCCTGATTTTGCGAGGACTTCATCCCACACTTTCAGAGCTTCCTCGACCCGGCTTTTTGCAAGCAGGCGATGGATGTAATGGAATGCCAGCGACGGCTTCATTTCATAGTCGGGCGGAATGACATTGCCGAGACAACGCCGCCAGACCATAGCGGCGAGGTCAAGTTCGTCTTTCCCGGCCAGAAAATTGAGGTATCCCATGTTGGCCGGAAGCGTGTCCGGGACGAGCTTTTGGAGTATTTGTCCGCGGTTCGATTCGATTTTCCAGACAAGCTCTGTCGCTATCGGCAGTTTCGATCCATCGAATTGACAGGCTATTTTGAAACACTCGTACATTTTGGGCAGATTGCCCTGACGAAGGTAAAAATTGCCTGCCTGCCAGCGAATCAAAGGCGAGTAGGAGTGAACCGCTATGGCTTTTTCCAGGGCGCTTTCAGCCTTTTGGGGTTTGCCCGAGCGTTCATATACGTCCGCCAGATCCATCCAGGCTTGTCCAATCCTGGGGTTGAGTTCCAAGGCTTGTAAATAGTCCTGCAAAGCCAGATGCAGTTCCACCTTCTCAATCGAGTAGTGATGAAGCCGGCCTCTCTTCCACCAAAATAAGGCGTTGGAGGGATTCAATTGCGATGCGCGGGTGTAATTGTCGACGGTTTCTCCGGACCGGACGATTCGATCGGCGCGAAAAATCCGATAGCTTTGATAAATGGCCGGGATGGCAAGCAAGCTTATCAGGATGGAAAATGCCAATCGCCAGGCGAAGGAAGCTCCGCCGCTTTTGCCAGAACGCGCAGAATGCATGGCGCTCACTATAGATGATTGGCTTCTTCAAAAAAAAGCAAGAAATGAAATATTGGCATCGCGGGGCGGCGATCGACGTAAAACCTTCAGGCCGCGGTTCCCGGCCGGCGAGAAAGCGACATTGTTTGAGCCGCGGCGATTTCTATGATAGCCTTCGGCTTTCAGGAACGCAAAATGATGCGACGATTTATCCGATATCTGCTGATTTTAATGGCTATCGCGGCTATTTGCCGCTCTTCTTTGATTGCACAGAAAGCCGTGCCGCTGCCGGAGGTAAACTCCAAACGGCTTTTAAACGACCTCCAGGTTGTCGTTGCTTCGACTCCGCGCCTCGGGGAGAATTTGACAATCGGGCTCGTCCTCCGCTATGGTTCGGCGTTTGACCCGATTGACAAGGGCGGATTGGCAAACCTCTTATCGCGCATATTGACGCGATCCACCGTCGAGAAGAAGACGAAAAACATTCCCGCCGATCTGTCGGCTATTGGGGCGACGCTCGAAATTCAATGCGATTGGGACGGTTACCGTTTTGTTTTAAAGGGGCGCAATTCCCGGATCGAGCAGTCTCTGGAGCTGCTTTATCAGGTCGTCTGCGAGGCCCAGTTTGCGGACGCCGACTTTTCCGCGGCAAAACAGGAGATTTTGAAAGAGATAAAAATCGTCCCCGAGCCGCGTCGGAAGATCCGCTCCCAGTTGGAAAGCGTATTATTCAGCGGAACCACTTATGGAAGACCGGCGGCCGGGACCACGAACACGGTTTCTTCGATAACGATCGGAGAGGTGAGACGTTTTTACCGCAGATTTTTCAGCCCGAATGAGGCTTCACTGATTATTGTCGGAAATGTTTCGTATCCTCTGGCGTTTCAGAAGGCTTCGCGAATTTTTGGAGGATGGGTTCGCAACGACAAAGTTGATTTCACTTTCAAGCCTCCTCTCACTCCGGCCGGAAGACAGGTCTATCTTGAAGACGATCCCGGCTCTCCCGCGGCGCAATTCATTTTTGGAAACCTCTTTCCCAGTCGAGACGATCCGGAGTTCGTTCCGGCGGTCCTGGCTGCGCAAATCCTGCAGGATCGGTTGACAAAACTGCTTCCGACTTCGCTGCTGACGGTAGGCTTCGAAAGCCGGCGCAAAAAGGGCCCTTTTTATATCCAGGGGCAATATGGAGCGGAACAGGCCGTCGAACAGATTCAGAAAATTCAAATGGCCGCCGAGGAGATGAAAATCTCTCTTGTCACCGACGAGGAGCTGAACGCCGCAAAGAAAATCCTGATTGAGGATTTTAACCGGCAGTTCGGCTCGACGGAAGGGATCTGCAGGACAATGCTCGACATAGAGCTGTTTCGCCTGGGAAGCAACTACGCCGTAAGCCATCCGGACCGCATCCGGAAATGCGATGCAGCGAACATCAGGCAAGCCGTGAATTCCTGGATCATGCCCGGCGGCGTCGTACTAATTGTGCGCGGGCCTTCGGCTACGCTGAAACCTGCGCTCGAATCCATGGGTTCCAACAACTCAATCCTTCCCTGAGCGGCTTTCGATTCGCGGCATTTATGGGTCAAGCGCCTTCCGACAAAGGATTTTGACGCTCTACGGCGAAAAATGTAATTAATGCGTAATCCGCAAGGCCCCCATTTCGTATCTATCTTTGGTATACTTGCTCTACCGCTTAGGTGTATGCCTTATTAGTGGAGTGAAATTAACTTCAGCGACAAACGATTTTTCAGCTGTTTTGCTTCAGCCATCCTGGGATGGACGGGTGTATCCGCTCAGTCGGGAAGCGCGCCGGGCTTTTTGATCGCGGATGCGAAACGGGGCCAATCTCAGCAGCCTGGCGAGCCGGAGTTTACGTTAGTGCGCATTGTTTTTACTGGGCCGGGCCCCTCAGCGTATTGCAGCTCGCGGCGCACGGGTTGGCCCACATTCAGCCGGCAAAAACGTCCAGAACGCCAAATATTCCAATACAGCCTGCGGACAGGACGGGTTTGTTTCGCGCCGCCGGGACATTCCATGCAACGGAGGCCGGTTTGCGGCGCTCATTCACCGGAATGCGCACCATGGAATGCAAATGGGTCCATTCTCCAGCTATACACGCGAACGGTTCGCCCGGTGCATACAGGGAGTCCATGCCATTGTCTCTGCAATGAGCCGCCGGCGCGGCTTGCTATCCGCGGCTGGATCGGTCTGACGGCCTGTCAGGATTGGGGCGCTGATTGAAATGACGGCATTCTTTGAATGGCTTTTTAAATACCGGCCATTGCTTTTCGAGAGAGGCGATATCTCGTTCCATCCCCTCTGGAGCCCTTATCTGTTCCCGGTTTTTGTCCTGGCGGCGATTGCCGTCGCCTGTTGGCTTTACAGAAGGACTCGATACGTTTTGCCTGTTTCCTGGCGCTATGGGCTGGCTTCGTTGAGGGCTGCGGCTTTTTTAGTTGTCCTTTTTCTGTTGGCTCAACCGGTCTTGAGACTCCGGTCCGCAGTGCCTCAGGAAAATTTCGTCGCCGTCGCCTGCGATTGGAGCCGAAGCATGGAAATACGGGACGGCGCCGGCGGGCAATCCCGTATGCAGGTCGCGCAGCGGATGCTCCAGCCGCAAGACAGCCCTCTGATTAAGGAACTCTCCGCCAAATTCAAGCTTCGCTTTTTCCGCTTTTCCAAAAACGCCGAGCGCGTGGAGGCTTTCGACGGCGCTTTTCGTCGAGGCGGCTCGACGGATCTGGGCAGGTCGTTGGAGCAGATTGCCGGAGAACTATCCTCGGTCCCGCTTGCGGGAGTCGTGCTCATTTCGGATGGCGCCGACAACCGTTCGGCCAATCTTGATAAAACGGCTGATCTGCTGCGCGCCCGAGGCGTTCCGGTCTATGCGATAGGAATCGGTTCGCCTCGATTCTCGCGGGACTCTGAAATCCTGAGGGTTTCAACGCCCGGAAAAGTGCTGAAAGGGACGACTGTCGAGGCGGATGTTTCGGTCGTCTCCACGGGCTATTCGGGACGGCGCTCCCGCCTTGAGGTGTTCGACGGCGGCCGGCAGGTGCAAAGCCGGGAGATAGAGCTGGGCGGCGACGGAGAAGTAAAAAACTACAAAGTGAGTTTTAGCGGCCAAACGGTTGGTCCGGGCAATTACAGGTTCCGGTTGACGCCTTTCCCGGATGATGTCGTTCCCGAAAACAATGAACAGGGCGCGTTCATTGAAGTTGAAGACGAAAAGCCGCAAGTGCTTTATGTCGAAGGGGAGCCTCGTTGGGAATACGCCTTTATCCGACGCGCCATGCTTGAGGATAAAAACCTTCGGCTCGTCGCTTTGCTTCGTCAAGCCAATGGCAAGTTTCTGGGCCAGGGGGAATCGGAATCGGCGTCTATTATGGAAAAAGGCTTCCCGACCGGAAAGCCGGAGCTTTTCCGGTTCAAGGCCATCATTTTGGGAAGTGTAGAGGCGAGCTTCTTCACCTTCGACCAGCTCCGTATGATTTCCGATTTTGTCAGTCAGCGCGGCGGCGGTTTCCTTATGCTGGGCGGCAAGAATTCGTTCGGCGAGGGCGGCTATCGGAATACGCCTGTTGAAGAGCTGTTGCCTTTGAACATCCGGGAGGCGTCCGGATTCAAGGAATTGGAATTCAAAGCGCGGCCGACAAGCTATGGTTTTCTGCATCCGGCCCTGCGCCTTTCTTCCTCCGAGGAACAGAATCGGAAGCGGTGGGACTCGGCCCCGGCGCTTTCGGGATTCAATCCCACGTTCGGATTGAAACCGGGGGCGACTCTCCTGGCGAAGAGCGGCGCGACGGATTCGCGAGGGGAAAGCGCCGACATTCTCGCGTTTCAACGCTATGGGAAAGGCAAATCCATGGCTCTGGCCGCCGCCGATACCTGGCGTTGGAAAATGGGGCTCGATCATGCCGACAACATGCATCCTCTCTTCTGGAAACAAATGCTGCGCTGGCTCGTCAGCGATGCGCCCGGCGCCGTGAGCGCGTCGACCGACAAGCCCTCCTATTCCCGGGACGATTCCGTGACCGTCCGCGTCGAAGCCAATGACGATTCTTTCCTTCCCGTCAACGACGCTCAAGCCGTTGCGCGCATCCGGGCGCCTTCCGGCGAGATTCGCGCCGTGCAGCTTGCCTGGGATGTTGAAAAGGACGGCGCTTATTCCGCGTCTTTTGAGCCGCCAGAGGAAGGAGTCCACGAGATCTTCGCCGAAGCGGCGCAAGGCGCCAAACCCCTGGGCGCAGCCAAAGCTTATTTCCAGGTGGCGGAATCGGCCGAAGAATTTCATGACGCCGCGCTGAACGCCGAAGGGCTCAAGCGGCTGTCGGAAGCGACGGGGGGGCGCTGGTATTCGCCGGACGACGCCGGCGCTCTTGCGGAAGATATTTCCTATACCGATTCGGGCGTGTTTCGCATGGAAGAAAAGGATCTGTGGGACATGCCGTTCCTTTTCCTCCTTCTTGTCGGTTTTATTTCGGCGGAATGGATTCTCAGAAAACGAAAAGGGCTGCCGTGATGGCGTTTATAATTCGGAATCCGGCTTGCACTCTTCCGCGTCCAACGCGTGCCGCGGCCTTGTTGTGCCTGCTGGCCGTTTCGGCTCTCTCTCTCTCGGGTCTGCAGTCAGCCGCCGCAGAGCGGGACGGACGGTGGGCAGTTCTGATTTCGGGAGTGAGCGGCGCCCCGGAGCTCCAAAAGAACTACCTCCAAGAAATCGCCGACCTTCACTCGGTGCTGACAGAATCCCTGGGATTCCCACGCAGCCAGGTGGCCGTATTATTTGACGACCCTACAAAAAATCCCGGCTTGATCCGGCGCAAATCGACGCGCGAAGATCTGGAGGCGCTTTGCCGGGAGCTTGCGGCAAAAGTGCAGCCGGAAGATTTGATGTTTGTTTTTATTGAAGGACACGGCTCATACGACGGGAAAACTTATAAGCTGAACCTGGTCGGCCCGGATCCGACCGGAGAAGAACTGGCTTCCATGCTGTACTCCATCCCGGCGAAGCGGTTTGTCGTGATCAACGCCACCAACTGCAGCGGAGGAAGCATTCCGGCGCTTTCGAAAAGAGGGAAGGTCGTTCTTGCCTCCACCAAGAGCGGCATGGAAAAAAACCATCCGCACGCAGCCGAATTCTTTATCGGCGCGTTCAAAGGAAACGCCGCGGACTCGGATAAAAACGGAAGAGTTTCGTTGATGGAGGCGTTTGTGTACGCCAGACACCGGGTGGAAGAGTATTATCAAAATGAAGGGAGCATGCAGACGGAGCACCCGGTCTTGGAGGACAGCGGCGACGGCCAGGCCCAGTCCCACCCGGCGCCCGAAAACGGGGAGGGGCTTCTGGCCCGGACTGTTTATTTGGATTCGGGAGCTGCCGGCGGGGATCGCGCCGGCTTGACCCCCGAGCAGCAGAGGCTTGCGCTCGAAGCGGGGGAAATCGAAGGCCAGATTGAAGCTTTAAAATACGCAAAAGCCGAAATGCAGGAAGCGGATTACGAGAGAAAGCTGGAGGAGTTGCTGCTGAAACTGGCTCAGATCAATGCAAATCTTCCCCAATGAAATGGCGTCCCGGAGGGACGCAGTGCGATAGGCGGCCCAAGATAGTGAAGAAAGCTATTTCCGCAGGTCATAAGAAAAAATCCGTGGGCGCTCCCGGCGGGGCGCTGCGTTTGAGGATGGCGCTCCTTGCTTTTTTTATGCTGCCCTTCTGTCCGGTCGCCCATTTTTCCTCCTTGAAAATTTCGGCTGCGGCAGTCGACGGCAAAGAAGCTTTACGTTCCGGCGATTACGCCAAAGCCCGGAAGCTCTTCGAAGAGGCCTTGAAAAGCTCAGCCGCGACAGATGAAAGCCGGGCCGGATTGCTTCGGACCTTGCGCGAGACTGGCGCATACGCAGAAGCAGTCAAGCGCTCCGAAGAATTCCTGTCGGTCTCCGATTCGCCTTTGTTGCAACTCGAACGGGCGCGAATCGCCGAGATCGTTGGAGACTATTCAAAAGCGGAATCGCATTACCGCCGTGCGATATCTCTCGCCGCAAAGCTGCCGGCTCTGCGCATGGACGCGACTCGGGATTTGGCCGGATTGCTCGAAAAAATCGGCCGCCGTCGGGATGCGAATGCTTTATGGGAGCCATTGCTGGATGAATACCGTTCCGGGACCGTCCAAGGCAGTCGAAGCCTCGGCGCCATCGCTGTCGCCGCCTGGAATCTCGGATACATCGAGGATGCAAAAGACATCTTCATGGACGCCACAGACGAAAAGCTGAGCGGAGAGATTTCGATCGAAACGCTGGCGAATTTCGGATACCTTTTCCTTGATAAATACCGCCCTCCGGAAGCTTTGAGCGTTTTCCGGGACTGCCTCAAAATAAATGAAAACTATCCCGATGCATTGGTCGGAATCGCGTTGGCAAAGAAGTACGAAAGCAATTATGAAGTCGAGGCTTATGCCCGGGCTGCTCTTAAAATCAATCCGAACTTCATTCCTGCTCTGAATTTGCTGGCCGAGCTTGCTCTCGATGAAGAAAACCTGGGAGCGGCCATGGGCGAGATCGACAAATCGTTGAGCGTCAATCCGTCCGACCTGTCTTCCTTGAGTCTTAAAGCCGTATGTCAATATTTCCATTCCGATAGCGGCAGCTTCGCCCAGACCGAAAAGCGGATCCTGGAGCTCAATCCCTCCTATGGGAATTTCTATCACATCCTGGCGGAGAATCTCGCTTCCCGGCGGAAATATCAGGCGGCGGTGGATTTCAATCGCAAGGCAGTCTTGCTGGATCCGGAATTATGGGCTGCATTCGCAAGTTTGGGAATGAACTTGACGCGGATTGGGCAGCTGGAGGAAGGGCGCAAGGCGATTGAGACGGCGTTCGCCGGAGATCCGTCGAATGTCTGGGCCTACAATTCGCTGGATTTGTTCGACCAGATGGACAAGTTCGCCCGCAACAAGAGCGAACATTTCGATTTCCTGATGGCGGAAGAGGACAAGCCTGCTCTGGCGTCTTATGTTCCCGCGCTCGCGGAAGAAGCTTATGCCGATTTGACCCGCCGCTATGGATTTATGCCTGTCGGGCGCCTGCAGGTCGAGGTGTTTCCGGATCAGGGCGGATTTGCCGTTCGCACTCTGGGCCTGCCGGGTCTCGAAGGCGCCTTGGGCGTCTGCTTCGGAAAAGTGCTGGCAGTCAAATCCCCGCGGGCGGGCAAAGTCGGAGATTTCAACTGGGGATCCACTCTGTGGCATGAATTTGCCCATGTCATAAGCCTTCAAATGTCCAATTACAATATCCCGCGCTGGTTTTCCGAAGGGATCTCGGTTTATGAGGAGCATAAGGCGCGGCCAGGCTGGGGCGACGGCCTGACCCTGGCTTTCATCAAGGCTTACAAAGAAGGAAAGCTTCTGAAGGCCAGCCAGTTGAACTCGGGATTCGTGCGTCCTCAAAATCCCGAACAAATTATGTTTTCCTATTACCAGGCAGGCTTGTTCTGCGAGATGGTCGAAAAAAAGTTCGGTTTCGACAAGATCAAACAGGCGCTGCAGCTGTTCGCCGAAAACAGGCCCTCCGAAGAAGTCTTCCGCATCGCGCTCGGCTTGGATTCCGCAGGCCTCGACGCGGAGTACGCGAGCTATCAAGACTCCCAATTCAAGGACTTGGCTTCGCGCCTTGATTCCGGGTTCGCGTCCAACGTCCAGGGAGAAGCAGACAAAGACGAAATCGCGAAATATCTCAAAAAAAATCCGGACGACTTTTTCGCGAACATGAGGATGGGCGCTTTGCTGCAAAAAGAGGGGGCGTACGCTTTGGCGGAAGCCTGTTTGAAGAAAGCGCAAAAGACTTTCCCTCAATATGCCGGGCCCGGGAACTCCTATCAGCTCCTGGGCAAATTGTACCTCGATCTCAAGCGGGAAGAAGAGGCTTTGGCCGAATTCGTCGCCTGGAGCCGGCTCAATGGCGAGGTCGTGGAGCCTTTGTTCGCGGCGGCCGATATTTACGCGCGCCGCAAGGATTGGAAATCCGTCGCCCAAATGATGGCGCTTTCGATCTACATAGATCCGTTCGATACGGTCGCTCAAAAAAGGCTGGGGGAGGCTGCGATGGAGTCAGGGCAATGGCATGAAGCGATCGCCGCGTATCGGTCCTTGGTCGGATTGAATCCCGCCGATCCGGCGGGAACAAGCTACGATCTTGCCCGCGCCTATTTCGCATCCGGGAAATTGCAGGAAGCGCGGAGAGAGATCCTGCGGTCGCTGGAAGCCGCCCCCAACTACAGAAAAGCCCAAGGACTGCTCTTGAAAATCAGCGGGGCCCTGCCATGAAGAATTTACGATGGACGATGGGGATTGTTCTTTTAGCGGCTATCGTTGCGTTGGGCGCCCAGACCCGGTTTCCGGAAGCTCCGCGCATCGAAAGCAAGTTCACGCTGGGCAGGATCTATTTTGAATCGCCCATGAACCCGATGTTTATGGGGCCCGTGGGCGCGGCGAACGGGCCCGCCTGGAGCCATGACTGGCCGCGGTCCGAAGAGCATTTCATGAAAATTATCGCCGAGGTGACCCGGCTCGATGTGAATCCCAGCGGGCATATCATTTCTTTTCAGGACGAAGACTGCTTTAAATACCCGATCGCCTACCTCTGCGAAGTCGGTTATATGAACCTGTCGGATGAAGAAGTCCGCCGGATGGCGCAATATCTGCTGAGAGGCGGCTTTTTGATTGTCGATGATTTTCGCGGTCCGCGGGAGTTGTACAACTTCAGGGATCAAATGCGAAAAGTGTTTCCTGACCGACAGCTGGTCGAACTGCCTCGAACGCACCCGATCTGGACCTGTTTTTACGATATTTCCAGCCTGGATATTGAACCGCCCTACAGCAGGTTCAACAGGCCTCAGTATTTTGGAATGAACGACGACGACGGAAGGCTGATGATGGTGGTCAATTATAACAACGACATCAGCGACTATTGGGAATGGGCCGACGATCCCATGAGGCCTATTGAGGAAACCAACGAAGCCTATAAATACGGCGTGAACTATGTCATGTACGCCTTGACCCATTAAAGGAGGAACGCGTGCCGCAAGCTGTCCTTGACGATGCTCAGTTGATTGAGAAGCTCCGGGCCGGGCATCAGGAAGTTCTGAAACAGATCCGAAAGGTCATTGTCGCCCAGGATGAAGTCGTCGACCAGGTGGTCATTTCGCTGATGGTCGGCGCCCATTCCATGATCACAGGCGTTCCAGGCTTGGCTAAAACGCTTTTAATCAAAACTCTTGCTCAAATACTGGATCTGAGTTTTAAGCGGATCCAGTTCACTCCCGACTTGATGCCGGCGGATATCACCGGGACCGACATCATTCAGGAGGACGTTTCCACCGGAAAACGCGAGATGGTTTTTGTCAAAGGGCCGGTCTTTGCCAACATCCTGCTCGCCGATGAGATCAACCGCACTCCGCCCAAGACCCAGGCGGCTCTGCTGGAAGCGATGGAGGAACTGCAGGTCACCGTTCAGGGCGTCACTTATCCGATGCAGCGGCCGTTTTTCGTGCTGGCCACTCAAAACCCGATTGAACTGGAAGGGACCTATCCGCTCCCCGAAGCGCAGCTGGACCGGTTCATGTTCAACATCGTCATCGATTATTTGAATGAAGAGGACGAGCACCGGGTGGTCGCCTCCACGACTGCGCCCCAGGACATTCAACTTGAAAGAGCCGTTACCGGCGCGGATATAGTGGAGTTCCAAAAGCTGGTGCGACGCGTCCCGCTTCCGGAATCCGTTTCCCGCTACGCCGTGGCCCTGGTGCGTGCAAGCCGCCCCGGGCAGAACGGCGGACTGGATTTCACAAAGGAATATGTGAATTGGGGCGCCAGCCCCAGGGCGGCGCAATATCTCGTTTTGGCGGGAAAAGCGCGCGCATTGCTCCACGGCCGGTTCAATGTATCGATCGAGGACGTTCAGGCGTTGGCCTATCCCGTCATGAGGCACAGAATTCTTACTAATTTTCATGCAGAATCCCAGCGGGTGACGACGGAGGAAATCATCCGGCGGCTGCTGGAGGCCGTGCCGGTTCCGAAATCCGGCTTAACCGATTGAACATGGACGATTGACCGACGGCCGCCCTTTTATTTTCAATAGCCCATGGTCAATTGTCGACAGTCAATTCCAAACGGGGGGATATGGGAAGTTTTCAGTCTGTCCCGCAACAGTCGCGATTCATCGATCCGCAGACTTTGACCAGCATCGGATCGCTGGAGCTTATTGCGCGCACCGTGGTGGACGGCTTTATTTCCGGGCTGCACCGGTCTCCGCACCTCGGTTTCAGCGTGAATTTCGCCGAATACCGCTCCTATCGCCCGGGAGACGACATTCGAAAAATCGATTGGAAGGTCTACGGCCGCACCGACCGGTTTTTCGTCAAGGAATTCGAAGGCGAAACCAATACCGGCGTTCACGTGATCCTGGACTGCAGCCGGTCGATGGCCTATGGAAGCCGGGGGATTTCCAAACTGGAATACGGACAGTTCCTGGCGGCGTCCCTGAGCTATTTTGCATTCAAACAGCGGGACGCGGTCGGGTTCATTTCCTATGACGAGGACGTTGTCGATTCCATACCGGCGCGAGGATCGGTCGGCCATTTAAACACAATCCTCCACGCGATCGAAAAAACGAGCGCCGGAAAAAGAACGGATTTCTCAAAGCCTTTGATGCGCGCGGCCGAGAGGATCCGCCGCCGCGGAATCGTGGCGGTCATTTCAGACCTTTACGATGAGCCGGATCGCGTGCTGGACGGTTTGCGGCATCTGGCGTATCGCGGCCACGACGTCATCGTGTTTCATATTCTGGACCCCATGGAGCTCCATTTCGACTTTCCGAACGCAGCCCAGTTCGTCGACATGGAAACCGGCGCCGAGATGCACGTCATTCCGGATTACATTCGTCCGGAGTATCGAAGGCTCATTCGAAGGCAGGCGGAGGAATACGAAAAGGAATGCCGGAAAGACCGGATGGATTTTGCGTTCATCGATACGGCCCAGCCGCTGGACAAGGCTCTTTTCAGCTACCTTGTGCGGCGTCAACAAATGTACTAATCGACTATTGGCCGGTTCGCGCTGGCGGGCGGAGTTGGTTTTTCAATAGTCAACCGTCGCAGGTTCTATGAATTTTTTAAATCCGTTGTATTTGATTGGGGCGTTGGCGGCGGCGGTTCCGATTCTGCTGCATCTCATCAGGCGGGAGCATGCGCGGAAAATGGAATTCCCCACGTTGATGTTTCTGCGCAAAATCAGCAAGAAGACTATTCGATATCAGAAGCTGCGCCACCTGCTGCTGCTATTGCTGCGAGTACTGGCCCTTCTGCTGATTGCGCTTGCTTTTGCGCGGCCTTATTTTGAAGCGCGGCGGCCGCCGGCGGCGTTGGGCGCCGGAGCGGCCGCGCACGTCGTTTTGATCGACAACTCGATGAGCATGGGCTTCGACGACCGCTGGCAGCGGGCGCGGGCGGCGGCGGAAGCTATCGTGCGAAATTCCGGTCCGGGCGACAGGTTCGCCGTACTTTGCTTTTCAGACAGAACCGCCGTCGCGACCCCGGCCCTGACGGATTCTTCGGAGGCGTTGTCGTCGATTCGCGGCGCGACGGAATTGACGGACCGGCCTACCCGATATGGGCAGGCATTGAGGGCTGCTGAAAAATTCGCTTTGGACGCGGGAACGGGAAAAAGGATTGTTCACCTGATTTCCGATTTTCAGAGAAGCGGCTATGCCGCCGAAGAACAAGATTTCCGGCTGAGCGCCGGGATCGAACTGCGACCCGTCGATGTCGGATCGGACAGCGGCGGCAATCTTGCCGTGCGGGACGTGCGGGTCTCCGAAAAGAGCGGCGGCGGGGGCCTTATTCTCAAAGCTTCTCCCGTGAATTTCGGCGTTCGCGATCGTAAGAATGTGAGGGTCAGCCTGACCGTCGACGGCAGAGGGATCGCCGAACAAAGAGTCGATCTTCCCAAGGGCTCGTCCCAAGGAATCGAATTCCAGGTCCCCGGACTGATTGCCGGAACCCACCCGGCTTTCATCGAAATTGAGGACGCGGAGCTGGAGCGGGACAACCGTTTCCACCTGACGCTCGAAAACCGCGCCCGAACGCCGGTGCTCGCGGTGGAAGAGCCCGAACCGGGGACAAGGCGCTCCCCGAGCTTCTTTCTTTCCTACGCGCTGAATATCGATGCGTTGTCTCCCTATCGATTGAGCGTCGTCGCCCCTCGCAACCTGGCGATAGCCGGCAGGCTTATAGTCTGGAACAACGCCCCGAGCGGCCCGTCGAGCCTGCAGAAGAAGTTGCGGGAGTTCGTTCATTCCGGCGGGGGGCTCGCAATTGTCCTGGCGGATTCCACAAAGTCTGCCGATTTCAACCGCGGCTTCGGATCATGGCTTCCGGTCAAAGCCGTGGAGACGCCCGGCTTGACGAATGACTATGTTCTGATGACCGGCGTGCGCATGGATCACCCGATTTTCCAACCCTTCAGCAAGCCGCATTCGGGAAATTTTTTCAACGCGAGATTTTACCGCTATGCAAAGCTGACCGTCGGCCCCGGAGTGGAAGTCCCGGCGCGTTTTGAAAATGGCGATCCTGCGCTTGCGACCCTGTCGGTGGGGGAAGGGCGCGTTTTGATTTTCACCTCTTCCGCGGATGACGCCTCGAACGATCTTTATCTCAAGGCGGTTTACGCCCCTCTATGGCAGCAGGCGCTCCGCTATCTGGAAAAGTTTCAGGAAAAGCGGCGCTGGCTGGCCGTGGGAGACACGGCGTCGCCCAGGAAGCTGATGACGGAAGCCGCCATGCTTCAGTCCAACGAAAGTTTCAACGCCAACGAAGCTTTTGTCGTTCTCGATCCCGACAAACAGCGCTTGCCCCTTGCTCCGGGTTCCGACGCCGTCGAGATGGACAAGGCCGGGTTCTATGAAATCCGCGCGACGGATCTGAGCCGGATTGTCGCCGTCAATACGGATCCGAGAGAATCGGATTTGACCCGCGGCAATGTGGAAGAAATGATCGCCGGCTGGAAGTCCCGCGAAGCTGCGCGGCCATTTCCGACGGGCCGCGTCGTCCCGGAGGAGCAGGACCGGCGCCAACGCCTCTGGCGCCTGCTTTTGCTCGCCGCCGCGCTTTTGTTGCTTTCCGAGTTGCTTCTGTCCAATTTCCGATTGGCAGCGGATGATTCACGATCAAAATCGCCATCCGGCATTCAATCGTCAATCGTAAATTGATAAAGGAGGGCTTATGAATTCCTATGAGAGCCTTTTGGCAAGGATAGCGCTGGTGCGTCGAAGATGGCGCGCCCAGGCCGCAGTGAAAGGAATTTCACTTTTCCTGGCTGCCACCATAGCCCTTCTGATCCTGTGCGTCTGGGGCGCCGATGCTTTCGGCTTCCGGCCGGCCGCCGTCTGGATGATGCGCGCCCTATCCGCGGCCGTCATTCTTTTCATCGCCTGGCGGTTTCTGTATCTGCCGCTGAGCGTCCGGCTCCGCGACGTGCAAATCGCCCAATTTATCGAGGAGAAGCATCCGCAGCTGGAGGACCGCCTTGTCGCCGCGGTGGAATATGGAAAGAAAGACCGGGAAGCGGCGGGCCTGATCGATCTTTTGATCAAGGATGCGCTGGAAAAATCGAGCCGGATCGACTATTCCATCTTCGTGAAGCCCAAACGGCTCGCCGGATATGGATTGCTCGGCGCCGCCGCATTTGCCGCGCTTTTTTCTCTCCTGACCTGGGGGCCATCCTTTTTTCGTTTCGGGTTCAACCGCCTCTACGCTCCCTGGACGCAGGCGTCCTTGAACGCTCCGATCATGATCAGGATCAAGCCCGGCGATGTGGAGATCGCGAAAGGCGCCGACCAGCAGGTCCAGGCCGAGCTCGTCGGTTTCGATTCTCCGGACGTTCGGCTTTTTCTGAAGCCGGAATCCTCCAACGTCTGGAGCTCTTCGACAATGGCGCCGGATTTGCGCGGCGTATTCCGCTATCTGCTCATCGACATCCGTTCTTCGCTTCAATACTACGTCGAATCCAAGGGAGTGCGTTCCCGGGCTTATTCCATGAAGGTTGTCGACCTGGCTGCAGCGGAGAGGGTCGATCTCACCTACCGTTTTCCTTCCTATACGAAAATGGCGCCCCAGGTCGTGGAGGACGAGGGCGATATTTCGGCGCTCAAGGGGACCGACGTGGACCTTCGAATCCGTCTGAGCCGGCCTGCCCGCGCGGCCCGGCTGCTTTTCGACGATCAATCCACGCTGAATCTCACGCTGTCGGGCGCCAGGGATTTTTCGGGAAGCCTTTCGCTCCGAAGGTCCGGATCCTACGTGATTCAAATCGCCGGCGACAACGGCAAACATTATCCGGGCTCCCGGGAGTATAGGATGGAGGCGCTCGACGACGGGGCGCCGGAGGTCGTGATTGCGAAACCCATGCGGGATGTGCGCGCAACCAGCGTCGAGGAGGTATTTTCAGAAACCAAGGCGGACGACGATATCGGCGTGAATAAGCTGGAGCTGCATTATTCAGTCAACGGCGGTCCGGAAAAGACGGCGACCCTGTTCAACGGAAAGCCGCCGCAAAAATCCGTCGTCCGCGCCCACACCTTTTTCCTCGAGGAGTTCGGGCTTCAGCCGGGAGACATCGTTTCCTATTACGCCAAGGCCTGGGACAACAACGATGTGACAAGACCGGGGACCGCCAGTTCGGACATCTATTTCATCGAGGTGCGTCCTTTTGAACAAATATACAAACAAAGCCAGCAGGCAGGCATGCAGGGACAGCAAGGCGAAAGGCAGGAGGACGAAAACCAGGACGGTTTAAGCAGACAGCAAAAAGAAATCATCAGCGGCACCTTCAATCTGATCCGCAAAAAAGAGGAGACGCCTGAGAAAGAGCTGCAGGACGGGCTGAAAACTCTGGCGCTGGTCCAGAGCCGTTTGCAGACTCAGGCGCAGAATGTGGTGGACCGATTGCAGCGGCGCGGCGCAGACCAGGCGGGCGAGAATTTTCGAAAAATGTCGGAGCATTTAAAGAACGCCATCGTTGAAATGGGGAAAGCCGCAGCGGATCTTGGAGCGCAAAAACCGAATGAGGCCTTGCCGCAGGAGCAGAAATCGCTGCAGCAGCTCATGAGGGCGGAAAGCCTTTTCCGCGAAATACAGGTCTCTTTTTCTCAAAGCGCCGGCAGCGGCTCTCAGTCCTCCCGGGCGAATGCCGAGGACCTGGCCGATCTGTTCGAGCTTGAAATGAACAAACTCAAAAACCAATACGAAACAGTCCAGAGCGGAGAGCGGCAGGAACGCGATCAGAAGATCGACGAAACGCTTCAGCGATTGAAAGAGCTGGCGCAAAGACAGCAGCAGCTCAATGAACGCAGCCAAAGGATGGCCCAGAGAGGAGGATCCCCGCCGAATTCTTCGGGCGCCGGAGGTCAAGGCCAGCAGCAGCTGATGGAGCAGGCGGAACAACTGCGGCGGCAGCTGCAGAAGCTTTCGCGCGAACGCAGCAATCCTCAATTGAGCGAAACCGGCGACCAGCTGCAGAAGGCGATTGACGAGATGAAAAAGGCGCTCGACGGCGCCCAGCGCGGCAGTCAGAGTGAAGCGAACGCCCAGGGCGCCCGGGCTCTGCAGCAATTGAATGACGCCGCCCGGAAATTGGCGCGCAGTCAACAGTCCGGATTGAATGAAGGCGTCGAGCGGGCCGCGGATGAATCCAAAAAGCTTGTCAAAGAGCAGTCCAGGATTCAGGAAGAGATCGACCGGCTTGCCGCGAACAAGGCGCAGTCGGGCGGTTTGTCTGAAGAGATGAAACGGCGAGGCGAGGAAGTCGTCGACCGCAAGAGCAATCTCTCCGACCGGCTTAAAAACCTCGATAGCCAAATTCAGGAGCTTTCGCGGCAGGCGCGCCGGACGCAAAGGGAAGCCAGCGATAAACTGGATGATGCGGCCGATATAATACGCGAAAACAGGCTCCCGGAACGAATTGAGAGCGGAAACGCCTCGATCCAAAACGGATTATACGAAAGCCAGCAGGGGCGCGAAGAATTCATTCGCGACGGTCTGGAGGATCTGAGCCGGCAGCTCGAGAGCGCCAGCAGCAGCATCGGACAAAGCAAAGAGGGAAAGCTCGAAGACGCGGCCAATAGGGCCCGAAACCTGGCGGAAGGCCTGGAGGCCATGCAGCAGCGCATGCGCAGCATGCAGCAGGGCCGGCGAGGTCAGCAGGGTCAGCAAGGCCAACAAGCTCAACAAGGCTCGCAGGGCCAACGAGGCCAGCCGGATTCGCAGGGCC
>CAZXSV010000015.1:27499-60269 GCA_964642735.1 uncultured Acidobacteriota bacterium
CAACAAGCTCAACAAGGCTCGCAGGGCCAACGAGGCCAGCCGGATTCGCAGGGCCAACAGGGCCAGCAGGGCCAGCGAGGGCAACAAGCTCAACAAGGCTCGCAGGGACAACGAGGCCAGCAGGGTCAACAAGGCCGGCAAGGCCAACCAGGGCAACAGGGTCAACAAGGCGATCAGCAGGCTCAAGGTCAAGGCCGACAAGGCGGAATGCAGGGTCAGGAAAGGAATGCGGAAATGCGAGGAGCGAACCCGGCAAATCTCAGGGGGGGCTTCCCGAGCCCTGACGGGGAAATCCAGGGTTTGACCGGTGATTCCATGGGGTCCGCCGGCCCCGGCCGCAGGGACGATGAAGATGCGCGCCAGTTGGGAAGCGAATGGCGCCGGAGGTTGGCCGACGCTCAGGAATTGCGGCGGCTGCTGGACCGCGACTCGACTGAAATGGGCAATATGGAAAAAGTCATCGATTCCTTGCGCCGCGCCGGCGATTATACGGACTATGACGATCCGGAACAGATCGGCCGTCTAAAAGCGGCGATCGATTACACAAGGAAAGTTGAATCGGGCTTGCACCGGGATCTGGAGCGGCTCAATCAAACGGAAAAGTATTTTCTTGCCGAAGATAACGAAGCGCCGGCCGATTACCGCAAGCTTGTCGAAGAATATTACAAGGCTATTGCAAAAAGCCGCTGAATTCACTTGCAGTTTTAAGATTCCGGAAGCTGCATATCCAAAATAGTTTATGCGCACTGAAATGCAGATAATTTTTCGAGTGGCAAACTTCCTCGAGCGCGACTCGGGAGTCAGGAATAAAATCTTTGAGTCGGCCGCATAACATTACGTGAACCATTAGAAGAGCAATATGCATCTTCATTGATGAAGTATTTGTCGAGCCATAGTGTCGATTTCCAATTGGGTCAATTCGAAATGTCAGCCATGTCAGCAGGGAAACCGGCATTTCTATTTATTCCCTTTCTTATCGTTTATTCCATAGGATCCTGTTTTTCATCAAAGGGCGCAGTCCAGTCCGGCGATTCATACAAAATTCGAGCGGATGTAGATCTCGTGACGGTGGAAGTGACTGCCTTGGATGGTAAAGAAAGACCCTTGCCGAACCTAAAAAAAGAAGACTTTCAGCTTTACGAGGATGGCAAGAAGCAGGAGATTGCGACCTTTGATGAAGTAAACGCCGACACCCGTATCTCCGATTCAAATCAACCGCTCAGTAAGACAGGCATTGCTCCCCGCAAAACCGTAATTATTATTTTCATGGATAATCGATTGTTGCCTCAAAATGCCAAGCGTTCCCGCGATTCCGCTGAAAGATATGTAAAAAAGCACATGAACGCCAGGGATTTGTTTGCCGTAGCCAGTTACAAAACAGAGATGAAGATCCATCAAAATTTTACTGGCGATAAATCACAGGCCTTGGCCGCCATCGCTAGATCAAAGGATTCGGAGGATGCTCGACATCATGAAGATCTGCTGCTCTCGCTGGAGGCGATCAACAAATCCGTTGAGAATCTTAAAGGCCAAAAATCGGCTTTGATTTATGAGGAATCTAAAATCGTCCAAACAGGACTCTCTACGATTGATTGGGCGGAATATGACAGGGGATGCAAAGAAGTTGTGAAATCTGCGAGGAAAGCCAATGTCGTTTATTACACGATTGATCCAAGCGGCCTGGATGAGAGCCCGATGTTTGGGGCGGGTCTAAGTCCCAAGAGCGGTGGAATGGCTTCAGGCAGCCCCAAGCGGTCGTTAAATTTGTCGTCTATGGCCGTTGAAAGCGGCGGATTTTCAATTCATGACACGAATGGCTATGATGGTGAGCTCGATAAATTGGACAGGCAAATCAGCAATTATTACATTCTGGGATTTCAGTCCAGCAATCCGAGGCATGACGGGAGCTATCGCAAACTGGAAGTCAAGACTGGGTTGAGAGGCGTGACTTTAAAGCACCGGAATGGCTATTTCGATCGACTCCCGTAAGTGTGTCAACAAATGCCGGGCGAACAAGCCCCGGATGATTGCTCCGGCATCTCCCGCGATAGCTGCTCACGGGCGCTTGCTTGCAGCGCAGCATTTTTTCCAGCCCGCTCGAAATGCTCAATCTGAAACAAAGCCGGAAAGCGAGTTCTTGCCGTAGCCAACGGAAAACGCGCTTCGGGGAAGTCGATCGATTGCCTGCCGACCGGACGGATTTGTCGCGCTGGCGGAAACAGGGAACCCTGTTGACAAAGCCGCTCTCTTGGAGTCTTATCAGCGGATCGGATTACACTACACGCAAAGGAGAAAATAGGATGGCGTCTTCGAAATACGGCAAATATTTTATGACCGAGCCTATCGAGATCGGGCCGATGCTGCACGTATGCGGCGAGGATGGTTGCGTTGGAAGCCAGTTCCCCGGATTCCCCGTGGAAATTCAAATTTTATGCCTCACCGAACCGGGCGTCATGATCCACAAACCCCATGCTCATAGCGTGGATGAGCTTTTTTTCATATTCGGGGGCAATCCCAGGAACTATTTTGAATTCGGAGCGGAAATCGAGATCATGATGGGCGAGGAGCAGGAACGGCACATAGTCGATAAGACCACCATCATCTATATTCCAAAAGGAGTCGTGCACTGTCCGATAACTACGTTGAAGGTGGACAAACCTGTCCAGTGGATGCACGTGTTGTTTCAGGGCAGGTATGAGATGAGGCCCGGCGAGGACATGTCGGGGCATCCGAAACATTCCGACCGGCATCCTTATGAGCCGCATGAAATCATCGAACTGCGGAAAGGGAATACCGCCGGCATTCTCGGGAAGAAGGCGAAAGCCACTCGCAGGTAAAAGACGGGCGCCGGGCGCGTTCCGGCGAGAGGTTGCCGGAGGATGAGTGCGGAATCGGGGCGCATTCATCCTTTGGGCCGGTTCCGCGGGCAAGGATAGGATTTCCGCAGATTTCATGAGCGGATCGACCCTTCTGCTCGCTGGCGTTGAGCATGCCGGGAAGTTCGGCTTCCGTCCGGGCAAACGATTTTCCAGAAGCGCCGCGCCGCCGCCGGTCCAAGGTTTGCGGATCTTCCGGCGGCCGCTTTTCAGAGCTCGGCGCCGGGTCGAGCCGGATTGAAAGGAGGATGCCGATGCGCATCGTAATTACCGGAGGCGCCGGCTTCCTTGGAAGCCATCTCTGCGACAGTCTGCTGAAGCAGGGCAACGAAGTCATTTGTCTCGACAATCTCTCGACCGGGAGCGTGAACAATATTTCTCACCTGCTCGGACAGGATCGTTTTCGCTTCTGCAAACACGATGTGACGGAGTACATCTTCATCGGTCAGCCGGTCGACGCTGTATTGCATTTCGCCTCTCCGGCAAGTCCGCGGGACTATCTGGAAATGCCGATTCAGACTCTCAAGGTCGGCGCTCTGGGAACTCACAAGACAATCGGGCTGGCCAAGCACAAAGGGGCGCGCTTTCTGATGGCGAGCACCTCCGAGACTTATGGCGACCCTCTGGTCAATCCTCAGCCCGAAAGCTATTGGGGCAATGTGAACCCTATCGGCTTGCGAGGCGTCTACGATGAAGCGAAAAGATTTGCGGAGGCATTGGCCATGGCGTACCGCCGCTACCATGGCGTGGATGTCCGCATCGCGAGAATATTCAATACGTATGGCCCGAGAATGCGGCCCCGCGACGGCCGCGTGGTATCGAATTTCATCGTGCAGGCGCTCAAGGGGGCGCCGTTGACGGTCTATGGCAAAGGCGATCAGACCAGGAGTTTCTGTTATGTGGAGGATCAGATTGAGGGTTTGACGAGGCTTCTGACGGCGCCGCCGTCGGAGGATATTCACTATCCGGTCAACATCGGCAATCCGCATGAACTGACGGTTCTCGAAATTGCCGAAACCATCATCCGGCTCACAAACTCGCGCAGCAGAATAGCATTTGAACAGCTTCCGGAAGACGATCCCAAAGTCCGGCGCCCCGATATCGGCAGGGCGACAAGGCTGTTGAACTGGCGCCCCGAAGTCTCGTTGGAGGAAGGGCTGAGACGAACGATAGAGTTCTTCCGCTCCTTGCAGTAATCCGCCCGCGACAAACTGAATTTGGCATTCATGGCAGGCTTTCCGGGCGCCGATAGGAAACAACGACTGTGGTATGATCTCCCGGACCGGAGGTGCGACATGAACGTTCCGCTGTTGGACTTGCAGGCTCAATTTGCGACCATCAAAGACAAGATTCTTGCCGCTGTCCTAGAGGTTTTTGAAAGCCAGAAATTCATTCTGGGCGCGCCCGTCGACGAGCTTGAAAAAGAAATCGCCGGACTGTGCGGCGTTCCCTATGCGATTGGCGTTGCGTCAGGAACGGATGCATTGCTGCTCGCTTTCAAGTCTCTTGGGGTGGGGCCGGGCGACGCCGTCGTGACGGTTCCGTTCACCTTCTTCGCCACGGCGGGCGCGGTCGTCAATCTCGGCGCCCGGCCCCTCTTCGTGGACATCGAGGCGTCCGGTTTCGAGATGGATCCGGAACAATTGGCGTCGTTTTTGAAAAGGGAATGCGTCTGCCAGGCTTCCACGGGAAGGCTTGTCCATAAGGCGTCCGGCGCCTGCGTCAAAGCCATTGCGCCCGTGCATCTCTACGGCCAATGTGCGGATATGGACGAAATCCTCGGCATCGCCCGAGGCTATGAATTGCCTGTCGTCGAAGACGCCTGCCAGGCCATCGGCGCCACTTATAAGAACAAGCCTGCCGGGGCGATGGGCGACTTGGGCTGCTTCAGCTTCTTCCCATCCAAGAATCTCGGAGGCGCCGGAGACGGCGGGATGGTGGTTTCTTCCGACCCGAAACTCGCCGATCGCGTCCGTCTGCTCAGGACGCACGGCTCTCATCCGAAATATTATCATTCGATCGTCGGTTTCAACAGCCGGCTCGACGCCCTCCAGGCGGCCATTCTTAGGGTGAAACTTCCTTATCTTCAACAGTGGTCGGATGCTCGCCGGGAGAACGCATCCCGGTATGACGGAGATTTCGCCGACGCGGGTCTTCTTTCTGTGGTTCAAACTCCTGTTACGCTTCCCGACCGGACGCACATTTTTCATCAGTACGTCATTCGCTGCCCAAGGCGCGATGAACTGCAGGCTTATTTGAAAGACAAGGGGATCGGCACGGAGATCTATTACCCGGTGCCGCTGCACGAGCAGGAATGCTTCCGCTATCTGGGATACCGGGCAGACGACCTTTCGCGATCTTCGGCCGCCGCCAAAGAAACGCTGGCTTTGCCGATTTATCCGGAACTCACCGACGAGCAGCGCCGTTACGTCGTCCGATCGATCGCCGGTTTCTATCGGAAGTAGATCGCGCCGCCGCGACATCAAAATCTTTTCCAGTCCGCGTGCAGCGGGACAGTTCTGTTTGCGAGACAATGAAATATTGCATCCGGAATTGAGGGCGGTTCAGCTGTTTTTCGGCGGGACGTAATTGCGGACGGCGGCGAGGAACTCGCTGGGGCGCTTCCAGATGAATTTATTGAGAAAATCGATGGACTGCGCTTTCAAGGCGGTCATGGGGTTTTCCCCCACGAGCATTGTGATTTGGCGCAAGGTGGTTTCGTCCACATCCTGCATTTTAAGCTCTTCCAGAATCGAATCCTTGCAATTGCGCAGCACCGTTCGGAAATAATCGATGCCCTCCTGGATGACCGCGTTGATTTGAGCGCCCATTCCCGACGGCAGCTGGCTGCTGACAGGGTTGAAATTGCAGCAGCAGCGGGGATAGCGTTCGAGAATCCTGCGCACGGGCAGGTTGCATCTGTTGCGCTGGACCCATTTGGCCAATATGTTCACGCGGTTCAGATAAATTTTGTCGGTGTATTGAAGCGTGGAAAGCATGTCCAGATTGCGCAACGCCACGGGGTCGATGCTGGCTTCTTCATTTTTTTCACTATTGATCTGGTAGGAATTTTCATGAAGCGCGCAGTAGCGCTCGACATAATCCCTCTTGAATTCCAGGTAGCTTGCATCGAAGTCGTTGCGCGCTTTTGTTTCCAGGAATTGGCAGGGTTCGTCGATGCGTTGGAGAAGGGCGTCGCGCGACTGGTCGATCTTTTCCTGCCCCAGCGGGAAAGCGGCGCACAGGTAATCCCTGGAATCCAAAAAAACCGGCAGCCACCGCGCCAGTCCGCCCAGGTTGTCCAACGACTGCCTCCATCGCAAAAGGCGTTTTTCATCAGAAGCGAAATGGCGGGCGATATGATCCATGGCTTCCCGCAGCGTGAAAGCGCTGGTGCGCAGGCTATAGAGGATGGGCTTTAATACCTGAACGAAGCTCTGGATGGAATGGAAGTCGCGCGCAAAGCGGGTTGTCATAAAAGCGCTGGGGAATTCCGGCAGTTTTTTGAAAAACTCCTCGATTAAATCCATCCATTCGATCAACTGCGCCCGGGCGTGTTCGACGCTGCCGTCTTGAATTTCCGGCCTTCCGGTCAGCAGTTCGGCCCAATGGAGAGCCTGGCTTTCGGTGACGACTCGCGCCGGAGCGCTTTCTTTTGAAGCGACGGCGGGTTGCCGCGCGGGAGCGATCGCGGCCAAACGGGATGAAATATAATATCCGACGCCGCTGTTTTGAATGTCCCTGCCCACCGGGGAGCGCTCGGATCCGGCCATCCATCGGCCCCGGGTTACATAAAGCTGATGAAGAATCCGATGGACGCCCGGATGCGTTCTATAAACGGACGATTCCTTCGCGGAGTCGCCGGAAACCGGTTCGAACATGCATTCCCGCAAACTTTCGAATTCCGCCCGAGACGGAGCGTCCGGGCGCCATAAAACGAGCTTGTGGAGCCGGGCGGTCATATCGCTGAACCGGGCTTCAAATTCATAGAATCGTTCGCATGGGCTGAGTATCATCAGCATCCAGGGGTAATCCACCCGCTGAAGCCGCGCGAGGTCCTCATCGGACCAACAAGGGTCAAAAACATTTTTAAAATAGACCAGGCCGGCGGCGGATTTTTCTTTTCCCGGCAAAGTCGCGGACAAAGCCTGGGAGCTGCGCAAATATTTCGGGCTCCTCGCCGGCTGCCAGGAGGGGATTTCTTTTTGTATCCAGGAATATATCTGCAGCTGAAGCCGCTCGCGGAATTCTTCTTCCCTTGCATCGGTTTGGAGACGAAGGGAATGCGAATCGTCTGGATTCATAGAATCGGCCTGTTGGGGGGATGGCTAATTTTGAGGCCCTTTTCTGTTATCGGCGTCCTTCGCCGCATCTTTAGGATGGGTTGAATAGGCGCCGGTCGGCGCTCCGAACTCCAAGGATTGCTCATGGTTGTCGCCAGTGCACAGGGTGGTCGGTTCGGTTCCGCGGATGAAATACTCCGTCTCTTTATGCAGGCAGCTGTCCGCGGCAAGCAGACCCGTCGTCGGGTCGACGACCGCTTCCACGATATCTTCAGGCATGGGAAAGGACTCTCCTGTCAAAGGCCGGAGAGCCGTCGCTTTTTTCATGAAATCCGTCCAGATAGGGAGCGCCGACTGGGATCCGGACAAACCCAGTTCGCGGTTGTCGTCGTATCCGACCCACACGATGCATAGCAGGTCCGGAGTGTAGCCGGCGAACCATCCGTCGTGGGAGGTCCCGGTCTTGCCTGCGGCGGGAAGCGCGAATCCGCGAGCCCGAGCCCCGTAGCCGGTTCCGTGGTCTATCGCCGATTGCAGAAGCGAAGTGACCAGGAAAGCTATTTCGGGCGCAATCGCCTGCTTCGGCTTTGAGGTTGCGATAAAAATCGGATTTCCCTCCTGGTCCCGGATTTGGCGCACGGCGGTCAAATCGGACAACAGGCCCTTATTGGCGAAGGCTGTATAGGCCCGGACTATTTCGAGCGGAGTGACTTCGAAGCTGCCGAGCGCCATCGCGGGATAAGGCTTGATTTTTTTGTTCAGGCCCAGACGCCTGGACAAGGCCGCGATTTTGCCGTAGCCGGCTTTTTCAGCGAATTTAATCGTGGCCACATTCAGGGATTTCATGATTGCCTGGCGCATGGTCACGCGTCCGAGGTATTCTTCCTTATAATTTTTCGGCTCATACTCGGCGCCTCCGAAGGTGAAGAGGGTCGGCTCGTCGATTTCGCTGGAGACGGTCGTCAGCGCAGATGCGCCGTCGTAAGCCGATTCCAAAGCCGTCGCATAAACGAACGGTTTGAATATGCTGCCCGGCTGCCGTTTGGATTGCGTGATCCGGTTGAACTGACTGGTCCCATAGTTCCTCCCGCCGATCATCGCCAGAATATGGCCGTTTTGCGGATCGATCGCGATGAGGCTGGCCTGCGCCAGGCCGGGCGGGGACGGCTTCCTGCGTTTGGCGATCAGCTTGTCCACTTCCTTGACTCCCGCCTGGACCGATTCAAAAGCCGCCTGCTGGAGGTCGTCGTCCAGCGTGGTGTAAATATTGAATTTGGAGCGGGCAAGAGCCGCATCGCCGTAGATGGCCGCAAGCTGGTCCTGAACGAAATCGACAAAATAGGGCGCGTCGGAATAATTAAGAACGGAAGTCGGCTTGATCTGAAGCGGTCTGGATTTAGCAGCGTCGCGCTCGGCGGGCGCGATCATCCGGTTGTCGGCCATCAGGTCGAGGACAAGATTGCGCCTGAAGGTCGCCCTTTCTTTGTATCGAAGAGGATTCTGACGGTTGGGCGCCGAGATCAATCCCGCGAGCGTCGCCGATTCATCCAGCGTCAAATCCCTGATGTTTTTGTTGAAAAAAGTGTCGGCGGCTTCTCCCAATCCCACAATGCTGAAAGAGCCCGCTTGTCCCAAATAGATTTCATTGCAGTAAAGTTCGAAAATTTTTTCTTTGGAAAGCTTTTTCTCAAGCAGGATGGACATGTAGGCGTCCGACAGTTTCCGCCGCCACGTGCGTTCTTGTGTAAGGAAATAATTTTTGACGAACTGCTGGGTCAGGGTGCTGGCCCCTTGAACGGTGTCGCCGGCGCGTATGTCGACGATTAGAGCGCGCAATATGCGGATCGGGTCGATCCCCCGGTGCGTGAAAAAACGCCTGTCTTCCGCGGCCAAAACGGCGTGGATCAAAGACCGGGGCATGTCCTGATAGGAAACATTTCGTCTTTTCTCTCTTTTTTTGCCGATGGCGTTGCTTAGCATTTCCGGGACAAGCGAAAATTTTTCAATTTCTTTTTTCGAGAACGGGTCCGCCATCGAAAGGATGGCGCCGCCGCCGCAGACGACTTCCACCGAGCGGTTGGAGTCGACGGGGGCGGAGCTCCCGTTATGGATAAAAATCCCCTTGGATTTTTCAACAGGATAGTAATAGGAGGCGTTCGAGTTGAGGTTGTTTTCCTCGTAGCCCAGCCTGCGGATTTTTTCCAAAAGTCTGGCCGCGGTCATTTGTTTTCCGGCGCGAAGCTCGAATGGAGAGGAGTATATTTTGGTTTCGACGAAGCGATGTGGATTTCCCAGCTTACTTTCGATGATTCCGTCGAATATGTAGTAGTAGCGAATCAGAAAAGCGCCGATGGCGATAGCCGGCAGGAGCAGGATGCAGGCGGCGATCTTGACGATTTTAGACCGGGATCGTTTGCCTGGTTTCGAGCTTTTTGGCGAAGGCATAGACCGTTGAACCCGGGAATTATAGTTCCTGCACTTTTCCGGTTTCCTCCACTTCGTAGCCGCCCAGAGAAAGCATGTGCTCGATAAAGCTTTTTGAGCGAATTATTTCGAGCAGAAGCCTGATGCGTTCATCGTCGAGCAGACCGGCGGGGAAGACGAGATCATAGCGCTCCCTGGAAACGGGAATGAAATCCAGGTCCAGGGCTTTAGCCGAGGCCATAATGCCGAGCCCGACATCCGCGCGGCCCGAAGCGACCGCCATGGCCACGCTCATGTGAGTGTATTCTTCGCTCCGGTATCCGGCGATCTGAGAAGGGTGGACGCCTGATTTCTGAAGCTCGTAATCGAGGAGGATGCGCGTGCCGGAGCCTGATTGGCGATTGATGAAGGCGATGTCCGGCCGGATCAGATCCGAAACCCCTGAAACGCCTTTCGGGTTGCCTTTGGCGATGATCAAGCCCTGCCAGCGATGCACCAGCGTCACAAGAGTCACAGCCGTATTTTTCACGTAGCGTTTGATATAGGATCGATTGAAGTCCCCGGTGTCCGTATCCAGGAGATGCGAGCCCGCAAAATGGGCGATGCCTTTTTCGATGGCGAGCAGCCCCCCCATGCTTCCGATATTGCTGGAAGAAATGGCGATCCGTCCCTCCGACCGTTCTTTGATGCAACTGGCCAGCATGTCGATGGCGAGGTCGTGGGAGCCCAGGGCCAGCAGCCGGTTATGCAGCGCTTTTTCCGGCGTGAGGAGTTCGACGGTCGCTTTTTCCCCTTCGGAATATCCGCTGATTTCAGGCGGGATCCTGAGGATCCCGTCGGCTCGAATCAGAGAGGTCATCATTCCGGCGCCGCCGGCCAGCGGTATCGCGACGACCCGCTCCCCGATTTTTCCCAGGATGACGCGGACATGCTCTTCGAGTCCCGGCTTGGAGGGAAGCTTGCGTCCCATGAAAGCTTCGGTTTTTTCCGCATCCGGGGCGGCGAGCCCCTGCATCTGGTATAGAAGCGGCCGGACGAATTCGCGGAATGAAACCACTGCCGACACCGGGTAGCCCGGGATGCCTATGATCGGGCGGTCTTGGACCGCCGCCAATAGCGTCGGTTTTCCCGGCATGACCGTGACGCCGTGAACGAGCAGTTCGCCCAGTTCCGAAAGCACTGTCGGAGTAAAGTCCTCGGACCCGGCGGATGAGCCTGCGATGGTCAGAATCAAATCGTATCCTTGTTCCAACCCTGAGATTGCCGCCGCCTTTATTTTTGCCGGATCGTCCGGGATGGCGTTCATCAGAAAGCTCTCGCCGCCGCATTCGGAAATCATGGACGCCAAAACCTGTCCGTTGACTTCCAGGATCACGCCCGGCGGAATCGGGTCCTGAACGTCCTCAGGCCGGACGATTTCGTCCCCTGTCGGAATGATCAGCGCCCGGGGCTTTCGAAAAACCTCCACATTGAGAATGCCGGCTGCGAGCAACGCGCCCTGGTCATAGGCGCGGATCCTGTGATGGGCCGGCAGAAGGATTTCGCCTTTGACAATATCTTCACCGGTCTTGCGAACGTTTTGCCAGGGATAAACCGAGTCTCGGATTTCACAACGATCCTGGAAGAGCTCCACCTTCTCGATCATCACGACGGCGTCCATCCCGCTCGGGAGCGGATCGCCGGTATTGACCTGAACCGCTTCGGCGCCCACAGACAGAATCGCCGGGCGCTCGGGCAGCGCTGCATATGTGGAAGACGCTTTGACGGCCATGCCGTCGACGGCCGCGGCGTTGTACGCAGGCACCGATCTTGCGGCTTTTACCGGCCCGACCAGCAATCGTCCTAACGCCTTCCTGGCCGGCAAAGTCTCCGATCCCATCAGGAGATTTCTAAAACGAGAAAAGAATATTTCCTGCGCTTCATGAAGGGGCTTCAAATTTCGATAAGTCGATCTTTTTGGCGTCATATCAATGCTTAATAGAATTATATCTCGACAACCTGTACGACGTCTCCCGATGAATATCCTTCGACATTCATGGGAATCCGCAGAATCCCGTCTGCCTTGACCATGGTGGAAAGCATTCCGGATTTTCCGAAAACGGGATGCGCGACATCTCCATCTTCGGATTTCTCAATTCGCACCCGAACAAATTCCTCAAGCCCGATAGTGGAATGAACCGAGACTGCCAGCCGGACGTTTTTTCGGATCCCTATCGGACCTTTTTCAAGCGCGCCGCCTTGAATATATCGGAGAAAGGGCGCCAGAAACAGTTGCGCAACGATTAAAGCGGACACCGGGTGGCCGGGCAGGCCGAAAATTGCCTTGCCCTTCTGGCAGGCCAGAAGCGTAGGCTTCCCCGGCCGGATCGCCACTCCATGAGCGAGCACATCGACGCCGGGCAGCCGGGAAATAACGTCCGACATAAGATCCCTTGTCCCGACGGAGCTTCCGCCGGAAATGGCGACCGCATCCGTCTGCTCCAATCCCTTTTCCAAAACCCCATAAAGCTTTTCCGGATTGTCGGGAACGATATCAAAGAGGACCGGGCTTGCGCCGCAGCTTTGGACCAGCGCGGAAAGCGAGCGCCCGTTTGCATCTCTTATCTGGCCAAGACTGGGTTTATGGCGAATGGGGACGACCTCATCCCCGGTGGAAATTACCGCAACCGTCGGCCGGCGATGACAGGCGACTTCCGTTATTCCGAGGGCGGCGAGGAATCCAATCTCCTGGGCGCGCAGTCGTTTTCCCGCAGCGAACAGAACGTCGCCTTTTCTGGCGTCCTCCGCCTTGTCGAGGACATTAGCCCCGGCCGTCACGGGACGAGTGACTTCAATTTGGTCCGTTCCGGCCGTGTTGGTGTACTCCACCATCACGACGGCGTCGGCGCCCTGGGGCAAAAAGCCGCCGGTTGGCATCGGCGCCGCCTCGCCGGCTGCAATGGAAAAATCCGGCATGGCGCCCATCTTGACGGCGGCGGCGCAATTCAAAAGCGCCGGGATCGAGTCGGAAGCGCCAAAAGTGTCCTCGGCGCGCACGGCGAAACCGTCCACCGTCGACCTGGCTTTTTCGGGCAAGTCCTCGGTTGCAAAAAGCTTTTCACAGAGAATCCGGTCGAGAGAAGCTTCTATGGGCGTCGGCTCGGACTGCATCCGCGCAAAACGGCCAAGAAGCTCAACCAGGCGATCGGCGGGGATTACATGAAAGAATTCAGGCAAAACAACCCTCTTGAAAATGACGCGTTATGTATGGCGGATTGCCAATGGAAAACAGGGATCCGCACATACGGTCGCGGCATTATCCCGCGTTGAACTCGAAACCGTCAAGGCGATATTAGACAATGGGGAAGCAATCCATTGGGATGCGTTTGTCAGACCGCTTCCTTAAATTCCGGAGAACCGCATATTATAGGGACATCAGCGGCAGGAGGATGCCCGAAAGCTCTGCTCAGCGTTCTCGGCGCTTTCTTCCGCGGCAGAGGGATCTCGCGCTATCGTGCGAGATCCAATAGTCGGGAATAGGAAAGCGGCTCTGTCCACAGAACGGTTCCGAGTGAAAGGGTCCGCCGGGATGAAAGTCAAGCCGCGCCTTGTCGCGGATCTTCGTGCGCATCGGTTCATCGCCATGAAGGGCGGGGTCTGGTTTCGTTTTCGAATCGCCGTTCTCTTCCTTTGTCGCGACTTCCCAGTTTTAAGACGAAGCCGGCTGAAAGCCGGAAATTGTTCTGTCGCTCATCGAGGCCGCTGAAGAATATTTGCGGACCCGCTTTGAAACGCGTCGTGAGGCAGTCCGCCTGGATGACGCGGATCGCCATCCAATGGCTCACGTTGATGTCCACGCCCCCGCCGATGACGGTTGCCAGCGCCGTGTCGGACATGGACGCCCCGAAAGCTCCCGTGCTGACGCGCGACGTTCCAATCAGGAAGTGGGCGAATGGGGCAATTGTATCCGTGTGGTAGGTCAGCTTGGGGCCGGCCATGAAGGTGTGAGACCGGGCGTCCAGAAACGGGAGATTGAAGCCGAAAAGGTTGGGTGAGCCGTAGTGCCCGCTGAAATCGCCTTCCACCCCGAACCAACGCGTCACGTTGCCGGCGACCGAGGCGTTGAATCCATGCAGGTTCATGGCGTCGGGATTCGTCCTCAACAGGGAGTAGCCGCCGAATATTTCCGCCTTCGGGTATTCCGATTGAGCTTCTGCAACCAGTGGAACAAGGAACAGCAAAGCAAAACTCAGCAATACTTTTCCCATAGCAATCTCCTCCTCGAACGGTCTTTCGACTCCAGTCTCTGCAACCCGGAAGACCATGCAATGGATTAGATACATTGCGTTCCGATAAGTTTCATCCGGTCGAAGAATGCGCGGCGCCGCCGGCGCTTCAGGCGATGCTGTATGCTTTTTGAAGCGCGGTTGTTCGGCGACAGCCACGGGATGCACGGCGAATCTTCGCTGTTGTGAAAAACCTCTCCTCAAGCGTTTATTGAGGCCGCCGGGAAATCCGATCTCGGCTCTCGAAAAAATGCGCGCCAACTTTTGGTAGTAAAAAGGCAATGATCCTATTATAGTTAAGAGGGTGCTATTTCGCCTGCAAGTCGCGGCGGCGCATAGCCCATATCAAGCAGTGTGGATGAAAATCAGCGCGAGGATTTCCAATGGCTAAAATTCTAAGAATAAATTTATCGGCTTTAAGCTCCGCAATGGAAGAAGTTCCTGAAGAATATCGTAAATTCGGCGGCAGAGGATTGACGTCTTGTATTATTGATCGAGAGGTCCCTCCGACCTGCGACCCTTTCAGCGGTGAGAATAAGCTCGTATTCGCGCCGGGGATTCTGGCAGGCACCGCCGTGCCCTGCAGCGGCAGGCTCTCGGTGGGCGCAAAAAGCCCGATGACCAAGGGAATAAAGGAAGCCAACACCGGCGGGGCTATGGCCCAAAAGCTGGCGAAACTCGGGATCAAAGCGGTTGTTTTTGAAGGCAAGGCCAAAGAACCCACCTCCGTCAAAATTGACGAAAGCGGTGTGAGCTTTTCCAGCGCCGCTTCCTACGCCGGGATTGGGAGCTACGCTATTTTGGACAAGTTAAAGGCGCAGTATGGAGACAAGGTCTGTTTTGCTTTTACCGGCCCTGCCGGCGATATGGGCCTCACCGCAGCCTCCATCATGTTCACCACGCCGGACATGCACATCCGGGTGGCCGCCAGGGGCGGGATCGGCGCGGTCATGGGCGCCAAGAACCTTAAGGCAGTGATCGCCGACAGCGGCGGCGCCAATCAGGTGGTTGTGAAGGACAACAACAAGCTGAAAGAAAACGTCGGCGCCCTGACGAAAAAGGTTTTGTCGGATCATTTTGCGCAGGGATTGAGGAAATATGGAACTCCTCAAATCGTCATGATCACCCAGACCGCAGGCGCGCTGCCGACCAAAAATTACTCCATGGGCCAGTTCGATAAAGCGGAAAACATCTGCGGAGAAAAGATGGAGGAAATTCTCCTCGGCAGGCCTGAACCGCAAACGGTTCACCGTTGCATGGACGGCTGCATACTCAGCTGCTCGAATGTCTACAAGGACGAAAATGGGAAGATGATTGTTTCCGGGATCGAGTATGAAACGATCGCTCTCATCGGTTCCAACTGCCTCATCGGCGATCTCGACTGCATCGCCCGCATCAACCGTGCATGCAATGACGCCGGGGTGGACACCATGGATGTCGGGGGCGCGCTTGCCGTAGCGATGGAAGCGGGCTTGCTTTCGTGGGGCGACGGCGAAGCGGCGCTTAAACTGGTTGAAGACATCGTCCGGGGAACTGAAAACGGGAAAATGATCGGCTCGGGAGTCAAAGTCACCGGGGATAAACTGGGGGTCAAACGGATCCCTCACGTCAAAGGACAGTGCTTGTCCGGCTATGATCCCAGGATTTTGAAGGGTTTGGGATTGACTTTCGCGACCTCGCCGCAGGGCGCCGATCACACTTCAGGCATTGTTCTGCCCGGTCCGCACGATCCCACGTACAATCCCGTTGCGAGTTCCGACCAGGCGGGCAGATCAAGATTCATGCAGACCTGGATGGCGATGATCGACACCCTCGGCCTTTGCATGATGATCGGGATGACCATCATGGAAAGAAGGGCCCAAGACGGCACGGATCAGAATCTTGTCAACTGCCTGTCTGCTTTTAGCGGAGAAGAGCTGAGCCGCGAGTATCTGCTTGATCTCGGCAAGTCGGTTCTCGAAATTGAGCGAAGATTCAACAAACGGGCGGGTTTCACCAAAGAAGACGACCGTTTGCCAAAATTTTTCTACGAAGAGAGCTATGCCCCGGGCGCGCCGAAATTCGACGTTTCAGAAGAGGAAATCGACAGCGTTCATCCTTTCTGACCTGTTTGCGATCCGAACTGAAAGATTTAAAAAGCCACGGTCCTGCGGGATCCGTGGCTTTTTGATTTCAGGTCGTTTCTATTTCGAAACCGGCTTCTTGGCCAAGTTTCACAAGAGGCGAATGAAAGCTGCTGCCCGATAAAGCCGTCGCCCCGGCGCCATTGCCTGTCCGATCCTTCGGGCCTGCGCGCAGAAACATGAATTTAGCGATCTGCTCCTAAGTTTCCCGCACGATTTTTCCGGCGTCCAGGCGGACGACCCGGGTGGCAATCGGATTGAGAAAACCGAGGTCGTGCGTTGCGATGATGAAAGTGGCGCCGCGCGTTTCATGGATTCTTCGCAGCATGTCCAGGAGAAGCGGTTTGGAAGCGTCGTCCAGGGAATTGGTGGGTTCGTCCAGCAGAACAATCGGCCGGTCCAGGACCAACGCGCGCGCCAGCACCACGCGCTGAACTTCTCCGCCCGAGAGCATTCGCGCATGCTTGGCCGACAGGTTTTCGAGATTCAGCTCTCCTGCAATCCTCTGGACGCGGCTTCGGATTTCTTTTGAAGAATGGCCCGCCGCCCGGAGGCCGAAGGCGATGTTTTCGTGAACGGAAGTCGAGAACAGGATCGGTTTCTGGTGGACCAGGGTCACGTTTCTTCTTAGTCTGGGATCCCGGTTTCGGACCATTTCAGCGCCGAACTGCAGGACGCTGCCCGATACGGGCGCCAGCAGATGGGCTAAAATGTGCATCAGAGTGGATTTCCCTGATCCGTTGGCGCCCAGCAACGCGCAGATTTCTCCTCTGGGGATGTCCAGTTGCGGAATGTCCAGGACGGTCTTGTCGCCGTAAGAGTGAACCAGAGCTTTGATGGAGCAGGCAAAAGCTTTCACCAACCCCTCCTTCGAAGAAACCGCGCGGCAATATTGACGGCAAATGCCGCGAACAGCAGGATCATTCCCAATGCCAAACCGAGGGCGAATTCCCCTTTGCTGGTCTGCAGCGAGACCGCGGTCGTGATTGTCCTTGTGTATCCGAGAATGTTTCCGCCCAGCAGGAGGGATATCCCGACTTCTCCGATCACGCGCCCGAATCCCGTGATGCATGCGACCAGAAGCGCTCCCTGGGCTTCCGAAGCCACTGCCAGATTTGTTCGAAGCGCGCCCGCTCCCAGGGTGAGCGCTGTTTCACGCACGACCGGATTGACGACCGACACGGAGCTGCAGGCCAGAGAAGCGATGAGCGGGACAATGAGCACGGTCTGGCCCAACACGATCGCGGCAGGCGAAAAAAGAAGTTGAAGGCCTCCCAGCGGGCCCTGGCTGTAAATCAGAGAGTAGACGAAGAGTCCGACGACCACGGTTGGGACGGCCAGCAATGTGTTGAGTATATCCTCCAGGAGCCGCTTGAAGCGGCTGCGGGAAGCGGACAGAGCGATTCCCATCGGCAGTGCGATAACAGACGCGATTGCAGTGCTGACCAGTGAAAAGCGCAGGGACGCAGAGACGATCGTGAGGACCTCCGCATCCGCGGACAAGATCAGACGGAAAGCTTCCGCAAATGCCTGGTTTAAATCGCTCAATTAATCGCTTCCTGTCCTTGCAAGGCGGGTGGGTTTGAATAATTGCAGCCCATGAATCCTGTAATTGCCGATAAGATTCTGCGCCTCAGGCGAACAAAGCCAGTCGACTAATTTTTTTGACAGGATCGCCTTCGTCGCAGGGAAACGCGCCGGATTGACTTGAATTGCGGAGTAGTAGTTCAGCATCTCCGGATCGCCTTCTACAAGCGCTTCAAGTTTCAGCTTATCGATGCGTTGCAGGTAGGTCGCTCTATCGGAAATGGTGTAGGCTTTTTTTTCATCCGCTATCGTAAGCGCCGCTCCCATTCCCTGGCCGATCTCCAGATACCATGCCCCTTGGGGATCTATTCCCGCTTTTTTCCAAAGCGATTTTTCTTTCTGGTGCGTCCCGGAAGAGTCGCCTCGGGAGATAAAAAGGGATCGTGATTCCCGGATTCTCGCCAGCGCCTGCGCCGCGCTTGCCATGCCCCGTATCTTCGCCGGATCGGGATGCGGCCCGAGAATGACAAAATCGTTTACCATGAAAGTGTTTCGGTTGATCCCGGCGCCGTCCTTGACAAACTTCTCTTCGGCCAGTGGATCGTGAACCAGAACCATGTCGACGTCGCCGTTGGAAGCGTGCTTCAGCGCCTGCCCGCTACCCACCGCTATGATGTCCACCTTGCAGCCGCATTTCTTCTCGAAACTGGGCAATAGATAGGGCAGGAGTCCGGAATCCTGCACCGAGGTGGTCGTGGCGACGCGCAATCGCTCCTGTCCCGGAGCCTCACAGACCCAAACCGTCAAAAACAAAATTGCACACGCTGAAAAGCGTGTTGTCAGGAATAAATTCAAGGGTGGCCGCCATTTCTATTTTATTGGGTTGGCATTTTTTTTCTTGGGCGTCAAAGTCCCGGGCTCAATCTCTTTCGTAAACCACTTTTCCGGTGTCGCGAGTGTCGTAGCCGCCCATCCGGGCTACGGTGGATTTGAATTCCTCCGAGCACAGCACGGAGCGCATCACTTTGATCGCTTTGCTTTGATAGTTCTCCACCGGAATGATCAAGTCGAATCGTTCGGTGGCCATAGGGATGAAGTCCAAACCGAGCATCCGGGCTGCAGCAGAAATTCCTATTCCTACATCGGCATTTCCACTGAATACTTCAAGTGCTACTTCCATATGCGTTGTGGCGGTCCTCGAGTAGCCGGAGATCTGTTCAGGATCGATTCCATTTTCTTTGAGGCCGTAGTCGAGCAGCACTCGAGTCCCGGAACCCTCCTGCCGGTTGACGAATCGGACTTTTTTATTGGTCAGGTGTCCGAGGTTTTTAATTCCATCGGGATTGCCTTTTTTGACGATCAAACCCTGCTCCCGGTGCGACAAATTCAAAGCGATGATCTTCAAATTTGGAAAATGCTTCCGGATAAAGGAGCTGTTGTATTCGCCTGTTTCTTTGTCCAGAAGATGGGACGCGGCGACATGGCAATTCCCGTTGCTCAAGGCTATCAGTCCGGCAAGGCTTCCGACGTTGGAAATAGAGAAAGTGAATCGCGGATTCTGGATATTCGTGTTTTTAGCCAGAAGTTCAAGGGCCAAATCATTGCTGCCGGCGATGACGAGTTGATTTTCCGGGGAGCTTTGCCTGGGTTCAAGGTTGACGCTTTCCCTGGCGCTGTTTATGACCCACTCGTCGATTAATCCCTTCGGGAAAAGCCACTTGCCGGTGATTCTCGTAGCCGGGATCTTCTTATCCTTGATCAGTCTGTATACCTGCTTTTCGTTGATGCTGAGGTATTCGGCGACTTCTTTGGTCGTTAGCATCTCTTTCATATTTTAGAGAGCCCTTTCGAAATAAAATCTTACCAATTTTGACAGATAATAACCAATGCGGATCGTCTGTCAATTACAATCGACACCGGAAAGATTGACAGCCCCGGCGCCTGGTTTGCGATCGCCCTCGGCCGAAAGCCGATTCCATGGATCCGGTCTGAATGCAGGGGAAGGATAAAACATCTCGACTGTTCATTCGGACTTTTGTATTAATCTTCAATGCCGGGTTGACTGATGCAAGCCAATTCAAGAAGGGGGGATAGAATGAATTTCGCCGATCTGAGTCGACAGCGTTACAGCGTTCGGGCCTACAGGCCTGATCCCGTGGAAGACGAAAAGCTGCAGCAGGTTTTCGAGGCGGCGCGGTTGGCGCCTACCGCCGCCAATCGTCAACCATTCCGTTTGATTGTGTTGCAGACTGCCGGCCGCCAGTCTGAACTTAAGCGTTTGTATCATCGTGATTGGTTTTCGCAAGCTCCTATTGTCGTTGGGATATGCGCGCTCCCGGCTGAAGCGTGGGTGCGGAAGGACGGTAAAAACTATGCCTATGTAGACGCGGCCATAGCGATGGACCACCTGATTCTGGCGGCCGCTGATTTGGGTTTGGGAACATGCTGGGTGGCTGCATTCGATCCTGTCGCTGCGCGGGAAATATTGCATCTCCCTGAAGACGTGGAGCCGGTTGCGTTCACCCCGCTGGGCTATGCGGCGGATCAGCCGCGGCCAAAAGACCGAAAGGCTTTCAAAGGCCTTGTAAGGCGAGAGATCTATGAAGACCCTGAAGGATTTTAGGCCGATTGTCTGAACCCTATCGCCTACGGCGGAGGACTGCCTGCATGAGGAATTCTCAGGCCACGATTGTGCATATCCTGCAATCCAGGGAGGCGCTATGCGGATAGACTCGAAGACAAGCGCCGGCTTCGCGCCGGCAGTCAGCTACGAACAAAACCGCTCCCACATCAAAAACGGCGACGTGTTGCTGTATCGAGGCCGCTCGATGGAGTCCAAAATAATTCGATGGGCCACCGGTTCGCATTATTCCCATGCGGGGCTGGCCGCATGGTGGAACGACCGGCTCATGGTTATGGAAGCCGTTTCAAAGGGCGTTGTCGTCACCCCAATCTCAAAAAACATTCGATCGTATCGCGGGAGAGTGGAGTGGTATACAAGCGTGGAAGAGATTCCGGACGATGAGCGCCTGCGGATGGTCGAATTCGCCCAGAGGGAGCTGGGCAAAGACTATGCACTATGGCGGGCCATTCTCCTCGGGTTCAAAACGATCTTCAGCCACGGTCTGGAATCGAGAGACAGGCTGCGTCGCGAGAGACGTTTGTTCTGCTCTCATTATGTCGCTGAAACTTACAACTCGATCGGGAAAGACCTGAAAAAAGGAGTCGGCGACCGTTTCATGTCTCCGGCCGATATCGCCGCTTCGCCTCTTCTGAAAAAAGTCGGCGTTTTGTATAAAAACAGAAAACCGCAAATTGCCCTGCAACGGCAGTCTTGACGCGCCGGTACTAAAATATCCGGAGCTGTCGACGCGAACATGCGATTTACGGCGACCCTGATTCATCCAATCCCAAATGGAGTTTTGCGGCCCGAATTCAAAGGATTCCATGGTTGCATTTGAATTTCCTGCTGATTCCGCGATATTCTCTAAGAGAAGCAATATTATGGGATGAAACGCACATGAAAAAAATTTTGTTTGCGCTGGCTTTATTTCTGAATCTTGTTCCTTCGACCTCAGGCCAGGACGAGGAAAAGATTCACGCCCTTTTTCAGAAAGCCGTCCAGACCATGGGCGGAGAAACTTACCTGAAAGTCGTGGATGTGGTTTCTGAAGGCCAGCGTTTCTATTTCAACGCCCAGGGGGATTCCTCAGGCTTGATCAAATTCGTCGATTATACGAAACTGCCGGATAAGAGCCGTTTCGAAGAAGGGAACAAAAAGAGCGAGCTCGACATCACCATATTCAATCTGGAGAAAAATGAAGGGTGGATTCAGGAAGGGCAGAAGGAGATCCGTGCGGCCAAGCCCGACGAGATGAGCGAATTCAGGGATTCGGTCAAACACAGCATCGACAGCATTTTCCGCTTTCGTTACCGGGATCCTGCGAACAGGCTGTTTTATCACGGGGCGGGGGAAGGCCATGAGGTTACGCTGGAGTTGGTCAAGCTGCTGGACCCGGACAACGACGAAGTTTCCATTTATTTCGACCGCCTTACAAACCTGCCTGCGAAGATTGAATACCAGGACGTCAACGATCGAGGAGTGCGCCAGCGAATCGTCGAAGAATACAGCAATTGGCATGTATTGCAGGGAGTCAAAACTCCGCTTCGAATCGACGGCTGGGTGAACGGCAGGCGTCTTTTCCAGCATCACATACTCAAAGTCCGCTACAACAATAATCTGCCGGACTCGCTTTTCTCCAAGCCGGCCGGCAAAAAAAAATGAAGGGCGCCTCCGGATTGGAAATTTACGACATTTCCAGAACGATTCGAAAAGGGATATCTGTCTGGCCGGGAGATCCTCAGTTCGAGCGCTGGCGGTCTCTGTCGCTTGAAGAAGGCGCATCCTGCAATGCATCGGCCTTCCGGATGAGTGCGCATACCGGGACCCACATTGACGCGCCTTTGCATTTGGACGCCGCCGGAACCGATGTCGCCGGCATTGCATTGCAGAGCTTAATAGGATCCGCCCGCGTTTGCTCTGTCGCGGCTGAAGAATGCATCCAAGCTGCGGATCTGCAACCGTTGGATTGGAAGGGAGTCCGCCGCATTCTGCTTAAAACCCGCGGATCAAAACCGCCGGGCGATGTTTTTGACCGCGGCTACATCCACCTGGCCCCGGACGCGTCGGAATTTCTTGCAGATCAAGGAGTTCTGCTCGTCGGAACGGACGCTCCCTCCGTGGATCCGTTCGACAGCCAGGATCTTCCTGCTCATAAAATTCTGCTCCGCAACGGGATTGTAATTCTGGAAGAAGCTTTGCTGTGCGCCGTCCCGCCCGGAGACTATCAACTGCTGTGCCTGCCGCTGAAGCTTGACGGATCGGATGGTTCGCCCGTCCGAGCGATTCTGACACGGAAACAATGCACCGCATAGGCGTCCGGATTCGTGCTTGCTTTTTCCTGCCTGCCTAATTATCGAAGCTTGCGCCATAGAACGAAGGATTCCTTTTTTGGAGAAGGAAGCGCGGCGATGATTGCGGGCTGTTTACACTGCCTGAGCGCACCTGGCTTCAAGGTCGGCGGCTGTGCAGATTTCGTAGTGGGATTTCAGTCGCGCGATTTGATCCGCCAGGGCTGTGTGAATGGCGTGACCGGCCCTTTCGGCATAGAGATGGCCGATGATCGGATGTCCGGCCAGCGAGATGTCGCCGAGCAAATCCAGCAGCTTGTGGCGGACGAACTCGTCAGGGAATCGCAGGTCGTTGTTGACGATTCCCGAGGAATCCAAAACGACGGCGTTTTCCAGAGATCCGCCGCGGATCAGGCCGAGGCTTTTCAGATATTCGACGTCGGAAATGAATCCGAATGTGCGCGCCGCTCCAATTTCGCGGCAATAGGATTCCGGGGTCAGCTCAATCTGGATTTTCTGCGAGCCTATGGCTTCATGTTCGAAATCGATGATGTAGGTTGCTTTCGGGACCGGATCCGGATAAACCCCGGCAAGCTTGTCTCCCTGGCGCACCTCGATGGGTCTTTCAATCACGAGGTACTTGCGCATCGCATCCTGCTCCATGATACCGGCTTTGAGAATTCCTTCCATGAAGAGCTTCCCGCTTCCGTCAAGAATGGGCACTTCCATGGAGTTGAGGTCAAGGTAAAGATTGTCGATTCCGAGACCATAGATCGCCGAGAGAAGATGCTCGACCGTTGAAATCATGACGCCTTTTTTCATGAGAGTCGTTGCGTAACTGACCTTGGCGACATGGTTTCTGATCGCTTCAATCTCAAAGTTCTTCAGGTCGGTGCGGCGGAACCGTATTCCTGTTTCGGGAGGAGCCGGTCTCAGAATGAGCTGAACAGAATAGCCGGTGTGGAGCCCGATCCCTTCAAAGGAAGCCTCGGTTTTCAAAGTCCTCTGGAACTTAATCATGCAGGCGCCCTGTGGTAAAAAAATGAAAAAACCATCCTTAACATGGAAAAGTCATACATACGCAATTCTTGTTCCATATTGAATTTTCATGAAAGGGTATCGGAAAAATATATTGGAATCAATAATTTAGAATGCAGAAATTCATTTTCGGGTCAGCAGGATTCCAGCGGATTGTTGCATATTCGATACGGTATCTCCTGGCCGGGTGCGCCTGTATTGAAAGCATGGAGCGAGTGAAATGGTTTCATAGGAATCAATCCGGCGATTGTCAATCCGCGGTTGATCGCAACGATGACTTTGTGATAAAAACAGAGGCATCGGCGGATTGTATGAACGGCAACATTGGACTTATGGAAAAAGTTTGGCGCTGGCGGCCTGTGGCCGGGTTTTTCCGGGTTGGTTCGCCGCCGGTCCCCTGAAGTTATCAAATAGGGATGACAAAGCCGCGAACGACTCGAAACGTTCGCGGCTTTTTTTTTAGAGCTCTCGGTTCAGAGTTCCGGTTCGAACTGAAGGTTTTGTTTTAAACCGGGAACGCTGAACTGGGAACCGGGAACTTAGAAAATGATTCAGCCGTCATTGTGGGAAGCAAAAAAGCTTGCGGGCCAGGCGTCGGTCATTCCTGTTTGCAAGGATGTCCTCGGCGATCTTCTTACGCCCGCCTCGGCGTTTTTGCGAGTAGCCCACGGCCGCCGCAGGGTCTTCCTTCTGGAAAGCGTCGAAGGCGGCGAGCGTCTCGCCCGGTATTCTTTCATCGGATGGGATCCTTTCCTTGTGGTGCGCGGGAAGGGAAGCCGCGTGTGGTGCGAACGTCAGGGGGAGACTGTTTGCGAGGAAACCCGCGGGCTTGACAAGCTGCGGCGGATAGCCGCAAGTTTCCGCCCGGCGTTCATTCCGGATCTTCCTCCTTTCCTGGGCGGCGGCGTCGGCTATTTTGCCTATGACCTTGTTCGCCAATTCGAAAGGCTCCCCGAACTTGCCGGCGACGATCTTGGGATCGACGACTATCATTTGATGTATTTTTCCAACGTTCTTGCCTTCGACCACTTGAGGCACCGGATTCACATCATCGCCAACATATTCAGCGATTCCGCCGCCGAAGGACTCGACGACAAATATCAGGACGCTTTGATGCGCATCGAGCAGATCGAAAAGCGGCTGATCATTCCGATTTCTCTTCCTTCCCCCGCCGTCCAAAGCGCGATTCCGGCGCCGGTTTCCAACCTGAGCGAAGCGAAATATTATTCGAATGTTGAAATCGCCAAACGACACATCCATGCGGGCGACATTTTCCAGACGGTGCTGTCGCAGCGATTTGCTATGAAAATCAGCTGCGATCCTTTCGATGTCTATCGATCCCTGCGGTTCATCAATCCGTCGCCCTACATGTTTTTCCTGCGCATGGACAACCTGCACCTGGTGGGAGCTTCCCCTGAAATGCTCGTGAAAGTCCGCAACGGGCGCGTCGAATACGGGCCGATCGCAGGCACCCGACCCCGAGGCGGAACTATCGATGAAGACGTCCGTCTCCAGAAGGAACTGCTCGCGGACGAGAAGGAAAGGGCGGAGCACATCATGCTTGTGGATCTCGGACGCAATGATTTGGGGCGCGTCTGCAAATTCGGCTCCGTGCAGGTGACCGACTTGATGCGCATCGAAAAATACAGCCACGTGATGCATCTGGTCAGCAGCGTCGAAGGGGAGCTTCGGGACGGTCTCGATTGTTTTGACGCCCTGCAGTCCTGTCTTCCGGCCGGGACGGTTTCCGGCGCCCCCAAAGTGCGCGCAATGGAAATCATAGAAAAACTGGAGCCGTGCCGCAGGGGCGTGTATGGCGGCGCTGTGGGATATGTCGACTTTTCCGGCAATCTCGACACCTGCATCGCGCTGCGCACTCTGATGATCAAAGACGGCATGGCTTACATCCAGGCGGGCGGAGGCATTGTCGCCGATTCGGATCCGCAGCGCGAACGCGAGGAGTCGATGAACAAGGCGCGGGCTTTGATCGGGGCGGTCCAACTGGCGCACGAAGGTTTGAAATAAATGGACAATGGACAATTGGACGCCTCAATGGAATTGCCAGACCGGATCGGCAGGCCGTCATTGCGAAATGGAGGGATTTGCGAGAGGCGCGATCGATTTTTACAGATCGTCCATCGTAAATCGTAAATGGACATGATTTTAGTGATCGACAACTACGATTCGTTTACATTCAACCTGGTGCAGTACCTGGGCGAAATGGGTCGCGAGCTCCAGGTCTTTCGCAATGACGCGATAGCTATTGCGGAAATCGAGCGGCTGTCTCCCGACCAGATTGTGATTTCTCCCGGGCCGGGGCGTCCTGAGGACTCCGGCATCATCATCGAGGCGATCGAGAAATTTGCGGGAACCATACCCATATTGGGCGTTTGCCTTGGACATCAGGCCATCGGCGCCGCTTTCGGCGGCCGGGTCGTGTCCGCCCCCAAGATCATGCATGGAAAAACCAGCGAGGTCTATCACGACGGACGGACGATCTTCGAGGGCCTGCCGTCCCCTTTTGTCGCGACGCGGTATCATTCGCTGGTGGTTTCGCCGGACGATTTTCCCGATTGCCTCGAAGTGTCCGCCAGGACTGACGACGGGGTGATCATGGGGCTGCGCCACCGCGATTTCGCAGTCGAAGGCGTGCAGTTTCATCCGGAGTCCATATTGACCGAAGTCGGCAAGACGCTGTTGTCAAATTTCGTAACTCTGCATGGAAGGCGGGCGTAGCCATGAATCACGCGCACGAGTACCGGCTGCCTGAAAAACTGAAAGGCACGATTCTGGAGAAAATCATGCACTCTAAAATGCATGAAATCCTGGGCGCCAAACGCAAATTTCCGGCCCAGGCGATCGAGAACGCCCTGGACCGGGCGCCGGAAGTCCGTTCGCTGACCAAGTCTCTGGCCGGCCGCCAGCCGGCCATTATCGCGGAAATCAAGAAAGCATCGCCTTCGGCCGGGACGATCCGGAAGGAATTGGACGCCGTGAAAATAGCTCGGGACTACCAGGACTCCGGCGCCGCCGCTATTTCCGTCCTCACCGAGGTGCAGCATTTCCATGGCGGCCTGGAGATTCTGGCGACGCTGCGCTGGAACACGGCGCTTCCGCTGCTGCGAAAAGATTTCATCGTGGATCCCTACCAGATCCTGGAGGCGCGCCATGCGGGCGCCGACGCCGTGCTCCTGATCGCTGCGCTTATCGACGCTTCGACGCTTCAAAATTTAAGGAGGGAAGCGGAGAGGCTTGGCATGGACGCATTGGTCGAAGTCCATGATGAACCGGAGCTCGTGAAAGCCCTGGACGCCGGCGCAACCATGATAGGAGTCAACAGCCGCGATCTGCGGACGTTTGAGGTTTCCCTCGACGTGGCGATTCAGATAGCCAAGCTGTTTCCAAAGGGCGTTCTCGCAGTTGCGGAAAGCGGCATCCACACGGCGGAGGACATTCGCAAGCTGGCGGAAGCGGGCTATCGCGGTTTTCTCGTCGGCGAGCAGCTGATGCGTTCATCCTCGCCCGGCGCCGCGCTCTCTGAATTGATCCCGGATCGCGCCGCGTCGCGGCGGGGGCGATGATGCGAGTCAAAGTATGCGGAATTACCAGCTACCAGGACGCTGCGATGGCGCTGGATCAGGGCGTCGACGCGCTGGGATTCAATTTTTACCGTCCGAGCCCGCGCTATATCGATCCGTCCGGCGCGCGCGCCATCATCCGGCGTCTCCCGCCATTTTCGGTTTGGGTGGGGCTCTTTGTAAACGCCGCCATCGAAGAAGCGATCGAGGCGGCTCTGGCCGCGGGCGTGCAGGCGATTCAACTCCACGGGGACGAAACGCCCGGATACTGCCGGAAACTCGTTCGTTGGCCGCTGTTGAAGGCGATTCGAATCGGCGGCGATCGAATCCACGAAAATTTAAGCGACTATCCGGTTCAGGCCTTTGTTCTGGATGTGAAGGACGAAGCGCTCTTCGGTGGAACCGGCAAATCCTTCGATTGGCGCCTTGCGAAAGGGATCGCTTATCCGTTTGTGCTTGCGGGAGGCCTTCGGCCGGATAATGTGGGCGAAGCCATCCGGATCGCAGCGCCCTACGGGGTGGACGTTTGCAGCGGAGTGGAAAGCAGCCCGGGCAAAAAAGACGCCGGACGGCTGGCGGAATTCATGAACGAGGTGAGGAATGCCACAGACCATTTCATCCACCGGTCCTGACAATCGCGGACGCTACGGCGATTACGGCGGCCGGTTTGTTCCCGAGACGCTAATGGGACCGCTCGAGGAACTTGAGGAATCCTACCGGAGCGCTTCCCAGGACCCTGCTTTTCAGGCGGAGCTTGACTCGCTGTTGCGGACCTATGCAGGACGTCCCACCCCTCTGACGCCTGCACGCCGCCTTTCCGCTTTTCTCGGGAATGGACGCATTTATCTGAAAAGGGAAGACCTGACCCATACCGGCGCCCATAAAATTAATAATGCTATCGGGCAGATATTGCTGGCCAAGCGCATGGGAAAAACCCGCATCATCGCGGAAACAGGCGCCGGACAGCATGGAGTGGCGACCGCCACCGTGGCCGCCCTGTTCGGCATGGAATGCGAGATTTATATGGGAACCGAGGACATGCGGCGGCAGGCCTTGAATGTTTTCCGCATGCGCCTCCTCGGCGCCAGGGTGCGGCCTGTCGATTCGGGGAGCCGCACGCTCAAAGACGCCATCAATGAAGCCATGCGCGACTGGGCGACCAACGTGGCCAACACCCATTATCTGCTGGGTTCCGTTCTGGGCGCTCATCCGTATCCCTGGATCGTGCGCGATTTCCAGGCAATCATCGGCAGGGAAGCGCGGGCCCAAATCATGCAGTCCGAAGGACGTTTCCCGGACCTGCTGATCGCATGCGTTGGCGGAGGAAGCAACGCAATCGGCCTCTTCTTTGAATTTCTTGCCGAATCGCAGATTCAGATGATCGGAGTTGAAGCGGGCGGCCGAGGATTCGCCCTGGGAGAACACGCGGCTCGATTCGGCGGCGGCAGCAAGGGAATCCTGCAGGGAACCTTGAGCTATGTTCTGCAAGATGGAAACGGCCAGATCGCCGGAACGCATTCTGTTTCGGCGGGTCTGGATTACCCTGCCGTCGGCCCCGAGCATTCCTGCCTGCACGACAGCGGTCGCGTGCGTTACACCTCCGTTTCCGACGCCCAGGCTCTGGAGGCTTTTCAGCTGTTGAGCAGGCTGGAGGGAATCATTCCTGCCTTGGAAAGCGCGCATGCCGTCGCGGAACTGGTCCGACTCGCTCCGGATCTCAGGAAGGATGCGGTCGTGATTGTCAATCTGTCCGGGCGCGGCGATAAAGACGTCAATCAGGTTGCGGAGTTGATTTCGGGAGAGCCTGCATGAGCCGAAGAATTGCAGCAAAATTTGAAGAGCTCAAAAAAAACGGAGCGAAAGCATTCATACCTTTTATCATGGCGGGGGACCCGGACCTCGAAAGCACCGTGCGGCTCGTGACCGAACTGGAGCGCGCCGGCTCGCATATTGTCGAACTGGGCGTTCCGTTTTCGGACCCTGTCGCCGACGGCCCCGTCATTCAGCGCGCCGGGGCGCGGGCCCTGATTCACCAGTACAGCTTCACCGACTATTTGCAGGCGGTCCGGGCGATCCGGCGAGTTTCGGAGATTCCGCTGCTGCTCTTCAGTTACTTCAATCCGATCTACCGATACGGTCTTGAAAATCTGGCCCGCGACGCGCGCTCGGCCGGCGTGGACGGGATTCTGGTCACCGACATGATTCCGGAAGAAGCCGAAGAATATTGCGCCTGCTTGAAAAAAAACGATCTGGATTCTGTATTCCTGGTCGCTCCGACCAGCGGCGCGGATCGCGTCCGTAAAATAACCGCCTGCTCCAGCGGTTTTGTTTATGTCGTTTCGCGCACAGGAGTGACAGGAGAACAACAAAAGCTTTCCGATGCCATTCTGCCGACGGTGAAACGCGTCCGTGAACATACAGAGCTTCCCATTGCCGTGGGCTTTGGGATTTCCAGCCCTGAGCAGGTGCAAGCCGTGTGGAGAATCTCGGATGGCGCAGTGGTCGGGAGCGCCATAGTGTCGGCAATAGAAAACAGCAAAGATAAAATGGAAATGCCCGTCCATGCCGGGAAAATATGTCGATGGTTGACGGGTCGCGCCGGCGATCAATTCCCGGATATAGGGCCGAGCGCGATTTCGCAAAAAGATGCAATCTGAAACTTCTGCCCCATTTTCGGATTTGTTCTTTGCCTTCGGGGACAGGATTGCCGTGAAGTTCAAGCCGATGTTCGAGGAGCGTTGCATTGTTCATTGTCGAATTTGAACCTGTCGGCCGCCGAGCGGAATGCGATGAAAACATTTCCCTGCTTGAATGCGCCCGGCGGATGGACGTTGATCTGGTCAGCCTATGCGGCGGAGCGAGAGCCTGCGGTCGCTGCAAAGTGCAGGCGATTTCGGGACATCTGTCGGCGCCGACGATAGAGGAAAGAGCGAAGTTGACCGAAAGGGAGCAATCTCAGAATTTCCGGCTGGCCTGTCAGGCGTATCCGCTGAGCAATGTCAAAATCCTCATCCCTCCCGAGTCTCTGACGGCGCCGCAGCGAACGCAGTTGGAAGGACTGAGCCTGGATGCGGCGTCCGATCCGCCCATCCGGAATCTACAGCTTCAATTAAAGCTGCCTTCGCTGGAAGCGCCGGAATCGGACGACCGGAATGTTTGGAGGGCTTTGCGGGCGCAGCATGGAGTTCCGGAAGGGATCATGGACCTGAAGGTTCAGCAAAATCTGTCGCCGCTGCTGCGCGAGTCGGACTGGCTCGTGCGGGCTGTTTTGCGCGACAGGGAGATTGTCGGGCTGGGCAAGGCGTCCGCTCGCTGGCTAGGCCTGGCCGTCGACATCGGCACCACCAAAATCGCCGTCTATCTTCTGGACATGGAGACCGGCCGGACCCTTCGTTCCAAAGGCTTGATGAATCCTCAAATATCCTACGGCGAGGATGTCGTTTCGCGCATTGTGAATGCCGGTAAATCGCACGAAAACGCCGTCAAGCTTCAGAGACTGCTTGCCGACGCGTTGAATCAGGCCGCATCGGAGCTGTGCGCCGAGATCGGAGCGGACCCTTCTGAAATTATCGAAGCGGTTGTAGTCGGAAATACGGTTATCCACCATTTGTTTTTGAATCTGCCGGTCCGGCAACTGGGGCTTTCTCCGTATGTGCCGGCGGTGCGTTCGGCCGTGGACGTAAAAGCGCGGGACCTGGGTTTGTTTATAGCGCCGGGCGGCTATGTGCACCTGCTGCCGAACATCGCCGGGTATGTGGGCGCCGATCATGTTGCCATGATTCTGGCGACCGGCATCGCAAAAATGAATGGGACGACTCTGGCCATCGATATCGGAACAAACACGGAAATTTGTCTGAACTGCCACGGCAAAATGGCCAGCGTGTCCTGCGCCTCGGGACCCGCCTTTGAAGGCGCTCATATCAAATTCGGCATGCGGGCGTCGCCCGGCGCGATTGAGCATGTACGATTGTCCGGAGGCAAATTGAGTCTGCAGACCATCGGGGGAGCGACTCCCGTCGGCATCTGCGGTTCCGGCCTTCTCGATGTGGCCGCTCAATTGCGGTTGAACGGCGTTCTGGATGCCGGGGGACGAATGCACGATCATCCACTGGTGCGCAATGTGCACGGGAGGGAATTCGTGTTGGCGGAAAGATCCGGTCATGATGCCATTGCCGTTTCCCAAAAGGATATTCGCGAATTGCAGCTGGCAAAGGCCGCGATTCGGTTGGGGATACAGGCCTTGGCCGAATCGGCCGGCGTTCCGGAAGATGGAATAGAAAAGGCGTTCATTGCGGGCGCGTTCGGCACATTCATCGATGTGGAAAGCGCCTTGATCATCGGCATGCTTCCTCCTTTGCCCCTCGAGAGATTCCAGCAGGTCGGAAACGCCGCCGGAACGGGCGCTAGGATGGCTCTCATTTCCAAGACCATGAGGTCTCAAGCGCGCGAAATCGCCTTGCGCGACGGATACATCGAATTGGCCGCCTTGCCCGATTTCAACCGCAAATTTGCAAAGGCGAGCTTCATGCCCGCCGTTGAATTATTTTCCGATCAATACGGGGGCGAAGGATAGGCCGGGGGATCGCCGGCGCGCTTCACCGGCCCGGTTCGCTTCGAAATCCCTCCGGCAGGGATTTGACGTGAATATCCCGTTGCGGGAAGGGGAACTCAATTCTGTTTGCGGTGAATTTTTCGTGGATCCCGAAATTGAGGTCGCTGACGAGCTTCCCTTTTCTGTGAAGGAGGGAGGCGCTCCACGCCCTGAGTTCGAACAACAGCCCGTTGTCGCCGAATTCCAGAAGCCGGACGCCCGGCGCCGGATTTTTCAGCACATCCGGATTTTCTCCGGCTGCATCGAGCAGCAGTTTTTCAACCAGCCGCGGATCGCATCCATAGGCTACGTTGACCCTGATCTTGAACCGGACCTTCTCCTCGGCGTAGCTCCAATTGACGACGCTCTGCGATATAAAGTTGGAATTCGGGACAATGATGGCGATGTTGTCGTTGGTGACGACCGTGGTCGCCCGCGCGCCGATCGAAGTGACATCCCCTTCGACGTCTCCCACCTCGATTCTGTCTCCGGCTTTGATGGGCCGCTCAAACAGGATGATCAAACCGCTGATGAAGTTGTTGGATATATTCTGCAGTCCGAATCCGATCCCGATTCCCACCGCGCCGGCAAGGATGCTCAGGGCTGTAAGGTCGATTCCTGCGGTCTGCAGGATGATAAGAATTCCGATGACGATGACGAAGTAGCGAAGAATCGATCCCACGGCTTCCCGCACTCCATGGTCGAGCTTGCTGCGTCTTGAAAGCGCGTTGATGAGCCAGCGGCGAATCCTTCCGGAAAGGTAAAACAGGATGAAAACCAGGATCAGCAGGTAGAGCAAGGACCAGAGGGTCAGGCTGCTGTTTCCCGATTTAAGCACGGGAATGCTGAGAACTTCTCGAACGGACTGAAGAAACTTCTGCAGGTTTTCCATCGGGCTTCTCCCTACAATGGCCAGAAAGTTGGAATTAAAAAAGTGGCCAGCAACCAGAATAAAATGTTCAAAGGCGTCCCCACTTTCAGAAAGTCGGCAAACCTGTACCGCCCCGCGCCGTAAATCATGGTGTTGGTCTGATAGCCTACCGGGGTCATAAAGCTGGCCGAGGCCGCAAAGGCCACGGCGAAGAGAAAGGGGCGGGGATCGACGCCCAAGGAAGAAGCGCTTGCGATGGCGACCGGCCCGAGAAGCGCAGCCG